>DASVVC010000078.1:0-127278 GCA_036386755.1 Telluria sp.
CCCCGGTTTTGCCGGTTGGGGTCTGACCCCGGTTTTGCAACACCGGTTGGGGTCTGACCCCGGTTTTGCAACACATCCACCGTTTGCAACAAATCAGATGTCGGCTTCGGTTTCGTTGCCGTGTTCTTCGATCCAGGCGCGGCGGGCGGCGGCTTCGCCTTTGCCCATCAGCATGTTGAAGCGCGCCGAGGCGTCGATGTGGCTGAAGTCGCCCAGCGATACCGGCAGCAACCGCCGCGTGTCTGGATTCATCGTGGTTTCCCACAACTGTTCGGCGTTCATCTCGCCCAGGCCCTTGAAGCGCGAAATGCTCCAGCTGCCTTCCTTCAAGCCTTCTTTCATCAGCTTGTCCTGGATCGCCACCAGCTCGCCATCGTCGAGCGCGTACAGCTTCTGGATCGGCTTCTTGCCGCGCGCCGGGGCGTCGACCCGGTACAGCGGCGGGCGCGCCACGCAAATGTGGCCGGGCGCGAACAGGGCCGGGAAGTGCTTGAAGAACAAGGTCAGCAGCAACACCTGGATGTGCGAGCCGTCCACGTCCGCATCCGACAGGATGCAGATCTTGCCGTAGCGCAGGCCCGACAGGTCGGGCGTGTCGCCCACGCTGTGCGGATCGACTCCGATCGCCACCGCGATGTCGTGGATCTCGTTGTTGGCGAACAGGCGGTCGCGGTCGGTTTCCCAGGAGTTGAGGACCTTGCCGCGCAGCGGCAAAATGGCCTGGAATTCCTTGTCGCGCCCCATCTTGGCCGATCCGCCCGCCGAGTCGCCCTCGACCAGGAACAGTTCGTTGCGGCCGATGTCGCTCGATTCGCAATCGGTCAGCTTGCCCGGCAAAACGGCCACGCCCGACGATTTTTTCTTTTCCACTTTTTGCAGCGAACGCAGGCGCGACTGGGCCTGGCGGATCACCAGTTCGGCCAGCTTGCGGCCGTATTCGACGTGCTGGTTCAGCCACAGTTCGAGCGGCGGCTTGGCGAAGGTCGAGACCAGCCGCACCGCGTCGCGCGAGTTCAGGCGTTCCTTGATCTGGCCCTGGAACTGCGGATCGAGCACCTTGGCCGAGAGGACGAAGGAGACGCGCGCGAACACGTCTTCGGGCAGCAGCTTCACGCCTTTGGGCAGCAGCGAGTGCATCTCCACAAAGCTCTTGACCGCGCCATACAGGCCGTCGCGCAGGCCCGATTCGTGGGTGCCGCCGTTCGAGGTCGGAATCAGGTTCACGTACGATTCGCGCACCACCGCGCCTTCTTCGGTCCACGCCACCACCCAGGCCGCGCCTTCGCCTTCGGCAAAGCCGTCGGACTCGCCATTGGAGTACTGGGCGCCTTCGAACACGGGAATGACCGTCTCGCCGTTGGTGCTTTGCGCCAGCATCTCGTTAAGGTAGCCGCGCAGGCCTTCGTCGTACTTCCAGGTCGTCACGTCGCCGGTCTTGGCGATGGTGAGGGTGACCGTCACGCCGGGCAGCAGCACCGCCTTCGAGCGCAGCAGGCGCGCAAGCTCGACCTGCGAGATCGCGGGCGAATCGAAATACTTCGGGTTCGGCCAGGCGGTCACGCGGGTGCCGCTCTTCTTGCCGTCGCGCGGGGCCGGGATCGACGCCAGCGGCTCGATCACGTCGCCGTCGGCAAAGACCATCTTGTGCAGGCCGGTGCCGTTGTCTTCCTTGCGCCAGACCGTGATTTCCAGGCGCGAGGACAGCGCGTTGGTGACCGACACGCCGACGCCATGCAGGCCGCCCGAGAAGGCATAGGCGCCGCCCGAGCCCTTGTCGAACTTGCCGCCCGCGTGCAGGCGCGTAAAGACGATTTCCACCGTCGGCACGCCTTCTTCGGGATGCATGCCGACCGGGATGCCGCGGCCGTCGTCTTCGACCGTGATCGAGCCGTCCGCATTGACCGTCACGCCGATGTTCTTGCAATGGCCGCCGAGCGCTTCATCGGAGGCGTTGTCGATCACTTCCTGGATGATGTGCAGCGGATTTTCCGTGCGGGTGTACATGCCCGGACGCTGTTTGACGGGTTCGAGTCCCTTGAGGACCCGGATGGAGGATTCGCTGTAGTCGGATGCAGGTTTTTTGGTGGCCATGTCTAAGTTCTTTATGCGGATGCCTGCGCATTCTATCTTGTCAGCCGGAAAAGAAGCCAAATTTGAGAACGCTGAATGTGCTTGCCAGCCCCGACGATTGTGGTTAGATTTGTACGGACACCAACAGGTGTGGTCAAAACTATTCCATAAGTTGCTAAAAATGCATTCAAAAAGGCAGTCTCTGAGCGTTCGCCTGTTGGGCTTTCCTTCTTCCGAAGGTGCCGAGCTGGGGACGGCGCTGGCGCATCCCCCGCGCGACGGGCCGTCGTATTCTTGCCTGCTCGGCGACAGTTTGCAAGAGCCGGACCTGATGATCGCCAACGGCGACGACCTGAGCGCCCTGGCCGCCTTGCTGGCATGGCAGCCAGACCGGCTGCGTCCGGCCCTGGTGATCGGCTCGGCCGGGATGGAGTTTCCCTGCGCGCAGCTGCCGCGTCCGCTGGACATGTTCCAGATGTTCAAGCTGCTCGCCGAGCTCGGACGCAAGCGCGCCGAGGCCCTCAAGGACATGCCGGCGCCCGCCGCGGCGCCCGTGCACGACCGGCGCCGCCGCATCCGCCTCGACCTCGACATCACCGATCCGGCCGAATTCATCAAGATGCGGCGCCAGCCGCCGCGCGGCGCGGTGCTCATCGTCGACAAGCGCGGTGCGCTGCGCGACCATGTGGCGCGCCTCTTGGCGGCGCACCACGTGGCGGTGGAGTGGACCGAGAGCGCGGTGGCGGCGGTGCGCCTGTGCGCCGAGACGCCGGTGGCGGTGGTGATGATCAACACCTCCACCCCCGGCATCGATCCGTATGCGCTGTGTAGCCAGATCAAGCAGCAGGAGGGCGCCGAGCGCATCGCCGTGGTGCTGCTGGTGAACCAGGCGTCCGGCTACGATACGGCGCGCGCGCGCGCGGCCGGGGTGCGCGGCCTGCTCGACAAACCGATGGCCGACCGCCACGTGCTGGCGGTGCTCAAGAAGCTGCTGTCGCTGCCGCCGTAGCGCGAGGCGGTCACAATTTTGTTACAACTTTGAATCGTGCGCCCGCATGGGAGCGCTATATTTAAGGCATGCCCGATACCGACAAGCCCCTGTTTCCAGCCGCCGTTCCCGATCCTGCTCCCGCGCCCGTGCAGGACACCGACGGCGGCGTTCATGCCCCCCGCGTTCCCGACCGGCGCGCCGCTGACGCCCTGCCGCGCTACCAGAAGGACAACGACACGCCGCTGGCCCTGGCGCGCCGCGTGCTGGCCTCGCGCTGGCGCAACCTGCGCGACAAAATCGGCCGCGACTTCATGCGGCGCACCTTGCGCATCGGGGTGTCGGCGCGGATTTTTCATCCCGAGGCCGGGTCGACTGGGCTGCGCAGCAAGAATTTGCAGTACCTGGAAGAGTCGATCGCGCAGTGGGTGATGTCGCGCGACGTGCTGGTGTTTATGATCCCGACGGTTAACACCAACGGTTTACTCCATCCGAGTAACATCACCTTGCGCCATTACGCGCGTCACCTCGATGGCCTGGTGCTGCAGGGCGGGGCCGACGTGTCGCCGCAGACGTATTCGGAGTCGCCGACCCGGCCCGAATGGAGCGGCGACCGCGCGCGCGATGTGTACGAACTCGAACTGCTGCACGAATTCGTCGACGCGGGTAAACCGGTGCTGGGCATTTGCCGCGGGTGCCAGTTGATCAACGTAGCGTTCGGAGGGACTTTGTACCAGGACGTGGCGACCAACGTGCCGGCCGCGCATGCGCACGTGCACAGCGATTACGACGCCCACCGGCACAAGGTGATTTTTCCGTCGGGGTCGTCGCTGGGACGCATGTTCCCGGATGTGCGGCGGCCGGTGGTCAATTCGATCCACCATCAGGCGGTGAAGGATTTGGGGCGCGATATTTTGGTGGAGGCGATGTCGGACCCGGACGGGATCATCGAGGCGATCCGGTATCAGAGGGCCAATTTTGTGATGGGATTGCAGTGGCACCCGGAGTTTCACCGGGCCGGTGGGGAGGATTTGTTGGATTGCACGCCGATTCTGGATGAATTTTTGCGGGCTGCGCGCGAGACGCGCTTGTAGTCACGCTCGCGTCACTGGCGCTTGCGCGCCACCGTCTCCCCCGCGCAGGCGGGGGCCCATAGCACCTATGAGCAAAGGTGGTATGGATCCCCGCCTGCGCGGGGAAGACGGATAATAGGCTAGTGCCCGCCTGCGCGGGGGAGACGGAGCAGAGGCTAATGGACGACAGATAATAGGCTAGCGCTTCCCCCTGAACCGCCCGATCGCCGCATTGACCATCCCCTCGGCACTCCCCTGTTCCTCATACTGCCTGCGCAAATACGTCGCGTCGCTCGCCTCCTGCGCCGCCGTCGACAAATGCCGCAGCGCGCCCAGGCTCCCGAGCGCCTCGCCATGCGGCTCCATCTTCCTTAACGTCGTCAAGATATCCTCGCGCAGCGACATCGTCTCGTACGTCTTCGGATGCGTAATCGCCCCATCCAGCCCGAACCGGCACGCCTGGAAGCGGTTGAAGTTATACACAAGGTAGTCGTCTTCCACCGGCGGCTCCTCGCGCCGCTCCAGCAGATGCCGGCACAGCGCCTGCAAATACCCCGCCAGCGCCGCCGCCCGCTCCACCGTCAGCGGCGTGTCGCACACGCGCAGCTCGATGGTGCCGTACTCCGGCTTGGGCCGCACGTCCCAGTAAAAATCCTTCATGCTCTTGATGATGCCGGTGCCTTCCATCTTCGCAAAGTACACATTCGCGAATTCGTCCCAGCTGAGGGTGAACGGCGCGCGTCCGCTCATCGGAAAGGCAAACACGGAATTCAAGCGCGCCGAATCGAAAAGGCTGTCGTGCCCCTGCACGAAGGGCGACGACGCCGACAGGGCAATAAAGTGCGGAATATACCGGTTCAGCGAATGCAGCAAAAACATCGCATCGTCGCCCGAGGCGCAGCCGATGTGCACGTGCTGGCCGAACACCGTGAACTGCTTGGCCAGGTAGCCGTACAGGGACGACAGTTCCTGGAAGCGCTGCTTGGGATAGATCTTCTGCTCCGACCAGTGCTGGAACGGATGCGTGCCGCCGCCGCACAAGCCGATGTTGAGCCGGTCGCCGGCCGCCACGAGAATGTCGCGGATCTCCAGCAGTTCGGCCAGCAGCGGCAGGTGGCTCGAATGCACGCTCGAGTTAATCTCGATCATGCTCTCGGCGATTTCGGGCGTCACATTGCCGGGAAACGGTTTTTGCGCCAGCAGGTGCAGCAGGTCGGGACTGGCGGCGGTCAGGTCGAAGTCCGACAGGCTGACCAGTTGCAGCTCCAGTTCCACGCCAAAGGTCAGCGCCTTGGAATTGGCAAACGGTTCAAGCGCCATTTGAGGCCTCCGTGGTTTCGCGGGCCCAGATCAGGGCGCGCTGGATGATGATGGGGCCGAATACTTCGAGCATCATGGTCACCGCGGCCATCGAGCGCAGTTCCTGCACGTCGATCCCGCGCGAACGCGCATGCTCAAGCAGCAAAATAACGAACACCGACACGGGCGCGAGGGCGAGGCCCGTCAGCGCGCCCTTGCGCCACGAAATGCCGGACAACTGCGAAAACACCGTCACGCCCAGCGTCTTGGTGACCAGGCGCACGATTACCACCGTCACCGCCAGCGCGCCGCCGGCCATCAGTTCGCGCCATTCCAGGGTCGAGGCGGCGTACACGAACAGCAGCACGGTGAGCAGCTCGCCGAGCGCGCCGAAGTTGCGCTGCGCGCCGCTGAAGGCCACGCGCCGGTGGCGCGCCGTCAGGCCGAAGGCCAGGGTGGCCATCACCGGCGACAGGTGCATGGTGTAGGTGATCGAGACGATCAGAATCACGGCCAGCGCAAAGGCGACCGTGGCGTCCTGCGCCAGGTTGCCGAGGTGGCGCAGCATGGCCGGCACCACCACCCCGAACACGGCGCCGATCACGCCCGAGATCAACAGCGCGACCAGGCTGTTGATGGTGGCGTCGCCGATGTCGGACGAACTGTGGAACAGCCAGAAGCCGACGATGACGTTAAACGTAAACACCGACAGCACGCAGTTGATCGCCGACAGGTGCAGCACCCGCTCGGTCACCTGGCCGGAGCTGCGCTGTTCATTGATGATGCGCACCACCGTGGCGGGCGAGGTGGACATGGCGAGGGACGCGAGCATCAGCGCGGTCATGGTGGTCACGCCGAACCACAGGGCGACGAAATACACGGCCACGAAGGTGCCCAGCGCTTCGACCAGCGAGGCCATGGCGAACCAGGGATTCATGCGCAGCCAGCGCAGATTGATGCGGTAGCCAAGTTCGAACAGGATCAGGCCGAAGGCCACGTCGGCCATGAACAGGACCGTGCCCGTTCCCGACGTCGATGCGGGCAGCACGCCGATCTGGGTGCTGGCCAGGGCAAAACCGACAATGCCGTAGAAGCTGATGCGCGGCAGGCCGGTCCAGCGCTTGCCGAATTCGCCGGCCATCCACGCGATACAGATCGCGAAGGGCCAGGCGAGATTAGTGAGGATCGTCAGCAGATCGGGCATGGTTTCCTTTCGTTCCATCAGGTCGATGGGTGCGCCGAGATTCTACAAGACGGGGCCGTGCGCACGATTCCGCATAACGAAAAATGTTGGCCAAAGCACAATCATGCGCTTCGGATAACGTCGCAGGAAGCTATTTGCTCAGGGTGCGCATGGCGCGTTCGAGGCCGTTGATCGTCAGCGGGAACATGCGGTTGCCCACAATCTGGCGGATCACCGAAATCGACTGGCGGTACTGCCACACGCCTTCCGGCTCGGGATTGAGCCAGGCGAATTTGGGGAAGGCATTGCAAAAGCGCGCTAGCCACGCGGCGCCGGCTTCTTCGTTGTTGTATTCGACCGAGCCGCCCGGATGCAGCACTTCGTAGGGACTCATGGTGGCGTCGCCGACGAAAATGAGCTTGGTGTCGGCCGGGTACTTGCGCAGGATGTCCCAGGTCGGAAAGCGCTCGGCGTGGCGGCGCCGGTTGTTCTTCCACAGGTAGTCGTAGACGCAGTTATGGAAGTAGAAGAACTCCATGTTCTTGAATTCCGTCTTCGCCGCCGAGAACAGTTCTTCGGTGCGTTCGATATGGTCGTCCATCGAGCCGCCCACGTCCAGCAGCATCAGCACCTTGACCTTGTTGCGGCGTTCGGGCCGCATCTTGATGTCCAGGTAGCCGGCGTTGTTGGCGGTGGCGTGGATGGTGGCGTCGAGCGCCAGTTCGTCCTCGGCGCCTTCGCGCGCGAACTTGCGCAGGCGCCGCAATGCAACCTTGATGTTACGCGTGCCCAGTTCGCGCTCGGCGTCGTAGTCGCGGTAAGAGCGCTGCTCCCACACCTTGACGGCCGTACGGTTGCCGCCCTTGCCGCCGATGCGCACGCCCTCCGGATTGGTGCCGCCATTGCCGAAGGGCGAGGTGCCGCCGGTGCCGATCCACTTGCTGCCGCCTTCGTGGCGCTCTTTCTGTTCCTTGAGCAGTTCGTTCAGGCGGTCCATCAGCTTGTCGTAGCCGAATTTTTCGAGCTGGGCTTTCTGTTCGTCCGACAGCTCGCGCTCCATGCGCTTGACCAGCCAGTCGAGCGGAATGGCGGCATTGGTCTCGAACGCGGCGTCGATGCCCTTGAAGTACTGGGCAAAGGCGCGGTCGAATTTGTCGTAGTGCGCTTCATCCTTGACCAAGGTCAGGCGCGATACATAATAGAAGTCGTCCATGGAGGCGCCGACGACGTTGCGCTGCATCGCTTCGAGCAGGGTGAGGAACTCCTTGATCGTGACCGGGATCTTGGCATCCTTGAGCGTAAAGAAGAAGTCGATCAGCACATCAGGCTCCCGCGCGCTGCAGCTGGTAGTGCAGGTGCGACTTGATTTCGGGCCATTCGCCGCGCACGATGCTGTACATGACCGTGTCGCGCACGGTGCCGTCGCGGCGCAGGGCACTGTGGCGGATCACGCCATCTTTCCTGGCGCCGAGGCGCTCGATGGCCGCCTGCGAAGCGTGGTTGAAGTTATCGGTGCGCAGGCCGACCACCGCGCAGCCGAGCGTATCGAAAGCGTGCGAGAGCAGCAGCAGCTTGCAGCTGGTGTTGACGTGGCTGCGCTGGCGGCTCCTGGCGTACCAGGTCCAGCCGATTTCCAGGCGGTCGATTTTCGGCAGGATGTCGTGGTAGCTGGTCGAGCCCATGACGTGCCCGCTGGTGATGTCGATCACGGCGAACGCCAGCCGGTCGGGCATCTCGAGCGCGTTGCCGATGTACTGCTCCACGTTGTGCGGCTCCGGCACCGAGGTGACGCGGATGTTCCACAGTTCGCCGTCGGCGGCTGCCGCGCGCAGGCCCTCGGCATGCGCGAGCGAGAGCGGTTCCAGGCGCACGCCGTTAAATTCGAGGGTGAGGGCGTCGACCTGGATCATCAGCGGTTGGTCCGCGACATGGCCACCAGGCGCTCGAACAGGTGCACGTCCTGCTCGTTTTTCAGCAGGGCGCCGTGCAGCGGCGGCACGATGGCCTTGGCGTCCTGGCTGCGCAGCGCTTCGGCCGGAATGTCCTCGGCCAGCAGCAGCTTGAGCCAGTCGAGAAATTCCGAGGTCGAGGGCTTTTTCTTCAGGCCCTGCACGTCGCGCACTTCGTAGAAGCTTTGCAGCGCCTGCGCCAGCAAGTCCTGTTTCAAGGTCGGGTAATGCACCTTGACGATCTGCTCCATCGTGTCCTTGTCCGGGAATTTGATGTAATGGAAGAAGCAGCGGCGCAAGAACGCGTCCGGCAGCTCCTTTTCATTGTTCGAGGTGATGATCACCAGCGGGCGGTGCTTGGCGACGACCATTTCGCGCGTCTCGTAGACGTAGAACTCCATGCGGTCAAGTTCGCGCAGCAGGTCGTTGGGGAATTCGATGTCGGCCTTGTCGATCTCGTCGATCAGCAGCACCACCGGCTCGGGCGCGGTGAAGGCCTGCCACAGCACGCCCTTGACGATGTAGTTGTGGATGTCGCGCACGCGCTCGTCCCCGAGCTGGGAGTCGCGCAAACGCGACACCGCATCGTACTCGTACAGGCCTTGCTGGGCCTTGGTGGTGGACTTGATATGCCACTGCATCAGCGGCATGTTCAGGGCGGCCGCGACTTCTTCGGCCAGCATGGTTTTGCCGGTGCCCGGCTCGCCCTTGATCAGCAAGGGACGCTGCAAGGTGAGGGCGGCGTTGACCGCCAGTTTCAGGTCGGCGGTGGCGACGTAACTGTCCGAACCCTGGAAGCGGTGCGCCTGCGAAGTCGATGCGTGCATGTGCGTGTGTGGTCAAAAGTGGAATTATTTCGAGTATATGCCAGAACCGGAAGGGCGGCACTGCAACACCGTGAAAGTGGACGCGTCACGTCAGTTCGGTTAAAATCTCAGGTTGATAGTGCAAAACATAATAAGTTTGCACGTGCGATACCCGATTATCACTTACCCTCGCCACCATGAAAAAACTCATCGCACTCCTCGTGCTCGCCTGCGTCGCGAACGTGTCCGCCGCAGCGGACATCGTTGGAAACGCCAAGGCTGCCAAAGTTGAACAATGTATCGGCTGCCACGGCATCCCCGGTTACAAAGCGACTTTCCCCGAAGTCTACCCGGTGCCGATGATTGGCGGCCAGTCGGCGAAGTACATCGAAAACGCATTGAATGCCTATAAAAAGGGCGACCGCAAGCACCCTTCGATGCGCGGCGTGGCCAGCAGCATGACCGACCAGGATATCGCCGACGTCGCTGCCTACTACTCGCAGCAAGTGAAAAAATAAGGACAGAGCCATGAAAAAACTGATGATCGCCCTGTTCTGCGGCGCTGTATCCCTGAGCGCGACCGCCGGCGGCAATATCGCCAACGGTGAAGCCCTCGCCAAGAAATACAATTGCGCGTCCTGCCACGGCGTCGACTACATCAAGTCGATCGACCCGAGCTACCCGAAGCTGGCCGGCCAGCATGCCGACTACCTGGCGCACGCGCTGGTCGCCTACAAGCGCGGCGAAGGCCCGAACGGCCGTAACAACGCCATCATGAGCGGCCAGGCCAAGCCACTGTCGAACAAGGACATCGCCGACCTCGCAGCCTACCTGCACAGCCTTCCATCGGCACTGGTCCTGCAGCGCTAAAGCGCCGCAAACACCCCTCGCTGGAACCCGAAGCGCCTTCCACCTTCTCCTTGCCGGGAAGGGGAGGGCGTTTTGTTTTTGTCCACCGCCCACGGAGCGCTTTTTGCCCACATTGCCGACCTTGTCCTCCCAGTCCTTGTCCCCCCAGTACCTCAAATCGAACCTGCTCAGCGGCCTGACCGTGGCCCTGGCCATGGTGCCGGAGGCGATCGCGTTCGCGCTGGTGGCGCACGTGTCGCCGCTGACCGGCCTGTACGCCGCCTTCATGGTGTCGCTGATTACCTCGGCCATCGGCGGGCGCCCGGGCATGATCTCGGGCGCGACCGGGGCGCTGGCGGTGGTGATGGTGGCGCTGGTGGTCTCGCACGGGGTCGAATACCTGTTCGCCACGGTGGTGCTGATGGGGCTTTTGCAGCTGCTGTTCGCCGCCGCCCGGCTGGGTAAATTCATCCGCATGGTGCCGTATCCGGTGATGCTCGGGTTCGTGAACGGGCTGGCGATGGTGATCTTCATGGCGCAGTTCGGGCACTTCAAGGTGACAGGGGCCGACGGCGTGCAGCACTGGATGGCTGGGGCGCCGCTGTACACAATGCTCGGTCTCGCGGCGCTGACCATGGCCGTGATCTACCTGCTGCCGCGCGTGACGAAAGCGATTCCCTCCACCCTGGCCGGCATCTTGCTGGTATCGGTGCTGGTGGCCACGCTCGGCATCGATACCAAAACGGTGGGCGACCTGGCCTCGATCAAGGGCGGCCTGCCGGCCTTTCACCTGCCCGATGTGCCGCTCAACTGGGCGAGCCTGCGCATCATCTTCCCGTATGCGCTGGTGCTCGCCGCGGTGGGGCTGATCGAGTCGCTGCTCACGCTCACGCTGATCGACGACATCACCGACACGCGCGGCCAGCCGAACCGCGAAAGCATGGCGCAGGGCGTGGCCAACGTGGTCACGGGCCTGTTCGGCGGCATGGGCGGCTGCGCCATGATCGGCCAGAGCATGATCAACGTGAACAACGGCGCCACCGGTCGCCTGTCGGGCATCGCCACGGCCGTGTTCCTGCTCTCGTTTATTTTGTTCGCGTCCGCATGGATCGAGCGCATTCCGCTGGCGGCCCTGATCGGGGTGATGTTCGTGGTGTGCCAGAAGACCTTCGCCTGGGGCAGTTTTCGCCTGTTCGGCAAGGTGCCGCGCGCCGATATCGCGGTCGGCCTGCTGGTCGCTGTCCTGACCTTGATGTTCGACCTGGCCATTGCCGTCGTCGCCGGCGTGATCGTCTCGGCGCTGGCGTTCGCGTGGGAGCACGCCAAGCGCATCCGCGTCAGCGTGCATGCCGACCCGCAGGGCGCGCGCGTGTACGAACTCGAAGGCACGCTGTTTTTCGCCTCGGTGGCGCAGTTCAACCAGCTGTTCGCGCCCAAGGACGACCCGCGGGACGTGGTGCTCGACTTTGCCCGCGCGCGCGTGGTCGACCATTCTGCGATCCAGGCCATCGACGCGCTGGCGCTGCGCTACCGCCAGGCCGGCAAGCAGCTGCACCTGCGCCACCTGAGCGCCGACTGCCGCGAGTTGCTGGAAAACGCGCAGGGCATGATCGAGGTGAACCTGGCCGAGGATCCGCGCTACCGCGTCGCCGACGACAAGCTGGCCTGAGTCGCATGATGCATGCCGCCCTCTCCTTGCTCCTGCTGCTGGCGATGGGGCAGGGCGTGTTCCTGGCGCTTGCCTTGCTGGCGGCGCGCCAGGCCGAGCTGCGCGGGGCCAACCGCCTGCTGGCGGCCCTGCTGCTGGGGAGCGTGGCGGTGATCGGGCACGCCTGGCTGGGCATCAATCACCTGTATACAAGGTACCCGCACAGCGCCCTGGCGATCGCCACCATCGGTTTGCTGAGCGGGCCGCTGCTGTATTTATACCTGCGCAGCGCGCTGACCGAACGGCGCCTGGCCGTGCGCGACTGGCTGCACGGCGCGCCGTTCTTGCTGGCCACTGGCGCCATGCTGCCGTTTTACCTGCAAAGCGCCGCCGCCAAGCTGGCCTGGATGCAGCATCGCCCGGTGCTGCCCTGGTATATCGGCGTGTCGGTGCTGGTCAAGACGGTGATATTCGTCTGTTACGTCGTCGCCAGCTATCGCCTGATGCGGCGCGCCGCCATCGGTCCACTGGCCGGCGGCCTGGCACGCCTGGCCAACATCTGGGTGATCGGCGCGGTTGGCAGCGTGGTTGCCTTCGGCATCGAGTTGTTCGATGTGGCGCTGCCGCTGTCGTCGGACGCGCTCGGCGCCATCGCCCTGGCCTGTTTTGTGTACGCGACCGCGTTCCTGGCGATCCGCCTGCCGCTCGGCTACCGCGCTCACCTGCCGCCGGCGGCGCCCGCGCCTGAGCCGGCGCCGCGCTACGCCAACAAACGCCTGTCGGAGTCGGACCGCGCCAGCTTTCTCGATGCACTGAAACGGTGCATGGAAGTCGATCAAGTCTATCGCAACGGCGACCTGACCCTGGACCAGCTGGCCGCGCTGCTGGCCATGACGCCGCACGAACTGTCCCAGCTGATCAACGACGCCTGCGGGGTCAATTTGCAGGAATACCTGAACCGCTACCGGGTCGAGGCGTTAAAAGCAGCCTTGCTGGCGCCCGAACAGGCCAGCATCAGCATCCTCGACCTGGCGCTCGCATGCGGCTTTAACAGCAAGACCACGTTGAACCGCGCGTTCAAGAAGCAGACCGGTCTGACACCGTCCGACTATCGCCGCAGCGCGCCTGGAGCAGGTGCCGAATCATCATCCGGGACGACTCCCCCGGGCTAAATCGTGAAAATGGGTTCATCGCCCCTTCATTTTCAGCCACGGAGTCATCATGAAACGCACCCTGTTACCGGCCATTCTGGCCACCCTGATGCTGTGCAGCCCGGCCTTTGGCGCCGGCACAACCTGGATTGCGAACGTCAAGCTGGTCTCGCCCGAAAAGCTCGACCGCATCGAAACAGGCAGTGTGCTGATCGACGGCGGGCGCATCGCCCGGGTCGAGCGCGGCCCGTCCAGGGCCGCTCCCGCCGGCGCCCGGGTCGTCGACGGCAAAGGCTACTACCTCACCCCCGGCCTGATCGACGCGCATGTGCACCTGCACGCCGTGCCGGGCATGAGCATGGAGCAGGGCGCGTCCGGCGACAGCATGGCCCGGGCCTACTTTCGCCAGCTGCCGCGTTCATTTTTGTATCACGGCTTTACCACGGTGATCGACCTGGCCGTGTCGGACTACGGCGTGATCGAACGCTTGCGCAAGGAGCCGCTGCATCCGGACGTATTTCACTGCGGCGAAGCGCTGGTGCTGGCCAACGGCTACCCGATGTCGTTCTATGCGCCCGACAAGCGCTTCGAAAGCTTCGGCAACTACCTGTTCGATCCGGCCATGCCGACCCAGGTGCCGGAACGGTTTTCGCCCTCGGCCCACACCGTGGCGGCGGGCGTGGCGCGGGTGGCCAAGGCGGGCGGCATTTGCGTGAAGACCCACTTCGAACGCGGTTTTGGCGCCGAGCGCAACCTGCCGGTGATGAGCCCCGCCAAATTCGCCGAAGTGCGCGCCGCAGCCTCGCAGGCCGGCAAGGTGCTGGTCACGCACGCCAATTCGTTCGAAGCGCAGTCGTTCGCGGTGGCGGGAAAGGCGGACGTGCTGGCGCACGGCATGTGGCACTGGGGGGCGCTGAACGGGCAGGCCGGCCTGCCGGGCGAGATCAAGGCGCTGCTCGACAAGATCGTCGACCAGCGCACCGGCTACCAGCCGACCATGCAGGTGCTGTACGGCCTGCGCGCCTACGTGGAGCCGGGTTACCTGGACGACCCGGCGCTGCGCAAGGTGGTGCCGGCCTCGCTGCTGGCCTGGTTTTCGACGCCCGCAGGGCAGTGGTTCAAGCCGGAAGTGACCGAAGGCGAGATCGATGCCGCCGTCATGCAGGGCATGGAAGGGCCGCTGCGGCGCCAGCGCGCGGTGGTGGCGTATCTGGCCAGCCGCGACGCCAACTTCGTGTTCGGGTCGGATACGCCGTCGTCGCCCACCTACGGCAACCTGCCCGGGTTGAATGGGTATCGGGAGATGCAGCAGTTGCACGCGGCGGGAATGTCGCTGGCGCAGATCTTCAAGGCCGCCACCATCAATAACGCGCGCACCTTCAGGCTCGATAGGGAGCTGGGGACGATCGAGGTGGGCAAGGCGGCCAATCTGCTGCTGATGAAAACCTCGCCGCTGGAGGAGGTGAGCGCCTACGACAGCGTGGTGACGGTGTGGGTGCGCGGCCGGCAGACGGCGCGCGCGGCGCTGGCCGCCGATGTCAAGTAAAGGGGAGCGGGCCGGATCAGTTGCCGCGCGCGCGCACGCATTCGACGTAGGCCACGCTGTCGGGCGGCACGCCGTTGCGCTGCGAAGTCCAGATCATCTGGCCCAGGCATTCCATGATTTCGTGATGGGCGTCGTGCGCGCCCAGGCGCTGGGTCAGCGCATTGCAGGCCGCGCGGATGCCCGGCGGCTGGTCGATCGAGACCTGCTCGGCGATCGACAAATGCATGGACAGGTGCAAAAACGGATTGGCCTGGCCGCCATCGACCGAATAATCGCGCGCCAGCGCCGCTTCGGCGTCGGACAGCACATCGGCGTATTCGGGATGCTGGACGATCCAGTCGGCGGCGATGGCGTCCATCGGGCTGAGAATCTCGCCGCTGCGCTGCTTGCGGTAGGCTTCGCAGAAAAAACGGCGCACGTCGTCGGAGGAGGGCGTAAACATGATTGGCGGGGAGGGCAAATGAGGTAGGCCACATTGTACCGCCATCGCCGCGCCGCCGTCGCTGCCCTAGCCGCGCTCTCCAGCTGCCTAGTTGCGCCTGGCCTTGCAGGCCTCGCTGACGCTGTCCATGGTCTGGCGCGCCAGTGCCGGCTCGCCCGTGATGAGCTGCAGGGCCGCAATGTAGCCGCCAGCCTGGCAGACACGCACCGGCGCACCGGCGGCATCGTCGCGCGCCGCAGCCATCAGGGCGGCGGCGTCGCTGCGCCCCAGGTAAAAACTGGCCACCGGCGCCGGCCAGCGCGTGTCGGTCAGCGCCGCGAGGTCGCGTTTGGCCGCTTCCCGTTCGCCGGCCATCGTCTGGGACAGGAACAGCTCCAGGTGCAGCGCCACCAGATCGGGCCGGGCGGCCAGGGCGGCGCGCAGGCGCGGCACCGCCTCCTGCGGCTTGCCGGCTTCGCGCAGCAGGCGCGCCATCAGCGCCAGCGCGTCCGGATGGTGCTCGGCGGCCGATTTGTCCAGCCAGGCCGCGGCCTCGATCTGGTCCTTGGGCAGGCGCGCGCCATTGTAGTAGTCGCGCGCCAGGATGTACTGGGCGTCGGCATTGCCGGCGTCGGCCTCCTTGCGCACCAGCGACAGGTTGCCGCTGCCCGGCTTGGCGAAGACGTCGCCGCCCAGGTAGCTCAGATAAACGCGGCGCTGGCTGTTGGCGAACAGGATCCGGTGCGCGCGCAAAAAGTCGGTGCCGAGGATGACGTCGACCTGCCCGTACTCGCGGCCCAGCGATTCGACAATATTGATGTCGGCATCGCGCACCGTCTCGTCGCCGATGGTGAAGGTCTTGAAAACGGCATTCCAGCGCGCCGCCTTGCCATCGCCGCCGCCGACGACAAAGCCGTTTCGCTTGACCCCCGGCATGTCGGTGGTCACGCCGGCGCGCCGCGCCGCGCTCTCGCTGATGGTGCTCACGCCGGCGCCGGTGTCGAGGATGGCGGAGAGGATCACGCCGTTGACCTGCACGTCCACCTGCGGCGTACTGGCCTTGCGGCTGGTGCCGGTCATCGGCACCATGATGGCCTGCGGATCCCAGTACGACAGCAGGTTCTCGTCGTTGCAGTTCTCGCTGCGGTGAAAGCGCACCACCTTGTCGGCCAGCGCCACTTCGAGATCGGACTGCATCAGGAAGTCGGCGCCGACGATCACGTCGTACCAGGGCGTGGCACCCATGTCGCCGAGGACCGCCAGCGTGATCTTGCCGCCGCCGCTCGGGCCGATCGTGAAGTCGTCCAGGCTGGCCAGGTAGAGCGCACTCCTGCCGCCCACGCCGAAGACTTTTCGCCCGCCGCTCGAGCGCAGCGTCAGCTTGCGGTTCTCGGCCCCGGTGCGGGTCAGCAGGGTCATGAAGGCCCCGGTGTCGAGCAGCATGGGCGCCGGCTTGCCATTGATCGTGCCTTGCACGGCCGGCTGCAGCGCCAGGCCGCGCAAGGTGATGGGCAGCTCCTGCTGTTGAATGAACTTGCAGGTCGGCGAGGGCGCGGCAAAGGCGGTGGCGGGCAGCGCGGCGCAGAGTGCGGACAGCAGCAGGGCGGTACAGGAGGAGCGGAAGGTAGGCATGGGCCGAATTGTACTCTAACCGATTGCTTAAAGTGCAATGTTGCAAATGAAAAAACGGCGCCGTGAAGCGCCGTTTTCGTGGATCGACTGCGTGTTGCTAGTCCTTGCTCGGCACCAGCACCAGTTGCGGTTCCGGGGCGCAGGGCTGTTCCGGGGACGGCTGGCGCGGCGCGTGCGGCTGGCGCAGGTAGCGCGCCGTGTGGCGCCGTTCGTGCGTATGGCCGCCGTTGGCCGGCCAGGTCAGGAAACGCGACAACTCCTGCAAGGCGCGCTGGTACACATCGCGCTTGAACTCGATGACCACATCGAGCGGCACCCAGTAATCGTGCCAGCGCCAGGCGTCGAACTCGGGATGGTCGGTCAGGCGCAGGTTGACGTCGTTATCGCGGGCACACATGCGCAGCAGGAACCAGATCTGCTTCTGTCCGCGGTAATGGCCGCGAATCTCGCGCTTGATAAAATGGTCGGGCACTTCATAGCGCAGCCAGTCGCGGGTACGTCCCACAATCTTCACATGCTCCTGGCGCAGCCCTATTTCTTCCTCCAGTTCGCGATACATTGCCTGTTCCGGTGTCTCACCGTATTTAATGCCCCCTTGCGGGAACTGCCACGAGTGCTCGCGCACCCGCTTGCCCCACCACACCTCGTTATGGGCGTTCAGCAGGATGATGCCGACGTTGGGCCGAAACCCTTCACGGTCGAGCATAGTGCACCTCGAAACTTTCTGCCAGCGCGCGCCTTCTTTACATATTTACCCACAAATTCTGGTCCCCGCCCGGCTTTCGGGGTACGAAAACGGCAGGAACCGCGTCAAACGGGTCCATTTGTATAAGATTTGGACGCATCAGCCAGCTAATCCTTTAAAATTAGGTTGATTATAACCCTCTCTTTTTAAAAAGAATTCACCGATATGCGTGCCTCCCGTTTTTTTATTTCAACTTTAAAAGATGCACCTTCCGACGCCGAAATCGTCAGCCACCAGCTGATGATGCGCGCAGGAATGATCAAGCGTCTCGGCTCCGGTATCTACACCTACATGCCGACCGGCTTGCGCGTGATCCGCAAGGTCGAAGCGATTATCCGTGAAGAAATGAACAAGGCCGGCGGCATCGAACTGCTGATGCCGCTCGTGCAGCCAGCCGAGCTGTGGCAGGAAACCGGCCGCTGGGAAAAGATGGGCCCGGAACTGATGCGCGTGAAAGACCGCCACGGCCGCGAATACGCGATCCAGCCGACCTCGGAAGAAGTCATCACCGACGTGGTGCGCTCCGAGATCAAGTCGTACCGCCAGCTGCCGCTCAATTTTTATCACATCCAGACCAAGTTCCGCGACGAGCGCCGCCCGCGTTTCGGCCTGATGCGCGGGCGCGAGTTCACCATGAAGGATGCGTACTCGTTCGACCGCGACGAAGCGAGCATGAAGGCCTCGTACAAGATCATGTACGACGCCTACACGGCCATTTTCAACCGCTTCGGTCTGAAATTTCGCGCGGTGGCGGCCGATAACGGCGCCATCGGCGGCTCCGGCTCGCATGAATTCCACGTCATCGCCAGCACCGGCGAAGACGCCATCGTCTACTGCCCGACGTCCGATTACGCGGCCAACATGGAAGCGGCCGAAGCGCTGCCGCTGGCCGCAGCACGCGCCGCCGCCAGCGCGCCCCTGACAAAGACCGCCACCCCTGGCGCGACCAAATGCGACGCCGTGGCCGAGATGCTCAAGCTGCCGCTCTCGCAGACCGTCAAGACCATCGCGCTGGCGGTGGAAAAGGAAGTGGCCGGCAAGCAGGTCGTCGAAAACTGGATGCTGCTGCTGCGCGGCGACCATGACCTGAACGAGATCAAGGTCGGCAAGGTGCCTGGCCTGGCCGGGCACCGCTTCGCCACCGAAGCCGAAATCCTCGCCTGCTACGGCAGCATCCCGGGCTACCTCGGTCCCATCGGCACCAAGCTGCCGGTCACCATCGTGGCCGACCGCACGGTTGCCAACATGGCCGATTTCGTCTGCGGCGCCAATGAAGAAGGCTTCCACTACACGGGCGCCAACTGGGTGCGCGACCTGCCGGAAGCGCTGGTGGCCGACCTGCGCAACGTGGTCGAAGGCGACGCCTCGCCGGACGGCAAGGGCGTGCTGGCGATCGAGCGCGGCATCGAAGTCGGTCACGTGTTCCAGCTCGGGACCTCGTATTCGGAAAGTATGAAAGCTACTTTTCTGGACGAAAACGGCAAGCCGGCGCCGCTGCAGATGGGCTGCTACGGCATTGGCGTGACGCGTATTTTGGGCGCGGCGATCGAGCAGAACTTCGACGACAAGGGCATCATCTGGCCGGCCGCGATCGCGCCGTTCGAAGTGGTCCTGTGCCCGATGGGGATGGACCGCAGCGAGATCGTCAAGACCGAAGTCGAGAGCCTGTACGCGGCGCTGCAGGCGGCGGGCGTGGACGTCATCGTCGACGACCGCGGCCTGCGTCCGGGCGCCATGTTCGCCGACTGGGAACTGATCGGCGTGCCGCATCGCGTGGTCATCGGCGAGCGTGGCCTGAAGGAAGGCAACCTGGAATACCAGGGACGGCGCGATACCGAGGCGACCGCCGTGCCGGTGGCCGGCATGGCCGAGTTCATCAAAGGCAAATTAAGCCAGTGAGCACGTCGTTCATGGTCAATGGGCTGACGCAGGCGGTGCTGGTGGCCGGCCTGCTCTGGTCCTGGGCCGCGTGGGCCGGCAACCAGAAAGAGGAGGCGATGGCCGACTCGGTGCGGGTGGCCTTGTCGAACGCGATCAAGGACACGCGTCCGCCGCAGCCCGTGTTTCGCGACGAGGCCGGGCGGGTGCGCTACCAGCAATGGCTGACGGCCATGTCGGACCGGCTCAAGCGCAAGCTGCCGGACGACCAGGTGCGGCTCGAGTTCCTGCAATCGGTGTGGTACGAATCGAACCGCGCCGGGCTCGATACGGGGCTGGTGCTGGGGCTGATCCAGGTCGAATCGGCGTACCGCAAATACGCGGTCTCGATGGTGGGTGCGCGCGGCTACATGCAGGTGATGCCGTTCTGGACCAGCGCGATCGGCGACAGCGACCGCAGCAAGCTGTTCCACATGCAGACCAACCTGCGCTACGGCTGCTCGATCCTGCGCATGTACCTCGACATCGAGAATGGCAACCTGTACCTGGCGCTGGGCCGCTACAACGGCAGCCGCGGCAAGCCCGCCTATCCCAACGCGGTGCTCGCCGCCTGGGAAAAGTGGAAATTTCCTACCTAAAAACGGGGACGACCCCTACCACCGGGGTCTGACCTCTGATTCGAAACATTTCCTTTCAGGATGAACCGGCTCAGAGCTTTAACTTGAAATTGATTGCAAGACCAGCGCATCGCAAGGATGCCAGTCAGTGCTGCATTGAAACGAAAACCGTCATTGTCCTTGGGAGAGTGACGGTTTTGACGTTTATGGCCATGATGGTGTGCTTCAAACAGCAGCTTGCAGGAAATCTTTCGAATTAAAGCCCTGAACCCAGTTGTAGGAAGCTCGGAGGCCGGTTGTAGGCGCTTTAGCCGAATGTTTCGAATCAGAGGTCAGACCCCGGTGCGAATGTTGCTAGTAAAAGCTCCGACCCCGGTTCGGGGGCTATCCGATCAGGTACCTATCGAATTGTGCAGGTGAGTCACTGCCGAAGTACGGCACCACGGCGGCGGCCGGCGGTGTAGACTGCTTTTTTCTCAGAGCTCACGAAAGTGCACATGCGATTGACTCTTCTTGCCGCAGCGTCCGCGCTGGCGGTCTTGTCGGGATGCGCCAGCGTCCAGCCGCCGTCCCAGGCCCACACCCACACTCACGCGCCAGCCAAAAACATCCTCTTCTTCCTCGGCGATGGCATGGGCATCAATACCCTGACCGCCGCCCGCATCTACGCCGTCGGCGAAGACGGCGAGCTGACCCTCGACACCCTGCCCGAATCGGCGTTCATCAAGACCTTTTCCAACGACGCCCAGGTCACCGACAGCGCCGCGTCCATGTCGGCCTACATGACCGGCGTGAAGGTCAATAACAATGTGCTGTCGATGAGTACCGATACGGCGGCCACCGCGCCCGCCTTGGACGCCGCCGGCAACAAGCTGGCAGGCCGCTGCGGCGCCGGCCGCCCGGTCGCCACCCTGGCCGAACTGGCCAAGCAGCGCGGCATGTCGGTCGGCGTGGTCACCACCACCCGCGTCACCGACGCCACCCCCGGCGCAGTGTTCGCGCACGTGTGCCATCGCGCCATGGAAAACGATATCGCCGCCGCCCTCGTCCCCGGCGGCGCCGGCTACAACACGGCCCTCGGCGCGCGCGGCATCGATGTGCTGCTCGGCGGCGGCAACGCCCATTTCACCAGCACCGCCAAGGGCGGCAAGCGCGGCGACGGGCGCGACCTGCTGGCCGAACTGGCCGCGCAGGGCGTGCGCACGGTCGCCGACAGCGCCCAGTTGAAGGCCGTCGATACGACTTCCACGCAGCCGCTGGTCGGCCTGTTCGCCCCGCACGACCTGGCTTTCGATTCGATGCGCGATGCGGCCAAGGAGCCATCCCTGCCCGAGATGGCCGGCAAGGCGATCGGCATCCTGGCCAATAATCCGAAAGGCTTCTTCCTGGTCGTCGAGGGCGGCATGATCGACCTGGCGCTGCATAACTCGAACGCGCGCCGCGCCCTTCAGGAGACGGTCGTGTTCGACAATACCCTCAAGGCGGCCATCGCGCAGATGCGCACCATCGATCCGGACCTGAAGAACACGCTGATCGTGGCCACCGCCGACCATGATCATTCGCTGCTGCTGAACGGCTACGCGCGCCGCACCGGCAAGACCACGCCCACCGAACCAGGCGTGCTGGGACTGATGCGCCGGGTCGACAACAACGAGATCAAGCTCGATGCCGATGGCGCGCCATTTACCATCATTGGTTTCGGGGCCGGAGAGAAGCGCGTGCAGGGCAGCCGCGGCGCCGTGCCGCACCTGACCAGCGCCCAGGTCAGCGCCGACGATTACCGCCAGGAGGCGGTGGTGCGCACCGAGCCCGGTTACGAAACCCACAGCGGCACCGATGTGTACCTGGGCGCGATCGGCGCCGGCGCCACGCGCTTCGGCGGCACCATCGATAACACCCGCGTGTTTGAACTGATCAAGGCGGCCGCCGGCTGGTAAGCGGCGCCCCCGTTGTAACGTCACCATAATGAGAGTCACCATGACGCCTTTCCGTTTCCCTTCGCTCCTGCTGGCCGCGTCCTGCGCGCTGGCGCCGTCTTTCGCGTTCGCCGCGGCGCCACCGGCTGCAAAGAACATCATCTTCTTCCTCGGCGACGGCATGGGCCCGACCACCATCACCGCCGCCCGCATCTATCGCTACAAGGAGGAGGGCTTGCTCCACTTCGAGCGCATGCCGCATTCGGCGCGCATCAAGACCTATTCGAACGATGCCCAGACCACCGACAGCGCGCCGTCGATGGGTTCCTACATGACCGGCATCAAGATCAATAACGATGTGATTTCGATGGCCGACGCCAAGCCGTTCAGCCCCGGCAAGGACGCCAACGGCAACGCCGGCATCGATGCCTGCCCCGCCGGGAACGGGCGCGCGGCGGCCACCATCCTCGAACTGGCCAAGGCGGCCGGCAAGTCGGTGGGCGCGATCACGACCACGGAGCTGACCCACGCCACGCCCGCGTCGACCTTCTCGCACGTGTGCGAGCGCGACATGGCGTACCAGATCGCCGCGCAGGTGGTGCCGGGCGGCGCCGGCTACAATCCGGCGTTGAAGGACGGCGTCGATGTGCTGATGGGCGGCGGGCGCAATCACTTCACGCCCTTCGACGCGGCGCGTAATCCGAAGGGCCGCGCCGACGGGCGCGACCTGATGGCCGAACTGGCGGCGCACGGCTACACGGTGGCCGCCGATGCGCGCCAGATGCAGGCCGCGCCGCCGGGTAAAAAATTCGTGGGTATTTACAGCGATGTGAGCCACCTCGATTATGCGCTGGCGCGCCGCGCCGGCCAGCCGCCGCTGGCGCAGATGACGTCCAAGGCGATCGACCTGCTGGCGCCCAACCCGAAGGGCTTTTTCCTGATGGTCGAAGGCGGCAAGATCGATCATGCGCTGCACGACACCAACGTGAAGAACGCGCTGGCCGAAACGGTCGACTTCGACGACGCCATCAAGACGGCGCTCGAGAAGATGGAGGCGCTCGATCCGGGCTTGCGCAATACGCTGCTGGTGGTCACGGCGGACCATGACCATACGATCGTGATGAACGGCTACGCCAAACGCGGCAGCCCGATCCTCGATATCGTGCGCAATGTGGACGATGGCATGCCGGCGCGCGACGCCGATGGCAAGACTTACACGGCGCTCGTATTCGGCAATGGCCCGAACCGCCCGCATCAGCGGCAAGATGTCGGCAGCGAGCAGGCGCAGGCCGACGGCTACCACCAGGAGACCGGCGTGCGCCTGGCCGGCGAGACCCACGGCGGCGGCGACGTGAAGCTGTTCGCCACCGGCGCCGGTGCCGGCGCGTTCAAGGGGACGATGGAAAACACCAAGGTATTTCACCTGATGAAAGCGGCCTTCGGCTTTTAATTTTAATTTAGCGCGCAAACGCGCCGGCCAAACAAAAAGCCCCGTTCGCGAGAACGGGGCTTTTTGTAATCCGGCTTGGACAGGCGAACTGTTTTTATTTCAGATGGTCGGAAATGAGTTTGGTCATTTCGAACATCGATACCTGCGCTTTGCCGCCGAAGACTGCTTTGAGCTTGTCGTCAGCATTGATCATGCGGCGGTTGGCCGCGTCTTGCAGATCGAGCTTCTTGATGTAGTCCCAGACTTTCTTGGTCACTTCGGTGCGTGGCAGCGGCGTTGCGCCAACCACGGCTGCCAGGACGGCGGACGGAGTCATCGCCTTCATGAAGGCGGCGTTCGGCTTGCGCGGGGCTGCTGCAGGTTTTTTTGCGGCTGCTGCTTTTGGTGCTGCCGCAGCTTTTGCTGGAGCGGCTTTCTTCGCTGCTGCCGGCTTTGCCGCTGCGGCTGGCTTAGCTGCGGCGGCCTTTTTTGCTGGCGCTGCTGCTGGGGTTTTTTTGGCTGTTGCCATCTTCGAGCCTCCTTAACGAACACATGGGAAATTGCGCAATTCATCGCACGGCTTATATTGGTGGGGATTTACCGATGACGCAAGTGTTTTTCAAGAATTTTTCGGCGTTTTCATAGGGAAAACGCCGAACTAGGCCCGAGAAGGCCGATTTTGAAGTTTCGGAGGCGAGACGGTGGTCGCAGAAAACGCTAGCGAAACGGCCAGCTTCTAGCGCATCCCGCCCGGCATCATGCCTTTCATCGAACGCATCATTTTCATCATGCCGCCGCCTTTGAATTTCTTCATCATCGCTTGCATCTGGTCGTACTGGGCCAGCATGCGGTTCACTTCCTGCACCTGCACGCCGGCGCCGGCGGCGATGCGGCGCTTGCGCGTGGCCTTGATCAGCTCCGGCTTGGCGCGTTCGGCCGGCGTCATCGAATCGATAATGCCGACCATGCGCCGCACCTGCTTGTCGGCCTGGTCCATGTTGGCGCCGCCGGCGGCCTGCTGGAACTGCGCCGGCAGCTTGTCGATCAGGCTCGACATGCCGCCCATCTTCTTCATCTGGCCCAGCTGCGACTTGAAGTCGTTCATGTCGAAGCGTCCGCCCACCTTGATCTTGTTGGCCAGGTCGGCCGCGGCCTTGCTGTCGACGCCCTTGCGCGCTTCTTCGACCAGCGCCAGGATGTCGCCCATGCCCAAAATGCGGTTGGCCATGCGCTGGGCGTCGAAGGCTTCCAGGCCGTCGAGTTTTTCGGACACGCCGGCAAACTTGATCGGTTTGCCGGTGATGTGGCGCACCGACAGCGCCGCGCCGCCGCGCGAGTCGCCATCGAGCTTGGTGAGCACGATGCCGGTCAGCGGCAGCGCGTCGTTGAAGGCCTTGGCGGTGTTGATCGCATCCTGGCCCAGCATGGCGTCGACCACGAACAGGGTTTCGATCGGGTTGACGGCCGCGTGCACGGCGGAGATCTCTTGCATCATCGCTTCGTCGATACCGAGGCGCCCGGCCGTGTCGATGATCAAGACATCGTGGTAGTGCTTCCTGGCCCAGTCGAGCGCGGCCAGGGCGATGTCGACCGGCTTGTCGGTGGCGGCCGAGGGGAAGAAGTCGGCGCCGACCTGCTTGGTCACCGATTCGAGCTGGGCGATCGCGGCCGGACGGTAGACGTCGGCCGAGACGGTCAGGACCTTCTTCTTTTTCTCTTCCTTGAGGTACTTGGCCAGTTTGCCGACGGTGGTGGTTTTACCCACGCCCTGCAAACCGGCCATCAGGATGATCGCCGGCGGCTGCTGCGCAAAGCTCAGCTGCGACGCTTCGGGACCGAGATCGGCGCCCATCAGCGCGCCCAGCTCGCGCTGGACCACGCCGACCAGGGCCTGACCCGGACTGAGCGAGGCCATGACTTCTTCGCCGAGGGCCTTTTCCTTGACTTTGCTGATGAACTCGCGCACGGCGGGCAGGGCCACGTCGGCTTCGAGCAGGGCCAGGCGCACTTCGCGCAGCATCTCGGCGGTATTCGATTCGGTCAGACGCGCCTCACCGCGCATGGTCTTGACGACCTTGGCAAGGCGTTGGGTTAAGTTATCTAGCATGGCAGACCTGACTAATATATAGGGCGATGCCGGCACGCGCCGGTTGTGGCGTCATTTTACCCTATGTTACAAGCAAAAAAGACCGGCGCCGGGCCGGTCTCTCGAAGGCTGCGCGCGTGTCGTTTTACGGCAGCGCCAGCCTGACGATCGCGTTGCCGGAAATAAACGCGTAGCTGTTGATGCCGACCCGGACCAGCCCTTTGGGGTGTTCCACGCTGCCGGGCAGGGGGCCGGGAATGGTCGCCGCGTGGTCCGGATTGCCGGCCACGACGCTCGACACTCCTCCCGCGCTGATTTTCAGGATCGTGCTGTGGGCGGTGTCGGCGAGGTAGCGGTTGCCGGCGTCATCGAGCACCTGGCCTACTTCAGGCGGCGCGCTGGCGACCGTGGTGACCACGGCCCCCGGCGTGATGCGGCGGATCACCGGGCCGGCGTCTTCCACGTACAGGTCGCCCAGCTTGTCGAAGCCGAGGATGCGCGGCGCGCTGAAACGGGCTGCGCCGCCGGTGCCGTCGGTCTGGGGATCCTGGTTGGCGGCATTGACACCGGCGAACACGGTCCACTCGCCATTCGTAGCGAGCTTGTGGATGGCGCGTCCGCTCTGCGCGCCGGTTTTGGGCGCGCTGATGATCAGGGTCGAGACATACAGATTGCCGGCACGGTCCGACGCAATGCCGCTGGGCAGGCCGGCGGCGAGGAAGTGGCTGCTGACGGTGCCGTCCGGCGTAATCTTGCGCAAGTTGACGCCGCTGTTGAACGACTGGCCGAAGCTGCCGTAGTTGAGCGTTTGCTGCTCGATCGCGTACAGGTTGCCGGACGGATCGACGGTCAGGTATTGCGGCTGGCGCAGGCGGGCTGCCGCGCCGATGCCATCGACCGATGTTTCCGACAGATTGGGCCGGCCGGCAAGCAGGGTGGCCTTGCCGTCCGCGCCCAGGGTCGCGATGTGTTCGGGAAAGATCACGTACACCGTCCCTTGCCCCTCGGCGCGCAGCGCGAGCGCCTTCGGCAAGGTAGTGGCGCTGGTGGTGGCGACGCCGTCCAGGCTCACGCGGCGCAGCACGTCGTTGTCAATCACGAGCAACTGGCCGTCCTGGTAAGCCATGCTGTCGGGACGGACGAAGCGGGCGGCGCTGCCGGCGCCGTCGCGCGAGCTCGCGCCGTCCGTGGTGCCGGCCAGGGTGCTGACCACGCCTTGCGGCGTGACCTTGCGGATCATCGTGCTGTCGGCCAGGTACAGGTTGCCGGCCGGGTCGAGCACGACGGTGTCAGGGCGCATGAAGATGAAACGGGCGCTGCTGCCCGGGCCGTCGACGGGAACGGCGCCGTACGGGGGGATGCCGTCCACCCCGGCCAGCGCGGTGGCGCTGCCGTCGGCCTCGATGCGCGCGATGGCATTGGTGGTGATGCGGTAGCTGATGCCGGCGGCGCTGGTGACGATGCGCGCGCCGCCCGTGCCGGCGCTCTGGGGCGTCGCCGTGCCGTTTTTACCCAGCAGGAAGGTGCTGCCGCCGGCCGTGAAAAACACCTGGTCGCGGGCGTCGATCGACAGGCTGGGGCCGGTGCGATCGGGCGCGGTGCCACGCTGCTCGTCGAACGGGTCCTCGTACAAGGTGCGCACCACGCCATCGGGCCCCACGCTGCGGATCGCATAGCCTGAAAAATAGAAACTGCCCCTGCTGTCGCGCTTTGCCTCGCTGACGTAGAGCGTGCCTTTGCTGTCGAGCTCGGCGTCGATGATGCCGCCGAAGCGCGCATCCTGCCTGACGCCGTCGGCGCGCACCGCGCTGCCGGTGTCGCCGGCGATGATGGTCAGCCCGGCCGGCAGCACCGGGCCGGGGTAGGTCGGCGTCGGGGGTGGCGTCGGGGTCGGGGTCGGCGTTGGCGTCGGGGTCGGGGTTGGCGTCGGGGTTGGCGTCGGCGTTGGCGTCGGGTTGTCGCCGCCGCCGCCGCAGGCGGCCAGCAATGCCGCAGCGCCCATCTGGAGCGTCATCCGGCGTAATCTGAAAATGCGTGCGGTCATCGTGAGTCCTCGTGGAAGTAGAAAGTGATTGTATTCGGTTAATGTTTGTGGATATGTAAGGATGTGTATCGGCGTGCCAACGATATTTATGCGCAATGGGTTTATCTGTCTCTTTCACACGAATGCGTCGATCTTCTCCGCGCAAAGCTTGCGCTAGTCGTTGGACATTGCTTTATTGCCGAGATATCTTTCTCTAAGGTAAGTAAAGGCGAGCGCGGCAAATACGCCGGCTCGTTCGATTTCATCGATAAGCGCGGCACTCATCGACTTTGCACCATTGACCGGAGATTGGCATGACAGGCAAGCTCATTTGCAAGACCATGGTACTGGCGGCGCTGTGCGCCGCCGCCAGCAGCCATGCCCAGGAGGTAGTTCGCCTCGGCAACCTCAAGTTCGCGCATTTCGGTGCCGTTTCGTACATCAAGGAAATCGCGCCAACCTGCGGCATCAAGGTCGAGGAGAAAATCTTCGCCAAGGGCCTGGACGTGATGCAAGCGATCATCGCGGGCGAGCTGGACGTCGGTACGACAGCCTCCGAGGCGGCCATTTCGGGCCGCGCCAGCGGGGCGCCGATCTTCGTGGTGGCCGGTTTCGCCAAGGGCGGGGCGCGCCTGGTGGCGCGGCCCGAGCTGGGCGTGAAGGGCATGCGCGACCTGAAGGGCAGGAAAGTGGGCGTCACGCGCGGCGGCATCCAGGAAGTGCTGCTCATGGCCGAGCTGCAAAAGCATGGCATGAGCGCCGACAGCGCACCGGGCAAGGACGTGCACGTGATCTACCTGCCGTTCGCCGACCTGAACCAGGCGCTGATGGGCAAGAACATTGACGCCATGATGCAGTCCGAGCCGCAGTCCTCGCAAGCGATCAACAAGGGCTTCGGGATGGAAGTGATGAAACCCTACGATACCCCGATCGGCGAGCCGGTGCGCACCATGGTGATGACCGAAGCGTTTTACAACGGCAAGCCGGCGCTGGCCGCGAAATTCATGCGCTGCTTCGTGCAGGCCACGCGCACCTTCATGAGCCAGCCGGCGGTGGCCGAGAAATACGTGCGCGAAGTGATCTTCAAGGGCCAGATCACCAAGGACGACTTCGATGACGCGATCGGCAATTCGCCGTATTCGCTCGATGTGACGGCCGCGCACATCCAGATCACCACCGACACCATGGTCAAGACCGGCGTGGGCCGCATGGCGCGCCCGCCGCTGGCCAGGGACTGGGTACGCACCGACATGCTCGACGCGGCCAAGAAAAGCGCGGGCGTGAAGTAGGCGCGCGCCGGTTCGACCAGTCGACTATCCGACTATCCGATTATCCGACAGTGATGCAACGACGTTTTCCGGAGATGGCATGAACAGCAGACAGTTACGTGAAATGGGAATCGGCCTGGTGGTGCCGGCCGTGGTGATCGCCTTGTGGCAGCTGGCGGCGGTGCAGGGGCTGGTCAATCCGCAGGTCTTGCCGTCGCCGCTGGCGGTGCTGCGCAAGTGGTTCGAGTACCTGCTGCCGCTGCAGCCGCATGCCCACGGCAGCTGGCTGGCGTGGGCGTTTTCGGGCGAACTGATGGTCGACTCGCTCACCAGCATGGTCCGGGTGGGGCTCGGCTTTGCCATCGGCGCCGCCCTGGCGCTGCCGCTCGGGCTGTCGATGGGCGCCAACGCGCGCGTCTATGCCTGGCTCAATCCCCTGGTGCAGCTGCTGCGCCCGATTCCGCCGATCGCCTACATTCCGCTGGCGATCCTGTGGTTCGGGCTGGGCAATCCGCCGGCCGTGTTCCTGATCGCGCTCGGGGCGTTTTTCCCGGTGCTGATCAATACCATCGCCGGGGTGCGCCAGGTCGACGGCATCTACCTGCGCGCCGCGCGCAACCTCGGCGCCAGCCAGCGCACCCTGTTCCTGCGCGTGATCCTGCCGGCCGCCGTGCCCTATATCCTGTCGGGCGTGCGGATCGGGATCGGTACCGCCTTCATCGTCGTGATCGTCTCGGAAATGATCGCGGTGAACAATGGCCTCGGTTTTCGCATCCTGGAAGCGCGCGAGTATTTTTGGTCCGACAAGATCATGGCCGGCATGATCAGCATCGGCATGCTGGGGCTGGCGATCGACGTCGGCATGAACCGCCTGAACAACTATCTGCTGCGCTGGCACCGCGGCCTGGAGAACTGAGATGAGTGCATTACCGATCCGTATCGAAGGCGTCGACAAGGTCTTCGGCAGCGCCGGGGGCGACGTGGTGGCGCTGCGCGACATCAACCTGGAGATCCCGGCCGGGCAGTTCACCTGCCTGCTGGGGCCGTCGGGCTGCGGCAAGTCGACCCTGCTCAACGCCGTGGCCGGCTTTGCGCTGCCCACGCGCGGCAGCATCCGCACCGGCGATCGCGAGGTGAGCGGGCCGGGGCCGGACCGCGGCATGGTGTTCCAGGAATACGCGCTGTTCCCCTGGATGACGGTCGAGCAGAACATCGCCTTCGGCCTGGAAATCAAGGGCATCGGCAAGGCGGCCATCGGCGCCACCGTCGGCGCGCTGCTGGAGATGCTGTCGCTGTCGGACTTTCGCCAGCGCTACCCCAAGGACCTGTCGGGCGGGATGCGCCAGCGCGTGGCGATCGCCCGGGTGCTGGCGCTGGACTCGCCCATCATGCTGATGGACGAGCCGTTCGGCGCGCTCGACGCCCTGACCCGGCGCAACCTGCAGGACGAATTGCTGCGCATCTGGGCCGCAACCGGCAAGACCATCATTTTCGTCACCCACAGCATCGAGGAAGCGATTTACCTGGCCGACCGCATCGTGGTGATGACCTACCGGCCGGGCACGGTCAAGCGCGACGTGATGGTCGAACTGCCGCGCCTGCGCGACCCGGCCGCGCCCGAGTTCAACGCGCTCAAGCGCGAGCTGGGCCAGCTGGTGATGGAAGAGCAGCAGCGCCACCACAACGACGAACTGCGCATGGCGGCCATCGACTAGGACGGCGCGCGGGCAGGTCCGGGCAGGTCCGGGCAGGTTCGGCCATGGGCGGGGCAACGCCGTCCCCGCCAGCGCGCCGCGATAGTGTAAACTTGCAGCATGCAGACTTACTTACAGACTTACTTACTTACGGCAGCGGCGCTGTTGTACGCGGTGTGCGCCCTTCTTCCCTCGCCCCGGGGTTCGCTCATTTCGGCCGTCACGGCCCTGGCCTGGCTGCTGCACGGCGCCGCCCTGTGGCTCGACATGATGGCGCCCGGCAGCGTGCGCATCGGCTTCGCGCTGATGATGTCGGCCGCGCTGTGGATCTCGGTTGCGGCCTACTGGGTCGAAAACCGCAATTTCGCGCTCGACGGCCTGCGCCGCCTGGTGATGCCGTGCGCGGCCGCCGCCGCCATGCTGCCGGCCATGTTCCCGGGCAGCGTCCTGCAGCTCGAAGGGCGCGCGCCGGCCTTCGGCTGGCATATCGCAGTCGCCATCCTGGCCTACAGCACGCTGACCATCGCCGCCTTCCACGCGGTCCTGATGGCGCTGCAGGAAACGCGGCTGCACGCACGCAACCCGCAGGCAGGCTGGCTGGCCACCGCACTCGACCAGCTGCCGGCGCTGCTGACCATGGAAAAACTGCTGTTTCGCCTGATCTGGATCGGCTTCGTGCTGCTCAGCCTGACCGTGCTGTCGGGGATCGTGTTCTCCGAGCAGCTATTCGGCACCGTGCTCAAGTGGGATCACAAGAGCGTGTTCGCGCTGCTGTCGTGGGTCTTGTTCGCCGCGCTGCTGGCCGGGCGGCGCTGGCGCGGCTGGCGCGGCAAGACCGCGCTGCGCTTTACCCTGGCCGGTTTCGCCACCCTGGTGCTGGCCTATGTCGGCAGCCGTTTCGTTCTTGAAGTAATTTTGCACCGGGGCCTGGCATGACGCGCATCCTGTTCTGGATCGCGCTGCTGGTGCTGGTGATCGCGGCCATCCGCAGCAAGATCCGCGGCAAGCTGCGCGGCATGGCGCCGCCTGGCGATGGTGGCGCGGGCCAGCCCGGCGCCGGTCCGCAGGCGCAGCCGATGCGCGAACTGGGCGCCACCGTCGAGTGCGCGCACTGCCATGTGTACTTCCCGGAGTCGGAAGCGGTCACGGCCAACGGGCGCGCCTACTGCAGCCCCGAGCACGTCAATCTGCCGCCGGCCTGACCGATGTCATTCTGGAGCGGCTTGTCGGCCGAGTCGCGCGAGACATTCTGGCGTTCGCTGCAGGCGCTCAGCGCCACCCGCATCGTCATCTCGCTGGTGCTGCTGGCCTACCTGATGGTCGACCGCAGCGGCGTGCTGGCGGGCGGCCACGTTCTGTATACCGAGACCTGCATCGCCTACCTGGTCCTGGCCGGCGTCTTTGCGCTGGCCTGCGTGTACGTGCAAAGCCACTTCCTGGCGCAGGTGGTGGTGCAGATCGCGGTCGACATCGCCCTCATCTCGGTGCTGTACATGGTCGGCCAGGAGGGCCGCGGCAGCCTGGTGATCCTGTACCTGTTCCCGCTGGCCGGGGCCGCGATCCTGGCGCCGCGCCTGCTGTCGCTGCTGTCGGCCGCGCTGGTCACCCTGTTCCTGCTGCTCGACTCGCTGTACCAGGCGTTTCTGGGCATGCCCGGCATGCCGATCACCCAGGCCGGCCTGTACGGGGGCGCCTTCTTTGCCATCGTGATGGTGGTCAGCCGCCTCGCCGCCAAACTGATCCGGCAGGAAGAACTGGCCGCGCGCCACGGCGCCGACCTCCAGATCCAGCAGGCGATCAACCAGATCATCATCGCCGACGTCGACGACGGCATCCTCGTGGTCGACCGCGACGGCCACATCTTTGCCGGCAACCCGGCCGCCCAGCAGATGCTGGGGCTGGCCAACGGCGACAGCGGTTTTGCCCTGTCCGAGGTGCCGGCGCTGGAACCGGTGGCGTTTGCGTTTTCCGAGTGGCAGCGCCAGGTGGGGCCGGTCACGGGCGCGCCGCGCCCCGCCTTCGTGACCGTCAAGCCGTATCGCGACAGCGGCGGCGGCGACGGCGGCACGGCCGCCTGGAGCGGACGGCGCGACCTGGCGGCCCACCTCAAGCTGCGCTTCGCGCGGGTGGACACGGCCGACCTGGCGTCCGAGCGCTGCGTGATCTTCGTGCAGGACGTCACCGCCATCGAAAACCAGGCCCAGGAATTGAAACTGGCCTCGATGGGACGGCTCACCGCCAGCATCGCCCACGAGGTGCGCAATCCGCTCTCGGCCATCGGGCACGCCACGGCGCTGCTGGCCGAAGACCTGCACGAGCCGGGCCAGGCGCGCCTGCTCAAGATCGTCGGCGACAACGTGGCGCGCGTGAACCGCATGGTGGAAGACATACTCCAACTGTCGCGCAAGGTCCAGCCCAATGGCGAGCCGTTGTTGCTCGGCCCCTTTTTGAATGAGCTGAAGGCCGAATTTGATGAAACCCAAGGGGTTGCCAATGATATAGTGTGGTTAGGCAACACTGGAGCCGTGCCGGTGCGTTTCGACGCGCTGCACCTGCGCGAAGTGGTGATCAACCTGCTGACCAACGCGCTGCGCTACGCCAGCGGCGGGGTGGGCAGTATCCGGGTGTACGTCGTCACCGATGCGGCCGGCGGCATGGAGCTGCATGTGCAGGACGACGGTCCCGGCATCACGCCGGACGTGCGCTCGCACCTGTTCGAGCCGTTTTATACGACCTCGAGCAAGGGAACCGGGCTGGGGCTGTACCTGGCGCGCGAGCTGTGCCTGAACAACGCCGCGATGCTCGATTACGAATATCGCTTCGATGCCAGCGGCTTCGGCGTGCGCGCGGCCAGCGGCCGCTTTGTGATTTCGTTCGCCCAGCCGCTGGGGGCGCGCGGCGCTATTGCTAACAGAAAGGCAACAACATGACATCACCCCGCGTACTGGTCGTCGATGACGAGGCCGATTTACGCGAACTGCTGGAAATCACGCTGGTTCGGATGGGGCTCGATGTGGACAGCGCCGAAACGCTGCGCGAGGCGCGCGCTTTCCTGGCGCAGAACGATTACGGCCTGATCCTGACCGACATGCGCCTGCCCGACGGCCTGGGCCTGGAGCTGGTGCAGGAAGTGAACGCCTCCAACAAGTCGACCCCGATCGCGGTCGTGACCGCCTACGGCAGCGCCGAAAACGCGGTGGTGGCCCTGAAGGCGGGCGCTTTCGACTACGTGACCAAGCCGGTGGTGCTGGACGATTTGCGCGTGATGGTGCAGTCGGCCCTGCGCCTGCCGGCGCCGGCCGCGCAGGCGGGCAGCCCAGGGGCGGGCGGCACGGCCTCGCGCCTGATCGGCGAATCGGCCGTGATGCAATCGCTGCGCGGCCAGATCGAGCGCCTGGCGCGCTCGATGGCGCCGATCGCGATCACGGGCGAGTCGGGCAGCGGCAAGGAACTGGTGGCGCGCGAGATCCACGCGCGCAGCTCGCGCGCGGGCAAGCCTTTCATCGCGGTGAACTGCGGCGCGATTCCCGAAGCGTTGATGGAGGCGGAGTTTTTCGGCTACCGCAAGGGCGCGTTTACGGGCGCGGCCGACGAGCGCGACGGATTTTTCCATGCGGCCAACGGCGGCACCCTGATGCTCGACGAAGTGGCCGACCTGCCGCTGGCGATGCAGGTCAAGCTGCTGCGCGCGATCCAGGAGCGGCGCGTGCGCAAGATCGGGGCCACCAGCGAGGAACCGGTCGACGTGCGCATCATCAGCGCCACGCACCAGAACCTGGCGCAGTGCGTCGAGAACGGCAAGTTCCGGCAGGATCTGTTTTACCGCCTGAATGTGATCGAACTGAGCGTGCCGCCGCTGCGCGAGCGGCTCGACGATCTCGGCGTGCTGGTGGGCGGCATGCTGGCGCGCCTGGCCGGGCCGGGCCAGCCGGTTGCGCTCGGGCCGCAGGTGCTGGAAACGCTGCGCACGTATTCGTTTCCGGGCAATGTGCGCGAGCTGGAAAATGTGCTGGAACGGGCGCTGGCGTTCGCCAACGACGGCGTGATCGAGGTCGGCGACCTGTCGCTCAAGGGCGCACGGGTGGCCGAGAAGGCGCCACCCGCCGAGGCGGTGGCGGCGCCCGTGGCGCAGGCGGCGTCGCCGGCGGCAGTGGCCGCGCCGGTGGCCCAGTTCAGTGCCGGCGCCCCGGCCGAGCTGCCGAGCAGCCTGCCCGACTACCTCGAACAGGTCGAGCGCGAGATCATCTTGCGCGCGCTGACCCAGACCCAGTTCAACCGCACCCAGGCGGCCCTGCTGCTCGGGATCAGTTTCCGGCAGCTGCGCTATCAGATGCAAAAGCTCGATATCCAGGAGCCCGAGGGCTGAGAAAGTTCAGGGCCGACTCGCTCGCTGTTCTCTTGCCCCCGCTCGCGGGCGCCGGAACCGGGAGCCGGAACCGGGCGCCGGAACCGGGAGCCGAAACCGGGTGCCGGTTCCGACGCCCACTCCCCCCACGGTTTATAATACTGCCCCGCGACCCGGAAACGGCAAGCGTGCGAGCTTGCGGCTGCTTCAAAAAACGGCACCCGTTAGTACTCGCTAACCGGGCAGTCCCGCCGTTAGCGCGCCTTAAAAAAGTCAAGGGAAACACCGGAAAAAATTGCCAGTAATTCTATTGCCACTACCCCGGTGAGGCACTACAATTAGTCCCAGAATTGAGCAATCGACTAGATATAGTGGTTTATAGCGCTCTGCCACCGATTGGTCGGCCCCTTAACGCAGCATCGCAAGCCAGGTTTTAACGCACTCAACCCACCATCGCGCGTCACGGCGCCGGCCTCGGATTCCAGGCCGGCGGGGTAGTTTTTTTGTTTTTATATTTGTTGGGGACGGTGGATTGACGCCGTCCACTTGATAACAACCGGCGGCAGACCAAAGCCCGCCGCTTCAGGAGCTTCCATGCAAACATCCCAAGATTCTTCGATTAACCAATTGCACGTCACTCCTGGAGCAGCCGCTCCGGCCGCGGCCACCAGTGCCTCCGCTGTCGCCGCGCGCGGCGACTACCGCATCATCCGCCGCAACGGCGCCGTCGTCGCTTTTGAACCATCGAAGATCTCGATCGCCGTCACCAAGGCCTTCCTGGCCGTGAACGGCGGCCAGAGCGCCGGCTCGGCGCGGGTGCGCGAACTGGTCGAGCAGCTGACCGAGAACGTCGTGTCGGCCCTGATCCGGCGCCAGCCATCGGGCGGCACTTTCCACATCGAAGACGTGCAGGACCAGGTCGAACTGTCGCTGATGCGCTCGGGCGAGCACGACGTGGCGCGTGCCTACGTGCTGTACCGCGCCAAGCACATGGAAGAGCGCCGCCTGCAGAAGGAAGCGCTGGGCGGTTCGGCCGACGTGGCCGCGCCCCAGATCCACGTGCTTGAGAACGGCGAGCGCCGCCTGCTCGACATGAACCAGGTGCGCGACCTGATCGCCGCCGCCTGCGTCGGCCTGGAAAAACACGTCGACGCCGACGCCATCCTGGCCGAAACGGTCAAGAACCTGTACGACGGCGTGCCGGTCGAAGAGCTGCACAAGTCCGCCATCCTGGCTGCGCGCGCGCTGATGGAAAAGGACCCGGCTTACTCGCAGGTCACGGCCCGCATCCTGCTGCACACCATCCGCAAGGAAGTGTTCTGCGAAGAAGTGCCGCAAGCGAAGGCGGCGGCACACTATATAGAGTACTTCCCGAAATACATTGCCAAGGGCATCGAAAACGAGCTGCTGGACCCGGTCCTGGCCACCTTCGACCTGGCCAAGCTGGCCAAAGCCCTGGTCGCCGACCGTGACTTGCAGTTCGGCTACATCGGCCTGCAAACCCTGTACGACCGCTACTTCCTGCACGTGCGCGACGTGCGCATCGAAATGCCGCAGGCGTTCTACATGCGCGTGGCGATGGGCCTGTCGCTGCGCGAAGAAAACCGCGAAGCGCGCGCCGTCGAGTTCTACAACCTGCTGTCCTCGTTCGACTTCATGAGCTCGACCCCGACCCTGTTCAACGCCGGCACCCTGCGCTCGCAGCTCTCGTCGTGCTACCTGACCACCGTCTCGGACGACCTGGAAGGCATCTACGACGCGATCAAGGAAAACGCGCTGCTGGCCAAGTTTGCCGGTGGCCTGGGCAACGACTGGACCCCGGTGCGCGCTCTCGGCGCCCACATCAAGGGCACCAACGGCAAGTCGCAAGGCGTGGTGCCGTTCCTGAAAGTGGTCAACGACACTGCCGTGGCGGTCAACCAGGGCGGCAAGCGCAAGGGTGCGGTATGCGCCTACCTGGAAACCTGGCACATGGACGTGGAAGAATTCCTCGACCTGCGCAAAAACACGGGCGACGACCGCCGCCGCACCCACGACATGAACACGGCCAACTGGATTCCCGACCTGTTCATGAAGCGCGTGATGGAAAAGGGCGACTGGACCCTGTTCTCGCCATCGGAAACGCCCGACCTGCACGACAAGGTCGGCAAGGCGTTCGAATTGGCCTACACCGGCTATGAAGCGAAGGCCGCCGCCGGCGAGATCCGCGTATTCAAGAAGATCGCCGCGCTCGACCTGTGGCGCAAGATGCTGTCGATGCTGTTCGAAACCGGCCACCCATGGATCACCTTCAAGGACCCATGCAACATCCGTTCGCCACAGCAACACGTGGGCGTGGTCCACAGCTCGAACCTGTGCACCGAGATTACCCTGAACACCAACGAGTCCGAAATCGCGGTCTGCAACCTGGGTTCCGTGAACTTGCCGGCGCACATGAAAGAAGGCAAGCTCGACCCGGTCAAGCTGCAGAAAACGGTGCGCACCGCGATGCGCATGCTCGATAACGTCATCGATATCAATTACTACGCCGTCGAAAAAGCACGCAACTCCAACATGCGCCACCGTCCGGTGGGCATGGGCATCATGGGTTTCCAGGATTGCCTGCACATGATGCGCGTGCCGTATGCGTCGAACGAGGCGGTGCAATTCGCCGATTCGTCGATGGAAGCGGTGTGCTACTACGCCTACCTGGCCTCGACCGAGCTGGCCGAAGAGCGCGGCCGCTACGAGTCGTACAGCGGCTCGCTGTGGGACCGCGGCATCCTGCCGCAGGATTCGATCAAGCTGCTGGCCGAAGAGCGCGGCGGCTACCTGGAAGTGGACATGTCCTCGGCCATGGACTGGACCGTGGTGCGCGAGCGCATCAAGCAATTCGGCATGCGCAACTCGAACTGCGTGGCGATCGCCCCGACCGCGACCATCTCGAACATCATCGGCGTGTCGGCCTGCATCGAACCGACCTTCCAGAACCTGTATGTGAAGTCGAACCTGTCCGGCGAATTTACCGAGATTAACGCGTACCTGGTACGCGACCTCAAGGCGCGCGACCTGTGGGACGAAGTCATGATCGCCGACCTCAAATACTTCGACGGCTCGCTGGCCAAGATCGACCGCATCCCGCAAGACCTGCGCGACATCTACGCCACGGCGTTCGAAGTCTCGCCGAGCTGGCTGGTGGAAGCGGCGTCGCGGCGCCAGAAGTGGATCGACCAGGCCCAGTCGCTGAACATCTACATGGCGGGCGCCTCGGGCAAGAAGCTGGACGAAACCTACAAGCTGGCCTGGCTGCGCGGCCTGAAGACCACTTACTACCTGCGCACCATCGCGGCGACGCATATGGAGAAGTCGACGTCCAAGACCGGCGCGCTGAACGCGGTGGCGGTGGACGGCGGCATGTCGGCCCATGCGATGGGTGCGGCGGCCGATACGGCGGCGAAGGCGGCCGCGGCGACGGCAGCCTCGGTGGCCGCCGCGGCGGCCGAGGAAGAGGGCGCGGCGTGCTACCTGCGTCCGGGCGACGACGGTTTCGAGGAATGCGAAGCCTGCCAGTAATAGCTGATACACCAAGAGGAGCGCTGCGGCGCTCCGCGCAAGACCGAATTGAACACAGACGAAAAGAGGAATCCACCATGTTGTCCTGGGACGATGAAACAGCCAGCGCGCCCGCCGCGCGCCCCGCAGCGCCTAGCGCCGCTGAACCCGCCGCCGACGCCGCATCGGTCGCCAAGCGCGTGCACGCCGACGACAAACGCATCATCAACGGCAAGACCGATGTGAACCAGCTGGTCCCGTTCAAGTACAAATGGGCGTGGGACAAGTACCTGGCCGGCTGCGCCAACCACTGGATGCCGCAAGAGGTCAACATGCAGCGCGACATCGAGTTGTGGAAAAATCCCAACGGCCTGACCGACGACGAGCGCCGCCTGGTCAAGCGCAACCTGGGCTTTTTCGTGACGGCCGATTCGCTGGCCGCCAACAACATCGTGCTGGGCACCTACCGCCACATCACGGCGCCGGAATGCCGCCAGTACCTGCTGCGCCAAGCCTTCGAAGAGGCGATCCACACCCACGCCTACCAGTACATCGTCGAGTCGCTCGGCCTGGACGAAGCCGAGATCTTCAACGCCTACAACGAAGTCAAGTCGATCCGCGACAAGGATGAATTCCTGATTCCGTTCATCAACACGCTGACCGATCCGGCCTTCACCACCGGTACCGTGGAAAACGACCAGAAGCTCCTGAGGTCGCTGATCGTGTTCGCCTGCCTGATGGAAGGGCTGTTCTTCTACGTCGGCTTCACCCAGATCCTGGCGCTGGGACGCCAGAACAAGATGATGGGCGCGGCGGAGCAGTACCAGTACATCTTGCGCGACGAGTCGATGCACTGCAACTTCGGCATCGACCTGATCAACACGATCAAGATGGAAAATCCGCTCCTGTGGACCCCGGCCTTCAAGGAAGAGATCAAGCAGCTGTTCCTGAAAGCGGTCGACCTGGAGTACGCGTACGCCGAAGACACCATGCCGCGCGGCGTGCTGGGCCTGAACGCGACCATGTTCAAGGGGTACCTGCGCTTCATCGCGAACCGCCGCGCGCAGCAGATCGGCCTGGACGCGATGTTCGCCCAGGAAGAAAACCCGTTCCCATGGATGAGCGAGATGATCGATTTGAAGAAGGAACGCAACTTCTTCGAGACGCGCGTGACCGAGTACCAGACCGGCGGCGCGCTGAACTGGGAGTAAAACCGGGAACCGTCTGCGCCGCGAGCGGCGCGACATTTCGGTCCGTCCTTGAAAAAAGCTCCCCTCGGGGAGCTTTTTGCATTCCGCGCCGGCTTGCGGGGCGCCTCAGGACTTGCCGTCCTTGTACACGCCGCAGGCGATATACACATCGTCGACCCGCTCGACATAGGTGCTCTTCGCCTCCAGCGCGCCGCTCTTGGAATTGGGCCACTTGTACTCGACCCAGCCCTTGCCGTCCTTGGTAGCCACTTCACGGAAGCGGCGCGTGAAATACACGCCGTCGACGTCGCGCAGGTCGCCCAGGTCCTTGCCAACCAGCTTGGCGTTGGCACCATGCGCCATCACCGGCCCTGGCGTGACCGGCGCGATGAACAGGTACAAGTCCTTGGTCGCGAACATGCCCGTCTTGCCGTTGATTTCCGCTGCCGTCTTGTCGATGCCGTTCGCCTTGTAATAGGTGATCGCCTTTTTCACGAGGGCCACCGCTTCCTCGCTGGTACCGCGTTCGGCCGCTGCGGCCGTCGCCATCAGCGTTGCCATGCCGACGATGGTGAGCCACTTGACTAGCTTGTTCATTGATCTTCCCCTGTCTCGTTGTGGTCGCCACGCGGCGCCTGCACCGATGCTATGCCGCGATCCGCTCCGGCACAAGGGCGCACGCGAGAAGCGGCGGCGGCGCGCGTCAAACTGTTTACCTCAAGAGACAAACTGATCGCGCGGACGCGGCTCATCGCGTGTGCGTTTGCGCGAATACGTCTCGTAGCAGCAACGAACAGCGTGCGATGCGCGCGTCGCGGCGCATCTGCCGCATTTGACGCGGCGCGCCGCCGCGGGCCGCGCGCCGACACGCGCCACATGGCGCCAGCGCCACCGGTGCGCGCTCGCTGGTGCCGGTGCGTATCGCATAGCGCCTTTAGGTACGGTCTGTCTGCATCGGGCGGCGGCGCGCGAACGCAGTGGCCGCACCGCATCGAGAGCACGCGCGGCGGCGCGTCGTGCGCACTGGCACGCCGCCGCGCACGGCAATCGCGCGCGCTTGCATGCACCGTCTGAAAAAAAAAGTCAAACAAATGCTGTGTGCCAGTTGCGCACTGACAAGGTTTTCGTGTACTTTACGTGATTGAATTTGTCAAAACGTGAACGCGAAGATGCAAGCCGCGCGCGACGACAAAATCATCGATCAAAATGGGACGCTGATTCAAACAGATATGCGCTTAAACTTCTGCAAAAGACAAAGCCGCACTGCCTGATCCGGTTCAGGCATGGCGGCTTTTTCTTTTACGGTTGTGGGCTTTTGGATGTGGACAGCGAACCATGAACACCGTATCCGTCGTCTCTGTTTTCAGAAACGACTATAGCTGAAGTGCTGCAAACTTGAGGAGTTGCAGCAGTTCAGCTGGTGCCGAATTCATTAGCATAAACACGAACACGTTTGTGCCGATGAATAATTCGCCTGACCTCCAGTTACGGGTCGGACGGGTTTTACATCTTGTAGCGTGATTTTTTCCCATCGCAGATGAAGGAGAACCCAAATGGCAACAGCCGCTAAGAAACCCGCAGTAAAGAAACCAGTCGCGAAAGCCACTGCCGAGAAACCAGCGAAGAAAGTTGCCGCGAAAGCAGCCGCAGCCAAGCCAGCCGCGAAAGCCGCAGCGAAACCTGCAGCCAAGCCGGCAGCGAAAAAGGCCGCAGCGAAAACCGCAGCCAAGCCAGCAGCAAAACCGGCAGCGAAAAAAGCCGCAGCCAAGCCAGCAGCGAAGCCAGTAGCGAAAAAAGCCGCGGCAAAAACCGCAGCCAAGCCAGCAGCCAAGTCGGCAGCGAAGTCGGCCGCCAAGCCGGTAGCGAAGAAGGCAGCAGCCAAGCCAGTCGCTAAAAAAGCAGCAGCCAAGCCAGTCGCCAAAAAAGCGGCAGCCAAGCCAGCAGCAGGCAAGGCAGCAGGCAGCAAGGCAGTAGCCAAGCCGGCAGCGAAGGCAAAAGCGACAGCCAAGCCAGTAGCGAAAAAGGCAGCAGCGAAGCCGGAAGCGAAAAAAGCAGCAGCGAAATCGTCGGCCAAGCCAGCAGCGAAGTCGGCAGCCAAGCCAGCAGCCAAGTCGGCAGCGAAGCCAGCAGCCAAGCCGGTAGCGAAGAAAGCCGCCGCCAAGCCTGTCGCCAAAAAAGCAGCAGCCAAGCCAGCAGCCACCAAGGCCGCAGCAAAGCCAGCGGCCAAAAAAGCAGCAGCGACGTCGACCGCCAAGAAACCAGCAGTAACTAAAGCAGCAGCAAAGCCAGCAGCGAAAGCAGCAGCAAAGCCAGCAGCAAAAAAGGTGGCGGCTAAGCCAGCAGCAAAAAAGCCGGTTAAGGCTGCGGCAACGCCAGCAGCCAAGCCAGCGGCAGCTCCAGCGGCAACTCCAGCCGTGCCAGCAGCCAAGCCGGCCGTAAAGAAAGCAGCAGCGCCGAAGAAGGCGGCTGCACCGAAAGCCGACGCAGCGTCGAAGCCAGCAGCTCCTGCACCAGCAGCAGCCCCAGCACCGGCTCCGGCGCCAGCGGCGAAAACTGTGTTGGCTCCGGCAGCAGCATGGCCATTCCCGACCAGCAGCCGTCCGTAACAGGTTGTTGGGCCTGGATCAGGCAAAATACCGCTGTGTGACTCGTATCACACAGCGGTTTTTTTTTAAGGAGAGCATGTGTACAGTATTGTTCAGTTGATCGTCGACACCATCGCCACCATCCTTGGCGGGGTCCTGTTACTCCGGTTCTGGATGCAGGCGATCCGCGTGCGTCCGCCGCCGCAGATCGGACAATTTATCTATACCCTGACCGACTGGATGGTGTTGCCGATGCGGCGCATCATTCCCGGCGTGGGCGGCTACGACTGGGCCAGCCTGATCGGCGCTTTCCTGGTGGTGGCACTGGCGACGTCGGTGATCCTGTTTTTTGGCGCCTCGTTCGAGATGGTGGCCATCATGTCCCTGTACACCTTCCTGACCTGGATCCTGTACGGCTTCATGGGAACGCTGTTCATCGAGGTGGTACTGAGCTGGGTCAACCCGCAGGCCCCGATGGCGCCGTTCGTACAGGCCCTCAACGACCCGCTGCTGCGCCCCTTGCGCAAGGTGGTGCCGCCGATCGGCGGGATGGACCTGTCGGTGATGGTGGCGCTGATCCTGCTCAAGATCGTGCACATCCTGGTGCAGATGCTGTTCGGGCTGCGATGAGCCGGTCCTGGTGCTCGGCCTTGCCGGGCGCGCTGCGCTTGGCGGTGCAGATCACGCCGAACGCCAGGAAGACCGAAGTGATCGGCGTGCTGGACGACGCGCTCAAGCTCAAGCTGCAGGCGCAGCCGATCGAAGGCAAGGCCAACGAGGCCTTGATCAAGTATTTATCGGGAGAATTGGGCGTGCCGAAAAGCGCGCTCACGATCACGCACGGCCTGACCAACAAGCGCAAGCTGATCGAAGTGGTCTCGGCCAGCCTGACGCCGGAACAGGTCGCGCAGATACTCCTAAAGTAAAAGCAGCCGTTTCCTACAACCGGGGTCAGAGCTTTAATGTGAAAGATTTTTAATCAATACAACCGCTCCAACCGGGGTCTGACCTCTGATTCGAAACGTTTCTAATTAAAGCTCTGAGCCCCGTTGTAGCAAAACATCGGAAGCGTTGATATCGTCGTTCTCAGGCCGCCGGGGACGCAAATTCGGCCCCCGTACGCCTGCGGGGCCACCGCAGAGGCAATTTATTGCTAATCAGAGGTCAGACCCCGGTTGGAGGACTTAGAAGCGGTAGCCGAATTCGGCTTCGAACTTGTCGGCGATCTGGGCGGCCGTGACGACGTGGTTCTGGCCACCCTGGTGGGCGATCTTGATCGCGCCCATCAGGCTTGCCAGGCGGCCCGTGGTAGGCCAGTCGAGGTCGTTGGTGATGCCGAACAGCAGGCCGGCGCGGTAGGCGTCGCCGCAACCGGTCGGATCGACCACCGCTGCCGCTTGCACACAGGGAATTTCGTGGCGCTTGCCGCCGGTGTGGATCTCCGAGCCTTTTTCGCCGCGCGTGATGATCAGCGCTTCCAGGCGCCCTGCAATCTCGGCCATGGTCAGGCCAGTGCGGTCCATCAACATCTCGAATTCGTAGTCGTTGGCGGCCACGTAGGTCGCCTGGTTGATGAATTCGATCAATTCGTCGCCGCTGAACATCGGCAATTGCTGGCCCGGGTCGAACATGAACGGCACCTTCAGGGCCGCGCAGTCGCGTGCGTGCTTGAGCATGCCGCCACGGCCGTCCGGCGCGATGATCGCCACGCGCAGCGCGCCCTGGTCGCCGACATTGTTTTCATGCGCGAATTCCATCGCGCCCGGGTGGAAGGCGTTGATCTGGTTGTTGTCGAGGTCGGCCGTGACGAAGCACTGCGCGGTGTACGAGTGGGTGATTTTCTTGATCGCGCGCGTCTCGATGCCGAGTTTCTCGAAGCGTTCCAGGTAGTCGCCGCCATCCTGGCCGATCGCGGCCATGATCAAGGGCTCGCCGCCCAGCATCTTGAGGTTGTAGGCAATGTTGGCCGAGCAGCCGCCGTATTCGGTGCGCAAGGTTGGTACCAGGAAGGAGACGTTGACCTTGTGCAGTTGATCGGCCAGCAGCGTTTCGCCGAAGCGGCCGTTGTATTGCATGATCTTGTCGAATGCGAGCGATCCGCAGATCAATGTGGTCTTGGTCATGGTGTGCCTTATGGGTAGAAGATGGCGATGCGGTAGCCGGATGCCTTGATCTGTTTAACTTCAAAAGTCAGTTTGATGGCTTGCTCGGAGCGCGCCGCAAAGCCTTTGGCCGCGACCGTGCCCTTGGGCAGGTACTCGGCCGGCACCACCACGCGCCGCAGCAGCGTCTTGTCGTTGCCATCGGTCAGCGCCAGTTCGATGTTCGGCCAGGCCTGGATCAGGTCGCTCTGGTTGCGCAGCAGGGTCGACAGCGTGAAGGCGTTGGCGCCGAGCGATTGCAGTTCGCCCGTTTCGATGCTCAGGTTGTCGATCTGGGCCGGCAGTTCGAGCTTGCAGCCGAACGTCGCGCAGGCCGATACCAGCACCGGTTTGACGGCGGGGAACTTGGCCACCAGGATGTTGCGGAAGGTGGTGACACCCTGGGCCACGAGCAGGATCGCCAGGACGATCGAGCCGAGCAGCATTGCGAGCCGGCGCGAGCCTTGCTTTTCTTCCAGCTCGCGGCTGCGGCGCAGGAAATCGGGCTCGTCGTTCTCGGGCTGGGGGACGACCGGCGCGGGCGGCGGCGGTGGTGGCGCGACCGGTGCGTTGGCGGGCTTGTCGCCCGCCGACTGGCGCAGCAGCGGCAGCGGGGCATGCTCCAGGTCGCGCACCAGCGGTTCGGTGTTTGGGTTCAGCAACGCGTCGCTGCGCGCGTGGTCGTCAGTTTCTTCGGCGTAGGAAAGAACCATCACAGTGTGACCGGGCTCGTCATACGCATGGTCGACCAGCAGCGGCTCGACGCGCGCCGGCTTGGTAGTGGGTCCGACCCGTGCTGGCTTGTCAAAAGCAGGCTCAACCAGCGGCGGTTCGAATTGGGCGGGCTCGGCAAGCGCGGGCTCGACCTGGACTGGTTCGTCGAAGACGGGCTCGCTCGCCGGTGGTCCGAACCGTGCAGGCTCGTCAATGGTTGGCTCGACGTGCAGCGGTTCTTCGAAGACAGGCTCGACCAGCGGCGGCAGGAATTGCTCGGTCTCGGCAACGGCCGGTTCGACGTGGACCGGCTCGTCGAATACCGGCTCGACCAGCGGCGGCAGGAATTGCGCTGGTTCGGCAACGGCCGGCTCGGCGTGGACCGGTTCGTCGAAGGCGGGCTCGCTCAGCGGCGGCAGGAATTGCGCTGGTTCGGCAACGGCCGGCTCGGCGTGAAGCGGCTGGTCGAATACGGGCTCGACCAGTGGCGGCAGCCATTGCTCTGTTTCGGCAACGGCCGGCTCGGCGTGAAGCGGTTCGTCGAACCCGGGTTCGAGCGGCGGCAGTTCGACATGAGCCGGCTCGGCCAATGGTGTTTCCACCGGCGCGGGCTCGGCAAACATCGGCTCCGGTGCCGCATCGGCACGGACTGTTTCCGGGAAAATCGGTTCGACAAAGGCCGGCTCCGAAAAGCGCGGTTCCACGAAGCGCGGCTCGACAAATGCCGGTTCCTTGCGGTCCGGCTCGACAAACACCGGCTCGATGCGCGCATTCGCGCCGTGGAGCGGGGCCGACGGATAGTTCAGGTCGAGCAACGGCTCGTTGAAGCTCAGCTCGCCAAAGTCCGGCTCGGACGAGTCTTCCGGCGGGGCAATCGCAACGATTTCTTCATCGATCGGCATGTCGATCGGAAATGGCGCTGCGCTCGAACCGGGCGTCGCCTCGTCGCCGGCGCCGATATCGATGGTCGGCCAGGGGGTCTTGGACTTGCCGCGCCAGACTGCCGCTTGCGGTTTAGGCTCGACGTAGGGCGCCGCGTACGGCTCGTCGTACATATCCTCGGGCTCGACGAAGGTCGCGATCGAGAGCGGGATGAACGGTTTTGTCGGCGGCGGCGCTGGCTCAGGCTCAGGCTCCCGGACGGGCTTGGCTTCCAGGACATGAACGGGTTCAGGCTCCTGCTCGGGAGCAGGCTCGGGCACAAACACCGGCTCGGGAACAGGCGCCGGCACAAATACCGCCTCGGGCTCTGGCTCCGGCACGAACACCGGCTCGGGAACAGGCTCCTGCGCCGGTTGCGACCTGAGCCACACCGGAACGAACGAAGCCTCCATCTGCAGCGTGGACACGGCATTGCCGTTATCCACCGGCGCATTCATCGCCGGAGCGGCAGGTGGCGGGGCAACAGGGGAGGGGATGGCTGGCGGCAGCGCGTCGAGTTCGACCAGGGCCGCGTTGCCATCGAAAATTTCATTGCAGGCGCCGCAGCGCACTATGCCCCCACGTAACTTCAACTGGTCGGAAGCGACCCGGAAAGTCGTGCTGCAATGGGGGCATCGAGTGGCGAGCGCCATGCCTTTATTGACCGCGAGGAGTAGGTGGAACGCTGCTGCCAAGCTGGCCGTGCAGTGCTACCCAGCCATCTTGCTCCGCCCACACGCCGAGCGTGATGAACGGCGCATAGGCCTCGGCCACTTCGTCAGCCTGGCGCGCCAGCACGCCGGACAACACCAGCGAACCACCCGGGGCGACCCGGCCGGCCAGCATCGGCGCCATCAGTTTCAATGGGCTCGACAGGATGTTGGCGACGACGGTATGGAACTTGCCGGTGGCGTGATGCGGCTTGGCCGAGGTGGCGAAGCTGTCCGGCAGGTAGTAATCGATCTCGCACTGGTTACGCGCGGCATTGTCGCGCGCCGATTCGATCGCCTGCGGATCGATATCGACACCGGCCACGTCGCCCGCACCCATCTTCTTGGCCACCATGGCCAAAATACCGGAGCCGCAACCGTAGTCGAGCACGGTCTTGCCGGGGGCGGGATGCGCCTCCAGCCATTCCATGCACAGTCGCGTGGTCGGATGGCTGCCGGTGCCGAACGCCAGGCCCGGATCGAGTTCGAGGATCAAGGCGTCCGGATCGGGCGCCTCGTGCCAGCTCGGAACGACCCAGATGTTCTTGCCGATATGAATAGGCGCGAACTGCGATTGCGTCAGGCGAACCCAGTCTTCGTCGGCCACGGCGCGCGTGGTAAACGACGGTGTGGTGTCGATGCCGATGGCCGCAGCCGCTTCGGCCACGATGGCGGCCTGGTCGGCGTCGACGTCGGTCAGGGCCACCACGCGGCTGTGATCCCACGCCGCTTCGGTCGGTTCCATGCCGGGTTCGCCGAACAGCGGCTTTTCCTGGTCGGTGCCTTCGTCGGCGTCTTCCACCGAAACCGACAGCGCGCCGGCTTCCATCAGCGCGTCGGACAAGGCTTCGGCGTGTTCACGTGCAATTTCAATGACAACTTCTGTCCAACTCATGCGTCTGCCTTCGTTTCCGATTTGTTAGGGCTGGTCGGGCCTTTCGGCAGGTCCGGCTTGTCGGCCAGCTTCTGCTCGAGGTAGTGAATATTGGTGCCGCCTTCGATGAAGCGCGCATCGATCATCAGTTCGCGATGCAGCGGGATATTCGTCAGGATACCCTCAACGACCATTTCGGACAGCGCGATTTGCATGCGGCGGATGGCCTGCTCGCGCGTGGCGCCGTAGGCGATGACCTTGCCAATCATCGAATCGTAATGCGGCGGCACATAATAACCGGCGTAGGCATGCGAATCGACGCGGATGCCAGGCCCGCCCGGCGCGTGCCAGGACACGATGCGCCCCGGCGACGGCGTAAACTTGAACGGATCTTCGGCATTGATGCGGCACTCGACGGCGTGGCCCGACAGCATGATGTCGCGCTGGCGGAAACGCAGTTTTTCGCCGCAGGCGATGCGAATCTGTTCCTGCACGATGTCGATGCCGGTGATCATTTCGGTGACCGGGTGTTCGACCTGCACGCGCGTGTTCATCTCGATGAAGTAGAACTCGTTGTTCTCGTACAAAAATTCGAAGGTGCCCGCGCCGCGGTAGCCGATCTTGCGGCAGGCTTCGGCGCAGCGGTCGCCGATCTTTTCGATGAGTTTGCGCGGAATGCCCGGCGCCGGCGCTTCTTCGATCACTTTCTGGTGGCGGCGCTGCATCGAGCAGTCGCGCTCGCCCAGCCAGACGGCGTTCTTGTGTTCGTCGGCGAGGATCTGGATTTCCACGTGACGCGGATTTTCCAGGTACTTCTCCATATACACTTCCGGATTGCCGAACGCGGTGCCCGCTTCGGTCTTGGTCATCGCCACGGCGTTGAGCAAGGCCGCTTCGGTGTGGACCACGCGCATGCCGCGTCCGCCGCCGCCGCCGGCTGCCTTGATGATCACCGGATAGCCCACGCGGCGCGCGGTCTGGATGATTTCCTTCGGGTCGTCGGGCAAGGCGCCGTCCGAGCCTGGCACGCACGGCACGCCGGCGCGGATCATGGCTTGCTTGGCCGAGACCTTGTCGCCCATCAGGCGGATCGAGTCGGAACGCGGGCCAATGAAGACGAAGCCGGATTTTTCGACACGTTCGGCGAAGTCGGCGTTCTCGGACAGGAAACCGTAGCCGGGGTGAATCGCTTCGGCATCGGTGACTTCGGCCGCGCTGATGATCGCCGGCATGTTCAGGTAGCTCAGGGACGATGGCGCCGGTCCGATACAGACCGATTCGTCGGCCAACTTCACGTACTTGGCGTCTTTGTCGGCTTCGGAGTGGACCACCACGGTCTTGATGCCCATTTCACGGCAGGCGCGCTGAATACGAAGCGCGATCTCTCCACGATTGGCAATGAGGATTTTTTCGAACATGGTCGTCGATCAGCCGATCACAAACAGCGGTTGGCCGAACTCGACAGGCTGACCGTTTTCGACCAGGATCTTGGTCACGACACCGGAAATGTCGGAGTCGATTTCATTGAGCAGCTTCATCGCTTCGATGATGCACAAGGTCTCGCCTTCCTTGATGTTCGAGCCGATGTCGACGTAGGCTGGCGAGCCCGGGGCCGACGAACGGTAGAAGGTGCCGACCATCGGCGACTTGACGATGTGGCCGGTCGGCTCGGCTGGCACTGCCACCGGAGGGGCGACCGGGGCGGCTGCGGGCGCCTGGGCGCCGGCGTAGTGCTGCTGCATGCCTTGCGGCTGCATCATGACCATCTGATTCTGCGGGATTGCGGATGACTTGACGATGCGGACCTTGCTCTCGCCTTCGGTTACTTCGAGTTCAGCGATGTCCGACTCGGCAACGAGATCGATCAAGGTCTTGAGTTTTCGTAAATCCATGTGAAACCCCTTGGAATTTTTGTGTTTTAAGAGTATGCGGCGTGCTTATGAAAAAAGCATAACCGCGCATAATGCGTGAAGATGCCGGTAGATTAACGCTTTTTAAGCGCGAAGTCGATGGCAAAGCGATATCCGTCAATGCCGAGCCCGCAAATGGTGCCCTGTGCAATGGCGGACAGAAAAGAATGATGGCGAAATGCCTCGCGCTGGTAGACATTCGAGATATGCACTTCCACGAACGGAATCGCCACCCCGGCCAGCGCATCGCGCAAGGCCACGCTGGTATGCGTCAGCCCGCCCGGATTGATGACAATCGCGTCCACGCCGTCGTTGCGCGCGGCATGGATCGCGTCGATCAGCGCACCTTCATGATTGCTCTGAAAGCAGGATATGGTCGCGCCCGCCGCGCTAGCCTGGGCTGTCGCAGCGTTCTCGATGTCGGCTAGTGTTGCCTTGCCGTACACCTCTGGCTCCCGTGTCCCCAGCAGATTCAGGTTGGGGCCGTTGAGCAGAAGGAGCTTTTTTGCCATGGTTGAAGGGTCGTTATTACGCGAAAGTCACGCATTTTGCCGCCAACTGCGGGCAATGGCAAGCGAAAAAAATTGCTAAAAGTTACTGGGTGGTGCATTCCGTACCCTCGGGCACGGTGCCGGCAAGGTTTGTGCCTCAGGACTTGAGTGCGGCCAGGTCGGCCTTGAGCTCGTCGAACTTGATGCGGCCCAGATAGGTTTTCTTCACCTGGCCGTCAGCACCGATCAGCACGGTGTAGGGCAGGCCACCCGCATTATTACCCAGCTTGCGTGACAGTTCGGTTCCGCTGATCCCGGATACGTAAATCGGGTAGCTGATCTTGAATTTGGTCGTAAATTCGGCGATGTTGGTAGGCGAATCGATGCCGATGCCAATGATGTTGACGTTTTTCGCGCTGTATTCACGCGCCACCTCGGCCAGTTCCGGCATTTCTTCCACGCACGGCGGGCACCATGGCGCCCAAAAATTGACCACCAGCGGCTTGCCTTTCCATTGGGCCAGCGCTTGCGGCGTGCCGGCCGGGTTGTTCATGGTTTCGGCAAACAGCGCCTCGACCGGCGTGGCGCCGTGGCCGGCCGGATGCGCGGCGGCCGGCGTGGTCGATGCCACCGTGGGTTCCTGTTTGGTGCGCATGCCGACGTAGGCGCCCAGCGCGCCGGCCAGCACGGCGATGCCGGCAAAGGTGAAGAGGGTTTGCTTGTTCATGTCGGGTCCTGGGGGGAAGTCGGCGTCGTGTCGGAAGAGGTCATCATGCTGCGCAAGGTGGTGGCGTCGGCGCGCTGGGGGCGGCCGTCGGCGCGTGGCTTGAGGGCGCCGCGCAGGTCGTGCTTTTCATACAGTTCGGCGTGCACGCCTTCGCCATGCCACAAAAAGCTGACCGTCTCGACCGGGTCGAAACGCGCGCCCTTGAAGTGAGGCGTTTCGGAAATATCGATCGTGACGTTGCGGTTCAGAAGGTAAATCTGCACTTCCTTGGCGCTGTCGGCGAACAGTTGCAACTCGATGTCGTCGTGCTCGCCGGCGGTGCCGTTCAGCACCGCGCCGGTGAGGTAAGGCGAAAATTCGGCCAGCGCGTCCATCACTTGCAGGGCGGCCGTGCGCAGCGCGAGCAGGCGCGCCGGCTGCGTGGCGCCCAGGAACAGCGCCTGGTAATCGCGCACGGCGGCTTCAATCTGCACGTTGTCGGGCAGCAGGTTGGCGGCGTCCGCGCGCTCGCCGAGCACCTGCAGCGCGGCCTTGCGCTTGGCGCTGGCGTAGTCGGCGCCGTCCTGGGCAATCATGCGCGCGGCGACGGCGGCGATTTCCGCGCGCAGCAGGGAGAGATCGTCAATCGGGGTAGGCATCATGAGCGAGATAATACTCTGGAACGGTAAATGCCATTGGGTCGGGTAAAATCGCGTATTCATTCATTTGGCCTCGACACCATGCATATTCACATCCTCGGCATTTGCGGCACCTTCATGGGCGGCCTCGCGGTCCTGGCGAAAGAAGCCGGCCACAAGGTCACCGGCTGCGACGCCAACGTCTACCCGCCGATGAGCACCCAGCTCGAAGCCCAGGGCATCGAACTGATCCAGGGCTTCAGCCCGGACCAGGTCAAGCTCAATCCCGATCTGTATGTCATCGGCAACGTGGTGGCGCGCGGCAATCCGCTGGTCGAGGAAATCCTGAACCGCAGCCTGCCGTACATGTCCGGCCCGCAGTGGATCGGCGAACACATCCTGCACGATAAGTGGGTGCTGGCCGTGGCCGGCACGCACGGCAAGACCACCACCTCGGCCATGCTGGCCTGGATCCTGGAAGACGCCGGTTACTCGCCGGGCTTCCTGATCGGCGGCGTGCCGATGAACTTCGGCATTTCGGCGCGCCTGGCCGGCGCCGAGCCGTCCGGCTACTTCGTGATCGAAGCGGACGAGTACGACACCGCGTTTTTCGACAAGCGCAGCAAGTTCGTCCATTACCATGCCAAGACCGCGGTGATGAACAACCTCGAATACGATCATGCCGACATCTTCCCCGATATCGGCGCCATCGAGACCCAATTCCACCACCTGGTGCGCACCGTGCCGGGCGTCGGCCGGCTTATCGTGAACGGCGACGAAGCGTCCTTGGGCCGCGTGCTCAAGCGCGGCTGCTGGAGCGAGAAGGAAATGTTCGGCGCCAGCGACGGCGGCGACTGGACCGTGCTCGAGCACGCCGGCGGCGACTTCGATGTGGTCTTCAAGGGCGCGGTCGTCGCTACCGTGGCCTGGGGCCTGACCGGCAAGCACAACCGCCTGAACGCGGTCGCGGCGATTGCCGCGGCGCGCCATGTGGGCGTGCCGGTGGCGCAGGCGGCCGAGTCGCTGGCCCGCTTCGAGAGCGTCAAGCGGCGCATGGAAGTGCGCGGCGTCGTGCGCAGTATTACCGTTTATGACGATTTTGCCCACCATCCGACCGCGATCGCCACCACCGTCAATGGGCTGCGGCAAAAGATCGGCAGCGGCGACAAGGCGCAAGGCCGCATCCTGGCCGTGCTCGAACCGCGTTCCAACACCATGAAGCTCGGCTCGATGAAAGATGCCTTGCCGGGCAGCCTGCGCGAGGCCGACCTGGTGTTCGGCTTCGGCAGCCAGCAAGCGCTCGGCTGGAGCCTGGCCGACGCCCTCGCTCCGCTGGGGGCGATCGCGCACAGCTTCGACCATCTCGATTTCCTGGTCAAGGCCGTGGTCGACGCGGCCCAGCCGGGCGACCATATCCTGGTCATGAGCAACGGCGGCTTCGGCGGCGTGCACCAGAAACTGCTTGAGGCGCTGGCCCAATGATTCTTTACCTGCACGGTTTCCGCTCCTCGCCGCGCTCGTTCAAGGCGCGCGTGGTGGGCGAGAAGATGGCGGCGCTGGGGCGCGCGCCGGAACTGATCTGCCCGCAACTGCCGGCCTCGCCGAAGGAAGCGATGGCGCTCGCGCTGACCCTGGTCGAGCGCTACGATCCGGCCGGCCTGGCGATCATCGGCTCCTCGCTGGGCGGCTATTACGCCACCTGGCTGGCCGAGCGCATGGGCTGCCGCGCAGTGCTGCTCAACCCGGCGGTGTATCCCCTGAAAGACCTCGACAAGCATGTCGGCGTCACGACCGAGTATCATTCAGACAAAGTTTTCGAATTCAAGCGCGAATATATCGACGAGCTCGGTACGCTGGCCGTGCCCGCCATCACCCGTCCGGAGCGCTATTTCCTGCTCGCGGCCACGGGCGACGAAGTGCTCGACTACCGCGACATGACGGCCCATTACGCCGGCGCGCGCCAGCACGTGATCGACGGCAGCGACCACGCCATCGCCGAGTTCGGGCAATACGTGGACGAGGTCCTGGCGTTTTGCCTGGACGGCGCCGCGAGCCCGGCGCGGTGAGGGGCGCTTCACTGCGCCAGGCGTCGTGGCATCGGCATGTGAACCGCGTCAACGCGCCGCCCGCGCTGCGCGACTGGCTCACCAGCGGCGGCTCGCTGACGGCGCGCCTGGTGGCGCACAGCAAGACGTTTCGCGTGCAGCGCCTGCACCAGCGGCGCGCGCTGTGCCTGGCCGACGAAGCGGCGGTGCTGGGCCTGGCGCGCGCGGTCCAGGTGTTGGAGCGCGAAGTGTTGCTGCGCTGCGACGAGACGCCGGTGGTGTTCGCGCATACGGTGGTGCCGCTGTCGGCCAGCGCCAGCGACTGGCCGCTGTTCGGCGGCCTGGGCGAACGCTCGCTCGGCAGTACCCTGTTTTACGACCCGCAAGTGGCGCGCGGCGAACTGGAATTTGCGCGCATCCGCGCCGGCCATCCGTTGATGGCGCGCGCCCGCGCGGCGCTCGGCGTGGATGGCGACACTGTTTTATATGCACGGCGCTGCCTGTACCGGCGCCACCGGGGCGTGTTGCTCGTGACCGAGGTGTTCCTGCCCCCGGTCCTGGCGCTGGCCAGGCGCGAGGCAGCGCCAGGTAAAAATACCAAGTAAAAATACCAAGTAAAAATACCAAGTAAAAATACTAAGCAAAGACAAAGCATTCACATGAATCTATTTTTTGAAGAATCCGGCGATTTCAAGGTCGGCACCGTGTTGTCGCAAGCGGGCGAGGCTTACCAAGTCGAAATGCCAAGCGGCAAGCGCACCAAGGTCAAGGTCAAGGACGTGCTGCTGCAGTACGAAAAGCCGTCCGCGGCCGACTTGCTGGAAGCGGCCAAGGCGGTCGCCGCCGACGTCGACTTCGAGTTCCTGTGGGAAGTCGCGGGACAGGAAGAATTCGGCTTCGCCGAGCTGGGCGCCGAGTATTTCGGCCACGCCCCGCTGCCATCGGAAGCTGCCGGACTGATCCTGGCGCTGCATGGCGCCCCGATCTACTTCTACAAGAAGGGACGCGGACGCTACAAGGCGGCGCCGGAAGCGTCCCTGCGCGCGGCCCAGGCCGGCATCGAGAAAAAGAAACAGCAGGGCCTGATCCAGGCCGGCTATGTGGACGAGCTCAAGGCCAACAAGTTGCCGGAATCGATGCGTCCGCTGGTGCAGCAACTGCTGTTCAAGCCGGACAAGAACAGCATCGAATTCAAGGCGCTGGACGCCGCCTGCAACGAACTGCACACCACGCCGCAGCGCCTGATGCTGGCTGTCGGCGGCATCGGTTCGCCCAAGGAACTCCACATGGCGCGCTTTCTGTTCGAAAATTTCCCGCGCGGTGCGGGTTTCCCGGCGGTGACGGTGCCGCCCATGCCCACCAATTTGCCGGTGGCCGCCGTGGCCGCGTTCTCGATCGACGACGTCACCACCACCGAAATCGACGATGCTTTCTCGGTCGTGACCCTGCCCGACGGCATGGTGCAGGTCGGCATCCACATCGCCGCGCCGGGCCTGGGCATCCGGCTCGATGACGCGATCGACAAAATGGCGCGCGCGCGCATGTCGACCGTCTACATGCCGGGCGACAAAATCACCATGCTGCCGGACGAGCTGGTCGCCGCCTTCACCCTGGCCGAAGGCAAGACCTGCCCGGCGGTATCGCTGTATGCCACCATCGACCCGGCCGACTGGAGCGTGAAGTCGACCGTCACCCGCGCCGAACTGGTGCCGATCAAGAGCAACCTGCGCAACAACGACCTCGACGACGTGGTCAGCGAAGAAGCGCTGGCGGCGGGCAGCGGCGAGTATCCGCACAAGGCCGAGCTGGCCGTGCTGTGGCAGTGGGCGCTCACCCTCGAAGCGGCGCGGATGGTCAAGCGCGAAGGCTTCGGCCTCAAACCCGAGCAGAACAACCGGGTCGACTTCAATTTCTACGTCGAAGACGACGTGGTGACGGTGCTGCGCCGCAAGCGTGGCGCGCCGCTGGACAAGATCGTGGCCGAGTTGATGATCTTCGCCAACAGCACCTGGGGCAAGCTGATGCACGATTCGGGCGTGCCGGGTATTTACCGCTCGCAAGGCGCCGGCAGCGGCGCCGGCTGGGCCGCCAAGATGCAGGTGCGCATGGTTACCCACGCCGCGCCGCACCAGGGCCTGGGCGTGGATCAGTACGCGTGGAGTACCTCGCCGCTGCGCCGCTATACCGACCTGGTCAACCAGTGGCAGATCCTGGCCTGCGCCGAGCACGGCGTCACGGCGCCGCTGGTGGCCCCGTTCAAGCCGCGCGACGCCAACCTGTTCGCCATCGTCTCCGCGTTCGACGCGGCGTATGCCGCTTACAACGAGCACCAGCAGAACATGGAGCGCTACTGGTGCCTGCGCTGGCTCGGCCAGCAGGAGCAGCGCCAGGTCGAGGCGGTCGTGCTCAAGGATGAAGTGTTGCGCCTGGCCGACATTCCGCTGATTATTCGCCTGCCCGGCATGCCGCAGGTGGCGCGCGGGGCGCAGGTCAAACTCGACATCCTGCGCTGGGACGAGCTCGATCTGACCATCGAAGCGCGCTTGCTGGAACTGCCCGCCAGCGCCGAGATCGCCGCCGATGCCGACCTCGACTACGAGGAAGAGGAACCAGCGGCGGTTGCCGCGCCGCCGGCCGACACCGGCGAAGCGGCCGCGGCCGAAGCGGTGGAAGCCGAAGGTTCGGTCACGGTTGTCACCAGCGAACCAGCGGCCAGTTAGCAATGAGGTTAACTCAGCTCCGTCACTCCCGCGCAGGCGGGAGTCCAAGGCATCTTTGCCGAGCGACGGAGCTCCAGATACCGATATTCCCGACCAGCCAATCGGTTGCCAGCATCGCCACGGCGGCCATTAGAATGTAGAATGGCCGTTCCCTGATTCAACAGAATTCTTCCCGGTATCGTGTGAAGCACTTGCAAAATTTAAGCTCCCTGACCATTGCCGTGGCCGTTTCGGTCACGGTGCACGCGGCCCTGCTGGCGGTCCGTTTTGTCGCGCCCGAGGCGTTCAACCTGACCCCGACCGATCCCGGCCTCGAAGTCATCCTGGTCAACGCCAAGCATGCCAGCAAACCGCTGAAGGCGGACGCGCTGGCCCAGGCCAACCTCGACGGCGGCGGCAACGCCGATGCCGGCCGTGCCGCCTCGCCCCTGCCCGACATGCGCAAGGACGAGACCGGCGAAAGCGTCAAATCGACCCTGCGCCGCATCACCGAACTGGAGCAGATGCAGAAGAACCTGCTGACCAAGGCCAACGATTCGAATGTGCACGCGGCCCCGGTGACGGACAAGGAAACGCCCGATCCCGAGCGCGACGGCAACGACCTGATCGAGAGCACCAAGCCGCTCTCGCGCCAGAAGGCCGAGATTGCCCAGCGCATCGAAGACCAGAACAAGCGTCCGCGCAAGACCTTCTTCACGCCGAGCACGCAAGAAGTCGGCTACGCTGTTTACTACAAAACGACACAGAAGAAGATCGAAGACATCGGTACGCTGAACTTTCCGCAGAAAGACGGCAAGAAGCTGTACGGCGAGCTGATCGTCTACATCCCGATCTTTCAGGACGGCACCATTTATACCAAGGAAGGCGGCGTGCGCATCGAAAAGAGTTCGGGCAATCCCGCGCTCGACAAGGCGGCGCTGGCCATTGTGCGCCGCGCCGCGCCGTTCACCCAGTTCCCGAAAAACATGCGTTCCAGCGACAAGGATGACTTGTGGATCATGATCACGAGCTTCAAGTTCACGCGTGAAGACAAGCTCGAAGCCGAGCTGCGCGGCCAGACCAAATGAGCGAGCGTAAATGAGCGAGCGTTACTGCGTCATCGGGAACCCGATTGCCCATAGCAAATCGCCCGACATCCACGCCGCCTTTGCCCTGCAGACCGGGCAAGAGATGGTGTACGAGCGCTGCCTGGCGCCGCTCGATGCCTTCGAAGCCACCGTGCGTGCCCTGGTTGCCGCAGGTTACAAGGGCGCCAATGTCACCGTGCCGTTCAAACTGCAGGCGGCCGACCTGGCCGACCGCCTGACCGAACGCGCGCGCGCCGCCGGCGCCGTCAATACCCTGGTATTTAACAGCAGCGGCGGCATCATCGGCGACAATACCGACGGCGCCGGTCTGGTGGGCGACATCACCCGCAATGCCGGCATTAACCTGGAAGGCAAGCGCGTGCTGCTGTTGGGCGCGGGCGGCGCTGCGCGCGGCGCCGTGGTGCCGCTCTTGGCCGCCTTGCCGGCCGAGCTGACGATCGCCAACCGCACTCTGGCCACGGCCGACGCCCTGGTCGAGCGCTTCGCCGCCCAGCTGGCGCAAGACCAGCGCCTGGCCGCCTGCGCGTTTGAAGACATTGCCGGCCCGTACGACGTGGTCATCAACGCCACCTCGGCCAGCCTGGCCGACGACATGCCGCCAGTGCCGGCCGGCGCCTTCGGCCCTGGCACGCTGGCGCTGGACATGATGTACGGCAAAGCGCCGACCCGCTTCATGGTGTTCGCCGCCGCCCAGGGCGCGGTCACGCGCGATGGCCTCGGCATGCTGGTCGAGCAGGCCGCCGAAGCCTTTTTGCTATGGCGCGGCGCGCGTCCGGACACTGCGGTTATCCTGGAACGCCTGCGCCTGGCAGCATGAGCAAGGCCGCCAAGCCCGCCAAAGGCAGCGGCCCACGCAAGGGCTGGATCAAGTGGCTGTTCCTCGGCCCCTTGCTGATCTTCATCGTGGTCCAGCTATATTTCTTTCTGATGGTGTGCTGGTACGCCCAGTTCAATCCATCGAGCACCAACATGATGGACGACCAGCTGGCGTTGATGCGCGAGAAAAACCCCAAGGCCGTGCTGCGGCAGCAATGGGTGCCGTACGAGCGTATTTCGGAGAACCTGAAACGGGCCGTGATCGCCTCGGAAGACGCCAATTTTTCCGAGCACGACGGGGTCGACTGGGAAGCGCTGCAAAAAGCGTATGAGCGCAACAACCGGCGCCACAAGGTGGTCGGGGGCGGCTCCACCATCACCCAGCAACTGGCCAAGAACCTGTTTTTGACCGGCTCGCGCAGCTACCTGCGCAAGGGGCAGGAAATGATCATCGCCTTCATGCTCGAAACGGTCATGAGCAAGCAGCGCATCCTCGAAATTTACCTGAACGTGGCCGAGTTCGGGCGCGGCATTTTCGGCGCCGAGGCGGCCGCCCGCTATTATTACCGCACCAGCGCGGCCAACCTGGGCGTGGCGCAGGCCGCCAAACTGGCCGTGATGCTGCCCAATCCACGCTATTACGACCGCAACCGCAGCTCCAGCTACCTGGCGCGGCGCACCACCCTCATCGTCAACCGAATGAGCTCGGCTGAATTGCCCTGATCCTCTACTGGAATCTTACATGCTCTATCGTCGTCAACACGGTGCCATTTCATTGTTCTGGGTCGGCACCGGGTCCGTCCTGCTGGCCGGGCTCGCTATGGCCGCCTTGTTTTCCATGCGCTACGAGCGCAATCTGTTCGCCGAAGGCGCCGCCAGCCTCGGCAAGACGGTCGCCACCAGCGGGGCCGGCAAGGCGCTCGATTCGGCCACGGCGGCGGTGGGCGGCGCGGCCGGGAAGGGTGACGGACTGATGCGCAAGTGCGTCATCAATGGCAAGACCGTGATTTCCAACACGGATTGCAAGGCTGATAACCGCACCAGCAAGGTCATCGAGATTCACGAGACCCGCGGCTTCGAGGCGCCGAAAAAGCCGCCGGTGGAGAAGGCCGCGCCGGGCTCGGACCCGATGGTCGACAAAATGATCGAAAAACAGCTGCGCTGAATCAATTTAAGTGTTTCGGGGTGGCCGGGTAGAGGGCTAACGGGTACACTTGCGCTGTTTTGAATCCGGCCGAGAAAGCGCATGATCAACGTATTTGTCCTACAAAATGGCCGACTCAATCAGGTACCGATCGAGTCGCGGGCGGATCTCGAAAACGTGGCGCCGGTCTGGGTCGACCTGACCGATCCGAACGACGACGAGCGGGCCTGGGTCAAGACCATTTACGGCGTGATTCTGCCGGGCGAAGACGAAGTCAAGGATATCGAAGCGTCGGCCCGCTATTACGAAGCGGAAAATGGCGACCTGCATCTGCGCACCGACTTCCTGCTCGAAGAAGACGACGGCCCCTCGCGCGTGGTCACGGTCGCCTTCATTCTCGCGCGCAAGATGCTGTTTTCGGTGCACACCGACGACTTGCCGGTATTTCGCCTGGTGCGCATGCGCGCCCGCTCGCGGCCGGGCTCGATTGCCGATTACATGGACGTGCTGCTCGACCTGTACGCCACCGACGCCGAGTACTCGGCCGATGCGCTCGAAGGCATTTACCAGCACCTGGAAGAAGTCAGCGGGCTGGTGCTGCAGAAGGAATTCACCGACAAGGACGCGGCCGACGCGCTGAACGCGATTGCGCGCGAGGAAGACTTGAACGGGCGCATCCGGCGCAACATGATGGATACACGGCGCGCGGTGAGCTTTTTGATGCGCGGGCGCTTGCTCAATGCCGAGCAGTTCGAAGAAGCGCGCCAGATTCTGCGCGACATCGAATCGCTGGACGGCCACACATCGTTCCTGTTCGACAAAATCAACTTCCTGATGGACGCCACGGTCGGTTTCATCAACATTAACCAGAACAAGATCATCAAGATCTTCTCGGTGGCGTCAGTGGCGTTCCTGCCGCCTACGTTGATTGCCAGTATTTACGGCATGAACTTCAAGTTTTTCCCGGAGCTGGAGTGGCACTACGGCTATCCGTTCGCATTGAGCCTGATGGTGGCGTCGATGATTACGCCGGTGTGGGTGTTCTTGCGCAGGGGCTGGCTGAAGTAGCGGTTTTCGTAGCTAATAACCTCGAAACCGTCGTTCCTGATACTGCCAAAAACTACTTCCCGCGAAGGCGTTAACGCGCTTCGCTTGCGCCTGCACCGTCGTTCCCGCGAAGGCGGGAACCCAAGTTTGTCAGCATAGCCATGAACTTAGGTTCCCGCCTTCGCGGGAACGACGTAGCTCAGGCAGGATGTCGACAACGTCGATTTACGCCAGCTTGGCAAACACCCGGCGCGCCGCCGCGATGGTTTCTTCGATCACCGCATCGTCATGCTGCGCCGACACGAACCCCGCCTCAAACGCCGCCGGCGCAAAATACACGCCTTCGTCGAGCATCGCGTGGAAGAACGCGTTGAAGCGCGTTTTGTCGCCCGCCATCATCTCGGCATAGCTGCCCGGCACTTCCTCGCTGAAGTAAATCCCGAACATCCCGCCCACCGAATCGGCGCAGAATGTCACGCCGGCTTCCTTGGCGGCCGCGGCCAGTCCGGCCGCCAGCTTGGCCGTCTGCGCCGTCAGCTTCTCGTAAAAACCCGGCTGCTGGATGAGCTTGAGCGTGGTCATGCCCGCCGCCACCGCCACCGGATTGCCCGACAGGGTGCCGGCCTGGTACACGGCCCCGATCGGCGCCATGTTCTGCATCAGCTCGGCACGCCCGCCGAACGCCGCCACCGGCATCCCGCCGCCGATGACCTTGCCCAGCGCGGTCAGGTCCGGCACGATGTCGTACAGTGCCTGCGCTCCGCCCAGTCCGACCCGGAAGCCGCACATGACTTCGTCGAAGATCAGGATCGCGCCGTGCTTCGTGCACAGCTCGCGCATGGCGCGCAGGAATTCCGGCGTGGCCTTGATCAGGTTCATGTTGCCGGCCACCGGTTCGACGATCACGCAGGCGATGGTGTCGCCCATCGATGCGAACGCGTCTTCCAGCTGGGCCACATTGTTATAGTCGAGCACCAGGGTGTGCTTCACGAAGTCTTCCGGCACGCCGGCCGAGGTCGGGTTACCGAAAGTAAGCAAGCCGCTGCCGGCCTTGACCAGCAGCGAGTCGGCGTGGCCGTGGTAGCAGCCTTCGAACTTGACGATCTTGTCGCGCCCGGTGGCGCCGCGCGCCAGGCGCAGCGCGCTCATGGTCGCCTCGGTGCCGGACGACACCAGCCGCACCTGCTCGATCGACGGCACCAGGCGGCAGATTTCCTCGGCCATCAGGATTTCGCCTTCGGTCGGGGCGCCGAACGACAGGCCGCGCGCGGCCGCGTCCTGCACCGCTTTGACCACCTCCGGATGGGCGTGGCCGACGATGGCCGGGCCCCACGAGCCGATGTAGTCGATATAGCGCTTGCCGTCGGCGTCCCAGAAGTAGGGGCCTTCGGCGCGGGTGATGAAGCGCGGCGTGCCGCCCACCGATTTAAAGGCGCGCACCGGCGAATTGACGCCGCCGGGCGTGGTTTTCTGGGCGCGCGCGAACAGCGTGTTATTGAGGGAGTCTGTGGTCATGGCTTGCTCGATAAGGGAATGGTGTGTGCGAAAAATTTATTGGGCACCAGCTTGCCCATGCCGAAGCGCTGCGCATTGGCCAGCGCGCCGACGGTAAATTCCTGGGCCGCCTGGATGGCGTCGATGGCTTCGACCTGGCGCGCCATGAGCGCCGCCAGCGCGCCCGACAAGGTGCTGCCGGCGCCCACGAACGGCCCCGGAAAATGCTGCCAGTTGAAGGTGCCGACCACGCCGTTCTCGTCGAACAGGGTATTGGACAATTGCGCGCCGGCGCCCGTGCCGCTTGAGCCGGTGCACTTGACCAGCACGTACTGGCAGCCCATGCCGGTCAGTTCGGCCACGTCTTCTTTCAGCATGTCGCCGCCGCCGTCGCGCCAGGTCTCGGCCATGCGCGCCAGCTCCACTTGCGTGAGCAGCAGCACGGTCGCCTGCGGCACCAGGATCTGGCGGATCGCGCCGAGCATGTCGTCGTCGGCCAGGCCGGAGTCGGGCAGGCTCGATAAGAACGGGTCGAGGATCAGCGGCACGTCCGGATAGTCGGAGACGATTTCGGCAATCGCCGAGGCTTGCTCGACGCTGGTGAGCGCGCCCACCTTGAAGGCCGCCACCTGCATGTCTTCGAGCACCACGCGGGCCTGGTCGCAGACCCAGTCGGCGTCGACCTCCTGCACGTCTTCGACGCGCGCGGTGTCGGAAATGAGAATGCCGGTCATGACCGACAGGCCGTGGCAGCCGAGGGCCGAAAAACACGCCAGGTCGGCCTGGATGCCGATGGCGCCTATGGGGTCGGACACGCCGAACGTTAAGATCAGAGGAGAAGTTTGGATTTGCACGGCCGGTAGATTAAGATGCCTGATTCGGCATTTTACTAGATAGAAGGGTAGTCAACGTGAGCAGCAATGAAACAACCGGCGCAGCAGGCGCCGCTTTCCAGACCTGGATGTGCCTGATCTGCGGCTGGGTCTACGACGAGGCCGCCGGCATTCCGGAAGAAGGCATCGCCCCCGGAACCCGCTGGGCCGATGTACCCATGAATTGGACTTGCCCCGAGTGCGGCGCCCGTAAAGATGACTTCGAAATGACAGTTATCTGATTGGCATGAGGCTTATTGCCGACAGATGTTGACTAGCCGCAACATTAAGGGGACAAAAGGGTTGCCCTATGATATCGTTCATGCTCATGCCGAGTGAAACTGAATATGACGACATTGCCGCAACCGAACGTACTGAAAATCATGGTGATCGACGACAGCAGCACGATTCGTCGCTCGGCCGAGATTTTCCTCACCCAGGCAGGATATCAGGTGGTGCTGGCCGAAGATGGCTTCGACGCCCTGGCCAAGATCAACGACCATCATCCGTCGCTGATTTTCTGCGACATCCTGATGCCGCGCTTAGATGGCTACCAGACCTGCGCGCTGATCAAGCGCAGCGCGCGTTTTCACGCCACCCCGGTGCTGATGCTGTCATCGAAAGATGGCTTGTTCGACCGGGCGCGCGGCTTGATGGTCGGTTCCTCCGCCTACCTGACCAAACCCTTTAGCAAAGACAGTCTGCTTAGCGCTGTGCGCGAGCATACTGCCGACACCGTTTCAAAATAATTACTGGAGCCTCCCGTGGCCATACAAAAAATCCTGATCGTCGACGATTCCCCGACCGAGCGTTACTACCTGACCGACATCCTGGTCAAAGCCGGCTTCACCGTGACCACCGCCGAAAACGGCGAGGAAGCGCTGCTCAAGATCAAGGACGACAAACCTGAACTGATCCTGATGGACGTGGTCATGCCCGGCGCGAACGGCTTCCAGGTCACCCGCACCATCGCGCGCGACCCGGACCTGGGCGACGTGCCGATCATCATCTGCAGCAGCAAGAACCAGGAAACCGACCGTGTCTGGGGCCTGCGCCAGGGCGCGCGCGACTACATGGTCAAGCCGGTCGATGCCGAACTGCTGCTGGCGAAAATCGCCGCCCTCGGCGGCGCTTAAATCGTGAGCGACGTCGATTTCGCCCCCGCCGTTTCCGCGCCCACCGATGGCGCCGGACGCCGCACCCGCTTGCGCCAGTACCAGGTGCAGCTGCTCGAACGCATGCAGGCGGCCCGCACCAACAGCGGCGCGCGCGTCAACCAGCTGGGGGTCTTGATCGGCGCCGAGCGCTTCCTGCTCGACCTGACCCAGGCCGGCGAAATCGTGCCGATTCCGCCGGTGACCGTGGTGCCGCTGACGCAGCCGTGGTACCTGGGCCTGGCCAATATCCGGGGCAATCTGGTCGGCCTGATCGATTTCGCGCGCTTCCAGGGAGGCTCCGACACGGTGGCCGGCCCGGACAGCCGCATCGTCACCCTGGCCAACCACCTGGGTTTTAACTGCGGCCTGCTGGTGGCCCGGGTGTACGGCTTGCGCCACGCCGGCGACATGGAAGTCGTTGGCGACAGATTACGCGATACCGACGCGAACGAATGGATACCGCTCGACCTGGCGGCCCTCGTCACCGATGCGCGGTTTTTGCACGTTGGATTTTAAGCCGCAGTCATAAGTGGCCATACCTTAAGAAACTGGGAGCTGGAATGGGATTTGCATGGAAGAGTACCCCAAAGGGTGAGCCGGTACCGGATACAGAATTCGGTCCCGACCTGGAGGCTGCGGCCTTGAACAAGGACGATGCGCCTGCGGACGGGCAAAGCGTGATCGACGACAGTCATCGCGCCGAACTCGATCAGCACGACGAGCTCCGCCTGGCCAATATCATGGGCCGCAAGCGACGCGACGACGACGATGACGGCGAGACCGAAGCGCGCCTGCCGTTCATCGGTCACCTGTCGCTGCCGCGCCAGCTGCGTATCTTGCTGATGGTGTTCGTGGCCGGCATCCTGGTCACCGTGGTGGCGCTGTGGCGCAACGCGGCCAGTAGCTCCGACGCATCGGCCCAGACGCAGATCGCGTCCGACGCCCTGATGCACTCCCAGCGTATCGGTAAGGCGGCGCCTAACGCGATCCAGGGTAACCAGGAAGCGTTCGCGCAGCTTGAGCAAAGCCGTACCCAGCTCAACGCCGACCTGACCGCGCTCCAGCGCGGCGGCAAGATCGGCGGCGTGCAGCTGCCGACGCCACCGGCCAGCATGAACCGCCTGATCTCGGCGGCCAAGGCGAAGTGGGTCAGCACCGACAATGCCGCAGGCACCATCATGCGCATGAAGCCGGAACTGACGGGCTTCGAAAAGACCCTGCGCCAGCTCGACACGCTCTCGCCAGAGCTGTTGACGATGACCGAAGAACTGCTCAACGAAAAAGTCCAGCGCGGCGGCACACCACGCGAACTGGCCGCCATCGGACGCCTGATGATGCTGACCCAGCGCCTCTCGCGCAGCGCCAGCGAGTTCCTGACCTCCGGCGGTATCCGTCCTGAAACCGCGTTCCAGCTGGGCCGCGATACCACGACCTTCCGTACCACGGTCGAAGGCTTCCTGAACGGGAACGAGGCGATGCAGCTGTCGGCGACGAAAGACGCGGAACTGCGCGTCAAGCTCGAACTGATCAAGTCGAAATTCGACACCTACCAGAAACTGGTGGCCTCGATCCTCGACAACCTGCCGAAATTCACGGCCGCCAAAGGCGCCGAACAGTCGATCTTCTACGAGAACGAAGAAGTCAAATCGCTGCTGACCAAGGTGCAGGTGGGCTTTCGTAACGAGCAGGATTCGAACAACGCCTGGTTCTGGGTAATGGCCCTGGCCACCATGTTCACCCTGGGCGTCGGCGTCAGTATCGCCCGCGTCATGCTGCAAGATTCGCGTACCCGGGCCCGCGGCGCCGATGTGCGTCGCCAGGAAGCCGAATCGATGCGTCAACTGGCGCAGTCGAAGGAAGAAGAAGCGAAAGCGACCAACGACCAGAACCAGGCCGCTATTTTGCGCCTGATGAACGAACTCCAGGAAGTGGCGGACGGTGACTTGACCGTGCACGCAACGGTGTCGGAAGACATTACCGGCGCGATCGCCGACTCGGTTAACTACACGGTCGAAGAGCTGCGCGGGCTGGTGGAACGCGTGACGACGACGGCCGAGCAGGTGACGTCGGCATCGACCAACGCACAGAATATTTCGACCGACCTGCTGGCGGCGACCGAGCAGCAGTCGCGCGAGATCCAGGAAGCGTCCGAGACGGTTCTGAAAATGGCGAACGAAATTAACGACGTTTCGAAGTCGGCGAACGAATCGGCAGAGGTTGCGCGCCAGTCGGTTGCGGCGGCATTGCAAGGTTCGACGGCGGTGGAAAACTCGATCAAGGGTATGCACGAGATCCGCGAGCAGATCCAGGAAACGTCGAAACGAATCAAGCGACTGGGCGAATCGTCCCAGGAGATTGGCGAGATCACGGAACTGATTTCCGACATTACCGAACAGACCAACGTACTGGCGCTGAACGCGGCGATTCAGGCGGCATCGGCCGGCGAAGCGGGTCGCGGCTTCTCGGTGGTTGCGGAAGAGGTTCAGCGACTGGCGGAACGTTCGGCGGAAGCGGCAAAACAGATCGGCGCGCTGGTGCGTACCATTCAGACCGATACCCACGACGCGGTGGCCGCTATGGAAAAATCGACGCAGGGTGTGGTCGAGGGAGCCAGGCTGTCCGATGCCGCGGGTGCCGCACTGTCCGACATTTCGCGCGTTTCGAACCGTCTTGCGGAACTGATTCAGGGCATTTCGTTTGCAACCGAGCTGCAGGCGACATCGGCGAACGATGTGGCCCACAACATTCAGCACATCTTGTCGGTGACCGAAAATACCCAGGACGGTACGCAGCAAACCGCCCAATCGATTCGCCAGCTGTCGCTGCTGGCGCAGGAACTGAAAAACTCGGTATCGCGCTTCCGCGTGGTGGCTTGAGAACCCGGTTGATTTATCAAGGTAAGCATGACCACTACTGACAATTCGCACGTACCGCAGTTCGACACAGGACCGCTGTCCTGGGTCATGAGCGAGATCCGCGATGCGCTGGGCCGCTCCAATACCGCGCTGGCAGAGGCGGCGGAGCATACGGCGGAAGCCCAGGCTAGTTCGCTCAAACATGCGAAAGCCTATCTGCACCAGGCGCACGGCGCCTTGCAGATGGTCGATGTCGATGGCGCCGGCGCCATGACCGAAGCGGCCGAGAGCGCGCTGGACCGCTTCAAGGACGGCCTGCTCGACTGCACGCCCGAGCGTGCGCAAGTCATCGCCCACGCTTACCAGGCGGTGATCGAGTATCTCGAAGAACTGCTTTCGGGCGCGCCACAGCAGCCGGCGCGCCTGTTCCCCTATTACCGCGCGCTCAAGGAAATGCTGGGCGCCGACCGGATCCACCCGGCCGACCTGTTTTTCGCCGACCTGTCCGCGCCCGTGTCGCTCAAGCGCCACGTGGCGACCGACAGTGCGCCGGACTACGCGGCCTGCCGCACGCGCTTCGAAAAAGCGCTGCTGCCGTTCCTGAAAAGCGCCGATAAAGCCAGCCAGCAGCAGCACGCCCAGGTTTTGCTCGACGCGATCGCCCACGTGGCGGACGCCCAGGACCAGCCTTTGCCGCGCACTTTCTGGATGGCGATGCAGGGCTTCGCCGAACTGGTGGCCCAGGGCCATCTGTCGAGCGACCTGTATGTCAAGCAGCTCTTCGGCCTGATCAACCTGCAGATCCGCCGCCTCTCGCAAGGCCAGGTCAGCCTGCCCGAAACGATGCTGCGCGACGCCCTGTTCTTCATGGCCGCCGTGCCCAATCCGCCGCCGACGGCGCTGGCCTTGCGCCGCGCCTATCATCTGGACGGCATGGTGCCGGCCGATTACGATACGCGCCGCTATGGCCGCATCGACGCCGACGCGCTGAAAACGGCCAAGGAAGCCCTGGCCAAGGCCAAGAGCAACTGGGACCGCCTGTCGGTCGAACCGTTGCCGGCGCTGGAAACCGAATTCGTCGAGCTGCTGGGCACCCTGGCCGCGGCCGGCGAGAAGCTGGGCGCCCCGGCGCTGGCCCGCCTGCAGCAGCAGATGGTGCACGTGGCTACCGCCACGGCGGCGACCAAGCACAACAGCGTGTTCAGTCTCGAAATGGCGACCGCCATGCTGTTCGTCGAGAACAGCCTGGACAAGATCCGCCAGCTGCCCGACGATTTCGAGGCCCACGCCGACATCATCGGCGCGCGCCTGACGGCCATCGGCGCCGGCGAAACGCCGCCCGAAGCGCCGCAGTGGCAGGGCGAGCTGTCGCGCCGCATCCAGCACGAGCAGACCGTCGCCGTGCTGGCCGCCGAAATGAAAAACGGCTTGCGCCAGGTCGAAAAAGTCCTCGACGACTATTATTCCGACACCAGCAAGCGCGCCACCCTGGCCCAGATCGATCCCGTCCTGCACCAGTTGCAGGGCGCCGTCGCCATCCTCGACCAGGAAGACGCAATGCGCGCCGCCCTGCACGTCAAGGATGCGGTGCGCACTTTGGCTGCGGCCGAAGGCAATCCGGAACTGGAAGCGGCTTCGCTGCAGAACATCGCCCAGAACATCGGCGCGCTGGGCTTTTTTGTCGACATGCTGGCCAAGAACGTCGACGAGGCGCGCGAGCGCTTCACCTTCGACAGCGTTGAGGGCATGCTGCGCGCCGTCCCGTTCGAAAAACCGGCGCATGGCGAATCGCAATTCGACCAGGAACCGGTGCTCGAGATCGAGCCGGTACCGGTGATCGAGGCGCCTGCGCCAGCGGCGCCGGTAGTGATCGAAGAAGAAGTCAAGGCACCGGTGGTGGTGGCAGCGCCCGCGCCGCCGGGCGACGACGAAATCGAAGCCGAACTGCTCGAAATTTTCATCTCCGAAGCGCAGGAAGTACTCGCTTTTGTGGGCTCGACCCTGCCGGCGGCGCAAAGCATGCCGAACAACCTGGAGACGCTGACGATGCTGCGGCGCTCCTTCCACACCCTCAAGGGCAGTGGACGCATGGTCGGCCTGAACAACTTCGCCGAAGGCGCGGCCGCCGTCGAAAAAGTGATGAACCTGTGGTTGTCGGAAGAACGTGCGGCCGACGCCAACCTGCTCGCGTTGCTCACGCGCGCCACCACCGACATGACCGCCTGGGTCGAGCAGCTTGCCGCCACCGGCAGTTCGCAGCGCACCAGCGAAGCGCTGGTCGCCGCCGCCGAACGCGTGCAGCATGGCGAAGCGTTCGCCATGGATGCGACGCCAAGCGAGGCGCCTGCCGAGGCACCAGCCGCTTTGCCAGTGGTCGAGGAAATCGTGGCGGCCACGCCGGTCGACGAGCATCACGACGAGCACTTTGCGATCGACGATTCGTTCGAACCGATGATCCTCGACGACATCATCGCCTTGCCCGCGACCGAGAGCGCGGCGCCCGGCAATGTGATCGAGTTCCCGGTACCGGGCACCATCGCCGCGGCCGACGACAACACCAAGCGCATCGGCGAACTTGAAATCCCGCTGCCGCTGTATAACATCTACCTGGCCGAGACCGACGAACTGGTTCGCCTGCTGAGCCAGGACTTCGCCGAATGGCGTCACGAACCGCAGCGCCAGGTCACGCCGGAAGCCGAAAAAGCCGCGCATACCCTGGCCGGCACCTCGGCCACGGTGGGCTTCCACGCCCTGCGCGAAATCGCCTACGAAGTCGAGATGGTGCTCAAGAGCCCCGCACCGGTCTTCGACGATGCCCAGCGCGACCTGCTCGACGAAACCATCGACCGCGTACGCCACATGCTGCAGCGCTTTGCGCTGGGCGAACTGGCGCCGGCCGAACCCGACCTGGTGGCACGCCTGCACGTACTGCGCGAGCAGCTTGCGGCGCAGGAAGCGGCCGCCGTGTTTGCGGGCGCCGACGAAGACCTGGCACGCCGTCTCGACGGCCTGTTTGCCGAAACGCTCGACGAGCTGGTGGCGTCGCCCCCGGTGATGCCGGAACGCGAATCGGCCGTGGCCGAAGCCCCGTCCGAGACGGAAATCGACGCGATCGACGCCCTGTTCGGCGAGGACGATCCGTTCGACATTCCGCTGCTGTCCAATCCGGAACCGGCGCAGCCGGTTGTGGAAGAAGCGCAGGAGCCGGTGCTCGGAGCCGAGCCGGTGACCGAGGCCGAGGAAGTAATCGAGGCCGAGCCGGTCTTCGAAGAGCCGGCGCTTGAAGCTGAACCAGTGCTCGACGAGCCGCTAGTCGAAGCCGAACCAGTTCTTGAAGCAGAACCAGTGGCTGAAGAGCCGGTGGTCGAAGCCGAACCAGTTCTTGAAGCTGAACCGGTGGCCGAAGAACCCGTCGTCGAAGCAGAACCAGTCGTCGAAGCAGAACTAGTGCTTGAAGCCGAGCCGGTGGCTGAAGAGCCGCTCGCCGAAGCAGAACCAGTCGTCGAAGAAGCTGTGCTTGAAGCCGAGCCGGTGGCCGAAGAGCCGGTCGTCGAAGCAGAACCTGTGCCCGAAGCCGAGCCAATCGTCGCAGCCGCACCGGAACCCGAACCGGCGCCAATGCAGCCGATGACGGCGCACGTGCCGCTGCTCGAAGCCTTGCTGCAGCCCGAGTCCGACACGCCAGTCGTGCCGGTGGTGGCCGAAACGGCCTTCGCCGATGACCTTGACGTCGACCTGCTGCCAGTGTTCCTGGAAGAGGGCACCGACCTGCTGCCGGAAATCGGCAACAACCTGCGCAAGTGGCAGCAGAATCCGTCCGATACCAGCCCGGTACAACAGCTTCTGCGTACCCTGCACACCGTCAAGGGCAGTGCGCGGATGGCCGGTGCGATGCGCCTCGGTCAGCATACCCACGAGATCGAAACGCAGATCGAGAACATGGTCCACGCCGGAACGTCGACGCCAGCCGCGTTCGACGAACTGATGGCCAACTACGATCACGCGCTCCTGCTGTTCGAACAATTGCAGCAGCCTGCGCTCGGCGTCGTGCCGGTGCCGGGCCTGGCCGCGGCAACCGCCGGCAGCGTGGACGATGCTCACGCAGCCCAGACCCGCACGCCGCTGGTGCGCGTGCGCGCCGACATTCTCGACCGCCTGGTCAACCAGGCAGGTGAAGTGTCGATCACGCGTTCGAAGCTGGAAAGCCAGGTCTCGACCCTGAAGGCGTCGCTGAGCGACTTCTCGGACAACCTGGGCCGCTTGCGCCGCCAGCTGCGCGAAGTCGAGATGCAGGCCGAATCGCAGATTTCGTCGCGCATGTCGATTTCCAGCGAACGCGAATTCGATCCGCTCGAATTCGACCGCTTTACCCGCCTGCAGGAACTGACGCGGATGATGGCCGAATCGGTGAACGACGTTGCGTCGTTCCACGAAAGCCTGACACGCACGGTCGACGGGGCCACTGCCGACTTGAACGTGCAGTCACGCCTGACGCGCGATCTGCAGCAGGATCTGATGCGGGTTCGGATGGTGCAGTTTGCCAGCCTGTCGGAGCGTCTGTTCCGCGTGGCGCGCCAGACCGCGAAAGAAATCGACAAACGGGTCAACCTGGATATCCGGGGCGGCACGGTCGAAATCGACCGCAGCGTTCTGGAGCAGATGGCCGCGCCGTTCGAGCACTTGCTGCGTAACGCCATCGTGCACGGTATCGAATCGCGTGAGCGCCGTGGTGCGGCCGGCAAGGCCGAAACGGGCGAGCTGCTGATCCAGGTCAGCCAGCAGGGTAACGAGGTGGTCATCCAGTTCAACGATGACGGCGCAGGTCTCGACCTGGGCCGCATCCGCAGCAAGGCGCGTGAAAACGGCTTGCTGGCGCCGAATGCGGTCGTCACCGACGCCGAAGCGGCCGACCTGATTTTCGAACCAGGCTTCTCGACCGCCGATGCGCTGACCGAACTGGCCGGCCGCGGCGTGGGTATGGACGTGGTGCGCTCGCAAGCGCAAGCGCTTGGCGGCCGGGTGGCCATTTCCACCGAAGCCGGCAAGGGCGCGCGCTTCACGATTCACCTGCCGCTGACCCTCGCGGTCACCCAGGTTGTCCTGACCACCAGCGGTACCAAGACATTTGCGCTGCCATCGATCCTGGTGGAGCAGGTATTGCAGATGAAAGAGGCGGCAGTCAACGCCGCGCACGCCGACGGCTTTGTCGAATTCCAGGGCCAGAAAGTGGCGCTGCATTACCTGCCAACCTTGTTGGGCGATACCGAAGCGCGGCCGATGTCGCAGCGCTCCTGCCCGGTGATGGTGCTCAAGAGCGGCACCGACCGCCTGGCGGTACAGGTCGACGACGTGCAGGGCAACCGCGAGGTCGTTATTAAAAATATCGGCCCGCAGCTCTCGCGCATGATCGGTATTTCGGGTGCGACGGTGCTCGGTTCGGGCGATATCGTCTTGATTCTCAACCCGGTGGCCTTGTCGCATCACCTCGACCATCATCCGCAAATGCGCCAGCGCGTTGTGGTGGAAACGGTGGCGGCGGTGCCGGAGACCCGCGCGGCCGACTTTGTGATCATGGTGGTGGACGATTCGCTGACCGTGCGCAAAGTGACCCAGCGTTTGCTGGAGCGCGAGGGGTACCAGGTCGTGCTGGCCAAGGACGGCGTGGATGCGCTCGAACACCTGCAAGAGACGGTGCCGGACCTGATGCTGGTCGATATCGAGATGCCGCGCATGGATGGTTTCGACTTGACGCGTAATATTCGCGGTAACAGCGGCACCAACGAGATCCCGATCATCATGATCACCTCGCGTACCGCCGACAAGCACCGCAACTACGCGCTCGATCTGGGTGTGAATGCCTACTTCGGCAAGCCGTTCCAGGAAGATATGCTGCTGGCGGCGATTGCCGGTTTGCTCAATCGCGAAATGCCGGTCGCGCATTAAGCGACAGGTACCAAAGACAAAAACGCCTTGAACCGGTTACACGGTACAAGGCGTTTTTTATTTTCGCTACCTTAATATCCGGCGTTATGCCGCCTTCACCACCGCATACCGCTCCAGCGTCTTCGCCCTTGCCTCGTCATGCCTGACCACCGGCGCCGGATAATCCGTCCCCAGCACGACCTTTTTCTGCGCCAGCACCGTCGGCGGCACCGTCCACGGCGCGTGAATCTCCTTGTCCGACAAGCCGTCGAGTTGCGGCAGATAGCGCCGGATGAACTTCCCCGTGGCGTCGAACTTCTCCGACTGCGTCACCGGATTAAAAATCCTGAAATACGGCTGCGCGTCGCATCCCGACGACGACGCCCACTGCCAGCCGCCGTTATTCGACGACAGGTCGTAATCGTTCAGGTGCAGCGCAAAATACGCTTCCCCGCGGCGCCAGTCGATCCCCAGGTCCTTGATTAAAAAGCAGGCCGTGACCATGCGCAGCCGGTTGTGCATGTAGCCGGTCTGGTTCAACTGCGTCATGGCCGCGTCGACCAGCGGATAGCCGGTACGCCCCTCGCACCAGGCGGCAAACAGTTCGTCGGCCTCGGGCCCGGTTTCGAACGCAATGGCGTCGTAGGCCGGCTTGAACGCGCGCTCGACGACATGTGGATGGTGATATAAAATCATCGCGTAGAAATCGCGCCAGATCAGTTCCGACAGCCACACCGGCGCACCTTCGCCGCCGGCCCCGCGCGCGATCAGCTCGGCCACCGTGCGCACCAGGTGGCGCACCGACAGGGTGCCGAAGCGCAGATGCACCGACAGGTACGACGGCCCCTTCACCGCCGGGTAGTTGCGCGCCTCGCCGTAGTCCGCGATGCGGCCGATGAAGTCCTCGAACAACTGCGCCGCGCCGCTCATGCCGGTCGGGATCGGCAAGGCCGACAGATTGGTCGCCTCGAAGCCGATCTCCCGCAAGGTTGGCAGGCGCTCGTCGCCAACAGGAGGCGCAAGGCGCGCCGCATGCGGCTCCACCGAATACGGGACCACGCAATCCGGTTCGGCCGCCATGCGTTTGAGCCAGGCGTTTTTATACGGCGTGAAGACCGAGAAGTTCTGGCCCGCCAAGGTGAGCACCTCGCTCTTTTCGAAAATGACCTGGTCCTTGTAGCTGACAAGGCGCCGCCCTGCGACCGCCAGGCGCGTGGCCACCGCCGCGTCGCGCGCTATTGCCTGCGGCTCGTAGTCGCCGTTGACGAACACCGCGTCCACGCCTAATTGCGCGGCGAGTGTTGGAATTGCCTCCACTGGGTCGCCCTGGCGCACGATCAGGCAGCCGCCCATTTGACGCAATTCGGCATCGAGTTCGGCCAGGCTGGCGTGAATGAATTCGACGCGTCGGTCGGCGCGCGGTAAACTGTCGAGGATTGTGTTATCGTAAATGAACGCGCAATAGACGCTATTGGACGACGTTAGTGCGTGATGCAGCGCTGCGTGATCGAAGGCACGCAAGTCGCGGCGAAACCAGACAAGCGATTTACTCATAATGTTGATGGTGTTCGGTGTCAAGAAAGGTGGGGCAATTATCGGCTACCATCGCAGTTAGCCGCGCGCGCGATGCCGCTTGGGGTGGTGGCGGCCGCAAATCAGTGTAAACTATCGAAAAACCCATCGTTTGCAAGCCCGGATACTAGCAGTAAAGTGGAACATCAGAGAGCGAGCAGAGAGAGTGACGCATATGAAGAAAAGCAAAATCGGCAAAACTCTGCCCGTGCCCGGCATGTCGCAGGACGACGACCTTCGTCCCGACGAGGGCAATGCCATGCTATCGACCTTGAATCTAGCAAATCATTTCCTGATAGCGATGCCATCGATGCAGGACCCGATCTTCGGCGGCACCGTGGTCTACATCTGCGAGCACAACGACAAAGGCGTGCTCGGTGTCGTCATCAACAAGCCGACCGACATGACCATGGAAGTGCTGTTCGAACGCATCGACCTCAAACTGGCCGACGGCTTGCGCACCACCGTGGTCAATGAGCCGATCATGTTCGGCGGCCCGGTCCAGGACGACCGCGGCTTCGTGCTGCACACCCCTGGCGCGCGCTATTCGTCCTCGCTCACCGTGACCGAGGACGTGGCCTTCACCACCTCGATCGACGTGCTCGAAGCGGTGGCCAACGGCGACGGCCCGCAACGCATGCTGGTCTCGATCGGCTACGCCGGCTGGAGCCCGGGCCAGCTGGAGGACGAAATCGGCCGCAACGGCTGGCTGACGGTCGGCGCCGACGCGCGCGTGCTGTTCGACCTGCCGATCGAAGAGCGCTACAACGCCGCCATCAAACTGCTTGGCATCGACCCGATGATGCTCACGTCCGAGGCCGGCCATGCTTGACCAGGCTCGCCGGAACTGCCACCGCGGGAATCGCGCGCGTGGCTGAAGCGGTGATTGAACTCGTACTGGGCTTCGATTTCGGCATCAAGCGTATTGGCATCGCGATGGGGAACACCCTGACCGGTCAGGCGCAGCCGCTCGCGGTGGTCAACGCCATCGACAACGCGGCCCGCTTCAAGCAGATCGGCGATCTGATTGCCGCGTGGGCGCCGGCCCGCCTGGTGGTGGGCGAACCGCGCCACCCGGACGGCACCGAACACGAGATGACCCTGCGCTGCCGCCGCTTCGCCAACCAGCTGCACGGGCGCTTCGACCTGCCGGTCACCCTGGTCGACGAACGCTATTCGTCGGCCGTGATCAACGCCAAGCGCGGCCAGATCATCGACGACCAGGCCGCCTCCATCATTTTGCAACAATACTTTGACGACCATGCCAACAACAACTAAGCAGCTCGACGCAATGAAGCAGCTCGACGCAACTAAGCAGTTCGACGCCGAGGCGCTATACCAGACGCTGCTCGGCCAGGTGCGGGACGGCTTGCACGACGTGCAGGACGCGGCGATCATCGGCATCCATTCGGGCGGCGCGTGGCTGGCCGAACGCCTCGCGGCGGACCTGGGCCTGAAGGACCGCCTGGGCTCCATCGACGTCTCGTTCTACCGCGACGACTTTGCCAAAAAGGGACTGCATCCGGACGTCAAGCCGACCCACATCCGCTTCAACGTCGACGGCGCCAACATCGTGCTGGTGGACGATGTGCTCTACACCGGGCGCACCACGCGCGCGGCGATCAATGTGCTGTTCGATTATGGCCGCCCGGCGCGCATCATGCTGGCGGCGCTGGCCGACCGCGGCGGGCGCGAACTGCCGGTGGCGGCCGATTTCGTCGCCACCACGGTTGCGCTGGAAGCGGCTCAGTCGCTTGCGCTGGCGCGTGCCGCCGACGGGCAATTTTCGCTCACCATAGAAGAAGACCATGCTTAATCCGCAACTGAATAAAAATGGCGAACTGCAGCACCTGTTAAGCATCGAAGGGCTGCCCAAGTCGATCGTCAATCACATCCTCGACACGGCGTCGAGCTTTGTCGGCATCTCGGACCGCGAAGTCAAGAAGGTGCCGCTCATGCGCGGCAAGAGCGTGTTCAACCTGTTCTTCGAGAACTCCACGCGCACCCGCACCACCTTCGAAATCGCCTCCAAGCGCCTCTCGGCCGACGTGATCAACCTGAACATCCAGGCCTCGTCGGCCAGCAAGGGCGAATCGCTGCTCGACACCATCGACAACCTGTCGGCCATGCACGCCGATATGTTCGTGGTGCGCCACGCGCAGTCGGGCGCGCCCTACCTGATCGCCAAGCACCTGATCGACACGAAGCAGTCGCACGTCCACGTGGTCAACGCGGGCGACGGCCGCCACGCGCACCCGACCCAGGGCCTGCTCGACATGTACACGATCCGCCACTACAAGAAAGACTTCACCAACCTGCGCGTGGCGATCGTGGGCGACATTCTGCACAGCCGGGTGGCGCGTTCCGACATCCACGCCCTGACCACCCTGGGCGTGCCGGAAGTGCGCGCCATCGGCCCGCACACGCTGCTGCCGGGCGGGCTGGAACAGATGGGCGTGCGCGTGTTCACCAACATGGACGAGGGCTTGAAGGACGTCGACGTCATCATCATGCTGCGCCTGCAGAACGAGCGCATGAGCGGCGCCTTGCTGCCGTCGGCGCAAGAGTATTTCAAGAGCTATGGCTTGACGCCCGAGCGCCTGGCGCTGGCCAAGCCCGATGCGATCGTCATGCATCCGGGCCCGATGAACCGGGGCGTGGAAATCGATTCGGCCGTGGCCGATGGCGCGCAGGCGGTGATTTTGCCGCAGGTGACGTTCGGGATCGCGGTACGCATGGCGGTAATGAGTATTCTGGCAGGAGCGCAAGGGTGAACGTGAACAACCATCTTCAAATCAAGAACGGGCGCCTGATCGACCCGGCCAACGGCATCGACGCAGTAACGGATTTGTTCATCATCGACGGCAAGGTCGCCTCCATCGGCTCCGCGCCCGCCGGCTTCAATGCCGGCAACAGCATCGACGCCACCGGCCTCGTGGTCGCTCCCGGCCTGGTCGACCTGTCGGCGCGCCTGCGTGAACCTGGCTACGAATACAAGGCCACCCTCAAGTCCGAAATGCAGGCGGCGATGCAGGGCGGCGTGACCAGCCTGATTTGTCCGCCCGATACCGATCCGGTGCTCGACGAACCGGGCCTGGTCGAGATGCTCAAGTACCGCGCCGGCAAACTGCAGCAGGCCAACGTGCACCCCCTGGGCGCGCTGACCATGGGCCTGAAGGGCAAGGCCCTGACCGAGATGATGGAGCTGACCGAAGCGGGCTGCATCGGCTTTTCCCAGGCCGAGGAAGTCATCGAAGACACCACCGTGCTGCTGCGCGCCATGCAGTACGCGAAAACCTTCGGCTTTACCGTGTGGGTGCGCCCGCAGGATGCGCACATCGGGCGCGGCGGCATCGCCCACAGCGGGCCGCTGGCCTCGCGCCTGGGTCTTGCCGGCGTGCCGGTCATGTCCGAGACGATCGCGCTGCACACCGTGTTCGAACTGGTGCGCGCCACCGGCGCCCGCGTGCACCTGTGCCGCATGTCGTCCGCCGCCGGCCTGGAGCTGGTGCGCGCGGCCAAGAAGGAAGGCTTGCCGGTCACCTGCGACGTGGCGGTGCACCATGTGCACATGACCGACGCCGACATCGGCTTTTTCGATTCGAACGCGCGCGTCACGCCACCGTTTCGCAGCCAGCGCGACCGCGATGCGATCCGCGCCGCCCTGTACGACGGCACCATCGACGCGATCTGCTCGGACCACACCCCGGTCGACGACGACGAGAAGCTGCTGCCGTTCGGCGAAGCCTCGCCCGGCGCCACCGGGCTGGAACTGCTGCTGTCGCTGGCCATCAAGTGGGCCGACGATTACGCCGGCGTGCAGCACGGCGCCGCTGGTTCGGCCACGCCGCTGGCGCGCGCCATCGCCAAGATCACGACCGACGCGGCGCGCATCGCCGGCCTGAAAGTAGGCCAGCTGGCACCCGGCGCCGCCGCCGACGTGGTGGTGTTCGATCCGGCCGCGCGCTGGACGGTCGACGCGTCGGCGCTGGCCAGCCAGGGCAAGCACACGCCCTTCCTCGGCTACGAACTGGCGGGGCAGGTCAGGGCGACCATCGTGGGCGGACGCATCGCGTTTCAGCGCTAGTCCGGCGCCAATCGCGCTTACAGCGGCATGCGGCGCGCGACGCCGCATGCACATCGGGTAGCTTGCGCTCCCCGCTTTCCCGTTCCCTTGGGGTCATTTGAAGATCAAGCTCTATTTCCGGCTGTGCCGCGTGTTTTTCCACCTGTTGACCGGCTTGTCCGCGTGCGCATTCGTGTTCCCGTGGGCCAGCCACGCGCTGCGCGACCGCGTGACGCAGGGCTGGTCGCGCCGGCTGGTGGGCATCTGCGGCGTGACCGTCATGCCGCCCGCCGGCGTGCCGGCGCTGGCGCACGCGATGGTGGTGGCCAACCACGTCTCGTGGCTCGATATTTTCGTCATCAATGCGCTGTACCCATGCCGCTTCGTGGCCAAGTCCGAAATCCGCGAATGGCCGGTGCTCGGCTGGCTGGCCGACAAGGCCGGCACGGTGTTCCTCGCGCGCGGCAACCGGCGCGACCTGCGCCAGATTTTCAAGGGGCTGGTGCTCAAGCTGGAGCAGGGCGAGCGGGTCGCTTTTTTTCCAGAAGGGACCACGGCCGCGCAGGGCAGCCTGCTGCCGTTCCATGCCAACCTGTTCGAAGCGGCGGTCGATGCCGCGGTCATGGTGCAGCCGTACGCGGTGAGCTATGTCGATGCCGGCGGCGCGCTGCATCCATCGATTGAATTCACCGGCGAGATGACCTTTGCCGAGAGCATGGTGGCGATCCTGTCCGGCCCCGCCGTCACCGCGCGCCTGGTGTGCATGGCGCCGATCGACGCGGCCGGCGCGCACCGGCGCGACGTCTGCGCCGCCGCCCACGCGGCCGTGGGCGCGGCGCTCGGGCACGCGGCCGGCTAGGCTTTCTGCTTGCCGGGCGCCTTGTACTCGGGGCAGTCGACCTGCAGCAGGCTGCGGGTGTTCAGGCACAGCGCGCTCAGTTTGCCGCCCCATACGCAGCCGCTGTCCAGGCCGACCACGTCGTCGCGCAGCAGCAGGCCCAGGGCCGACCAGTGGCCGAACACCACGGTGGTGTCCGCGCTGCGGCGGCCCGGCACGTCGAACCAGGGCAGCAATGCCGATCCGGGCGGTGCGCCCGCGCTTTCCTTTTCCTTGAAGTCCATGCTGCCGTCGGGCGCGCACAGGCGCATGCGCGTGAGCGCGTTGACGATGCAGCGCAGGCGCGCGATGCCGCTCAAGCCATCGTCCCAGCGCGCCGGCTCGTTGCCGTACATGTTGCGCAAAAAATCGATCCAGCCCGGCCCGCGCAGCACCGCTTCGACTTCTGCGGCCAGCGCCATCGTCTGCGCCGCGTCCCACTGGGGCGCGACGCCCGCGTGCACCAGCAGGTGGCCTTCGGCCATCATCGCCAGCGGGCGATGGCGCAGCCAGTCGACCAGTTCATCGCGGTCGGGCGCGGCGAGGATGGCGCCCAGCGTGTCGGACTTCGACATCTTTTGCGCGCCCACGGCCACCGCCAGCAAATGCAGGTCGTGGTTGCCGAGCAGCGCCTCGCCGCTGCCCGCGCGCGACAGCGCCGCGACCCGGCGCAGCGCGTCGAGCGAGGCCGGGCCGCGGTTGATCAGGTCCCCCACGAACAGCACGCGCGCGGGACCGCCGGCATCGTCCTCGATGCGGTTGAGCAGGACAGCGGTTTCGTGGGCACATCCTTGCAGATCGCCGATGACATACGTTCTTAACAAATCAATTCCAGTCCTGGCGGGTTTCACATAAAATCGGGGTCTCGAATTCAACCTCCGCGGATACTAAATGATTTTTGTAACTGGTGGGGCCGCTTTCATCGGATCGGATAGGACCTCCGGCGACTGTTCCAGCGCCGCGAGCGGTATTGAATCCCGATAAGCGGCGCATGGGTGCGCGTTGAATAATCGCGCGTGCTTGCGTGACGAGCCTTGCGCCGGCCGCGATGCGCGCTATTGCGATTATGCCGGCGGCGCCGGTTGGGCCGCGCAGCCGCGGTGAGCGGTTTTGAGCTGCAACATGGTTTGCCGTCGTGCATAAGATCATGAGTTGAACCTGGCCAATATGTGTATCGATGACGCGGTTGGTTTTTGCGTATCCTATGCCGGCGCATGCTGCTTCGGACCGGCTCGGATGATAAAAGCTGATGCTTGCCGGCAGTATTTGATGCAATCTTAAATGATAGGATTTTCTGATGAAAGTCACGCCAACCGCCATTCCCGAAGTGCTGATCCTGGAGCCGCGCGTGTTCGGCGACGACCGGGGCTTTTTCTTCGAAAGTTTTAACCAACGCAAATTCGAGCAGTTGACCGGCGTTTCCGCCCATTTTGTCCAGGATAACCATTCAAAATCCGCGAAGAACGTGTTGCGCGGCCTGCATTATCAGATCAGCCAACCGCAAGGCAAACTGGTGCGGGTGAGCGCCGGATCGGTGTATGACGTGGTGGTCGATTTGCGCAAATCGTCGGCTTTTTTCGGGCGCTGGATCGGATTGGATTTATCCGCCGAAAACCAGCGTCAGCTATGGGTGCCGCCCGGTTTTGCCCACGGTTTCATGGTCACCAGCGATAGCGCCGAAGTCCAGTATAAAACCACCGATTACTGGGCGCCGGAACTGGAACGGGTGATTTTATGGAATGACCCCGATATCGGCATCGAATGGCCCTTGCACGGGCTGCCCATGCTCTCTGGCAAGGACAGCAAGGGTGCGCTGCTGGCGCAGTCCGACGTTTTTCCATGAAGATCCTGCTGACCGGCGCCAATGGCCAGCTCGGCCATGAACTGGCGCGCAGCCTGCGTCCGCTGGGCGAACTGGTCGCGCCCGCACACGCCGACTGCGACCTGGCCGACCTCGACCAGCTGCGCGCCGTGCTGCGCGCCGTGCGCCCCGGCCTGATCGTCAACGCCGCTGCCTACACGGCCGTGGACCGCGCCGAGGACGAGGCCGCGCTGGCGCTGCGCGTCAACGCCGAGGCGCCCGCCCTGATGGCCGAGGAGGCCCGTACGCTGGGCGCGGCGCTGGTGCATTACTCCACCGATTATGTGTTCGACGGCCATGCGCCGGGCACCTACGTCGAAACCGATACGCCCGCGCCGCTGAGCGTCTACGGGCAGAGCAAGCTGGCCGGCGAGCAGGCCATTGCCGCGGCCGGCATCCCGCATCTGATCCTGCGTACCAGCTGGGTGTATGGCCTGCGCGGGAATAACTTTTTGCTGACCATGCTGCGCCTGGCACGCGAGCGCCAGCAGTTGCGCATCGTTGCGGACCAGCATGGCGCTCCGACCTGGAGCCGCACCCTGGCCGAGTCCAGCGCCCGCCTGGCGGGCTTGGCGCTGGCGGGCGGCGCACCCTGGTGGGAGCGGCACGGCGGCGTGTACCACCTGACCAGCCAGGGCCGGACCAGCTGGGCCGGCTTTGCCGAGGCGATTTTCAGCGCCACCGGCAGCGCGTGCGAGGTGGTCCCGATTACCGCGGCCGAGTACGGCGCCAGGGCACTGCGCCCGGCCAATTCCAGCCTCGATTGCAGCAAATTGATGGCGCTGTGCGGCGCCTTGCCCGACTGGCAAGCCGCACTGGTCGCCTGCCTGGCCGATCGCCCCGCGCAACCCGGCACGCCGCCGGCGTGAGCAAAAGCGCCGCAACCGGCGCCGATGGCGTTCTTTTTTGCATAAAACCTGCGGATCGTCGCCCGCGGGCCCCCATCCTGGCGTAATTAAGGGGCGGGTAATCCGGTACAATCATGGATTACCTTCATACCAGATCATGGCGACGGCAACATTCACCGCATGCGTTGGTCCGCCGGGCAGGGCACGAGCCTGCCCGCGTTTTAGCATATATAAATAATAATGTTTTCATTTCTCGTGAGTTTCGTCGCTTCCGCCTTGCTGACCTTGCTTGTGATCAAGCAGGCCAGGCTGCATGGTCCCGCGCTCGATGCCGATTTCTTCGGCGTTCAAAAAGTCCATTCGCATACCGTGGCGCGCATTGGCGGACTGCCGATTTTCATGGCGGTCGTGATCAGCGCGCTCATTTCGATCTGGCGCGTGCCGGCCATGGCCGGCTGGCTGATGTCGCTGATGCTGTGCGCGGGCGTGGCCTTTGTCGGCGGCATCGTGGAAGACTATACCGGCAATGTCAGCGCGCTGCGGCGCCTGGTGTTGACCATGGCCGCCGCCTTGCTCGGCTATTTTTTGCTTGGCGCCAAACTCGACCGCATCGATTTTCCGTTCAGTTCGTGGACAATCATGTATATCTGGGTGTCGGTTCCGCTGACCGTGCTGGCGGTGGCCGGTATCGCCAACGCGATTAATATCATCGACGGCTTTAATGGTCTGGCCAGCGTGGTAACCATTTGTATGCTTATCTCGCTCGGTTATGTGGCGTGGCAGGTGGGCGACGTGTTTGTACTGGTGGCGGCGCTGATGGTGGCTGGCGCCACGGCCGGCTTCCTGATCTGGAATTATCCGGTCGGCCTGATATTCCTGGGCGACGGCGGGGCCTATTTTATCGGCTTCATGCTGGGCGAACTGGCGCTGCTGCTGGTTATGCGCAACCCCGAGGTGTCGACCTGGTACGCGGCTTTGCTGCTGATATATCCGGCGTTCGAAACGATTTTCTCCGCTTATCGCCGCATGTTCTTGCGCGGCAAATCTCCCGCAATGCCGGACGGAATACACCTGCACAGCCTGATTTTCCGGCGCATCGTGCAATGGGCGGTGGGCCGCAAAGAAGCGCGCGCCCTGATGCGCCGCAATTCGCTAACATCGCCCTACCTGTGGATGTTTTCGCTGATGGCGGTAATCCCGGCCACGGTGTTCTGGAAAGATACAGGAGTATTGATTTTTTTCTGCTTATTGTTCGTCGTCAGTTATGTGTGGCTGTATGCGCGTATTGTTCGATTTAAGTCACCCCGGTGGCTCATTCTTCGCAAGAAGGACTAGCATTAATGCGCGGATGTAGTATATTGCGACAATTGGTGAGATTTCACTTAATCTGTTTCAACCCACTTTTGAAGGAACGATGATGGATCTGTCAAATATGTCCATTGGTGACCTGCGCAACCTGCAGGATCAAATCAAGCAAGAAATGAAGAAGCGCGAGCACCAGGAAGTCGCCAAGGCGCGCGAACAGATCCTGGCAATTGCCCAGAGCGTTGGTGTGCCACTAAAGGATCTGATCGGCACGGGTATCCGCGCCAAGACCGGCAGCGTCGCCGTGCGTTATCGTCATCCGGACAATGCAGCCCAACAATGGACCGGCCGCGGCCGCCAGCCGAAATGGGTCAAGGAATGGGTCGAAGGCGGCAAGGACATCGACAAACTGCGCGTCTAAGCGTTTTTTATGTAGCGGCAGGATCGGCGGGCCGGCAATTCCCAATAGCCCCACTTGCCGCTACAATATCAGCACATTCTTTTAACCGCTTTTCCCCTCATTCATCCCGACGCACTGTTTGCAAGCCGGTTACGCCTGTTCCGCATGGCGCACGCCAGCATCCTGCCGCGCCGCGACTTTCCTAAGGTTTCTATCCCATGCTTCCACTTTCCAAGACGATCTTCAAAGCCTACGACATTCGCGGCGTGATCGGCAGCACGCTCGACGCCGGCATTGCGCACCAGATCGGCCAGGCCTTTGGTGCCGCCGCGCTGGCCAAGGGCGAACGCACCGTCGTGATCGGCCGCGATGGCCGCCTGTCGGGCCCGGAACTGGCGGCAGCGCTGGCGCAAGGCTTGCAGGCCTCGGGCGTCGACGTGATCGACCTGGGCGTGGTGGCTACGCCGATGGTCTACTTCGGCACCAACGTGCTGGGCGCGGCCTCGGGCATCATGGTCACGGGCAGCCACAATCCGCCCAACTACAACGGCTTTAAAATGGTGCTGGCCGGCGAAGCGATTCACGGCGAGACCATCGCCGCGCTGTACCAGAGCATCGCCGCGCATGACGGCAGCGTCGCCGCGACGCCCGGCGCCTACAGCACGCACGACATCCGCGCCGCCTACCTCGAGCGCATCATCGGCGACGTCAAGCTGGCGCGCCCGATGAAGATCGCGGTCGACTGCGGCAACGGCGTCGCCGGCGCCTTTGCCGGCGACCTGTATCGCGGCATGGGCTGCGAAGTGATCGAATTGTTCTGCGAAGTGGACGGCACCTTCCCGAACCACCATCCCGATCCTGCGCACCCTGAAAACCTGCAAGACTTGATCCGCTGCCTGCAAGAGACCGACGCCGAAATCGGCATCGCTTTCGACGGCGACGGCGACCGCCTGGGCGTGGTCACCAAGGATGGCCAGATCATTTATCCGGACCGCCAGATGATGCTGTTCGCGGCCGACGTCCTGTCGCGCAATCCCGGCGCCGAGATTCTGTACGACGTCAAATGCACGCGCCACCTGGCGCCCTGGATTTCCAAGCACGGCGGCCGTCCGCTGATGTGGAAGACCGGGCACTCGCTGGTCAAGGCCAAGCTGCGCGAAACGGGTGCCCCGCTGGGCGGCGAAATGAGCGGCCATATCTTCTTCAAGGACCGCTGGTACGGTTTCGACGACGGCCTGTATGCCGGCGCGCGCCTGCTGGAGTTGCTGACCAAAGAAAGCGATCCGTCGGCGCTGATGAACGCGCTGCCGCAGTCCGACAGCACGCCCGAACTGCACCTGCACCTGGCCGAAGGCGAGAACGTGGCCCTGATCGAGCGCCTGCGCAATGAAGCGAGCTTCCCGGGCTCGGAGCGCATCATCGACATCGACGGCCTGCGCGTCGAATACCCGGACGGCTTCGGCCTGGCGCGTTCGTCCAACACCACGCCGGTGGTGGTGATGCGCTTCGAGGCCGAAACGCCGGAAGCGCTGCGCCGCATCCAGAGCGAGTTCCGGCGCGTGATCGTGGCCGTGCGCCCCGACGCCGAACTGCCGTTCTGAGCGAGCCCCGCTTGGCGCGCCTGAACATCCTGCTGGTGCGCGTGTCGTCCCTGGGCGACGTGCTGCACAACCTGCCGATGGTGGCGGACATCCTGCGCCACCATCCCGACGCCAATATCGACTGGGTGGTGGAGGAGGGCTATGTCAGCCTGGTGCGCCTGAACCCGCGGGTGCGCCGCATCATTCCGTTCGCCTTGCGGCGCTGGCGCAAGAGCCTGGGCAAGAAGGAGACGCGCGCCGAGGTCAAGCGCTTTTTCAAGGCCGTGCGCGAAGAAGAATACGACTACGTGTTCGACACCCAGGGCTTGCTCAAGACCGGCATCATCATGGGCGCCGCGCGCGTTAAAAAGGGCGGGCGCAAGGTGGGCCTGGCCAACGGCAGCGAAGGCTCCGGCTACGAAGCCATCTCGCGCATTTTCCACACGCGGAGCATCGCGACCGACCCACGCACGCATGCGGTGGCGCGCGGGCGCCTGGTGGCCGCCGCGGCGCTCGGCTACACGCTCGATACGCAACCGGACTTCGGCCTGCCCGGGCCAAGCCACGCCAACCGCCCGGCATGGATGCCGGCCGGAGAGTACGCGGTGTTCTTCCACGGGACCGCGCGCGACGCCAAGAAATGGGCGCCCGAAAACTGGATCGCCACCGGCCGCGCGCTGGCGCCCATGCCGGTGCTGCTGGCCTGGGGTTCGCCGCGCGAAAAAGAAGAAGCCGACACGCTCGCGGCCAGCCTGCCGAACGCCACCGTGCTGCCCAGGCTGTCGATGGATGAAGCGGTCAGTCTCGCGCGCAACGCGGCGCTGGCGATCGGCGTGGACACGGGCCTGACCCACATCGCCGCCGCCTTCATGCGCCCGGTGATCGAAATTTACTGCGACTCGCCCAAGTGGAAGACCGAAGGCAACTGGTCGGACAAGATCGTCAACCTGGGCGACAAGGGCGCGCCGCCCTCGGTGGCCGAGGTCCTGGCGGCCGTGAAGCAGTTGCGGGGCGTGGCCTGATGCGCACCTTCTACAGCGTAATGTGGTACCTGGCCCTGCCGCTGGTGCTGCTGCGCCTGTGGTGGCGCGGCATGAAGGAACCGGGCTACCGCCAGCACTGGCGCGAGCGCCTCGGTTTCTACCGCGAGCGCGTGCCGGGCTGGCACACGATCTGGGTGCACGCGGTGTCGGTCGGCGAAACGCGCGCCGCCGAGCCGCTCATCGACGCGCTGGTGGCGGCCTATCCCGACAGCCGCATCCTGCTCACCCACATGACCCCGACCGGGCGCGCCACCGGCCGCGCGCTGTTCGCCAGGCACGGCGAGCGCCTGATCCAGGCCTATCTTCCGTACGACACCGTGGGCATGGTGAACCGCTTCATCCGCCAGTTCACGCCGCGCATCTGCATCCTGATGGAGACCGAAGTGTGGCCCAACCTGATCGCCGTCTGCGGCGAGCGCATTCCGGTCGCGCTGGTCAACGCGCGCCTGTCGGAACGCTCGCTCAGGCGCGGCCAGCGCTTCGGCAAGCTGATGACCGATGCCGGCCGCGGCATCGCCCTGGTGGCCGCCCAGACCGAGGCCGACGCGGCGCGCCTGCGCTCCTTCGGCGCGCCCAAGGTCGAAGTCACCGGCAGCATCAAGTTCGACGTGGTGGTGCCCGAGGCGGCCTTGGCGACCGGCGCCTCGCTGCGCGCACGCATCGGCGCGCGCGCCGTGCTGCTGTGCGCCAGCACGCGCGATGGCGAGGAAGCGCTGATCCTGGACGCGTTTAAGCGCATGACCTGGGCCGATGGCGCCGCGCCGCTGTTGATGATCGTGCCGCGCCACCCGCAGCGTTTCGACGACGTGGCGGCGCTGGTGAAGGAACGCGGTTTTTCGCTGCGGCGCCGTTCAACGATCGAGGAACACGGCGTTGATGCCGATGTACTGCTGGGCGACTCCATGGGCGAAATGTTCGCCTACTACGCCGCCTGCGACGTGGCGTTTGTCGGCGGTAGCCTGCTGCCGCTGGGGGGGCAGAACCTGATCGAGCCATGCGCGCTGGGTAAGCCGGTGCTGGTCGGTCCGCATACCTTCAATTTTGCGCTGGCCACCGAAGACGCCATCGCCGCCGGCGGCGCCATTTGCGTGCCGGATGCGGGCGCACTGCTGAGCGAAGCGGCGCGGCTGCTGGGCGAGCCTGGCGCACGCGCCGCCATGGGGGCGCAGGCTGCCGCCTACGCGCAGCGCCACCGCGGCGCGACGGCGCGCACAGTTGGTTTATTACGACGACTGATTTATTAGGCTTTGGTACCATGTGACCACAATAAATAATAACTGGGGAAGCACATGTGGTTCATTCATCCAAAGCAGGTGGGCAGCCGCAAGCCCGTCGCCGTGCTGGTTCAGCGTCAGCGCCTCGATCCGGCCAACGGCCTTACTCTTGATGCGCCGCTGATGCCGCTGCCGGTACTCGGACCGGGACTGGTGCCCGCAAGCGCTCCCGAGACGGTGCAGTTTTCGGTGCGCTATGCGCTGCCGGAATACGTCAGCTTCATGTGGCAGCATGCCGGCTACATCATCCGCCGGCGCCGCATCGGCACTGCCGCTACCTATTGGATGCAAATCAAAAGTACGTCGTCGGCGGCCCTGCATTTCGTCGCGCAGGGGCGCTCCCGCCATACCTACGAATTCACGATCGACACGCACGGCATCGTGCGCGCCAGCAGCAGCGGCGTGACCCTGGTGCCGTGGGGCGATGTATGTTCGATCCGGCGCTATTCGCGCGGTTTCATGATGGTGCTCAAACGCGGCACCCTGCCGATTCCGTTCCGCTGCCTGAGCCACGCGCAGGGCGAGAGCATGGCGCGCTTCGGCGAATCGGTACGGGTCCTGGCGCGGCTCTGAAGCGGCCGGCGCGCATTCATGCGCTGAACACCACCGGCATCTCCTGCGAACGCTGGCGCAGCGCCAGCCTGGCGCCGTCGTAGTCGGGATAGACCGATTCCACCTTGGCCCAGAAGCGCGCGCTGTGGTTCATCTCCAGCAGGTGCGCCAGCTCGTGCGCCACCACGTAGTCGACCAGCGGCAGCGCGTAGTGGATCAGGCGCCAGTTCAGGCGGATGCGCCCGTCGACCGTGCATGATCCCCAGCGCGTGCCGGCCGACGACAGGGTCAGCGACGCATGGCGCACGCCCAGTTTTTCCGCATACAGGTCGAGCCGTTCGGCGAACAGGCGCTTCGCTTCGGCCTGGAACCAGATTTTCACCCGCTCCTGCAACTGCCATTCGGCCAGCCCCGCCACCACCCCCACGGTCAGTACGCGCGCATCGGCATCGAACTCGCAGCGGCTGCGCGGCGCGTCGACCAGGCGCAAGGTGATGTTGGCCCCCAGGTAGGGCAGCTGGGCGCCGTCGATCCAGACCACCGGCGCGCGTTCCTGGCGCAGCGCGCGCCGCTCGCCCCGTTCGCGCAGCTTGGTGAGGATCCAGCGCTGCTTGGCGCGGATGGCGTTGTCGATGTCGGCCAGGGTGATGCGCCTCGGAGCGGTCACGCGCAGGCCCTGGTCGTCGATCATGAAGCCGATCGAGCGCCGGCTGGAGCGGCGCAGTTCGAATTCGAGGCTATGGGGACCGAGCTGGATGCGCCGCAGCGGCGGCGCGTCCGGTGCGCGCACCGGCGTGGGGAAAACGACCTTCGGTGGCGCCGGCGGCGCCTTGAACAGCGGCTGCGGCGCAATGGACTGCTTTGCGGCCGGTTCGAGCGCCGCAAAAAAGTCCTGGGCAAATAGTTCGAGCTGGTCGCCGTCGATCTTGGGCGAGGACTCGGTCTGCTGCGGCGCCGATGCCTGGATCAGGGCCCCGACTCCGCTCAGCCAGCGTTGTAGACGTGGGGCGAAATGACGCGCATTTCGGATTCTATCCAATTTTCTACCTCTTGCATCAAGCTGTCAGGAGTGTGTCCATTGGGCGAAATCGGTTTGCCGACCGAGACCGTGATCACACCGGGGCGTTTCAGAAAAGAGTTCTTGGGCCAGCATTCACCTGAATTATGCGCGATCGGCACCACCACCGCATTGGTTTCAATCGCCAGGCGCGTACCGCCGCTTTTGTATTTACCTTTTTGTCCGACCGGGATGCGGGTCCCTTCAGGGAACATGATAATCCATTGGCCGCCGGCGAGGCGGCGTTTGCCATGCGCGACGACGTGCTTGAAGGCGTTCTTGCCCTGCTTGCGGTCGATCGGGATCATGCGCAGCAGCGCCATGGCCCAGCCGAAGAAGGGGATATACAAAATTTCCTTCTTGAAGACGAACACCAGGGGGCGGGTCAGGTTCGGCAGCAAAAAAATCGTCTCCCACGCCGACTGGTGTTTCGACAGCACGATGGCCGGTGCGTCGGGCAGGTTCTCGTACCCCTTGAATTCGTAGCGGATGCCGCAAATGACCTTGGCGCACCAGATCACGAAGACGTTCCAGCGCGAGGTGACCCAGAAGCGTTTGTTGTACGGCAGCGGCGCGGCGAGGAAGCACACGCAGGCCCACACAATGGTGGCCACTGCCATGATCACGGTAAACAGCAGGGAACGCAGGAACAGGATGGTATGACGCAAAGAAGTCTCCGGGGATGCTTGAGGTAAGTGTTCAGGTGAAGCTATGGCCGACCGGGGTGGTGCCTGCCGCATTGGCCTTGAGCAGCGCGCTGACCATCGTCGCCAGATCGGGGAAGACCTGGGTGCCGGGCGGCAGGCCACCGGTTTCGCGCGTCTTTTCGCCCTTGCCGGTCAGGACCAGGTAGGGCGTGCAGCCGCTGATGAAACCCGCCTGCAGGTCGCGCAGCGAGTCGCCCACGGTCGGCACGCCTTTCAGGCTGACCTTGAAGCGCTTGGAGATCTCGTCGAACATGCCCGACTTCGGCTTGCGGCAATCGCAGTTGTCGATGGCCGCGTGCGGGCAGAAGAAAATGGCGTCGATGGCCGCGCCCACCTGCTGCGCGCTGGCGTGCATCTTCTGGTGGATGGCATTCAAAATCGCCATGTCGAACAGTTCGCGCGCAATGCCCGACTGGTTCGAGGCGATGACCACCCGATAACCCGCCTGGTTCAGGCGGGCGATTGCTTCGAGCGAGCCGGGGATCGGAATCCATTCGGCCGGCGACTTGATGAAGGCCGGCGAATCGTGGTTGATGACGCCGTCTCGGTCGAGGATGATCATCTTCATGCCGGTCTCTCCTAGGCCGCCAGCTTCGAAATGTCGGCCACGCGGTTCATCATGCCGTGCAGGACCGACAGCAGCGCCAGGCGGTTGTTGCGCAGCGCCAGGTCCTCGTCCATCACCATCACGTCGTCAAAAAATTTGGCGACGTCGTCGCGCAGCTGGGCCAGCGTTTTGAGCGTGCCGGCGAAATCGCGCGCCGCAAAAGCCGCGTCGATCTCAGGACGCACGCGCGTAATGGCCGCGAACAGGGTGCGTTCGGCGTCTTCCTTGAGCAGCGCTTCCGAAGGCTCTTCTGCCACGGCGCCGTTTTTCTTGAGGATGTTGGTGATGCGCTTGTTCGCTTCGGCCAGGGTGACGCTTTCCGGCAGGGCGGCAAAGGCTTGCACCGCTTCCAGGCGTTCGACGATGTCGTGCAGGCGGTCGACGTGCGAGGTGAGCACGGCTTCGACTTCGTTGGCGCTAAAACCACGCTCGCGCAGCACGCCGCGCAGGCGGTCGAACATGAAGGCGCGCACCTCGAGCACCGGATCGGTGAAGCCGGCGATGCCTTCGAAACGCGCGTTGGCGTAACCGAGCAGCGCGATGATCGACACGTCCATGCGCTTTTCGACCAGCATGCGCAGCACGCCCAGGGCGTGGCGGCGCAGCGCGAACGGATCTTTTTCGCCAGTCGGCTGCAGGCCGATGCCCCAGATGCCGACCAGCGTTTCGAGCTTGTCGGCCAGCGCCACGGCGGTGCCGGTGGCGGTCGTCGGCAGGGTGTCGCCGGCAAAGCGCGGCTGATAGTGCTCGGTCGCGGTCAAGGCCACTTCTTCCGGCTCGCCGTCGTGGCGCGCGTAGTAGGTGCCCATGATGCCTTGCAGCTCGGGGAACTCGCCCACCATGTCGGTCAGCAGGTCGGCCTTGGACAGTTGCGCGCCGCGCGCGGCCAGCTGTTCGTCGTAGCCCATGATGTGGGCGATGTCGGTGGCAATGGCCACCACGCGCTGCGAGCGCGCGGCCTGGGTGCCCAGCTTGTTGTGGTAGACCACATTGGCCAGCAGCGGCAGGCGCGATTCCAAGGTCTTCTTCTTGTCCTGCTCGAAGAAGAACTTGGCGTCGGACAGGCGCGGACGCACCACGCGCTCATTGCCGCCGATGATGTGCTGGGCATCGTCGGTTTCGATGTTGGAGACGATCAGGAAGCGCGAACGCAGCTTGCCGCCGGCATCGGTCAGGGCAAAATACTTCTGGTTGGTCTGCATGGTGAGGATCAGGCATTCCTGCGGCACGGCCAGGAATTCTTCCTCGAAGTGGCACTCGTACACCACCGGCCACTCGACCAGCGCCGACACTTCGTCCAACAGCGACTCGGGCATCAGCACCTGGTCGGCGCCGGCCTTTTGCAGCAGCGCGCTGCGGATTTTTTCCTTGCGCGCTTCGATGTTGGCAATCACCTTGCCGTCGGTTTCGAGCGTGGCTGCGTAGTTGTCCGCGTGCGCAATCGTGAGGGACGCGCCATCGGTCAGGAAGCGGTGGCCGAGGGTCTGGTTGCCGGCTGCGAGGCCGAGCAGGGTCAATGGCACGATTTGGTCGCCATGCAGCGCGACGAGCTTGTGGGCCGGGCGCACGAACTGCACGGTGGTGCCGTCCGGGCGCTGGTAGCTCATCAGCTTTGGAATCGGCAGGCGGGCGCAAGATTCTTCCAGCGCGGCCTGCAGGCCGGTGTGCAAGGCGCTGCCGGCGACGCTGCGGGTGTAGAACAGGCTGTCGGCCTTACCGTCCACGGCGCGTTCCAGGGTGCTGATATCGAGGTCGGGCACGCCGAGCGCGGCCAGCTTCTTGGCCAGCGGCGCGGTGCCCTTGCCGTCGGCGTCCAGTGCGACGCTGACCGGCAGGACTTTTTCGCGCACCGATTTATCGGGCGACATGGCGCGCACGCCGGTGATCGAGACGGCCAGGCGGCGCGGCGAGGCGTAGGCTGTGGCCACGCTGTCGTCACCGAGGAAGTCGCGCGATTTCAGTCCGTTCACAATGCCGGCGGCGAAAGCGGCGCCCAGTTTGGCCAGCGCTTTCGGCGGCAGTTCTTCGGTCAGCAGTTCGACGAGGAGAGTTTGATTCATCATTCTGTTTTTATCTTTCAGGCGGCGAGCGGCGCTGTGGGAGCCATCGGGAATCCCAGCTTTTCGCGCGAGTCGTAATAGGCTTGGGCGACCAGGCGCGACAAGGTGCGCACGCGCCCGATGTAGGCGGCGCGTTCGGTGACCGAAATGGCGCCACGCGCGTCGAGCATGTTGAAGCTGTGCGAGGCCTTCATGATCTGCTCGTAGGCCGGCAGGGTCAGTTCGAGTCCGATCAGGCGCTTGGCTTCCGATTCGTGGTTGGCGAACTGGGTAAACAGCAGGTCGGTGTTGGCGTGTTCGAAGTTATAGGTCGATTGCTCGACTTCGTTCTGGTGGAACACGTCGCCGTAGCTGAGCGACTTCGTGGTACCGTTCTCTTCCCATTCGGTCCAGACCAGGTCGTAGACGTTCTCGACGCCCTGCAGGTACATGGCCAAGCGTTCGATGCCGTAGGTGATTTCGCCGAGCACCGGCTTGCAGTCCAGGCCGCCAACTTGCTGGAAATAGGTGAACTGCGTCACTTCCATGCCGTTCAGCCATACTTCCCAGCCTAGGCCCCAGGCGCCCAGTGTCGGGCTTTCCCAGTCGTCCTCGACGAAGCGCACATCGTTCTTTTGCAGGTCCAGGCCAAGCGCCTTGAGCGAACCCAAGTACAGGTCGAGGATGTTTTCCGGCGCCGGTTTCAGCACCACCTGATACTGATAGTAGTGCTGCATGCGGTTCGGGTTTTCACCGTAGCGGCCATCTTTCGGGCGGCGCGACGGCTGCACGTAGGCGGCACGCCATGGCTCCGGTCCTATCGCGCGCAGGAAAGTACCCGTGTGAAAGGTGCCCGCGCCGACTTCCATATCGTATGGCTGGAGCAAGGCGCAGCCCTGCTTGTCCCAGTAGGTTTGCAAGGTCAGGATAATTTGTTGGAATGTGAGCATCTTGGTGGCTGTCGCGCGGCTGACGGCGCGAACGAATGAGTTTGCTAAAACGACCAATTTTAGCGGGTTTTAGCGGGACGCTGGGGGGCAAGTGATTGACAACGTCATGTTTGCTGCGTTTTTGCGAGTTTGCTTGCGTACTTGCGGCCCGAGAACCAGGCAAATCCCAGTGCCAGCGCCGAAAGTAGCAGGATCAGATAATTGCCCATGCGGATGAAGGGGGTCATGCCGCCCATCCCCTGCACCTGGGCCGCCAGGGTGCCGTTGGTGTACATCGGCAATTCATTGACGATCTTGCCTCGCCCATCGATCACGACGGTGGCGCCGGTATTGGTCGCGCGCAGCATCGGACGCCCGGTTTCGAGCGAACGCATCTGGGACATCTGCACATGCTGGGGAATGGCCACCGATTCGCCGAACCAGGCCAGGTTCGATACGTTCAGCAGCATCGTGGCCGGACGCGGCATGGTGCGCAGCTGCATCGCGATTTCTTCGCCGAACACATCTTCGTAGCAGACGTTCGGCAGCACCAGCTGGTCCTTGACGGCGAACGCGGGCTGGACTTCGGCGCCACGGCTCATGTCGCCCAGCGGAATGCGCATCATGTCGACGAACCAGCGAAACCCAAGCGGCACGAACTCGCCGAACGGCACCAGGTGATGCTTGTCGTAGCGGTAAGACTGATTCGACGGGCTAAAGCCGATCACGCTGTTGGCATAGCTGCCCGGGCCGTCGGACATGGGAATGCCGAACAGCACGTGGCTACCGCTGTCGGCGGCATATTTTTTGATCGACGGCAAATAATCGGGCGGCAGGTAGTCGGGCAGGCTGGCCACGGCCGTTTCAGGCAGGGCGATCAGGTCGGCCGGCTGGGCGGTGATCATGCCGCGGTACATCTCCAGCGCGCGCAGCACGTGATCGGGATCAAACTTTTTCTTTTGTTCGACGTTGCCCTGAAGCAGGCGCACGCTGATCGGCTTGCCTTGCGGTGCGGTCCAGGCGACGAAAGTGAGCCCGTAGCCGGCGGCGAGGATGGCGCCGAGCAAACCCATGCCGGGCCAGCGCGCGCGCTGGGTCAGCATGACGATGCAGCTGGCGCACACGGCGGCAATCACGCCGATGCCGTACACGCCGACAATCGGCGCGTAGCCGCCCAGTGGGCTGGCGTTATGCGCGTAGCCGGTGGCGACCCAAGGAAAACCGGTCATGATCCAGCCGCGCATCCAGTCCGACAACCCCCACATGACGGGCAACACCAGCAGCAAAAAGCTGGTGACCGGCAGCGACCAGCGCTTGCGCAGCCAGGTGGAAAACCCGCTGGCGAACGCTCCGAACAAGCCCATGTAGGCGCCCAGCAGGCACACCGCCGCCACCGCCATCGGTCCCGGAATGTTGCCGAAGCGATTCATGGTGATATACAGCCAATGCATGCCAGCAACCGACCAGCCGAAGCCGAAGGCCCAGCCGATCAGGCTGCTGCGGCGCACGTTGGTGTCCATGCCGAGCTGGTAGAAGAGGAAGGCGAGGGCGAGGATTTGCAGCGGCCACCAGCCGATGGGCGCGAACGCCAGCACGCTGGAGGCGCCGGCGAAGGCGGCCAACAGCATCGGCAGCAGCGTGGTGCGGGGAGGGCGCCGCGCCGGATAGCGCAGCGCCGGATCGAGTGGAACGGTCGAGCGGCGCAACATCAATCGTGTTCGTCTTCGGGCAGCGGCAGCTTTTCTACCAGCAAGACGTGAACCTGGCGCGCATCGGCGCGCAACACCTCGAAGCGCAGGTTGGCGACATCGAACGTATCGCCCTTGTGCGGCATGCGGCCGAGGTGGCTGGCAACGAGGCCGCCGATGGTGTCGACGTCGTCTTCGGGCAGGTTGGTGCCGAGTTCCTCGTTGAACTGGCTGATCTCGGTCAGCGCCTTGATGCGCCAGCGCGGGCCGAGCTGGCCTTCCTTGATCGACAGAATGTTGTCTTCTTCTTCGTCGATGTCGTATTCGTCCTCGATGTCGCCGACGATCTGCTCAAGCACGTCTTCGATCGTGATCAGGCCGGCAACGCCGCTGTATTCGTCCACGACGATGGCCATGTGATTGTGATTGGCGCGGAAATCGCGCAGCAGCACATTCAGGCGTTTCGATTCGGGAATGAAAATGGCGGGACGCAGCATCTCGCGCACGTCGAAAGTTTCTTCGGCGTAATAGCGCAGCAAGTCCTTGGCCAGCAGAATGCCGATCACCTTGTCGCGCTCGCCTTCAACGGCAGGGAAGCGCGAGTGGGCTGTTTCCAGCACCTGCGGCATCCATTCCTCGATCGGCTTGCTGATGTCGATGACGTCCATCTGCGAGCGTGGGACCATGATGTCGCGCGCGGACAGGTCCGAGACCTGGAACACCCCTTCGATCATGGACAGCGCATCGGCGTCGATCAGGTTGCGTTCATGGGCGTCGTGCAGCACTTCGAGCAGCTCGGCGCGGTTTTCGGGCTCGGGAGAGATCAGTGCGGTCAGGCGTTCAAACAGTGACCGGTGGGTCTTGGCGTCCGTTCGGACGTCATAAGGGTGCTCTGGCATAGTTGGCGTGAGCCGTTGTTGCGATAGGCGTAGGATACACCAAAAGCGCGAGTGCCTGTTTTTTGAGCGGAGTGGGGGTATGCATGCCGGAATCGATACCGTCTCCTCACCTCCGTCTCCCCCGCGCCAAGGCGGCCCTCGGCAGGCGCCCATAGCACCTTTGATTAAAGGTGCTATGGGGCCCGTCGAAGGCCGTCCTGGCGCGGGAGCGGCGTTAACTATGAGTCCGTCCTGCGCTCCTCTCCCGCCGCCGGATGCGCCCCGCCTCCCGTTTCGCCCTCCAGCGTGGCCGCCGCCAGCGCCCGTTTCGCCGGCCCGTGCAGCACCTCGCCATCCGGCGCAAAGCGGGAACCGTGGCACGGGCAGTCCCACGACTTCTCGCCCGCGTTCCACTGCACCGCGCAGCCCAGGTGCGTGCACGCCGCCGATACCGCCTGCAGCCCGCCATCCTCGCCCCGATATACCGCCAGCAGGCGTCCGCCGTCGCGCAGCAGTGCGCCTTCGCCGCTGGCGATCTGGTCGGCGCTTTCCACGTCGCCGCCGCGCAGCCAGTCGGTATACTGCGCCAAGGTATTGGCCTGCTCGGTAATGAACTCGCCCAGCCCGTGCAGCATCGTGCGCGACGGCGAATACAGCTCGCTCCACGCATTCGTGCGCCCGACGATCAGGTCGGTGACGAGAATCGCCCCGGCCGTGCAGTGCGTCATGCCGTTGCCGGAGTCGCCCGTGATCACATACACATTCTCATGCGTGCGCCGGGTGCGGCCCAGGAAAGCGAGGCCGTCGGAAGGCTCCATCACCTCGCCCGACCAGCGGTACGCCACCTCGCCGGCGATCGGGAAGCGCTGGCGCGTCCACGCCTCGATCTCGCCGTAGCGGTGCTGCGGATGCGCATCCTGCCCGGTCTTGTGGTCCTGCCCGCCGACGATCAGCAGTTCATGGTCGGCGCCGCCGCCGGCCGAGGCCAGGCGCACGTAGTAGTACGGGTCACCCGTATCCCACAGCAGCACGCGCGGCAGCGCATCCTTGGGCACGCGCAGCGCCACCACGTAGGTGCGGTAGCCGGCCTGCTTGGTATGCATCGCCACGCGTTCGTTGAACGGCGTGTTGGTCGCCACCACCACGGCCGCCGCATCGACCTGGCCATGCTCGGCCTTGACGTGCTGGCCCGCCTGGTCGCCATGCACGTCGAGCGCGCGCGTGCGTTCGTAGATGCGCCCGCCCAGGCGTTCGATGGCGCGCGCCAGGCCGTCGAGGTATTTCAATGGATGAAATTGTCCCTGGTGCGAAAAACGCAGGCACGGGCCGGTGTCGAACTGCAGGCCCGGCACGCGTTCGACACGGTGCACGTTCAGGCCGAGGCGCGTGGTGACCGCATATTCGCGTTCGAGGATATCGTTCCAGGCGCCGTCGGGATTGAACAGGTAACCGTCGAGGCGTTCGAATTCGCAGTCGATCTGTTCGGTGCGGATGATGGCTTCGACGCAGTCGGTGGCCTTGCGGTAGCTGTCGGCCACCAGCGCGGCCTTGTCGCTCCCGAAGCTGCGTTCGATCTCGAAGAAGCGTTCGTCGGGCGGGAAAAAATGCGCGGTGGTGCGGCCGGTTTCGCCGGCGCCCACGCCGAATGCGTCGAGCACCACTACCGATTTGCCTTCGCGCAAAAGCATGTAGGCGGTGCTCAAGCCCGCGATGCCGGCGCCGATCACGCACACATCGGCGCGTTCGGTGGACATCAACGGGCCATAGCGGGGAAGGCGCGCGGTGGCGAGCCAGGCCGATGTGGTGCCGTGGGTGGCGTGTGCCGCGGCTGCCGGGTTTGCTGCCGGATTTTCTGCTGTCATTGGCAGGTTCCTCCTGTCCTTGGTGTTTCTCTTGTGAGAATCCCAGTAGACCCGAAGGCGCCAATGGCTACAGTGCGATGACGTACAAAACCGGGTGAGCGGATTTACCTTTTGACGTAGGCCTGCAAGCCGTCGGCGAGTGCGGCAAATACTACGCTGCAGCGCCGGCTCTCGCGCAGGTCCTCATGCATGACGATCCATGTGTCGAGCTTGACCGAGAACGCATCGGGCAGCACCCGCACCAGGTGCGGGTCGCGTTGCGCGATGCCGCACTGGCACACGCCGATGCCCAGGCCCGCGCGCAGCATCGCCAGTTGCGCCAGGTCGCTGTCGGCGCGCAGCGCGAACGTGTCGCGCGTAACGTCGCCCAGGTGATGCTTGAGCGTGCGGATAAACGCGCTCTCGCGGTCGAAGCCGATCACCGCATGCCCGCCGAGCGATGCCAGATCGGCCGGCGTGCCGCGCCGCGCCAGGTAATCCTGATGCGCGTGCAGCCCGATCTCGATGTCGCCGATGCGGCGCGCCACCAGCGCTTCTTGCGTGGGCCGGTGCATGCGCACGGCGATGTCGGCTTCGCCGCGCAGCAGGTCCTGCGGCGCATTGCTGAGCGCCAGTTCGATCTGCAGCGCCGGATAATCGCGCTGCAGCTGCGCCAGGATCGGCGGCAGCACTTCGCAGCCGACGATGTCGCTGGCGGTGATGCGCACCGTGCCGCGCGCGTCGTCGCGCGAGCTGGAGGCAGCGCGCAGCAGGGCGCCGGCGCTGGCGGCCAGCGCGTCGGCAAAGGGCCGCAGCGCGAGCGCCTGTTCGGTCGGCAGCAGGCCGTGCTGCGAGCGTACGAAGAGGGCGAAGCCGAGCGCCTGTTCGAGCGCCTCGATATGGCGCCCGAGGGTCGGCTGCGCCAGTCCCAGTTCGCGCGCCGCGCCCGACAGCGAGCCGGCGTCGAGTACCGCCAGGAAGGAGCGGTACAGGTCCCAGTTGGGCTGCGGCTGCGGCGGCGGCTTGATGGCCATTTATACCAGCGCGCCGCTGTTCCAGGCCGTAACCAGCTCCTGCGGCCAGAACGCGTGCGGAGCGATCATCAGGCACAGGGTGTCGGGATGGGTCAGCACCGGAAACCACGCGCCGTGCATCACGTCGGCCGGCATGTGCTTGCGGATCGCCAGGAACGACGAGACCATCACGCGGCGGCGCGTGAGCGTGGCCGGCACCGCCAGGTCTTGCGCCCGTTGCTGTTCGCTGGCCAGGCACTGCACGATGTGCTGCAGCGGGGCCGGCGCATCCTTGCCCTTGTACGCAAACAGCGCGTGCGCAATGCGCTGCAGCGCTTGCGGCCGCGCTTCGAAATGGCGCTCAAGGCTGTACGCCAGCAGCGCCGGCATGTCGTGCGCACCCTCGGCGAACAGGGCGTTGTTGGCCTGGACCAGCGAGGCCCACACCACCATGCCGCGTTCGAGCAGCAGGTGCTGGCGGCGGTAGATCTCCGCCACGCTGTCGTGACCCAGCCAGCCCTGGTTTTGCGCATACATTGCGTCGTAGTCGGCCGCGGTGGCGGTGCGGCGCCATTTCATGATGGCGTTGCGGACCTGGTCGAGCGCGAGCTCCATCATGGGGTCGGCCGGCCATTGTTCGATGTCATCGGGCACCAATGGCCGCGTGCCGTCGTCGTCGGCCGCCTGCGGCAGCAGCTTGCGCGCGTAGTCGTGCAGCGTTTCGGCGCGGGCGTCGGCCAGCAGGGCGCTGACGGTGGCCAGCGGGTAGGTGGTGCATTCGGCGCTGTCGAGAAACCCCAGGAAATCGCGCGCGCGCGGACGCTGGCGCGCAAAGGCCGGATGGGCGCGCACCATGTCGTCGTAGTTCATCCACTGCCACTGGCTGGCGTCCGGCGTATTGCCACGGATGACTTCACCCAGATAAGCGCCGGCGGCGTCGACCAGCCGTTCCAGTTCTTGCGCCGGCACGTCCGCGCCGTGCTGGCGCACCTGCGCCAGGTAATCGTCGAGGGGACGCAGCGAGGCGAGGCTGTAATCGAGCTGCTCGCGCGGCAGTTGCGCTGCGAGCGGCAGGCCGGCGCCGTGCGAAACGTCGCCGCTCCCGAGCAGCATGGCGCACAGGTCCGGGATGCGGCAGGCGATATCGTCGGCGCGCGCGCAGGCGCTGGCGTCGCTGGCGGCCAACTGCGCGTACCAGCGCGCCACGCTGTCGTGGGCGCCGTTGACGATGTGGTCGAGCACCTGCAGGTGCGGATGGCATACGCGGCCGCGATGGGTGCGCACCACCGTCAGGCGCTGCTGGCCGCGCGTGACGGTGCCCCACTGGCCGCCGATCTGGCGGGCGACGACGCAGCCGAGGTAGCAGCCGGCGCGCATCGCCCAGCTGGTGGCGACCGGGCTGCTGAAGGCGGCATTGGCCGGCTGCTTGCCGCGTTCGAGCACGTACCAGGCGTGCAGCTTGTCGAGCAGGGCGGACAGGGCATCGATGCTGGCGCCGCTGCCATCCAGGGCGAGCTGGTATTTGTCGCGCACCCAGCCCGCCAGCCTGGCCTGTTCGGCGTGCGCGCTGGCGTGGACCTCGCGCTCGCTGGTAAAACCGGGGCGGTGCGTGGACAGGCCCGGTCCCGGACTGACCATGGTGGCGCTGTGGGCCAGCGGGCCAAGCTGCGCCGATGCGAGGAACAGCAGCGAGCTGTCGTCGTGCACGAAGCGGTAGAACGGGTGGTAGCCGGGATTGGCGCCGATGGCCGCGTCCACGCGCGCGGTCAGGTTGCGCAGCACGCGCAGGGTGGCCGGGTTGCACGCTTCCGGCCGCGTCGCCAGTTCGATCGTCAGTCCGCTTGTCAGCCCGTCGGTGGCGGGGTCGCCATGGTCGAACAGCTGCACCTGCGGGCCGTTGGCATTGGCGTTCCGGTAAGCCAGCGCGGGAGGCGCCACCGCCGGCAGGCTCGTTTCCAGCTGGTCGGGCCAGAGCTGCTGGGCGCTGTCGACACGGCGCACGCCGTTGGCGCAGGCGGCAACCAGCGCCGCCGGCAGGGCGGGCGCGCCGTGCAGCGGCGTGTAGACCATGTCCAGCGCGTCGTCGAAGGCGGCGCAGCCCAACTCGCGCATGCATTCCCACACCAGCGCGCGCAGGGCCACGTCGAAGCACGGGCGTTCGAACCCGACGCACAGCGCGCCGCCCACGCGGGCGCCGATGACGGTGGCGCCGGCGGCCACGCCGTCGGCAAACGTGATTTCGGTGTCGTACAGGCCGCGGCCGGGTTTGCCGTGGCGCGCGAGGATGGGGATCAGTACATCGAAAGGCATGGCGGCCGGGACGCCGTCGGCGAAGCGCTGCAGGTAAAGAAAAGTGGTCACGAAGGTTCCGGAAAAGTGCCTGGCGGCGCAGCAGCGCTAGCGTGCATACGATTTATATTTTTGCGTATGGTACTTCAGAGGCTGCGTGGCGGTCCATCAAAGCGTTAGCATTGTGGAAAGAAAGTGACAGCAGCCGCTTCTGCTCGCCATACAAAAACGCATGGCGTCGGTACGGCTTCGATGCTTCCGGATGGCGTCCGGACGGCGCAGACTGGCCGCTTCTATTCAATCACAGGAGCGGTCATGGAACAGATGAAAACGGCATTGGTACTCGGCGCGACCGGCGGCATCGGCGGTGAAGTGGCGCGCGCCATGGCGCGGCGCGGCTGGCGGGTGCTGGCGCTGTGCCGCAATCGGGCCACGGCGCCGGCGCAAGGCGGAGTGGCATGGATCGAAGGCGATGCGATGAACGGCGCGCAGGTGCTGGCGGCGGCGCAGGGCGTGGCGGTGATCGTCCACGCGGTCAACCCGCCCGGCTACCGCGACTGGGACAAGCTGGTGCTGCCGATGATCGACAACACCATTGCGGCGGCGCGCGCGGTGGGCGCGCGCATCCTTTTACCGGGCACCTTGTACAACTACGGCAGCGGCACGGCGCAGCCGCTGACCGAGGCGAGCTTGCAGCAGCCGTCGTCGCGCAAGGGGGCGATCCGGGTGCACATGGAAGAGCGCTTGCGCGAGGCGGCGCGGAGTGGCGTGCGCGCGCTGGTGGTACGGGCGGGCGACTTTTTCGGGCCGCGCGCCGGCAACAACTGGTTTTCGCAAGGGCTGGTCACGCCCGGGGCGGATCTGGCGCGGGTGACCTATCCGGGCGCGCCGGGCGTCGGACACGCGTGGGCCTATTTGCCGGACCTGGCCGACACGATGGTGCGCCTGCTGGAGCACGAGGCGCGGCTGGACACCTTCGAGAGCGTGCATTTTCGCGGGCATTGGGACTCTGACGGCACGCGCATGGTGGATGCTCTTCGGCGCGTGTCGGGCAATCCGGACCTGAAGCTCAAGCGTTTGCCGTGGGCGCTATTGGCGCTGGCCGCGCCGTTCGTGGCCGTGTTTCGCGAGATGCGCGAGGTGCGCTATTTATGGTCGGAGGCGTTCGAACTCGATAACGCGAAGCTGGTGCGCTTGCTGGGAAGCGAAACGCACACGCCGCTTGAAGCGGCGGTGCGCGCTACGCTGCTGGGGCTTGGATGCTTGCCCGAGGGCGCGGCTAGAGCTCAGGCGGCGTAGGGATCGGGGTAGCCGAGCGCGAAGAGGATGTCGCGTTCGAGCTGCTCCATCTCGGTCGCCTCTTCATCGTCGTCGTGGTCGTAGCCCTGCGCGTGCAGCACGCCGTGCACGATCAGGTGCGCGCTGTGCTCTTCCACGGTCTTCTTCTGCTCCAGCGCTTCTTTTTCGAGCACGTCGGTGCACAGGATGATGTCGGCACGGGTTGGCTCGTCCTCGGCGATGTCGTCGCCTTCGTTGTAGGCGAAGGTGAGCACGTTGGTGGCGTAATCCTTGTGGCGGTAGTCGCGATTGAGCACGCGGCCTTCTTCGGCGTCGACGAAGCGGATGGTCAGTTCGGCCGGCGCGAACAGCGCCGCCTGCACCCAGCGCCGTACTTTCTGGCGCGTGATCGATTCCTGCAGGCGGGTGTCGGGATACTGGACCGACAGGGACAGCTTATTTTTTGCGGACATTTTTAGCCATGACGGGTTTCGGCAGGGCCGCCAGTTCGTCCACCGACGCGGCCGATTCATACGCATCGACGATGCGCGCCACCAGCGGATGGCGCACCACGTCGGCGCTGGAGAACTGGGTAAAGGCGATGCCGCGCACGTCCTTGAGCACATGCACGGCGTCGCTCAAGCCGCTTTTTTGCGTCTTGTGCAGGTCGACCTGGGTGACGTCGCCGGTGATCACGGCCTTGCTGCCGAAGCCGATCCGGGTCAGGAACATCTTCATCTGTTCGACGGTCGTGTTCTGCGCTTCGTCCAGGATGACGAAGGCGTGATTGAGCGTGCGCCCGCGCATGTAGGCCAGCGGGGCGATCTCGATCACCTGTTTCTCGAACATCTTCTGGGTACGGTCGAAACCGAGCAGGTCGTACAGCGCGTCGTACAAGGGCCGCAGGTACGGGTCGATCTTTTGCGTCAGGTCGCCCGGCAAAAAGCCCAGGCGCTCGCCGGCTTCCACCGCGGGACGGGTCAGGATGATGCGCTTGACGGCGTCGCGCTCGAGGGCGTCGACCGCGCAGGCCACCGCCAGGTAGGTCTTGCCGGTGCCGGCGGGACCGACGCCGAAGCTGATGTCGTGCTCTAAAATCGAGCGCAGGTACTGGATCTGGTGCGGGGTGCGCCCGCGCAGGTCGTGGCGCCGGGTTTTCAGCGTCGGGCTGTTGATCTCGATGTCGGGCAGCGCCTCGGTCGGCGTGCTGTCCGGGCTTTGCTGGCTGTGCAGGCCGGAGCGCTGTTCGACCAGGGCCAGCTGCACTTCCTCGATCGGGACGATCTTGTTGGCGACGGCGTAGAAGCGTTCCAGGATCTGAACCGCGTGTTCGGCGTTATGGCCGCTGACGATGAATTTTTCGCCGCGCCGGAAGATGGTCACGTCGAGCGCCGACGAAATCTGGCGCAGGTTCTCGTCGAGCGGCCCGCACAGGTGGGCCAGCCGCGTGTTGTCGAGCGGCTCGGGAATGAAGTAGTGAGGCTGGATAGGAGTCTTGGTTTTCAACTGGCGCAGGCTAAAGTGTCACCGCGCGCAACGAGTTCGCCGCGCAGGGTGTAGTTAAAACTCTCGGTAATGCGCACGTCGGCCATCTGGCCGATCAGCGCGCTCGCATTGATGCCGGGTGCGAAATTGACGACCCGGTTGTTTTCGGTGCGGCCCTGCAGTTCGGCCGCGTTCTTGACCGACGGCCCTTCGACCAGGATGCGCTGCACCGTGCCGACCATGGCGGCGCTGTACTTGCGCGTGTTGGCGTCGATCGCCGCCTGCAGCTGCTGCAGGCGCGCCAGCTTGAGCTCATGCGGCGTGTCGTCGGCCAGGTTGGCGGCCGGGGTGCCGGGGCGCTTGCTGAAGATGAAGCTGTAGCTGGTGTCGAAACCTACATCCGCAATCAGTTTCATCATGGCGTCGAAGTCGGCCTCGGTCTCGCCCGGAAAGCCGACGATGAAGTCGGACGAAATCGACATGTTCGGACGCACCGCGCGGATGCGGCGGATGATCGACTTGTATTCGAGGCCGGTGTAGCCGCGCTTCATGGCGGCCAGCACATTGTCGGCGCCATGCTGGGCCGGCAGGTACAGGTGGTCGACCAGCTGCGGGATCTTGGCGTAGGCGTCGATCAGGCGCTGGGTGAATTCCTTGGGGTGGCTGGTGACGAAGCGGATCCGTTCGATGCCGGGAATGTCGGCCACGTATTCGAGCAGCAGGGCGAAATCGGCGATTTCTCCGCCTTCCATGACGCCGCGAAAGGCGTTCACGTTCTGGCCGAGCAGAGTGATTTCCTTCACGCCCTGGGCGGCCAGGCCCGCCACTTCGGTCAGCACGTCCTCGAAGCGGCGCGACACTTCCTCGCCGCGGGTGTACGGCACCACGCAGTAACTGCAGTATTTGCTGCAGCCTTCCATGATCGACACGAAGGCCGAGGCGCCGTCGACCTTGGCCGGCGGCAGGTGGTCGAATTTTTCGATCTCGGGGAAGCTGATGTCGACCTGGGCGTCGCCGCTGGCGCGCCGTTCGCGCATCATCTGCGGCAGGCGGTGCAGGGTTTGCGGGCCGAACACCATGTCGACATACGGCGCGCGCTTGACGATGGCCGCGCCTTCCTGCGAGGCAACACAGCCGCCGACACCGATCAGCAGGCTTGGCCTCGCCAGCTTGAGCTCGCGCAGGCGGCCGAGGTCGGAAAAGACTTTTTCTTGCGCTTTTTCACGGACCGAGCAGGTGTTGAGCAAAATCACATCGGCGTCGTCGGGCGTGTCGGTGCGAACCATGCCCTCGGACGCGCCGAGCACGTCCGCCATTTTGTCCGAGTCGTACTCGTTCATTTGGCAACCGAAGGTTTTGATGAAGACTTTTTTCTGCATGGAATGATCAACGTGGCGCTGCAGCCTGGTTTCAGGCGGGGTTGCCAGTTTATCGTAAATCAGCGGGGGCGGCCATGTTCGCGACGGCGAGCGCCACACGGTGCTTGTTATGCGTCACGGTTGCGTCCGCTAAACGGTTGGGCTAGCCACCCGTCACTCTTGCATATCGGCGGGAAAAGTTTCCGTTGGAAATGTTTCACAATTGCTCGATTGCACGCTACCTATTTCTTCTTGTAAATCAATGAGTTCCGAGGGAATTCTGTGAACAAACCGGGCACAAGAAATGTTCTTGCGTGCGCCACAATTTATCACCCTGTGTTGAAATGACGATGTGACAAGCTTTCCGGCGGTTAGCTTGATTTCAAACAATGTCCTCTATGCACAGGTAAGTTGTACTTATGGCATATGAGTCTAATAATGTGTTTGGAGTTTTTAAGTGCGTTGGAAGTGAGTAGCGCAGAGCGCATACGACCGGAAACGTGCTTTTTAAGCCAATTATCAGATTTATTCTGTTTAATCACGCTCAAGGGCGATTTTCCGGGAACTTATTGAGACGCGTATGGGTCTTTAACATAGTTCGTAAAGGCATTATTTCAACCACTCACCACGAGGTAAATCATGGCACACCATGCTCTGGCATCACAAGAAAGTTACAATCCTAACCACCTGCTCGACATTCTGCTTGGCAAAATGCAGCTGAAAAACGATGCGGCGCTCTCGCGCATGCTCGAAGTCGCGCCACCGGTCATTAGCAAGATCCGCCACCACCGCCTGCCGGTCGGCGCCTCGCTGCTGATCCGCATGCACGAAGTGACCGGCATGAGCATCCGCGACCTGCGCGACCTGATGGGCGACCGCCGCACCAAGTATCGCCTGTCGGACGCCCAAGGCCGTCCAAAAGCGACCGAGGAAAAACCGGCAGCACCGGATGCATCGACGTCCGGAAACTATGCGCACTAAGTCCTACGGCATGGCGGTGTCAGCTGTCATGCCAGCGGAACGGGACGTCTGATTCCGCCTCTGCATGCAGAGGCGGGTCGCTCAGCCCATCAGGATCATCGTGATTTCTTCATACTGCAGTTCGGTTTCCCGGAACACCTGCAGGTAGCATTCTTCAGTCAGTCCCAGTGCGGTCCACGCGACCGGTGACACGGCGGGCACCAGATCGTCGCTTTCCCGCCCCAGGTCGAGCGCATGGACGATGGCGTTGGCCACATGCACGATGGTGGCCAGCAAGCCTGCATCCGGCGCGCCCGGATCATGGTGAAAGGCGATCGCCATCTTCATCGTATCCGAAAAATTCCAGTGTTCGGCCAGCGCCACGCCGGCCAGCACATGGTCCACACCCATCACCGCCAGTTCGGCATCTTGCACATACGTATCGTTAGCCGCACGATATTCCATCACCTGTTGATACAGATCAGGGTAGCTGCTTACCAGTACCAGGCGCCCGATATCGTGCAGCAATCCTGCCGTGAAGGCGTAATCCTGGTTGAAACGCACGCGCCGCGCCAGCACCCTGGCGCAGCAGGCCGTGCCGATCGAGTGGCGCCAGAAGGCCTTGTGGTCGAAGGCGGCGCAGCGGCCCTCGGCGAAACAGCCGGTCAGGGCCGAGGCCGTGATCAGGTTGCGCGTGGTCTGGAAACCCAGGTAGGTGATCGCCTGCTGGATGGTGGTCACGCGCACCTGCAAGCCGTACAGCGAGGAATTGGCCAGGCGCAAGGTCTTGGCGGTCAGGGCCTGGTCGTGCGAGACCTTCTTGGCCAGCACCGTGATGTCGATGTCTTCCTGGTCGATGCTGGTGAGCAGTTCCATCACCACGGCCGGCAAGGAAGGCAGGTCGGCCAGGCGCTTGAGGACGTCGTCGAGCACGACGGCGCTCACAGGGCGGCCTCGCGCGCGGCGCGGTAGTCTTCTATATAGCGGCGCAGGGCGCTGGTGGCCCAGTCGTGCGGTTCGTCCGGCTTGTGCTTGCGAAACAGCTGCGCCAGGCGCTGCTGGGTGGCGGCGTGTTCGCGTGCGGGACTGGCGGCGGGCGCGGCGCCGCTGCGCAGCACGGGAACGGCGTCGATGCCGTGACTGGGCAGCAGGGCGATGGTGCGGTCGGTCAGTATGGCTCCCTTGGGCAACAGGATCTGTCCCTGCTGGTCGAGCAGATCGTCGGACAAGACCATTCCCGGTACCACCTCGGCCAGCGCCAGGTGCTGGTAAGCTGCGCTCATAGGCATCCTCCCTCGTAATGCTTCGATCTTACCATTGCTGTCCTCGCCTTGGCGCCACGCTATGCGCGCCACGCAAACCACTCTTTTTGCGAGGCTGCGAGCGGCAATTCTTGCCAATGGGAAGGGCTTACCGTACATTCGGAGATGCATCGGGCGTATGCCAGGGGAGGAATCGGATGTTCGGTATTCAAAGCCGGCTGAAACTGCTGTTCGTGGTGATCGTCACCCTGGTGCTGACCATTTCCGGCAGTTACACGCAGTATTCGCTGGGCAAGGCGCTTGAAGAAAGCAACCAGCGCCTGCGCAAGGGCGTGATCACGCGTTTGCAGATCAGCCTGCCATCGGCCCTGTGGGACCTGGACAAGTCCAAGGTCGACAGCATCGTCGAAGCCGAGATGCTGCCGCCCGAAGTGGTGGCGATCCGCGTCTACGACAGCTCGGTCGGCCTGTTCGCCGGCAAGTTGCGCGCGGCCGACGGCAAGCTGGTTCCGGTCGAAGGCGCGCCCGAGCCGGGCGGCCAGGCGGTCGAGGCCGCGCTGGTGTTCCAGGAAGGCGGCAGCGCGAGCGCCTCGATCAAGCCGGTCTCGGTGGGGCGGGTGGTGATCAATTTCAGCCGCGCCCAGATCGACAAGGCGCTCGCTTCGGAACTGATACGCAAGGTGATCGAAGTGCTGCTGCTCGACCTGATCCTAGTGGCGGCGCTGTCGCTGTCGCTGCGGGTGGTGTTCGAGCCGCTCAAGCAATTGCGCGACGGCTTGTTCGACCTGGCCACGCGCGGCACCGACGAGGTCGAAGAGCTGCCCGAGAACCGGCGCGATGAACTCGGCGAGGTGATCCGCGGTTTCAACCAGATCCAGCGCCGCCTGAAGTCGACCATCGGCCGCATCCGCGAAGCCGAGGATGCCGCGCGCCGCTCGGCCCAGCAGACCGCCCAGGCGATGCAGTACTTGCGCCAGACCCAGGAATCGCTGCTCCAGGCTGAACGGCTGGCCTCGCTCGGCAGCCTGGTGGCCGGGGTTGCGCACGAAATCAACACCCCGGTCGGGATCGCGCTGACCAGCGCCTCGGTGCTCAAGGCCGCCACCGACGAGCTGGAAATCGCCGTCAACGGCCCCGGCCTGAAGAAATCCGACATCCTGCGCTATGTCGAGACCGCCAGTGAAAGCGCGCGCCTGATCATGAACAACGCCTACCGCGCGGCCCAGCTGATCCACAGTTTCAAGCAGATCGCGGTCGACCAGACCAGCGAGGCACGCCGTCCCTTCGGCCTGCACGAGTACATCGAGGAAATCGTCTCCAGCCTCCAGCCCAAGCTCAAGAAAACCCCGATCGCGCTGGTGCTGAACTGCCCAGACGACATCGTGCTCGACAGCTACCCCGGCGCGTTCGCCCAGGTGATCACCAACCTGACCCTCAATTGCGTGGAACACGCCTTCGACGTCGATACCGCCGGCGAGATCATGATCAGCGCCCGCCTCGACGGCGAGGTGGTCGAACTGCACGTGAAAGATGACGGCAGGGGCATCGCGCCGGATGTGCTCGACCGCATCTTCGACCCGTTTTTCACGACCCGGCGCGGGCAGGGCGGCACCGGGCTGGGCCTCAATATCGTGTACAACCTGATCGTCAAGCAATTCCTCGGCACCATCGCCGTCGCCAGCACGCCGGGGCAGGGCACCCATTTCACCTTGCGCATTCCACGCGTGACGCCGGTGGACGGCGCCCCCGGCGCCGCATAACCGCCGTCCTTGCGTGCGCCCAAGCGCGAGCGCTCGTTTTATTGTAGGCTTGCCATTCTTTGGACGCGCCGCCGTCAGGCGCGGCTATTGCCTCCGGGCCACGACTGCGGTCGCCCGTGGCTGCATCCCTCATTCATCAAAGGACCATCATGAAACTGTATTTCAGTCCCGGTGCTTGTTCCCTGTCTCCCCACATCGTCCTGCTCGAAGCAGGGCTGCCATTTACCACCGAAAGCGTCGATCTGCGCAAGAAGGTCACTGCCAGCGGCGCCGACTTCAGCGCCATCAATCCCAAGGGCTACGTGCCCGCCCTCGAAACCGGGCAGGGCGTCCTGCTGACCGAAGGTCCGGCCATCGTGCAATACCTGGCCGACCTGGCCCCCGAGAAAAAACTGGCGCCCGCCGCCGGCACCCCGGAACGCTACCTGCTGGTCGAATGGCTCAACTTCATCTCGACCGAGCTGCACAAGAATTTCAGTCCGCTGTTTCGTCCGAATATCGGCGAAGAACTGATGAACTATGCGCACGGCAACCTGAGCACGCGTTTGGCTTATGTCGAACGCATGCTCGACGGTCGCGATTACCTGACCGGCGCCCAGTTCACGGTGGCCGATGCGTATCTGTTTACCGTGCTGAACTGGGCCAAGGTGGTCAAGTTCGACCTGTCGGGCTTTCCGCTGGTGCAAGCCTTCCAGAAACGCGTGAGCGAACGGCCGATGGTGCAGCAGGCCATGCGCGACGAAGGCTTGCTCAAGTAAGCCGCCCCATGACCGGACAACGCTGTATTGCCCTGCTGCGCGGCATTAACGTGGGGCGCGCCAAGCGCATCGCCATGGCCGACCTGCGCCAGCTTATCGGCGAACTGGGCTGCACGGATGTGCGCACCCTGCTCAACAGCGGGAATGTGGTATTCAACGCCCCGCCTAGCGCGTCGCCTAGCGCCCCGCCTAGCGCGTCGCCTAGCGCGTCACCTAGCGCCCCGCCTGGCGCGCCGCTTAGCGCTCCGCCCCGGGCGCTTGCCGCGATCGCAGCCCGCATCCAGGATGCGATGGTGGTCAAGCTGGGCGTGGTGGCCAGGGTGATGGTGCTCGGCAGCGACGAGCTCGACCGCATTGTCGCCGCCAATCCCCTGCTGGCGGTGGCGACCGATCCGGCGCGCCTCTTTGTGTTCGTGTTCAGCGAGCCTGGCGCGCCGGCCTTGCTGGCGCCGCTGCTACTTACCGACTGGGCGCCGGAAATGCTGGCCGTGGGTGAGCAGGCGGCCTATCTGTGGTGCCCCGATGGGGTGCTGGAAAGTAAAGCGGTGGGCGCGATGGGCAAGCTGCTCGGCGACGGGCTGACCTCGCGCAACTGGAATACCGTCTGTAAATTGCAAGCGCTGTGCGCCGAACCGGCCAAAGGCTGACGCGCCCGGCATGCAGGAAATGCGCAGGCAAAAAAAATCCCGCAGCCGGCGGGATTTTTTTATGCATCTGAAATAATTACTGGAACTTTTCGCCACTTTCGCGGCGGGCGCGGTAACCGATCAGCACCAGGCCGAGCAGCATCATCGCGAACACTTCAGGCTCTGGCAATTCCGACATCTGCGGGGCTGGCATCGTGGCCATCTGCATGGCGTTCATTCGCGGGTGGCTGTCCATGGTGGCGGCGGACGCCTGCTCGTTATCCAATACCTCGATAGCGCTCGCTGGTGCGGCGCCGACCAGGGCGAGCATGAAAGCTGCTGCGACTGCGTATTTTTTCACGGTGTTTCCTCTTCTTTTTGGTTTCCGCAAGCGCATGATTACTCATGCTGCATTGCAACCAGATGAGCACTAAATGCGAATCATCCGGCTTTGTATTTAACCACGCTCACCACCGATTTCAAAGCCATTCCTCTATAAACGTCGTTTTTTTGATGTTTTATTGACTAGGGGAATTAACATTTCTCGGTCAATGCTGCACTGCGGCAAAATGCAAGAAAAATGTCAAAAAGACACGGGATTGCACCTTGTTACAGTTCGCTGTCGCGTGACAGCAAGGCGTGGCAGTAAGCGGTGTCGGACAGGTCGACCGCTCCGGTCAGATGGTCTTCCTCGGCTGCCGGACGGGCCCCGAACAGGTTGGCGAAATAAGCGAAGAGACGACGCATGTCAAATTATCCATTCGGGGGTTTTAAGGATCATCTAATGATCGCGATTTACTATCAAGTGCTGATACGAAATGTTACGAACATACCGATCTTTCCGAAGCGGGCCTTGATGTCGCTCAGGTCCATCGCAAGACGCATTGTCGAGTTGATCAGAGGTGTTGCGTCGCAAAATTTTTTCAGCAGATCAAGGTATACCTGGCATTTTTTTGGCGGTATAGTCTCCCTAATCCTATTGCCATCAGGCACTAAATTGATGGCAATAGGGCACGCATGGGCCGCATCGCCCGGCGTGCGGATGTACCGTCAAGCGACATCGATTGGCCACATGGTTTGCGGAAATTGTCATGGTCACATATCGAACGTCGCTGTCACTGCCGCTCCCCACCATCGCGCGGCAGAAGAACGATGTTTGCATAGTAATTCCGTCCGCAGCCACCTTCATAGAGTAACCACATGCCCAATCTTGCCAAGCTCCAGCTCGTCTTCAAGAATGTCTACGTGCGCATCGGCGCCGGACTCCTGCTCGCCCTGCTCGTCGGTTTGGTCATCCGCAACGCCGATGTGACGCAGGACACCAGCCCGCTGGTCCATTCCCAGGACATTTCGCGCATCACCGCGCTGGCCTCGCAGAAGGACAAGCTGGAATACCTGATGGTGGCCAAGCCGCTGTCGGAGTCGCCGCGCTACATCTTCAAATTCAAGGATGCACCCCATCTGCACGTGATCAAGGTGCCGAGCACCTCGCATTTGAGCCTGGAGCGCGAAGTACTGCTCAAGAACGCGATTCCGTATTCGATCGCCAAGGAAGACTACCTGGCCTCGCACAAGGCGGTCCTGCTCGACGAAGGCCAGAACGCTGCCAGCGCCGAAGCGCTCGCTTTCCTGAAGCGACACGCGCTCGACATCTTCCTGATCCTGCTCATTCTCTACGCGATCAAGTTCGGCATTCCGGGCATGGGCATGAGCGCCGCCGTCATCATGCCGGACAAGCTCAAAGGCAGCATGGATGACCTGATCGGTATGGACGACATCAAGCAGGAAGTGCTGCATCTGGAAGACATGATCCGCAACCGCAGCGAATACAAGTCGCACAACATCGACAAGCCGTTCAACGTGATGCTGACCGGCCCCGCCGGCACCGGCAAGACCAAGCTGGTTGGCTACCTGGCCAAGAAACTCAATGTACCGCTGATCCAGGCATCCGGCTCGGCGCTCGAATCGGGCTACGTCGGCGGCGGCTCCAAGGCGCTCAACGCGCTGTACCGCAAGGCCTGCGCACGCGGCAGCTGCATCATCTTCCTGGACGAGGCGCAAACCCTGTTCATGCCGCGTGGCCGCGGCGAGAAGAAGTGGGAAGACGATACCGCCAACACGCTTCTGGGCCTGCTCGACGGCGTCAAGAGCGACAAGGGCGCCGGCGTGATCTGGGTGGTGGCGTCGAACTTCGACGATGCGTCGGTCGAGATGGATGAAGCGATGCTGCGCCGCTTCTCGGTCAAGATCAACTTCCGCCTGCCGAACAAGGGCGAGCGCGGTGCGCTGCTCAAGAGCTTTTTGGGGCGCAAGAAGGATGGCCTGGTCGACTGGAACGACCTCGATCTGGGCCAGGTCGCCGAAATGACGGCCAACCTCAGTCCCGCGCTGCTGGAAACCGTGGTCGAACGCGCCAGCATGATCTCGATCCAGGAAAAGGCGATCATCAACACCGACCTGATGTTCCGCGCCTTCGAGCGCGCCACACTGGGCTTGACCGACCGCGCCACCACCGCCGAAAAGCACAAGCAGCGCGAACGGGTGGCGCTGCACGAACTGGGTCACTTCTTCATGCAGATCGACCCGTATCTGCGCCAGGGCATGACCTTGGCCGAGGTGAAGGAAAAATCGCACCTGCTCAAGATCAGTACCGAGTCGGTGTCCAAGCTCGGGGCGCTGGGCTATGTGCTGCAGTCGGGCGACGACGTGTCGCTGCGCACCCTGGAAGAGCTGGAGCAGGACGTGATCCAGCTGTACGGCGGCGTGGCGGCCGAGGAGCTGTTTTACGGGGCGCGCGGGATTTCGGTGGGTAGCCAGAACGACATCGAGAAGGCGACCAAGATGCTCAACCTGATGGTCAACCGCCTGTCGATGTATTCGCGCTCGAAGATCGACTACACGCAGTTGAAGAACGAAGGCAGCGGCGAGCACACGATCCGCCAGGTGGAAGAGAAGTCCGATGAGCTCTACACGTACACCCTGGGCGCGATTCGCGATTACAAGGCCGTGATCGAGTCGCTGAAAGATACCTTGCTCGACCAGTACGTGCTGTCGAAGGATGCCGTGTTCGCGCTGCTGGAAGAGCGCCGTGACCTGCTGGCGTTTCACGTGGCCAGCCAGCGCTTGGGTAATCTGAAGCTGTGTACCGAGGCTGCGGTGGTTTAAACATCCACTTTAATCATTATTACCAACACCTTGTAAACCGTCATTCCCGCGCAGGCGGGGACCCATAGCACCTAGACTTATCGGCGGTGCTACAGCTTCCCGCCGAGGGCGGCCTTGGCGCGGGAACGACGAGTTAGTGGTGCGGCTTCACCGCCGCCAGCTCCACGCTGATCCGCTCCGCCATGCTGCGCGCCAGCTCCCTCTCCCCGACGAACACCTGGCTGCCGGTTTCCTTGCGCAGCAGCTCCGCCTCGTCCTCGTTATGCGTGCGCACCAGCGTCCGAATGCCCGGATTGAGCGCGCGCGCCGTCTCGATCATCGCACGCACATGGAAGGTATCCGGCGTGGCAATGACCAGCAGCGCCGCGCGCGCGATATGCGCCTGGATCAGCACCGCCGGGTCGGCCGCATTGCCCACCACCGCCGCAATATCGCGGCGTCGCAGCTGGTCAACCAGCTCGCGGTTCTGCTCCGCCACCACGATATGCACGCCCTGCGCCATGAGCGAATCGGCAATCATCCGTCCAACCCGCCCGTACCCGACCAGCACGACTTGTCCGCTCAAACGCTCCTGCGGCACCGTCATCGGCAGCTCGGCCAGCGGATCGGCCGAGCGCTCCAGCTTGCGCGCCGCATCCGAACGAGCCCGCAATGCGCGCTGCAGCGGTTCGATCATCTTGAACAGCAGCGGATTGAGCGCGATCGAGATAATCGCCCCGGCCAGGATCAGGCTCTGGCCCTCTTTCGGCAGTAAACCAAGTGACATGCCCAGCGCCGCCAGGATGAACGAAAACTCGCCGATCTGCGCCAGGCTGGCCGACACAGTCAGCGCCGTATTGAGCGGATAGCGCAGCGCGATCACCAGCACAAAGGCGACCAGCGACTTGCCGAACATGATCACGGCGACCACCGCCAGCACGCGCAGCGGGCTGTCGACCAGCACCATCGGGTCGGCCAGCATGCCCACCGACACAAAAAACAGGACGGAGAACGCATCGCGTAGCGGCAGCGATTCTTCGGCGGCGCGGTGGCTCAGGGGCGACTCGCGCAGCACCATCCCGGCAAAGAAGGCGCCCAGCGCGAACGACACGCCGAACAGCTCCGACGAGCCGTAGGCGATGCCCACCGCGGTGGCGACGACGGCCAAGGTAAACAGTTCGCGCGACCCGGTGCGCGCCACGCGCCACAAGAACCACGGGAACAGCTTGCGCCCGACCACCAGCATGAACACCACGAAGGCGGCGACCTGGCCCAGCGTGATGGCCAGCGTTTTCCAGATGTTCGCGTCCGCGCTCACGGGTGCGCCGTCCGCGCCTGTTCCCCCCAGCGCCCCGGCCAGCGCCGGCAGCATCACCAGCATCAGCACCGTCACCAGGTCTTCGACCACCAGCCAGCCGACCGCGATGCGGCCGTTGATCGAGTCGAGTATGCCCAAATCCTCCAGCGCCCGCAGCAGCACCACCGTGCTGGCCACCGACAGCGCCAGTCCGAACACCAGGCCGGCGCCCAGGCTCCAGCCCCACAGGTAAGCCATGCCGATGCCCATGCCGGTGGCGGCGCCGATCTGCAGCACCGCGCCGGGCAGGGCGATGCCGCGCACTTCCATCAGGTCGTCGAGCGAGAAGTGCAGGCCGACGCCGAACATCAGCAGCATCACGCCGATTTCGGCAAGTTGCCCAGCCAGCGCCACGTCCGCCACGAAACCCGGCGTGGCCGGGCCGATCACGATCCCGGCGGCCAGGTAGCCGACCAGCGCCGGCAACTTGAAGCGCACGGCGATCATGCCGAATATGAGGCCGAAGCCCAATGCGGCGGCGATGGTGGTAATCAGGCTGATGTTGTGGTGCATACGGACGCTCTCCTCGTGATGGGCGGAGCCCCCAGTATAGTTTACATGGCCCTGTACGGACGTTAGGCGACGGTGGCCAGCGCCAGCAGCGCCTTGCGTACCGAGGCGCGCACGGCCAGGAATTCGTCGCGCCGCCCGGCTTTATCGAGCCGGAACAGCATCAGGCCCTCGATCTGCGCCACCATCAGGATGGCGCGCTGGCGGTATTGGTCGTCGCCGATGGCGGGATTGAGACCGCGAATGAGCTTGAAGATGGCCTTGCGCTCGCGCGCCATCATGGTGTCCATCAGGTTCGAGGCAAAGGCGTTGCGGGACGCCAGGGCCCAGATCTCGAAAAAGATCGCGTGCGTCACCGGGTCGGTGATCTCCTCCAAAAACATGTCGCAGGTCGAGAGGAACTGGTCCAGGCGCGGCGCGTTCGTCATGGCCGCCGAAATCGAATCCATCTTCGCCTGGAACAGGTCCATCGTGTACAGCAGCAGCGCTTCGAGCAGCGCATCCTTGCTCTGGTAGTAGTGCTGCACGTTCGACAGGCTCATGCCCACATGCGCCGCCACGCCCCGCATCGACAGCCCGGCATACCCTTCGGCCGCCAGCAGGGTGCGCGCCGCGCGCAAGATGTCATGCGCCCGCCCCAGCCCTTTTTCGGTGGTGACGGAGGCTTTGTTTTTGAGGGCGCTGGCGAGGGTAGGGGACATGGGCGCGATTATCGCATGACGCTATGCAAAGCAGGTCGGCTGACCTATAATCGGCGCACTAGGTCGTGCGACCTAGTTCATAAAAATATCCAGGAGACGCGCATGAGCCGCAATGTTTTTGTCACTGGCGTGGGCATGATCCCCTTCGCCAAGCCGGGCGCCAGCGCGCCGTACGACCAGATGGGCGCCCTGGCCGCGCGCCAGGCGCTTGAGGATGCGGGCGTGGCCTACGACGACATCGAGCAGGCCTACGCCGGCTACGTGTATGGCGACTCCACCAGCGGCCAGAAGGCGCTGTACCAGGTCGGCATGAGCGGCATCCCGATCGTCAATGTGAATAACAACTGCTCGACCGGTTCCACCGCCCTGTTCCTGGCGCGCCAGGCGATCGCCAGCGGCGCCGCCGAATGCGTGCTGGTGCTCGGCTTCGAGCAAATGAGCCCGGGCGCGCTCGGCTCCGTCTTCACCGACCGTCCCAGCCCGTTCGAGCCGTTCGACCGCGTGACCGATGAACTGGTCGGCATGCCGGACATTCCGCTGGCGCTGCGCTACTTCGGAGGCGCCGGCCTGGCCCATATGAAGAAGCATGGCACCCCGTTCGACGCCTTTGCCAGGATCCGCGCCAAGGCCAGCCGCCACGCGGTGAACAATCCGCTGGCGCTGTTCCGCAAGGAGGTCAGCACGCAGGATGTGCTGGACGCGCCCATGATCTGGCCCGGCGTGATGACGCGCCTGATGGCCTGCCCGCCGACCTGCGGCGCCGCCGCCGCAGTACTGGTATCGGAAGACTTCGCGAGAAAGCACGGCCTCAAGGCCGATGTCTACATCGCCGCGCAAGCCATGACCACCGACCGCCCCGGCACCTTCGATTCGGGCGACATGATGCGCCTGGTCGGCTACGACATGAGCCGCGCCGCCGCCGCCAAGGTGTACGCGCAGGCCGGCATCGGCCCGGACGAACTCGATGTCGTCGAACTGCACGACTGCTTTGCCCACAACGAGTTGATCACCTACGAAGCGCTGGGCCTGTGCCCCGAGGGCGGCGCCGACAAATTCATCAGCGATGGCGACAACACCTACGGCGGCAAGGTCGTCACCAATCCGTCCGGCGGCCTGCTCTCGAAAGGGCACCCGCTGGGCGCCACCGGACTGGCCCAGTGCTACGAGCTGACCCACCAGCTGCGCGGCAGCGCCGGCGCGCGCCAGGTGGACGGCGCCCGCGTCGCGCTGCAGCACAACCTGGGCCTGGGCGGCGCCTGCGTGGTCACCATGTACCGGGCCGCATGATGGAGATGAACGTGTGCGGCGCCTCGCCCTGGATGACGCCGGAACTGGAAGGTTTTCGCGACGCCGTGCGGCGTTTCGTCGCCAGCGAAGTCGCGCCGCACCAGCAGCGCTGGCGCGAGCAGCAGCACGTCGACCGCGACCTGTGGCGCAAGGGCGGCGCCATGGGCATCCTGTGCGCCGACATCCCAGAGCAGTACGGCGGATCGGACGGCAGCTTCGCGCACCAGGCCATCGTGTTCGAGGAACTGGGTTATTGCGGCGACATGGCCTTCGGCATCCACGTGCATGCCATCGTGGCCCACTACCTGCTCAACCAGGGCACCGAAGCGCAAAAGCGCAAGTACCTGCCCATGCTGGCCAGCGGCGAGATGGTGGCGGCGATCGCCATGTCGGAGCCCGGCGCCGGCTCCGACCTGAAAGGCATCCGCACCAGCGCCACCAAAACGGCCGGCGGCTACAAGGTCAATGGCTCCAAGACCTTCATCTCCAACGGTTACCTGGCCGATTTGGTCGTGGTAGTGGTCAAGACCGATCCCGACGCGGGCGCCAAGGGCGTCTCGCTGCTGCTGATGGAAACGAAGGACAACCCGGGCTTTCGCGTGGGCCGTATTTTGGAGAAGGTCGGGCAAAAGGGCCAGGACACGTGCGAGCTGTTTTTTGATAACGCCCATGTGGCGCTGGACAATGTACTCGGCGGCGTGGAAGGCCAAGGTTTTTCCCAGCTGATGACCGAGCTGCCCTACGAGCGCACCATCCTGGGCGTGGCCGACGTGGCCGCGATCGAACGGGCGCTGCGCCTGACGGTCGACTACACGCGCGAGCGGCGCGCCTTCGGCCAGGCCCTGATCGAGATGCAGAACACGCGCTTCGTGCTGGCCGAAATCAAGACCGAGGCCACGATTGCGCGCATCTTCATCGACCGCTGCATCGACGAGACCATCAAAGGCAAGATGGACACGGTGACCGCCTCGATGGCCAAATACTGGATATCCGACCTGCAATGCAAGGTCATCGACCAGTGCGTGCAGCTGTTCGGCGGCTACGGCTATATGCTCGAGTACCCGATCGCCCAGATGTACGTGGACGCGCGGGTGCAGCGCATCTACGGCGGCGCCAATGAGATCATGAAGGAAATCATCGCCCGTTCACTCTAGGAGAACACCGCATGGCAGGACCGCTGGCAGGAATCAAGGTGATCGAAATGGCCGGCCTCGGACCCTGTCCGTTTTGCGCCATGATGTTGGCCGACATGGGCGCGCAAGTGATCCGCATCGAGCGCAAGACGGCGCCCGGCGCGGCCACGCCGTTCCCCATGCTGGGCACGAAGTACGACGTGCTGGCGCGCGGACGGCGTTCGCTGGCGCTGGACCTCAAGCAGCCGGCCGCGCAGGCGATCGCGCTGGACCTGATCGGCAGGGCCGACGTGGTGCTCGAAGGTTTTCGTCCCGGCGTGATGGAGCGCCTCGGGCTCGGCCCGGACGTTTGCCACGCGCGCAACGCCGCGCTGGTGTACGGGCGCGTGACCGGCTGGGGCCAGAGCGGCCCGCTGGCGCAGGCGGCGGGACACGACATCAACTACATCGCCCTGAGCGGGATGCTGCACGCCATGGGCCGCGCCGATGCGCCGCCGGCGCCGCCCCTGAACCTGGTGGGCGACTTTGGCGGGGGAGGGATGATGCTCGCCTTCGGCGTAGTCTGCGCCGTGCTGGAAGCACGCGCTTCGGGCAAGGGCCAGGTGATCGACGCCGCCATGACCGACGGCGCCGCGCTCCTGGGGGCCATGATGTACGGCCTGCGCGCGCAGGGCGGCTGGAGCGGTGGCCGCGAAGCCAACCTGCTCGACGGCGGCGCCCATTTTTACGACACCTACGCCTGCGCCGACGGCAAATTCGTCTCGGTGGGCGCGATCGAACCGCAGTTCTACGCGCTGCTGCTCAAACTGGCCGGTGTGGCCGATCCGGCCTTTAACGCCCAGATGGACCCGGCCGGCTGGCCCCTGCTCAGCGACAAGCTGGCGGCGCTGTTTGCGCAGCGCACGCGCGACGCGTGGTGCGCGCTGCTGGAAGGGACCGACGCGTGCTTTGCGCCCGTGCTCGACCTGGATGAAGCGCCGCGCCATCCGCACAATGCCGCGCGCGCGACCTTTGTGGAGGTCGACGGCGTGATGCAGCCGGCGCCGGCGCCGCGCTTTTCGCGCACCGTGCCGGAGCTGGGCGGCGCACCGGCCTATCCCGGCCAGCACAGCGCGGCGGTGCTCAAGGACTGGGGCTGGGATGACGATGCGATTGCCAGCCTGGCCGCGCAGGGAGTCATTTAAGGAGATGTGCCGCATGTGTGGCCCGATTAACCAGCGCCGGCGGCGATCAGGAGTAAGATCGTCACAGTCAAACACCATGCGGAGGCACCATGCAAGATACCCTGAACGGCCCTGATTCCTTCCCGGACGACGGAACGGCCTATGGCGCGGCCGAAGCAGAAGCGATTCCAGGGCGCGACCTGTTCATCGTCGCCAAATTCTTCACGCCGACCGAGGCGCACCTGGCGCGCAGCTTCCTGGTCGCTTCCGGCATTCCCGCGGTGGTGGCCGACGTCAATCACGCCCAGGCCGATCAGTTCCTGCTGCCCGCGATGGGCGGGGTGCGCGTGCTGGCGCCAGAAGAGTACCTGGCGCAGGCGCAGGAGCTGCTGGCTGCGCGCGAGCACGGCGACTTTACCCTGAGCGACGATGTCGATGTCGGGCAGCCCGAGTAAGCAAGTCTGCTAACTACGCTGGCATCGCCGTCCATCCCGGCAGGGCGCCGATGCGTTCTGCCAGAAAGTCCATGAACAGGCGCGAGCGCGCCGGCTGGTAGCGGCGCGACGGATACACCAGCGCCACCTGCTGCGGTGCGCCGCTCCACGCGGGCAGCACGCGCGCCAGTTGGCCCGCTTCCATCAGGTCGTGCACCAGCCAGTGCGGACACAGGCCGATCCCGGCGCCCGCAAGCAGGCTGTCGCGAATCGCCAGCGCGTTATTGACCCGATAGCGCCCGCGCGTCGTCACCTTGACCACTTCCGCACCGCGCTGCAATGTCACCTCGTCGCCACCGGCCAGCCAGGCGAAGCGGAGAAACGCGTGCCGTGCCAGGTCGTCGGGGCGCTCGAGGCGCGCATGCGCTGCCAGGTACGACGGCGCCGCCACCAGCGAGCGCGCCGATACCGCGATCGTGCGCGCCACCGCATCGGGCGGCAGCGGCCCGCCCAGGCGCACCGCCACGTCCACGCCATCGCCGACCAGGTCGACGAAGCGGTCATTCAAAATCAGCTCGATCTCGATGTCCGGATGCAGCGCCAGGAACTCCTGCGCCAGCGCGTTGAGGTGAAACTGGCCCAGCGCCACCGGCGCGTTCACGCGCAAAAGACCAGTTGCCTGGCGCGCGTGGCCGCGCACATCGGCTAGTGCATCGTCGTATTCGTCGAGCAGGCGCCGGGCACGCTCGTGAAAGCGCAATCCCTCGACCGTCGCCAAGAGGCCGGTGGTACTGCGCTCGAGCAGGCGCACGCCCAGGTGCGCCTCCAGCGCGTTGATCGCCTTGCTGACCGTCGGTTGCGTGGTGCCGGCCTCGCGCGCCGCCGCCGACAGGCTGCCCAGGTCCACCGCCCGGGTGAACAGGTGCATCAAGCGCAGGGTGTCCATTCTCGCTCCTTATTCCAGATTGGAATGGATGATAGTCGATCCGGCCATCTACCGGCGCAATGGGCAATAGCCTACCTTGTGCCTTCACTTCATTCAAGGAGAAATGCCATGTCGAGATTGTTCACACTGCCGGTGCTGTTATTGTTTTCATTGCAGGCTGCCGCCGCCGGCCCATCGCATTGGGTCGCCAGCTGGGGCGCCAGTCCGCAGGCGCGCTGGGACGAGGGATTCATCCTGCCGGTCGGCGTGCCGGCGTCGTTCGAGCAGCAGTCGGTGCGCGACGTGGTGCGCCTGAGCGTGGGCGGCAAGCGCCTGCGCATCGTGCTGTCGAACCGTTATGGCGTCACGGCGCTGCAGGTCGGCGAAATGCGGGTCGCGCTGGCCGGCGCCGGGGCCACGCTGGTGGGCGCCAGCCGCGCCGTCACCTTTGGCGGCAGTGCCAACGCCAGCGCGGCGCCGGGGGCGGTGCTGGTCAGCGATCCGGTCGACCTGCCGGCGGGCGCGCTGGCCCGGCTGGCCATCACTACCTATTACCCGGCCCTCACGCCGGTGTCGACCTTTCACTGGGGCGGCCAGCAAACGCCGTATCTGGTGCGCGGCAATGCCACCGCAGCGGCCGACCTGCCGGCGGCCGCACGCTTCGCGGGCCGCGTTTTTTTGAACGCAGTGCTGGTGGAAGCGCCTGCGGCGACGCGCAGCGTGGTGGTGCTGGGCGACTCGATCACCGACGGTAATGGCTCCACGCCCGACCAGGACCGGCGCTGGACCGACGTGCTGGCGCAGCGGCTCGCGCCAAGCGGCGTGGGCGTCGTCAACGCCGGCATTTCGGGCGCCCGCCTCTTGGGGGACCGCATGGGCGCCAATGCGCTGGCGCGCTTCGACCAGGATGTGCTGGCGCAGTCGGGCGTGACGAGCGTGATTGTCATGATGGGCATCAACGACATCGGCTGGCCCGGCAGCCCGTTCGCGCCGCGCGATGCGGCCGTGAGTGCCGAGCAGGTCATCGATGCCTTGCGCCAGCTGATCGCGCGCGCCCGCGCGCATAACCTGCGTATTGTCGGCGCCACGCTGCTGCCGTTCGAGGGCGCACTGGCCGGCACGCCCTTCGAAGGCCATTACAGTTCCGCCAAGGAAGCGGTGCGCCAGCGCGTGAACCGCTGGATTACGGGCAGCGGCGAGTTCGATGCGGTGTTCGATGCCGATGCGGTGCTGCGCGATCCGGCGCGGCCGTCGCGCATGCGGGCCGAGTACGATTCGGGCGATCATCTGCATCCGGGGGACGCAGGCTACCGCGCGCTGGCGCAGGCGCTCGACTTGGGCGAGCTCATGGGGAAAAAGCGGGCGCGGCGCTGAACCAGATGGTGGCGGGCGACGTCCAAGAAGGTGAGATCACCTGCCAAGGAGTTGCCCATGAACGATTTTTTTGAAGCGCGCAACAAAAAGCTGATGCGCGACCTGCAAACCGCCGCGCTCAACGTGCTCGACCATAACCGCACCGAAGCGCTGTGCATCCCGATCGACGGCACCGATCCGCCGCTGTATGTGTTCGTGGGCGATGCCGCCGCCCTGGGACGCGTGTGCGCGATTATCGACAGCGAGGGTGGACCGATGAATTTTACGTAGGGGAAACTATTCTCTTATCTGGCGATGGCGGAAAGTCGCCAGTCGAGCGTGCAGCTTGCGCTGGGCGATGGAAAGGGCGGCCGTAGGCGGCGCGGCGACACGACCGCAGCGCTGCGTTACCTTGACGTCATTATGTCGGATCCATGCCCATCAGGAGGCGTGCCGGATAGCGGTCGCGGACTTTGCGCCACGCATCTTGCTCCTTGCTGGCCAGCAAGGTCGAAGCGCAACGACCTGGGTGTGAGAATGACAGCGAAAACGCTGCACAAACAAAAAACCCGCATTCTCACGAGGAGCGATGCGGGTTCTTGTAAAGTCTACGTTGATAGACATGTTCTTGGTGGTGATAGGTGGACTTGAACCACCGACCCCAGCATTATGAATGCTGTGCTCTAACCAACTGAGCTATATCACCCGACAGACCAAGATTATAGAGATCTCATTTTTCCGTGTCAAGGCTATGGGATTATTTTTTCTGCCGGGCCAAAATCAACTCCAGCATCTGCCCGGCAGGGTTGTCACTCAGGCAATCGATCACCACCCGTTCCGGCATCGAGCGCAGCCAGGTCAGCTGGCGCTTGGCCAGTTGGCGGGTGGCGATGATGCCGGTCTCGCGCAGGGCGGCGCGGTCGATCTTGCCATCGAGATAATCCCAGGCCTGGCGATAGCCTACGCAGCGCATCGACGGCAAGCCCGGATGCAGGTCGCCCCGCGCGCGCAAACCAGCCACTTCGGCCACGATGCCGGCGTCGTCGCGCGTACCCAGCATCTGGTCGAAGCGGGTCGCGATGCGCGCGTGCAGCACGCTGCGGTCCGATGGCTCCAGCCCGAACGACAGCAGCTCGAACGGCAGCTCCGTCTTTTCGCGCCTGGCCAGCAGTTCGGACATGGGTTTGCCCGAGAGGGCGATGATTTCGAGCGCGCGGTTGATGCGCTGGGCGTCGTTGGGCGCGAGGCGGTTGGCCGTTTCCGGATCGAGCGCGCGCAGCTTGTCGTGCATGCCGGGCCAGCCGATGATCGCCGCTTCGGCATCGAGCTGCACGCGCAGGGCCGGATCGGCCACCGGCAGGTCGTCCAGGCCATCGGCCAGGCCCTTGAAGTACATCATGGTCCCGCCCACCAGCAGCGCCAGTTTGCCGCGCGCGCTGATTTCGGCCACCAGGCGCAGCGTATCGTCGCGGAACTGGGCCACCGAATACGATTCGGTCGGGTCGATGATGTCGATCAGGTGGTGCGGCGCGCTGGCCAGTTCCTCGGGCGTCGGCTTGGCGGTGCCGATATCCATCTCGCGGTACACCAGCGCCGAATCGACCGAGATGATTTCTGCGGGAATCGCGCGCGCAATCGCCAGCGCGGCGGCGGTCTTGCCCGACGCGGTCGGGCCCATGATGGCAACGGCCAATGGCTTCATGACGTGGCCCTCGCAACCGGCGTGGCGGTCAGGCGCACCGACGCAAACACGGCCAGGCCAAGAGCGCACGACATCAGGGCCAGCGGAGTGAGCGTGCCGTCGAAGCTCGCACCGACGACGGTGCCGACCGCGAACGCGACGCACATATACAAGGCGCCCATCAAACCGGCGGCGGTGCCGGCCTGCTGCGGGAAGGGCGAGACCGAACCCGATTGCGACACCGGAAAATTAATGCCATGCGCGCCCATCGTCATGAACATGGCCAGCACCACCACGCTCCAATGCGCCAATCCCGCGCCGACGGCGGCCAGGAATACCGCGCCGGCGGCCAGCGAGAGCGTGCTGCCGATGCGTAGCGTGACGGTGGCGCCGAACAGCGGCAGCAGGCGGCGGCACACGATGGTGCCGGCCAGGTAGCCCGATACGCCGACCGCGAAGCAGTAGCCGAACCACGCGGTCGGCACGCCCAGCACGCGGATCAGCACCAGCGAGGAGCCGGAAATGAAGGCGAAGATGGCGCCGTACGACAGCGCGCCGGGCAGCGCATGGGCCCAGAACTCGCGCGAGCCGAGCACCAGCCGGTAGTTCGCCAGCAGGCCGCGCAGCTCGGTCGCCTTGGGATTTTTATGCACATTCGTCTCCGGCAGGCGCAGCACGACGGCGGCCAGCAGCAGCGCCGACAGCATCGACAGCGCCACGAAGGCGGCGCGCCAGCCGAAGGCCACCTGCAAGTACGAGCCCAGAATCGGTCCGGTGAGCGGCGCGAGCGAGAGCCAGGAGCTGGCGCGCGCGATCACGCGCACGCTGTCGGCCGGCGCATAGGCGTCGCGCACGATCGCGCGCGCGACGATCACGCCCGAACAGCAGCCCAGCGCCTGCAGGAAGCGCGCCACGATCAGCAGCGTCAGGTTCGGTGCGGCCGCGCACAGCAGGCTGGCGCCGACGTACAGCGACACGCCCCAGACCAGCACGGGGCGCCGTCCGAAGCGGTCCGACAGCGGGCCGATAAGCAGCTGCGCGCCGCCGAAGCCGATCACGAACATCGACAGCGTCAGTTGCACGGTGGAGGCGGGCGCGCCGAAGCCCGTGGCCAGGCCCGGGAGCGACGCCAGGTACAAGTCGGTCGAGAGGGGCTGCAGCATCATGAAGCCGATGATCAGCAGGAGGATGGGCGCATGCGCGTACTGCGCCAGCGGGGCGATGGTGTCAAGCTGGCGCATCGTCATTGACCGCGCAGGAACAGCTTGTCGAGCGAGGAGATGTCGAGCTGCACCCAGGTCGGGCGCCCGTGGTTGCACTGGTCGGCGCGTTCGGTGCTTTCCATCTGGCGCAGCAGGGCATTCATTTCGGGCTGGTTCAGGATGCGGTTCGCGCGCACCGCGGTGTGGCAGGCCAGGGTGCCGAGCAGCTCGTTGCGGCGCTCGATCAGCACGCGTGAGCCGCCGAATTCGCGCACGTCGCGCAGCACGTCGCGCGCCAGGGTCTGGGCGTCGGCGTTCTTGAGCAGGGCCGGCACCGAGCGCACCGCCAGGGTGGTTGGCGAAAGCGCCGCGATGTCGAAGCCGAGCGCCTGCAAGGTGTCGCGGTTTTCCTGGGCGGTGCCCACTTCCACCGCGTCGGCGAAGAAGGTGACCGGGATCAGCAAGGCTTGGACCTGCATCTCCTGGCCGCCGGCCTGCGCGTCGAGCGCGTTTTTCAGCTGCTCGTACAAAATGCGTTCGTGCGCGGCGTGCATGTCGACCAGCACCAGGCCCTTGGTGTTCTGGGCCAGTATATAAATACCGTGCAGCTGGGCCAGGGCGAAGCCGAGCGGGTATTCGTCGTTCGACATCGTCTGCGCGGGCGCCGTGTAGGGCGTGACCGGGGCGTTGGCCGCACCGGAGGCGCCGGAGGAGCCAGCGAATAGCGCGCCGTAGCTGTCCATGGTCTGGGCCACGCCGGGGCCGTCGTAGCGGCTGCCGGGCGGGTAGGGCGAGGGCGAATAGGTGGCCGAGAGCTGGGCGCCGAAACTGGTCTGCTCGTGTTCGCGGCGCCATGACGAGGTGCCGGCGCCGCCGATGTCGGCCGCCATCTGCGGCGCCGGCACGCTGCCGTGGTCCGTGGCCGAGGTTTTGGCCAGCGCGCGCTGCACTGCGTGGAACACGAACTGGTGCACCGCGCGGCTGTCGCGAAAGCGTACTTCGATCTTGGACGGGTGCACGTTGACGTCGACCAGGGCAGGGTCGAGGTCGAGCGCCAGCACGTAGGAAGGAAAGCGGTCGCCGTGCAGCACGTCCTGGTAGGCGGCGCGCACCGCGTGCACCAGCAGCTTGTCGCGCACGTAGCGCCCGTTCACGTAGAAGAACTGGCCGTCGGCGCGCGCCTTGGAGGCGGTCGGCAGGCCGGCGTAGCCGTGCAGGCGCAGCGGGCCGGCGCTTTCGTCGATGGCCAGGCGCGCCTCGGCGAAGTCGTTGCCGAGGATATGGGCGCTGCGGCGCGCCATCTCGCTCACGTTCCAGTGATCGATGGTGCGGCCGTTGTGCGACAGCGAAAAGGCCACGTCCGGGCGCGCCAGCGCGATGCGGCGCACTACTTCCGCGCAGTGGCCGTATTCGGTCTGTTCCGATTTGAGGAACTTGCGCCGCGCCGGCGTGTTGAAATACAGGTCCTGGACTTCGATCGTGGTGCCGGGCGCGCCGGACGAAGGCGCGACGGTGCCGTGATGCGAGCCGACGATTTCCCAGGCGTGCGGGGCGTCGGCGGTGCGCGACGTGAGCGAGACGGCGGCCACGGCCGCGATGGACGCGAGCGCCTCGCCGCGAAAGCCGAGGGTGGCCACGTTTTCCAGGTCGGTCAGGGACGCGATTTTGGAGGTGGCATGGCGGGCCAGGGCGAGCGGCAGCTGGTCGGGGGCGATGCCGCGGCCGTTATCGGTGATGGCGATGCGTTTGACGCCGCCTTCTTCCAGGCGCACGGTGATCTGGGTGGCGCCGGCGTCGAGCGCGTTTTCGAGCAACTCCTTGACCACGGCGGACGGCCGCTCGACCACCTCGCCGGCGGCAATTTGCGAAATCAGCTGGTCGGGGAGGGCCTGGATCGGGCGGTGCGCGGAAATAGGAGCGTTCATGCGCGAATTATATCCCCAGCGCCCGCGATTGCCGCAGCGCGCCGCCAACTTCCCACCGGGGTCTGACCTCTGATTCGAAACATTGTAAAACCCGGGCCAAGGAACTGTGAACAGAGCGAGGTTTTACAATGTTCGCGAAAGCGGTTGGCAAATTGTGACGTCGATGCTGCAAATCCGGAGCTGGCCACGAGTTTCCCAGCTAAAAAATTACGAATCAGAGGTCAGACCCTAATGCCGTTAAGTTAAGCCCTTGACTGTCGCTTCTTGTAAACAAGCTCAAGAAGTGTTAACTTCTTGAGCTATGTTCTCAGATGCCCTCTCTCTTGCTATAGACCTGCCGCGATTTCCTCCAGACTGGAGGCG
>DASVVC010000079.1:0-47847 GCA_036386755.1 Telluria sp.
TCGAACCCGCGACCCCCGACGTGACAGGCCGGTATTCTAACCAACTGAACTACCACTCCCGTAAAAAACACTGGGTACTGCATGCCAGGCTCTGGTGGGGGCTGAGAGGCTCGAACTCCCGACCCGCGCCTTGTAAGGGCGCTGCTCTACCAACTGAGCTAAACCCCCGCAAGCACACTTGTGTCACCAAGTGCTTCTGGACATTTTCCGGTGATTGTCACCTCACCGAAGGACATTAGTTTACTGCATCTTTAAGCGCTTTACCAGCTTTAAATTTAGGAACCTTCGCCGCCGCGATCTTGATCGCTTCCTTGGTGCGCGGATTGCGCCCGGTACGCGCGGCGCGCTCGCCCACCGAGAAGGTGCCGAAGCCGACCAGGGTCACGCTGTCGTTCTTCTGCAGGGTGGCGGTGACGGCATCGATCATGGCGTCGAGCGCGCGCGTGGCCGAGGCCTTGGTGATGTCCGCCGACTTCGCGATTTCTTCGATCAATTCTGTTTTGTTCACTTGTGCCCCGTTACAAAGAGTTGCGGCGAAAATAAATCCGCAGCGCGTATTAAACAAGCCGTCCACTTGCGTGTCAAGCCAAATACCCGCCCTGAAAAAAAACAAGCGTCACGAGGACGCTTGTCTGTTACCGCGGTACGACCGGTTTAGTGCTTGACGATGTCCGTCTGCGGAGCGGCGCCGTCGACCTGGGCCGTGGCGGCGACGGCGGCAACGGCCGGCACTTCCACCACTGGCGTGGGCATGCGTTCGAGCGCGATTTCAAGCACCTTGTCGATCCAGCGTACCGGAACGATTTCGAGCTTGTTCTTCACGTTGTCCGGAATGTCGGCCAGGTCCTTGACGTTTTGCTCGGGAATCAAGACCGTCTTGATGCCGCCGCGATGAGCCGCCAGCAGCTTCTCTTTCAGCCCGCCGATCGGCAGCACTTCGCCGCGCAAGGTGATCTCGCCCGTCATCGCCACGTCGGCCCGGACTGGAATCCCGGTAAAGACCGACACCAGCGCGGTGGTCATCGCAATACCGGCCGATGGTCCGTCTTTTGGCGTCGCGCCTTCCGGCACGTGGATGTGGATGTCGGCTTTTTCGAACACGTCATTCTTGATGCCCAGGCGGTTGGCACGCGAACGCACCACCGTGCGCGCGGCTTCGATCGATTCCTTCATCACGTCGCCCAGGGTACCGGTGCGGATCACGCCGCCCTTGCCCGGCATTTGCACCGCCTCGATGGTCAGCAGATCGCCGCCCACTTCGGTCCATGCAAGGCCGACCACCTGGCCGATCTGGTTTTCTTTCTCGGCCACGCCAAAGTCGTAGCGGCGCACGCCCAGGAACTTGTCGATGTTCTTGCTGTTGACCGTGACCTTTTTATCGGCTTTTTTCAGCAGCAGCATCTTGACGACCTTGCGGCAGATCTTCGAGATTTCGCGCTCGAGCGAACGCACGCCGGCTTCCCGGGTGTAGTAACGGATGATGTCGCGGATCGCGCCTTCGGCCACGGCGATTTCGTCTTCCTTCAGGCCATTGGCCTTGATCTGCTTGGGCAGCAGATAACGCTGGGCGATGCTGGTCTTTTCATCTTCCGTGTAACCGGACAGGCGAATGACTTCCATGCGGTCGAGCAGCGCAGGCGGAATGTTGAACGAGTTCGACGTCGCCACGAACATCACGTCCGACAGATCGAAGTCGACTTCGATGTAGTGGTCCGAGAACGTGTGATTCTGTTCCGGGTCCAGCACTTCGAGCAGGGCCGACGACGGATCGCCGCGGAAGTCCGCGCCCATCTTGTCGATTTCGTCGAGCAGGAACAGCGGGTTGCGCACGCCGACCTTGGCCAGCGATTGCAGCACCTTGCCCGGCATCGAACCGATATACGTGCGGCGGTGGCCGCGGATCTCGGCTTCGTCGCGCACGCCACCTAAGGCCATGCGCACGAACTTGCGGTTTGTGGCCTTGGCGATGGATTGACCCAGCGAGGTTTTACCCACGCCCGGAGGGCCGACGAAGCACAGGATCGGCGCTTTCAGTTTGTCGACGCGTTGCTGGACCGCGAGGTATTCCAGAATGCGTTCTTTGACCTTATCAAGGCCATAGTGATCGCCCTCAAGAACTTTCTCGGCGTTCGACAGATCGTTATTGACCTTGGACTTTTTCTTCCACGGCAGGTTGACCAGGGTATCGATGTAGTTACGCACGACGGTCGCTTCGGCCGACATCGGCGACATCAGCTTGAGCTTCTTGAGTTCATTGGTAGCCTTGTCCAGCGCTTCCTTCGGCATCTTGGCGGCGATGACTTTTTTCTCGAGTTCGTCGATATCGGCGCCGTCTTCGCCTTCGCCCAGTTCTTTCTGGATCGCCTTGACCTGCTCGTTCAGATAGTACTCGCGCTGCGATTTTTCCATCTGGCGCTTGACGCGGCCGCGGATGCGCTTTTCCACTTGCAGGATATCGAGCTCGCCTTCGAGCTGGCCGAGCAGGTGCTCAAGACGCTTGGCGACGTTGAAGATCTCGAGGATGACCTGCTTCTGCTCGAGCTTGAGCGGCAGATGGGCGGCGACGGTATCGGCCAGGCGGCCGGCGTCGTCGATCCCTGCCAGCGAGGCGAGGATTTCAGGAGGAATCTTTTTGTTCAGTTTGACGTACTGGTCGAACTGCTGGACGATCGCGCGGCGCATCGCCTCGACTTCGGAATCGTCGCCGACTTCCGAATTGAGCGGGGTCAGGTCGGCGATAAAGTGCGTCGGCGCATCGCTGATGTGGTTGATGCGCGCACGCTGGGCGCCTTCGACCAGCACCTTGACGGTGCCATCTGGCAGCTTGAGCATTTGCAGGATGTTCGCCACGCAACCGATCTCGTAGATGTCGGACGCGGATGGCTCGTCCTTGGCTGCGGCCTTCTGGGCCGCCAGCATGATGCTCTTGCCCTGTTCCATGGCTGCTTCCAGCGCCTTGATGGATTTCGGGCGGCCGACGAACAGCGGGATCACCATATGCGGGAAGACGACCACGTCGCGCAACGGCAGTAAGGGCAGCGTCGTTTGCTCGGTTAATGTGGAAGTTGTCATGGCATACCTTATAGAAAGCGTGTTTACGATATTGGCACAATCTGCCAAAACACAAGACCGGCGGATAAAATATTTCTACAAGTTATTTGAATATTCATCAACTTGATTCAAATACAACCGGAATAATCTAAAAAAACTTTATCGGAACATCAAATAAAAAAACCACTGCGCAGCGAGTGCGCTGCGAGTGGCTTTTCGAGTGAAGCCTGATTCTTTTATTGAGGTAAATTGTACCGCCAAGAATTCAGGAATCAATGCTTTTGTTGCGTGCGCATCGCAGAAATTCAGTTTTCGCCCGACGCTTTGGCGCTTTCGCTGTAAATCAGTAAAGGTTTCGCGCCGTTCGTGATCGAATTTTCATCAATAACGACCTTGATGACATTCTGCTGATTTGGCAATTCATACATCACATCGAGCAATGCATGTTCAAGAATGGAACGCAAACCGCGCGCACCGGTCTTGCGTGCCAATGCTTTACGGGCAATAGCGTGCAAGGCGGCCGGACGAATTTCCAGTTCCGCGCCTTCCATTTCGAGCAACTTGGAATATTGCTTGATCAGGGCATTCTTCGGCTCGATCAGGATCTGGATCAGCGCTTCCTCGGTCAGTTCCGACAAGGCGGCAACCACCGGCAGGCGGCCGACCAGTTCAGGAATCAGGCCGAACTTGATCAGGTCTTCCGGTTCGGCTTCGAGCAGCACGTCGGCGCTGGCGCGCTGGGACTCGCTCTTGACGCTGGCCGAGAAGCCGATGCCGCTCTTTTCCGAACGGTTCTGGATGATCTTGACCAGGCCGTCGAACGCGCCGCCGCAGATGAACATGATATTGGTCGTGTCGATCTGGACGAAATCCTGGTTCGGATGCTTGCGCCCGCCTTGTGGCGGTACCGATGCCATGGTGCCTTCGATCAGTTTCAGCAAAGCTTGCTGCACGCCTTCGCCGGAGACATCGCGGGTAATCGACGGATTGTCCGATTTGCGCGAAATCTTGTCGATCTCATCAATGTAGACGATGCCGCGCTGGGCCTTGTCGACTTCGTAGTTGCAGCTTTGCAGCAGCTTCTGGATGATGTTTTCGACGTCCTCGCCCACATAACCGGCTTCGGTCAGGGTGGTGGCGTCGGCGATCACGAACGGCACGTTGAGCATGCGCGCCAGGGTTTGCGCCAGCAGGGTTTTACCCGAACCGGTAGGACCGACCAGCAAGATGTTGCTCTTTGCCAGTTCGACTTCATCCTTCTTGCCCAGGTGCTTGAGGCGCTTGTAATGGTTGTAGACCGCAACGGACAGGATGCGCTTGGCGGTTTGCTGGCCGATCACGTACTGATCCAGCAATTCCTTGATCTCGTTCGGGGTCGGCAGGTCCGACTTGGCGCCGGCCACCGTTTCGACGTTCGAGGTCTCGTCGCGGATGATGTCGTTACACAGGTCGATGCATTCGTCGCAAATGAAGACGGATGGACCTGCGATGAGTTTCTTCACCTCGTGCTGGCTCTTGCCGCAGAACGAGCAGTAGAGGAGTTTTTCGCCGCTGGAGGATTTTTTGTCTGACATGGGGCAGGTTTCTATTGAATTGCTATAAATGTAACGCGAACAAAAGCGCAACAAGGGTGCGCGCTAACAGCATGCTACCCGAAATAAAAACGAAACGCCCGAACGTTGTAGCGCACGGGCGTTTTTTGAGCAACACACCGGGAACGTGCCGATCAACCCGCTGCCCGGCCCGCCCTCGCCCAAGCGTGGCGCCCTGCTTGCACAGGGCTGCCACGCGGGGCGACGGACGGCCGGTTCGCTACGGTTGCCCGCCACGTTCCGCGCTAACGGTTTATTCGCGCTTCGCAAGCACTTTGTCGATCAGACCATACTCAGCAGCTTCATCGCCCGACATGAAACGGTCGCGGTCAGTATCCTTGTGGATCTGCTCCATCGTCTTGCCTGTGCGTTCGGCCAGGATGTGGTTCAGGCGCTCACGCAGGTAGAGGATTTCCTTGGCCTGGATTTCGATGTCCGACGCCTGCCCTTGCGAGCCGCCCGACGGCTGGTGAATCATGATGCGCGAGTTGGGCAGCGAAAAACGCTTGCCCTTGGCGCCCGCCGCCAGCAGGAAGGCGCCCATCGAGGCCGCCATCCCGGTGCACAGGGTCGACACGTCCGGCTTGATGAAGTTCATCGTGTCAAAAATCGCCAGGCCGGCCGAGACCGATCCGCCAGGCGAGTTGATGTAGAGCGAAATATCCTTGTCGGGATTCTCGCTCTCGAGGAACAGCAGCTGGGCGACGATCAGGTTGGCCATCTGGTCATGCACCGGCCCGACCATGAAAATCACGCGTTCCTTGAGCAGGCGCGAGTAAATATCGTACGAGCGCTCGCCGCGGCCGCTTTGCTCCACGACCATCGGAATGAGGCCGAGTGCTTGTGTATCCAATGCCGGATTATGATTCATACCTGTCTCTTCCTTTGTAAGCAGCCTAAAGCAGACTTTAAGCTTGTGCGTTGCTTCCCATCAACTCGTCGAATGCAACAGCCTTGGCCGTGACTTTCGCGATACCGAGTACATAGTTAACGACGTTTTCTTCCAATACAAGAGCTTCGACTTCCGACAGGCGGCGACGATCGCTGTAGTAGTATTTCAGTACTTCACGCGGGTCTTCGTAGCTTTGGGCGAAATCTTCGATCTGTGCCTTGACCTGCTCAGGGGTCGCCTGCAGCTTGTTGTCGCCAACGAGTTGCGACAGGATCAAGCCCAGGCGCACGCGGCGCTCGGCCTTGGTGGCGAACAGTTCTTGTGGGAATGGCATGTCCTTGACATCCATGCCGCGCTGCGCCATGTCCTGGCGGGTCATTTCGGCCAGGCGGTCCGCATCCTGGGCGATCATGACTTTAGGAACTTCCATTTCGGTGACCTTGACCAGGGCATCCATCACGGCTTCCTTGTTGCGTGCCTTGACGCGGCCCGCGACTTCGCGTTCCAGGTTGACCTTGATGTCGGCGCGCATTTTTTCCAGGTCGCCGTCTTCCATGCCCAAGGACTTGGCGAACTCGGCGTCGACTGCCGGCAAATGCGCCCATTCCAGCTTTTTCAGGGTGATGGTGAACTCGGCGGTTTTGCCGGCAACGTCGGCACCGTGGTAGTCGGCCGGGAAAGCCAGCGGGAAGGTTTTCGCTTCGCCCACTTTGAGGCCAACGGTGGCCGCTTCGAATTCCGGCAGCATGCGGCCTTCGCCGAGCACGAATGCGTAGTCTTCAGCTTTACCGCCTGGGAATTCAACGCCGTCGATCACGCCGACGAAGTCGACGGTGACGCGGTCGCCGCTGGCTGCGACCGGCTCGCCGCCGTCGCCGTGTTCGCCGGCTTCACCCTTGGTGTGGTAATGCACGCGCTGCTTGCGCAGGATTTCGATGGTCTTTTCGATTTCCGCGTCCGACACGTCGGCTTTCACGGTTTCGATTTCGACGCCGGACAGGTCGCCGATGACGACTTCAGGATAGACTTCGAAGGTGGCGTCGAACGACAGCACGCCTTCGGCGGACTCTTCCTTTGGTTCGATTTTTGGGAAACCGGCAACGCGCAGCTGGTTCTCGTTGGCAGCTTCGTTGAATGCGCGGCCGACTTTATCGTTCAGCACATCCGATTCGATCTGGTAGCCATATTGCTGCGCAACCATTTTCAGTGGCACTTTACCTGGACGGAAGCCAGGTGCCTTGGCCGTTTTGGCCTGCTGTTTCAGGCGCTTTTCCACTTCCGTACGGACGTCAGTCAGCGGAAAAGAGATCGTCAAGCGACGTTCGAGTTTACCCAGGGTTTCGACTGCAGTTGCCATGTAAAAATCGTCCAAAAAATAGTATTAAACTCGTGGTGCGAGGAGGGGGACTCGAACCCCCACACCATTGCTGGCGTCAGGACCTAAACCTGGTGCGTCTACCAATTTCGCCATCCTCGCGGGATCGCATCCGGCGCCACCATGGGCGGCCGCATGCACCTTTCCATCTGAAAAAACAAAGGGCGCCCGACAGTGAAACCGGCCGCCCTGCACTGCCTTTGTTAGGGGCTACAACTTCAACCCGGTATTTTACTGGATTTTCTGACCACATAGGGCGTTTTTTGAATCGGGCGCGGGCGACGTATAATTTGGAAACGTTTTCAGTCCTTTAAAGAAATACCATCGCATGTCCTCCAATCATATTAACAAAGTCCGCAACGCCAGTTTGTTCGCCATGACCTGGCCTATTTTCATCGAACAGCTATCCCACATCCTGCCGGGCGTGGTCGATACCTTCATGGTCAGTCACCTGGGCGACTCGGCGGTGGCCGGGCTGGCGGTGGCCAACCAGATCGTCGGCTTTTGCGTGATCCTGTTTTCGTTCGTCGGCATCGGCAGTGCGGTGGTGCTGACCCATTACCTGGGCGCGGGCGACCGGGCCGGCGCCGAGCGCGTGGCGGCCACGGCGGTCGGGATCAACTTCTGGCTGGGGATGGTGGTCAGCCTGGCGATCTGGGCGTTTTCAGCCGACATGCTGCGCCTGCTGCAACTGCCGCCGCAACTGATGCCGTATGCCCAGCCGTTCCTGGCGCTGATGGGCGGCACGCTGTTTTTGGAATCGATCAATATCGCGTTCGGCTCGGTGCTGCGCGCGCACGGGCACACGCGCGAAGCGATGTTCGTCGCCATCGGCATGAATGTGCTTAACCTGGCGCTCAACGTGGTGCTCATTTTCGGCTTGCTGGGCGCGCCGAAAATGGGCGTGATCGGCGCCGCGCTGTCGACCGTCATCAGCCGCGCCGTGGCCTGCGTGGCGCTGGCCTGGCTGGTGCGGCGCCAGCTCAAGCTGGGCGTGCGGCTGTCGTGGTTCTTGCGCCTGTCGCGCGAGACGCTGGCGCGCATCCTGAAGATCGGACTGCCGGCCGCAGGCGAGAACCTGTGCTGGCAGGCCAGCTTCATGGTGATCACGTATTTTGTCGGACAGATGGGCGTGGCCCAGCTGGCGACGTTCTCGTATGCGATCCAGTTGTCGATGATCATGATGATGCTGGGTATTTCGATCGGCATCAGCACCGAGATCATGATCGGGCACATGATCGGCGCGGGCGAGTTCGACGAAGCCTATCGGCAACTCCTGCGCAGCCTGCGCGTGGGCCTGGGCGTGACGGTAGTGACCACCTGCGTGGTGGTGCTGCTGGCGCCCTGGCTGCTGGGGTTTTTCAGCAAGGACCCGGCGATCGTGGCCGGCGGCGCGGTGCTGCTGAGGATCAGCCTGCTGCTGGAGCCGGGACGCACGTTTAATCTGGTGGTGATCAATTCGCTCAGGGCGACCGGTGACGCCAGGTTTCCGGTGCTGATGGGCGCGTGTTCGATGTGGGGCGTGGCGGTGCCGCTGGCATGGCTGCTGGGCCTGCATTTCGGCTGGGGATTGATCGGGGTGTGGATCGCGTTTACTTGCGATGAGTGGGTGCGCGGGTTGGCGATGTATGCCAGGTGGAAGAGCCGGGTGTGGGAAAAACATGCGCACGCCGTAAGGGCGCATGTGGCGGCTTGAGGCCAAGCGCACGGTAGTGTTAGCTCCGTCGTCCCCGCGAAGGCGGGGACCCAAGTTCCCGGTGTAGCCGACAACTGAGCGAAGAACTTGGGTTCCCGCCTTCGCGGGAACGACGGAGCTTAGGGTGCAGCTCTAGCGGAAGCTCTACGTGCGCAACGCAACCACCTCCACCGGCTTCTTGACCCGGAAGCAAGTCGCATACAAGGCCGGCAAGAACAGCAAGGTCAACGCCGTCGCCACCACCAGCCCGCCCATGATGGCCACCGCCATCGGTCCCCAGAACACCGAACGCGACAGCGGAATCATCGCCAGCGCAGCCGCGGCCGCCGTCAGGATGATCGGCCGGCAACGACGCACCGCCGCCTCGATCACCGCATCCCACGGCTCCGCTCCGGCGGCAATATCCTGCTCGATCTGGTCGACCAGAATCACCGAGTTACGGATGATCATCCCGAACAGCGCAATCACGCCCAGGTTCGCCACAAACCCGAACGGCCGGTCCAGGATCAGCAGCGCCATCGCGGCGCCAGCCACGCCCAGCGGACCGGTCAAAAACACCAGCAGCGAGCGCGAGAAGCTGTGCAGCTGCAGCATCAGCAGGGTGAACACGATGAACAGCACCAGCGGCACGTTCGCCGCAATCGACGCTTCCGCCGCCGCGCTGTCGGCTGCGGCGCCGGCCAGCGAGATGGTGTAGCCAGGCGGCAGCGCCGCGCGCAGATCGGCCAGCTTCAGGCCGATCTGGTCCGACACGGTCGGCCCCTGGATGCCGTCGACCACATCGGCCTGCGCCGTGATCGCCCATTCGCGCCCCTCACGCCACACCACGCCCGGTTCCCACACAAAATGCGCACGCGCAATCTGCGAAATCGTCACCGATTTGCCCGAGGAGGTCGGGATATTGGTGTCGTTGAGCACCGCGATGGTGGCGCGCTCTTCGACCGGCTGGCGCACCACGATGTCGATCAGCTTATTGTCCTCGCGGAACTGGCCGATAGTGGTGCCCGACAAAATGGTATTGGCTGCGCGCATCACCGTCTGCGAGGTCACGCCCAGCGCGCGCAGTTTTTCCTGGTCAAGGTCGAGGCGCAGCACCTTGACCGATTCGTTCCAGTTGTCATTGACGCCGATCGCATTCGGGTTGGCGCGCATGATGTCCTTGACCTTGTCGGCAAAGTCGCGCACGACCGCGATCTCGGGACCGGCCACGCGGAACTGCACCGGATACGGTACCGGCGGCCCGTTCGGCAGCAGCTTGACGCGCCCGCGCACTTCGGGGAAATCCTTGCTGAAAATATCGACAATCTTCAGCCGCAGCGATTCGCGGTGCTCCAGCCCACGCGCCAGCACGACGATCTGCGACACGTTCGATTGCGGGAAGATCTGGTCCAGCGGCAGGTAGAAGCGCGGGCTGCCGTTGCCGACGTAGCTGGTCACGCTCTCGACATGAGCTTCCTTGGCCATCAGCTTCTCGAATTTTTTCACCAGCGCTTCGTTGGCCTTGAACGCGGTGCCTTCCGGCGTCCACATCTCGACCATCAGCTCGGGACGGCTCGAATCCGGGAAAAATTGCTTCTCGATGAACTTGAAGCCGAACACGCCGAGGAAAAACACCCCCAGGCTCAGCGCGATGGTGGTCTTGCGCCACGTCACGCACCAGGTCACGATGCGGCGGAAACGCTGGAAGCCCGGCGTATTGAACATGTCGTGCTCGCCCTCGCCGTGCGCATGCGGCTTAACCTTGAGGATCATGTAACCGATGTAGGGCGTAAAGATCACCGCCACCAGCCACGAAATCAAGAGCGCGATCGCATTGACCGAGAACATCGAAAACGTGTACTCGCCAGCGGCCGACTTGGCCAGGCCGATCGGCAGGAAGCCCGCCGCCGTGATCAGGGTGCCGGTCAGCATCGGCATCGCGGTCGAGGTGTAGGCGAAGGTGGCCGCGTCGAAGCGCGACATGCCCTCCTCCATCTTGCGCACCATCATTTCGACAGCGATGATGGCGTCGTCGACCAGCAAGCCAAGCGCGATGATCAGCGCCCCGAGCGAAATCTTGTGCAGGTCGATGTTAAAAAAGCGCATGAACAAGAAGGTAATGGCGAGCACCAGCGGAATCGTCAGCGCCACCACCAGGCCCGGCCGCGCATCGATGCGCAGCGGCTTGGTGTGCAATCCGAGCGCCAGGAAGCTGACGGCCAGCACGATCACCACCGCTTCGATCAGCACCTTGATGAATTCGCTCACCGAGGCCGTCACCGCGCGCGGCTGGTCCGAGACCCGTTCGAGTTCAATGCCGACCGGCAGCTTGGCCTTGATGCGCGCGACGGTCTCGTCCAGGCCTTTGCCCATCGCAATGATGTTGCCGCCCTTTTCCATCGACACGCCCAGGCCGATGACTTCCTTGCCGTTAAAGCGCATCTTTTCAACCGGCGGATCTTCGTATTCGCGCTTGATGGTGGCAAAGTCGCCCAGGCGGAAGGTGGTGCCGTTGGCGCGCAGCTCCAGGTTTTCCAGGTCCTTGGCGGTGGTCAAGGCGCCGGTAACGCGTACCTGCAGGTTGTCGGTCGGGGTGACCAGCACGCCGGTCGATTCGACCGAGTTCTGGGTGGCGATCTGGTTGGCGATGACTTCGAAGGGCACGCCGAGCTGGGCGAATTTCTTGTGCGAAAACTCGATGTTGAGTTTTTCCGCCTGCACGCCGAATTGCTCGACTTTCGACACCAGCGGCACTTGCAGCAACTGCTGGCGCACGAAGTCGGCGTATTCCTTGACCTCGGCATAATTGAAGCCGTCGGCCGAGAGCGCGAAGATCGAGCCGTAGGTGTCGCCGAATTCATCGTTGAAGAACGGTCCGATCACGCCCGCGGGCAAGGTGCCCTTGATGTCGCCGATCTTTTTGCGGACCTGATACCAGGAGTTTGCGGTCTCGCGCGGCGGCGTCGATTCGCGCAGCTGCAGGATGATGATCACTTCGCCCGGCTTGGAATAACTCTTGATCTTGTCGATGTAGGGCGTTTCCTGCAGCTTTTTTTCGAGCTTGTCGGTGACCTGCTCGGCCATCTGCACGGCGGTCGCGCCCGGCCAGATCGCACGCACCACCATCACGCGGAAGGTAAACGGCGGATCTTCATCCTGCCCCAGGTTCATGTAGCTGATCACCCCGCCCAGCAGCAGCGCCACGATCAGGTAGCGCGTCAGCGGGATATGTTCGAGTGCCCAGCGAGAAAGATTGAATCCCTTCATTTGGCGACCTCGACCTGAGGCGCGGCCGCGCTTACCGCCGTGCTTTTGGCCGCGGGGAGCGGGTCGCTCGACGAGGTGTCCGGCGGCAGGATCGTCACTTTCTGGCCCGGCTTGAGCAGGTTCACGCCCGCCGTCACCACGGTCTGGCCGGGCGTCACGCCGCCGGCCAGCACCACGTCGTTGGCGGAGGTGCCGGCAATCGTCACCGGTACCATGCGCGCCACGCCCTTCTCGACGACCCACACCGAGGTCGTGTTCTTTTCATGATACAAGGCGGTGAGCGGCACCTTGATCTGCGGCGTGGCCATGGTGCTGGCGAACTGCACCATGGCGGTCATGCCCAGCTTGACGTCGGCCGCGCTGTCGGGAATCGACACCTTGACCGCATAGGTGCGGGTGGCGGCGTCGGCCACCGGCGAGACTTCGCGCACCTTGCCTGGAATGACCACGTCCTTGTTGGCCCACAGGCGCACGGTGACGTCGGTGAGTTTGCGCAATTGCTCGACTTTATCTTCCGGCAAACCGATGACGATTTCCTTCTCGCCCGTCTTGGCCACGCGTACAACAGGCGTGCCGGGCGAGACCACCTGCCCCACTTCGGCGTCCACCGCCGTGACCACGCCATCGATGTCGGATACCAGGGTTGCATAACCGGCCTGGTTGGACTGCCCGAAATACGCGGCCTGGGCCGCATCGACCGTGGCCTGGGCCGAACTGAAGGCCGATTGCTTGGCGTCCAGCACGGCCTGGCTGACAAAATTCTTCACGCGCAATTCCTGATAGCGCTTGAGCTCCGCCTTGGCCAGGTCGCGCCCGGTTTCGGCGGCGCGCAGGTTGGCCTTGGCCTGGGCCTGGGACAGCTTCAAGTCTTGCGGATCGAGCTGCATCAGCACCTGGCCCTTTTTCACCACCGTGCCGGGATCGACCTTGCGCGCGGTAATCTTGCCGCCGACCCGGAACCCGAGGCGCGATTCGACCCGCGCGCGCACTTCGCCGGCAAACTCGGCATTCACGCCGACGGTACTCGAACTGAGCACCATGGCGCGCACCGGGCGGATGTCTTCCTTTTTCTCGGCGGGCTTGGAACAGGCGGCCAGCAGGGCGGCCACGACGGCGGCACTGAGAATGGTCGTCGGTGCCAAAGGTCTTTGGCGCAGGTTTTTCACGGGGAACACGGTGTTTTCCTTTACTATGCGGTGGGCGCCACCCGAGGGCATGGCGATGATGTCGAGATGCTACTACTTCGACGACCCTGAGAGCTAACTGACTTTCTGGTTAGTAATTATAATCCTGCAAGTTTTATTTGCAAATGACTTTTGCGTCATTAATATTCCATGCCCGTCGATCACTACGAGAATTTCCCCGTTGCCTCGATTTTGTTGCCCAAGCGGCTGGTGCCGGCGGTGGAAGCGATTTACGCTTTTGCCCGCACCGCTGACGATATCGCCGACGAGGGCGATGCGAGCGGCCCCGAGCGGCTGGCCGCGCTGACGGCCTACGAGCACGCGTTGGACACCATCGGCCGCGGCGAAGCCCAGCCCGAGCCCTTGTTCCAGCGCCTGGCCGCGGTGATTGCGCAATACCAGCTGCCGCTGAAACCATTTTACGACTTGCTGTCCGCCTTCAAGCAAGATGTGGATACAAAGCGCTACGCCAGCTTCGAACTGGTGCTCGACTATTGCCGGCGCTCGGCCAACCCGATCGGCCTGCTGATGCTCTCGCTGTACGGCGCCGCGAACGAGGCCAACGTGCGCGATTCGGACGCCATCTGCTCGGCACTACAACTGATCAACTTCCTGCAAGACGTCGGCATCGACCGCCAAAAAGACCGTATTTACCTTCCCATGGATGACTTGCAGCGCTTCGGCGTGGCCCCGGCCGAGCTCGACCAGCCGAACACCGGCGGTAACTGGCGCCCGCTGATGGCCTTTGAAGTGGCGCGCGCCCGCGCCCTGATGCTCAGCGGCGCTCCACTGGCGCGGCGTTTGCCGGGCCGCATCGGCTGGGAATTGCGGCTGGTGATCCAGGGCGGCTTGCGCATCCTCGAAGAAATCGAGAAGGTCGACTACGACGTCTTCAACCAGCGTCCGCAGCTCAAAATGCTCGACTGGATGGCGATTCTGTGGCGCGCGGCGCGGATGTGAACCGCTGTATCGCCCCTTGCCCGTGAAAAAAGCGCCGTTGCCCCTCTCGTCCTGGGCTCATCGGCTATAGAATAGCGGCTTCGCTTCGCGCACCCTTGCACTTTTGACCATGTCTCCTGACGAATACTGCCAACAAAAGACCGTCCAGAGCGGCTCCAGCTTCTATTACAGCTTCCTGTTCCTGCCTCCGGAGCGGCGCCGCGCGATCACCGCGCTGTACGCCTTTTGCCGCGAGGTGGACGACACGGTCGACGAATGCACCGACCAGTCGATCGCGCGCATCAAGCTGGCCTGGTGGCGCACCGAGCTGGCCAATATGTACGCCGGCACGCCCACGCACCCGGTGACGCAGGCGCTGCAGCCGCACCTGACGGTCTACGACCTGCAGGAAAAGCACATGCAGGCCATCGTCGACGGCATGGAGATGGACCTCGACCAGACCCGCTACCTCGACTACACCGCCATGAAGCGCTACTGCTGGCACGTGGCCAGCGTGGTCGGTATTTTGTCGGCCAGCATTTTCGGCGTGACCAATCCGAAGACCCTGGAGTATGCCGAACAGCTGGGCCTGGCATTCCAGCTGACCAACATCATCCGCGACGTGGGGGAAGACGCGCGCAAGGGCCGCATCTACCTGCCCGTGAACGAGCTGCAACAGTTCGGCGTCACGGCGGCCGATCTGCTCAACGCCCGCCACAGCGACAAGTTCGAGAACCTGATGCGTTTCCAGACCGAGCGAGCGCAAAAGGTCTACGACGAAGCCTTTGCCCTGCTGCCCAAGGAAGACCGGCGCGCCCAGCGCCCGGGGCTGATGATGGCGGCCATCTACCGCACCGTGCTCGACGAGATCGAGCGCGACAACTTCCACGTCTTAAACCAGCGCATCTCGCTCACGCCGCTGCGTAAGCTCTGGCTGGCGTGGAAGACCTACATCCGTGGCTGACGCGGTAGGCGGCGCGGTAGCCGGCGTGCCGGCAAGCGCCGCCGTCATCGGTGGCGGCTGGGCGGGCTGCAGCGCGGCGGTCGAACTGGCCCGCGCCGGCTGCAAGGTCACCTTGTTCGAAGCGGCCCGCACACTGGGCGGACGGGCGCGCGCGGTGGACGTGCAAGGGCGCCAGCTCGATAACGGCCAGCATATCTTGCTGGGCGCCTACAAGGAATCGCTGCGCCTGATGCGCGCGGTCGGCATCGACCCGCGCGCGGCCATGCTGCACCTGCCGCTGCAAATGCGCTATCCCAAGGGCAGCGGCGGCATGGATTTTCTGGCCCCGCGCCTGCCGGCCCCGCTGCACCTGGCAGTGGCCCTGCTGCGCGCCGACGGCCTGGACTTTGACGACAAGATGGCGCTGGCGCGCTTTTCCTCGACCGCGCGCTGGACCGGCTGGCGCCTGCACAGCGACTGCAGCGTCAGCGAATTGCTGGAGCGCTACGACCAGACCGACCGCCTGATCGAGCTGATGTGGCGCCCGCTGTGCCTGGCCGCGCTCAACACCGCGCCGGAACGCGCCTCGGCCCAGGTATTTTTGGCCGTGCTGCGCGACAGCCTGGGCGCGGCCCGTTCCAGTTCCGACATGTTGCTGCCGCGCGTTGACCTGAGCGCGCTGTTTCCGGTGGCTGCCGCAGCCTTTCTGGAAAGCCGCGGCGGCAAGGTACACCTGGGCGCCAAGGTCGATTCCGTCGGGCAAGATAGCGCCGGCTGGCGCCTTGGCGACGGCCAACGCTTCGACGCGGTGGTCATCGCCACGCCGCCGCCGGCCGCAGCCATCCTGCTGGAACAGGCCGGCGCGCCAGAACTGGCGGCCTCGCTCGGGCACTTCGAGTACGAGCCGATCACCACCTGCTACCTGCAATATCCGTCCGCGACGCGGCTCGATCTGCCCTTTTACGCCTTGCGCGACAACGCGGCAAGCGGCCACTGGGGCCAGTTCGTGTTCGACCGCGGCCAGCTCGATGCCGCCCAAGCCGGCATGTTCTCGGTGGTCATCAGCGCCTCGGGCGACGCCTCGGCACTGGGACGCGAGGCGCTGGCCGAGGCTGTCGCCGGCCAGCTCGCTCTTGTATTGAAACGCCCGGAACTGGCGCGCCCGGACTGGGTCCAGGTCATCAGCGAAAAACGCGCCACCTTCGCCTGCACGCCGGCGCTGGCGCGCCCGGCCAACGCGACCGGGCTGGCGCGCCTGGTTCTCGCGGGCGACTACACCGCCAGCGACTATCCGGCCACGATCGAGTCCGCCGTGCGCAGCGGCGTGGCCGCCGCCCGCCTGCTGACAGCCAAGGGCAAGTGAACGACTATCCCCCGATTCGGTCGTTTGCGGCGCCCAAAGTGCAGCCTGTCGCATTGCGCTGGAACTGACCTGTCCGTTTTCGTACAGTAGCACCATCGAAACAGGTTTTTTACACGGACAGCACATGAACATCGCACTCGGACTGCGCGCACTCGCGTTACTGGCTTTTGTTGCCGTGAGTACCGCCCTCATCGTCATGCCGCAGCTGCTCGGCGGCGACTTGCAGATTTTCCACTCGGGCGTGGCGCTGAGCCATTCCTGATCCACCAGGCGACCATCATGGGCAAACTCGACTATCTGGACGCGCTGCGGCGCGCCATGGCCGGCATTTCCGCCGATACCCAGGCCAAGACCCTGGCCTATTACGAACAGCGCTTCGTCGACGGCGTGGCGGCCGGGCGCACCGAAGAGGACGTGGCCGCCGAACTCGACGAGCCGAAAAAGATCGCCATGACCCTGCGCGCCAGCGTGCACATGCATTCTTTCGAGCAAAAGAAGAATCCCGCCAACCTGCTGCGCCTGCTCATCTCCATCGTCGGCCTGTGCATCTTTAATCTGTTCATGGTGGTGCCGGCGCTGGTGTACGCGGCCTTTTTGGCGATCCTGTACGCGGCCGGGCTGGCGTTTTACGTGGCCGGCATCGCCATCACCGCCAGCGGCCTGTCGGGCGCCAACGAACTGGTGCTCGATGGCCCCTTCCGCGAGATGATCCTCAGCAACACATCCAAGGAAGACCGCGACAAGCTGCAGGTGATCGTCTCCATCGGCGAAGAAGGGGTGCAATTTCACCAGGAGCGCGTTGACAAGGATGAGGGCAAGAAAGCCGCCGCCGACGTGAATGCGGCCATCGACCGGGCCGGCGCCGCCGTCGAAAAAGCCGTCGAGGCTGCCGGAGAATCGCGCGCCATCGCACGCGAGGCCGCCGCCGCGGCACGTGAAGCGGCCGGCGCGGCGCGTGGGGCCGCCAGGGAGGCGTCCGCCGCGGCGCGGGAAGCCGCGCGCGAGGCGGAGCGGGAAACGGCAAACGACACGGCCGTCAAGAAGCGCAGCGTGGTGCGCCGTGCCGAAGAAGCGGCCGGGCGCGGCGTGCGCATCACCACGGAACTGGAACCCGGTTCGCGCACCACCCAGACCTTTTTTGGCCTGTGCATCGTGCTGGCGGGGATTGTCATCTTCCTGCTGTGCCTGGTTATTACGAAATACACGCTGATCGGCATCCGGCGCTATGTCGACATGAATGTTTCCCTGCTCAAGGGCAGCTGAAAACGCAACCGGAGAATCTGATGCGCTCATTACTCAAAGTCGGCTTCGGCCTGCTGCTTCTCGCGTTCGTGCTGATCGGCCTGTTCTACAGCATGCTGCGGGCCCAGGGCACGACCCGCCCAAGCAATCCCGAAGGCCGCATGGTTGCCAGCGAAACGCGCACCGTGGCCGCCAACATCACCACGGTCACCCTCGGCGGCCCGATCGACATGACCCTGCGCCAGGGCGCGGTGGCGTCGCTGACGGTGCGCGGCGAACAGCGCCTGCTGGGCAATGTGGAAACGATCAGCGAAGGCACGACGCTCAACATCGACACCAAGGGCATGCTGCTGCATCACAAACAGCCGCTGCAAGTGGTGCTGGTGCTGCCCGCGCTCGACAGCTTGCGCATCCGGGGCAGCGGCGACAGCACCGTCAACGGCTTCAGCGGCGACAAGCTGGAGCTGCAGTTGCACGGCTCGGGCAACGTCAAGCTCAATGGCCGCTACCGCGAGGTGGAAGCGGGCCTGCAGGGCAGCGGCGACATCGAACTCAATGGCGGCAGCAGCGACAAGGTCGAGGTCAACGTGGTCGGTTCGGGCAGCATGACGGTGGTGGGCGCGGCCAGGCAGTTCAAGGTGGCGCAGATGGGCTCGGGCGACCTCGACGCCGAGCACCTGAGCGCCGACACCTGCACCATCGACCTGATGGGTTCCGGCAGCGCCATCGTCCAGGCCCGCAAGAGCGCCTCGGTCAGCGTGCGCGGCAGCGGCGACGTGACCGTGCACGGTAATCCGACCGAGCGCAGCGTCACCCGCAACGGCTCGGGCGACGTCAGCTTCGAGTAAGCCACCGTAAGGCACCGAGGCCGGCGGCGCGGCCGCTGGCGAAGCACGCGGTGAGCAGGTAGCCGCCGGTGGGCGCTTCCCAGTCGACCATCTCGCCGGCGGCGAACACGCCCGGCACGGCGCGCAGCATGGCGTCGGCGTCGAGCGCATCGAAGCGCACGCCGCCGGCGCTGCTGATCGCTTCGTCGATCGGGCGCGCGCGCTGCAAGGTCACGGGCAGCATTTTCAGTGCTTGCGCCAGGCGCGCCGTGTCGCCGAATTCGGCCGCCGACAGGCATTCGCGCAGCAATCCCGACTTCACGCCCTTGATGCCCAGCCGGCTTTGCAGGTGGCTCGACATCGAGCGCGAACCGCGCGGGCGCGTCACTTCATCGAACACCTTCTCGCTACTAAAGTCGGGCACCAGGTCGAGCCAGATGGTGGTGCTGCCGTTGGCGGCGATCTGCTCGCGCAGATTGGCCGACAAGGCGTAAATCAGGCTGCCTTCGACGCCGCCGGCGGTGATGACGAACTGGCCCTGGCGCTTGTGAGGCACACCTTTGGCGTCGAGGGCGGTGATGGCCACCGTGGTGAGCGGTGCGCCGGCATGGCGGCTGCTGAAATGCTCGCTCCAGCCGGTGTCGAAGCCGCAGTTGGATGGCACCAGGGGCGCGACCGGCACCGCGCGTTCGCGCAGCAGCGGCACCCAGGCGCCGTCCGACCCCAGGCGCGCCCAGCTCGCGCCGCCGAGCGCCAGGATGACCGCGTCGGCGATAACCTCGCGTTCCCCGTCCGGCGTGGCAAAGCGCAGCGCGGCGCCGTTCCAGCCGGTCCAGCGATGACGCATGTGGAAGTGCACGCCGCCCTCGCGCAGGCGGTGCAGCCAGGCGCGCAGCAGGGGCGCCGCCTTCATATCGGTCGGGAACACGCGTCCGGAGGTGCCCACGAACGTGTCCACGCCGAGGCCATGGATCCAGTCGCGCACGGCCTGCGCGTCGAAGCCGGCCAGCCACGGCGCCACCTGGCCGGCGCGCTCGCCATAGCGCTCGATAAAATCGGCCGGAGGCTCGGAGTGCGTGATATTCATGCCGCCCTTGCCCGCCAACAGGAACTTGCGCCCCACCGACGGCATCGCGTCGTACAGGTCGACCGCCGCCCCGCCCTGGCTCAATACTTCGGCGGCCATCAGGCCGGCCGGGCCGCCGCCGATGACGGCGACGCGGGCTTGGGGAGGAGTTTCGGGCATGGCATTCTCGGTGCGGCGTTGGGACGACCCGCATTGTAGTCGACTTGGGCAGGGTAAAAATAGATGTAAAGCTTGCTTGACATCGCACCTCTTCGTGCCTACCATGTAAAGCATACTTGACAACCAGGGAGACAAACATGCACGAAAAAACCATTGGCCGGCGCTACATGCTCGAGTTGTTCAGCGCATTGGCCTTGTACGCACTGATCCTGACCGTGTCCATCGTCTATGGGCGCCCGCTGCCCGAAGGCCCGGCGCGCACCCTGGTGCTGGCCAGTCCGATGATCGGCTTCGCGCTGGCGCTGTGGGCCATCGTGCGCCATATGCGCCGGGTCGACGAATTCATCCGCCAAAGTACGCTGGAAAACGTGGCCATTGCCGCCGCCGTCACGGCCAGCTTGAGCTTTACCTACGGCTTCCTGGAAATAGCGGGATTTCCGCGCCTGTCGATGTTCACCATCTGGCCGCTGATGGGCGCCTGCTGGCTGGTGACCGGGGCGGTGCGCGGATGCACCTTCAAATGAATAACACCATCCGCGAGCTGCGCGCGCAACACGGCTGGAGCCAGGCACACCTGGCCGACCTGCTGAAGGTATCGCGCCAGACCGTCAACGCCATCGAGACCGGGCGCTACGACCCGAGCCTGCCGCTGGCGTTTGCCATAGCCCGGCTGTTCGCGCAGCCGCTCGAATCCATTTTCCATCCCGACCAGGAGACAGCATGATCGCCCGCTTTGTACACCTTGTAATCGCACTGACATTGGCAGCCAGCGCGCCCGCCTTCGCCGCCGCCGCCGAAGCCCCGCCACCGCCACCGCCGCCGCAACAAGCCAACCGTTTCGCCGCCACCCTCGTTCCCGCCGAACGCTTCGAGATCGGCGCCGTGCAGGTCGAACGGCACGGCAAGGGCAAACGCGCGCTGATCCTCATTCCGGGCCTGGCCAGCGGTTCCTGGGTCTGGCAAGGCACGGCGCGCCATTTTCTGGGCGAGTACACCGTCTACATCGTCACCCTGCCCGGCTTCGACGGCCGCGCGCCGGTGCCGGGCAAGCAGATGGAGGCGGCCCAGCGCGCGCTGGCGCAGCTGATCGACACGCGCAAGCTCGTCAAACCGGTACTGGTCGGGCATAGCCTGGGCGGCGTGCTGGCGCTGTCGCTGGCGACGCAGCGTCCGGAGGCCGTCGGCGGCGTGATCAGCATCGACGGCTTGCCGGTGTTCCCGGGGGCCGAAGACCTGACGCCGCGCCAGCGCGAGCAGATGGCGCAGCAACTGGCGCGCCGCATGGCGCCGGCCGACCAGCGCGCGTTCGCCGCGCAGCAGCAGGACTACATGCGCGGCACCGGCGTGATGGACATTGCGCGCGCCGACGAACTGGCCAAGCTCAGTGCGCGCAGCGATCCCGGCGCGGTGCTGCAGTACATGGCCGAAACCTTCGCCATGGACCTGCGCCCCGCGCTGCCGAAGATCACGGCGCCGGTGCTGCTGATCGCGCCGTATTTTGATGCCGACGCCACCCAGCACGAGCTGACCGCCGACACCAAGAAGGCGTACTACGCGGCGCTGATCGAGGCCGCTCCCAAGGCGCAGGTGGTGACGGTGGCCCCGGCGCGGCACTTCGCCATGATCGACCAGCCGGAACAGGTCAACGACGCCATCGGGCGCTTCCTCAAAGCGCTGTAATCGCGTGTCCGGCTGCTACGCGCGGTGGCGTTTTGCGCCACGCGATGCAGCCCTGACATTCGCAAGAACGGCAGCCGGCTGGCTGCATGCCAGCGCAGCGGCCAGAGCTTCCCGCATGGCGCGCCCCGCTCAGGTCCGGTTCAGTTCACCGGCCGCCAGTTGCGGCAACGACGCCATCAGGTCGGCGAAGCGCTGGCCCTGGATCATCACGTGGCTGCGGGTAAGCTGCTCGGCCTTGTCGCCATCGCCGGACAGGATCGCCTGCACCAGGCTGTCGTGTTCTTCGTACGACGCCCCGACCCGGTCGCGCACGCGCAGCTGCAAGCGCCGGTACGGGCGCAGGCGGCGGTACAGGTTGCGCGTCTGCTCCAGCAGGAACTGGTTGTGGCTGCCCGCGTAGATGGCTTCGTGGAAGGCTTCGTTCTTGTAGTAGTAGGCATCCGGATCGCGGGCGTCGCGCGCTTCGCGGCACGCCAGGTGCGCCGCCAGCAGCCTGACATGGTCGGCCGCCGTCATGCGGCGCGCCGCCAGCCGGCTGCAGGTCGCCTCCAGCTCCGACATCACTTCGAACATCTCGACCAGCTGGTGCGGCCCCAGTTCGGCCACCACCGCGCCGCGCCGCGGACGGATCACCACCAATCCCATCGACGACAACTGGATCAGGGTTTCGCGGATCGGCGTGCGCGAGACGCCGAAACGCGCGGCGAGCTCGGTCTCGTCCAGATGCTGGCCGGGCGCCAGGGCGCCTACGGCGATCAATTCTTCGATTTTTTCCCGAAGTGCTACGGAACGGGTGGTCATTTGTATTTATATTCGTATTGACGAAAGCAGATTGTATACAAGATTTGCTTATAAAAACACGATAGAACTTGACAAGGCATTTTTAGAAATATTACTGTATACCAAGAAACGACGATTGCAAATGCCGAATGGGTGCATTTGCCGCGTCGTCCCTGGATAAAGTGCCACCCCGCGAAGTTTCCATCATCTTGGAGGATCTATGACCGTAATGTCCCGCAGAACCGTGCTTGCCGCGCTCGCCTCGAGCCCACTCTGGATGCACAATGCCTGGGCTCAGACGACCAGCCTGAAAATTTCGCACCAGTTCCCAGGTGGCACAATCAACGAAGGCGACTTCCGCGACCGCCTGTGCCGCATGTTCGCGGCGGAAGTGGAAAAGCGCAGCAAGGGCACGCTCAAGTTCTCAGTCTATCCCGGTTCCTCGCTGATGAAGACGAATTCGCAGTTTTCGGCCATGCGCAAGGGCGCGCTCGACCTGTCGCTGGTGCCGTTGTCGTACGCCGGCGGCGAAGTCCCGGAAGTCAACATCGGTCTCATGCCCGGCCTGGTCACCACCTACGAGCAGGGTTACGGCTGGAAGAATGCCGAAGTGGGCAAGGAACTGGCGCGCATCCTGGCCGAGAAAGGCATCGTGGTCCTGAGCTGGATCTGGCAGGCGGGCGGCGTGGCCTCGCGCACCAAGCCGATCGTCGACCCGGAAGACGTGCGCGGCATGAAGGTGCGCGGCGGCTCGCGCGAGATGGACCTGATCCTCAAGGCCGCCGGCGCCGCCGTGGTCACGCTGCCGTCGAACGAAATCTACGCCGCCATGCAGACCGGCGCGATGGATGCGGCACTGACCTCGTCCACCTCGCTGATTTCGTTCCGCCTGGAGGAAGTATCGAAAGCGCTGACCACGGGGCGCGGCGGCGCGTACTGGTTCATGTTCGAGCCGCTGATGATGTCCAAGGCGATCTTTGACCGCCTGACCAAGGAACAGCAGGCGGTCTTGATGGCGGTCGGCGGCGAACTGGAAAAGTTTGCGCGCACCTCGGCCCAGGCCGACGATGCGGCCGTCGCCGCCGTGTACCAGAAAGCCGGCGCCAAGGTGGTCGACCTGAACGCGGCCGTCGTCAAGAAATGGCAGGCGATCGCGCGCACCACCGCGTGGACCGACTACCGCGAGAAGAACGCGAACTGCGCCAAGCTGCTCGCATTGGCCGAGAAAACCTTGTGAGCCACGGCTTCGAACTGGCGCCGGCCAAGGGGCCGGCGGTGCCGGACCATCCGGTCCTGGCGGCCGTCTCGCGCATGCTCGACCTGCTGAACAGCCTTCTGCTCAAGCTGTCGATGGCGGCCCTCGTCATCACGGCACTGGTGCTGACGTATTCGGTGGTGTCGCGCTATTTTTTCAAGCTGCCCACCGACTGGCAGGACGAAGCGGCGGTGTTCATGCTCGTTGGCGTGACTTTTTTTTGCACCGGCTACGTACAGTCGCTGCGCGGCCACATCGGCATCGAGGCGCTGGCGAGCTTGCTGCCGCCGAAGGTCAACGCAGTGCGCCTGTTCCTGGTGGACGTGATGTCGTGCCTGTTCTGCGCCTTCTTTTCCTGGAAGTCGTGGACGCTGTTTCACGAAGCCTGGGTCGACGGCCAGACCACCTCGTCGACCTTCGCGCCGCCGCTGTGGATCCCGTACGGCATGATGGCGCTCGGGATGTCGCTGCTCACATTGCAAATCCTGGTGCAGGTCCTGGCCCACATTACAAATAAACCCGCCAATAAACCGGTGGACCAGCGGAGCGCTCCATGACCGACCTGACCTTGGGCGCCCTGTACGGCGTCGTCACCCTGATCGTCATGTGCTCCGGCATGCCGATCGCCTTCGCCCTCGGGGTGGTGGCAATCTCCTTCATGTACTTCTTCATGCCGTCGTCCTCGCTCGACACGGTAACCCAGAACGTGTATGAGGAAATGGCCTCCATCACCCTGCTGTCGATCCCGCTGTTCATCCTCAAGGGCGCGGCGATCGGCAAGTCACCGGCCGGCAAGGACCTGTATTCGGCCATCCACACCTGGCTGCACAAGATCCCCGGTGGCCTGGGCATCGCCAACGTGTTTGCGTGCGCGCTGTTCGCCGCGATGGCCGGTTCGTCCCCCGCGACCTGCTCGGCCATCGGTTCGGCCGGCATTCCCGAAATGAGGAAGCGCGGCTACTCGCCCGGTTTCGCGGCCGGCATCATCGCCGCCGGCGGCACGCTGGGTATTTTGCTGCCGCCGTCGATCACCATGATCCTGTACGCGGTGGCGTCGGAACAGTCGCTCGGGCGCCTGTTCCTGGCCGGGATCGGCCCCGGCATCCTGCTCGTCGCGCTGTTCGCCGGCTATGCGGTTTTCCGCGCGCGCAAGGAGTACGGCATCGCCAAGGCGATCTACGAAGCCGGCGGCGAAAAGTCGCCCTACCTCGACACCGAGCACTTCACCCTGCGCGAAAAAGTCGAAATGCTGCCGCGCGTGCTACCCTTCATCGTCCTGCTGATCGGCGTGATGGTGGCGCTGTACGGCGGTTACGCCACGCCGTCCGAAACGGCCGGCCTCGGCGCCCTGCTGGCGATGGTGCTCATCGCGGTGGTCTACAATGTATGGCGGCCGAAGGACCTGTCGCCGATCCTGGCCTCGACCATCAAGGAGTCGACCATGCTGCTCTTGATCATCGGGATGTCGCTGCTGTATTCCTATGTCATGAGCTACCTGCATATCAGCCAGTCGGCCGCGCAATGGGTGGTGGACATGCATCTGTCGCGCTGGGTGCTGCTGTCGGTGATTTTGCTGATGGTGGTGGTGTTCGGCTTTTTCCTGCCGCCGGTGTCGATCATCCTGATGACCGCCCCGATCATCCTGCCGCCGCTCAAGGAAGCAGGGTTCGACCTGATCTGGTTCGGTATCGTGATGACCGTGGTGATGGAAATGGGGCTGATTCATCCGCCGGTGGGCTTGAACATCTTCGTGATCAAGAACATCGCGCCCGATATACCGCTCAAGGATGTGATCTGGGGTGTGATGCCCTTCCTCGGCCTGATGTTCGTTGCGGTGGTGCTGCTGTGCCTTTTCCCTTCGATTGCGACCGGCCTGCCTGACATGATGATGGGAGTGAAATAGATGAGTGCATCGCCAGCGAAGTGGAACACGCTGCAAACCAACCGCGCCGAACGCCTGGCGCGCGCCGGCGCCTCGCTTGGCGGTGCCCTCGACGGCAAGGCGCTGCCGGCGGCGCTGCTGCCCGAGCTGCTGTACGCGGTCATCGAACGGGGCGACCGCGTCTGCCTCGAAGGGAACAACCAGAAGCAGGCCGATTTTTTGGGCCAGGCACTGGCGCAGCTCGACCCGGCGCGCGTGAACGGCCTGCACATGCTGCAATCGGTGCTGGCGCTGCCGCAGCACCTGGACGTGTTCGAGCGCGGCGTGGCCGACCGCCTCGATTTTTCGTTCTCCGGACCGCAGGCGGCGCGCGTGGCCAAGCTGCTCGCCGCCGGCAAACTCAAGATCGGCGCGATCCACACTTATCTTGAGCTGTTCAGCCGTTACTTCATCGACCTGACGCCGCGCGTGTGCCTGATCGCGGCCGAAGCGGCCGACCGCCACGGCAACCTGTACACCGGCCCGAATACCGAAGACACGCCGCCCATCGCCGAAGCGACGGCGTTCAAGAACGGCATCGTGATCGTGCAGGTGAACCGCATCATGGACACCCTGCCGCGCGTCGACATCCCCGGCGACTGGGTCGACTTCGTGGTGCAGTCGCCACGGCCCTACTATATAGAACCGCTGTTTACGCGCGACCCGGCGCAGATCTCCGAAATCCAGGTGCTGATGGCGATGATGGCCATCAAGGGCATCTACGCGCCGTACCAGGTCGAGCGCCTGAACCACGGCATCGGCTTCGACACGGCGGCCATCGAACTGCTGCTGCCGACTTACGGAGAGTCCCTGGGCCTCAAAGGAAAAATTGCGCGCCACTGGGCGCTCAATCCCCATCCGGCCCTGATTCCGGCGATCGAATCGGGCTTCGTCGAATCGGTGTATTCGTTCGGCTCGGAGCTGGGCATGGAAGACTACATCCGCGCCCGGCCCGACGTGTTCTTCACGGGCCCGGACGGCAGCATGCGCAGCAACCGCGCGCTGTCCCAGGCCGCCGGCCACTACGCCTGCGACATGTTCATCGGCTCGACCCTGCAGATCGACTTGCAGGGCAATTCCTCGACCGCAACGCAAGGCCGCATCGCCGGTTTTGGCGGCGCACCCAACATGGGGGCCGATGCGCGCGGACGGCGCCACGCCAGCCCTGCGTGGCTGAAAGCCGGCCAGCAGGCACGCGAAGGCCGCAACACCATCCCGCGCGGCCAGAAGCTGGTGGTGCAGATCGTGGAGACCTTCCGCGAGCATATGCAGCCGGCTTTTGTCGACCGGCTCGATGCGTGGGAGCTGGCCGAGCAGGCCGGCATGGCGATCCCGCCGGTCATGATCTACGGCGACGACGTGACCCACATCCTGACCGAGGAAGGCATCGCCAACCTGCTGCTGTGCCGCAGCGACGAGGAACGCGAGCAAGCGATCCGCGGCGTGGCCGGCTACACGCCGGTGGGCATGGGGCGCGACCGGCGCATGGTGGAGAACCTGCGCGACCGCGGCATTATCCAGCGCGCGGAAGACATCGGCGTCGACAAGCGGCTCGCCACGCGCGACCTGCTCGCCGCCAGGAACATGAAAGACCTGGTGCGCGCCTCGGGCGGTTTGTATAACCCGCCGAAGCGCTTTCGCAACTGGTAAAGACTGGAGAATCTATGGAAACGCTCGAATATCGCTTCGAACAAGGCAGCCGCGCGCTGCCGGCCCAAGCGCAGGTGGTTGGCGTGGTCGGCTCGGGCAACCTGGAAGTGCTGATCGAATCGGCGCCGCTGGACGGCGCCTGCACGATCGCCATCAAGACCGCCGCCGTGGGCTTTGGCGCCACGTGGGAAGCGGTGATGCGCGACTTTCACGAGCGCTGGCAACTGATGGATGCGCGCATCGACATCAACGACATGGGCGCGACGCCCGCCGTGGTGAGCCTGCGCCTGGACCAGGCGGTGCAAACGATGCTGGGAGAAGAAGCATGAGCGGCGCAGTGAGTGGCGCAGTGAGTAGCGCAGTGAGTAGCTACCTTGAACTGACCGCGCGCGAACGCCTTGCGCGCCTGTTCGACGCCGGCAGCTTCGAAGAATTCCTGCCGCCGTCGGCACGCGTGGTCAGCCCGCACCTGGGACAGCTCGACGCCCCGGTCGCCTTTGACGACGGCGTGGCCGTGGGCCGCGCGCTGCTGGCCGGCCAGCCGGTATTCTGCGCCGCGCAGGAAGGTGGCTTCATGGGCGGCGCCGTCGGCGAAGTCCACGGCGCCAAGCTCACGGGGCTATTGCGCCGCGCGGTAATCGAGAAAGCCGCCGCCGTGGTGCTGCTGCTGGAAAGCGGCGGCGTGCGCCTGCACGAAGCCAACGCCGGCCTGATCGCCGTATCCGAAGTCATGCGCGCGCTGTTTGACGCGCGCGCGGCCGGCATTCCGGTGGTGGCCCTGGTGGGCGGCTCGAACGGCTGCTTCGGCGGCATGGGCATCGTCGCGCGTTGCGCGAATGCGGTCGTCATGTCGGAAGAAGGCCGGCTGGCCATGTCCGGACCCGAAGTGATCGAAACCGCTTCCGGCGTCGAAGAATTCGATTCGCGCGACCGCGCGCTGGTCTGGCGCACCACCGGCGGCAAGCACCGCTACCTGATGGGCGACTGCCAGGCCATCGTGCCCGACGAGGTGCAAGCGTTCCGCGAAGCGGCCATCGACGCCATCGCACGATGCCTGCGCGCGGGCGTGGAACTGAGCCTGGCCGCACTGGAAGCCGAACACGAACTGCTCGGCGAGCGCATCGCACGCTTCGGCGCCTGCGCCGATCCGCTCGACGCCTGGCGTGAACTGGGCATTCCCGATCCGGCCGCCGTGCCGATGATGGAAGCCGACGCCTTTGCCGCCCTCGCGGCGAGCTACACACCGGGAGCTGCACGATGAACTGGAACGAACTGGCCGCACAGCTGTTCCCCGAAGGCCATGCGATCACGGAAGCCGACAACTTCTTGAGCGGCAGCGCGCGCGTCGCCGGCGCCGATATTGCGGTGGTGGGCACCACCGGCCATGCGCCGATCGGGGTCGAGATCGCGCTGGCACAGGCGCGCTTCGTGCTGCAAACGGTGCGCGAGCATCCGGGCCGGCCGATCCTGATCATGGTCGACACCCAGGGCCAGCGCCTGCGCCACCGCGACGAAATGTTGGGCATTAACAGCTACATGGCGCACCTGGGCAAATGCGTGGACCTGGCGCGCCGATCAAGCCACAAGATCGTCGGCCTGGTGTACGACCAGGCGCTGTCGGGCGGCTTTATCACCAGCGGCATGATGGCCGACGCCTGCTACGCCCTGCCCGACGCCACCATTCGCGTCATGGGTTTGCCGGCGATGGCGCGCATCACCAAGGTGCCGGAAGAACGGCTCACCGAACTGGCTCAATCGAATCCGGTGTTCGCGCCGGGGCCGGAAAACTACGCCCGCATGGGCGGCATCGAGGCGATCTGGGAGGGCGACTTGGCGGCCAGCCTTGCGCAGGCGTTCAGTGATGCGGGCGCCATCGACGTGCGCAGCGCGCGCGGACTGGAACGCGGCGGGCGCAAGCTCGCCCAGCCGGTCATCGACGCCATCATCGCAGGATCGAATGTACTCGCGCCATGACCAGGCCTGGCTAAGCAGCGCCGGTTGGGCAGCGGCGCTGGGCGTCGCTGCGCCGGAGCATGCGCAGGCGCTGGAACAATGGCGCCGGCATGACTGGCCGCTGGTCGTCACGCGCCGCGCGCCGGATGCCGCACCCGGCATCGTATGCCTTGGCCTGGCGCCGCCACCGGATGCGGGCCGCAAGCTCCGCATCGCCTTGCAGGTGAACGAACATGCCCTGGCACGCGTCGAGAATGCGCTGTCGCTGCATGCCGCGGCCGTAGCGGCGCCGGCACGATGGGCCGCACCATTAGCGGCAATGCTGACCGACGCCGGCGGCATCACGCTGCGCGCCTACGGTTCGCTGGCCCTGCAAGCGGTGACCGGCCTGGCCTATCTGACCGACTCTTCCGACATCGACCTGTTGTTCAAGCCTGCGAGCCTGCACGAACTCGACGCCGGAACGCAGCTGCTGCAAGCGCACGCGCATCACCTTCCGCTCGACGGCGAGATCGTCTTCCCGGGCGGCGCCGCCGTTGCCTGGAAAGAGTGGCGCGATGCGGCGGCCAGCGGCGCCCGGGTGCTGGTCAAGAACGACGACGGTGTGCGGCTTGCGACCACGGCCTCGCTACGGGACCTGCTTCAATGATGGATGCTTTTTTCCTGGCCCCGCACGTGGCCGAAGCGCGCAGGTTCAGCCGGCATGCCGCGCGTTTGGCCATCGCCAGCCTGTATGCCGAACTGGCGCTGTACCCCAAACCCGGGCTGGTGTCGCTGGTCGACAGCGGCAGCCACACCGACATGAACGCCGCCACCTTCATGCGCAGCCTGTTCTCGCTGCGTCATTACTTCCGCCTGATTTGCCGGGCCGGCAGCGAAGGCGCGCCGTTCGCCACGCTCAAGCGGCTCGGCATCGACGCCGAGGAACGCATGCTGCGCGCCACCGGCGGCATCAACACCCATCGCGGCGCCATCTTCAGCCTTGGCCTGCTGTGCGCTGCCGCCGGACGGGCGTGCGCCCACGGCGGCGAGCTGACGGCGGCGGCGCTGCAGGCGCATCTGGTGGCGGGATGGGGGAAGGAATTGGGCGGCCATACGCATCCGCACGGCGAGCGCTCGCACGGCCTGGCTGCAGCCGCCCTGCACGGGACCAGCGGCGCGCGCCACGAAGCGGCCAACGGCCTGCCATCGGTCTTTCGCACGGGCCTGGGCGCCTTGCGGCGTGCGCTCGACGATGGGCGCGACCAGGAACAGGCGCGTATCGAGGCGCTGTTCGCGCTGATGATGCATGTGAGCGACACCAACGTGGTTCACCGGGGCGGACCGCAAGGCGCAGCCTTTGTGCGCATCCAGGCCAGCGCGTTCCTCCACGCCGGCGGCACCGCATCGCGCGGGTGGCAGGCGCACGCGCTGGCGATTCACCATGCTTTCGTCGAGCGCAACCTGTCGCCGGGCGGCGCGGCCGACCTGCTGGCGGCGAGCTGCTTCGTGCACGCGCTGACCGTGGAGCACGAGCGATGACGCAAGGCTTGTTCATCATGTGCCCGGGCCAGGGCGGGCAGCACGCGGGCATGTTCGACCTGGCCCGCACCGACCCTGGCGCTGCGGCGCTGCTCGACAAGTCCGGGATCATCCTGGACGAGGCTACGCTGTTCGATAACGCGCTCGCCCAGCCATCGATTGTCGCCGCCGCGCTGGCAGTGTGGGAAGCGCTGCGCGCGCACGTGCCCGCGCCGATGCTCGCCGCCGGTTACAGCATCGGTGAAATCGCCGCGTGGTCGGTGGCCGGGGCGCTGGCGCCGCTCGACGCCATTGCGCTGGGCCGGGTGCGGGCAGCGGCGATGGACGATGCGGCCCGCCAAGGACCGCAGCAGGCCCTGGCCGCCATCAGCGGCGTGGCCATCGATACCGCCGCTGCGCTCGCGCCGCGCCACGGGTTCGAGATTGCCATCGTCAACGGCTACGACGCGTGCATCGCCGGCGGGCTGGCTAGCGGACTGGCAGCACTGGGCGATGCGCTGGCCGCCGAGGGCGGAAAACTCCAGCGCCTGCCGGTTGCGGTGGCGTCGCATACGTCGCTGATGGCGCCGGCCCGCGCGGCATTCGATGTGGCCTTGAACGCGCTGCCGTTCGCCACGCCCGCTTGTCCGGTGCTTGGCGGCGTGAGCGCGCTGGCGCTGCGCAGTAAAGGACAGGCCGTGGATGAATTATCGCGCCAGCTGGTGCAGACGATCTGCTGGAGCGACTGCATGGATGCGGCGGTGGAAGCCGGCATCACGGTGGCGCTGGAACTCGGGCCGGGGTCCGCCCTGGCGCGCATGATGCAGGCGCGTCATCCGCAGATTGCCTGCCGTTCGGTGGCGGACTTTCGCAGTATCGACGGCATCGCCACGTGGGTAGCGCGCCAGGAATAGACTTCAGCCCCCGGTCACGGGTGGGAAAAACGCCACTTCGGCGCCCTCTTCCACCACCTGGTCCGGGCCGCACATGACCTGGTTGCAGGCCATGCGCAGGGCGCGCTGCTCCGACAGCGCCTGCTCCCACTTCTCGCCGCGCTCCATGAGGTGGCGGCGCACCTGGCCGACCGTGCCGATGCCCGCCGGAAGAACCACCGTCTCCTGGGATGAGCCAAGTGCTTCGCGCACGCTGGCGAAAAAACGCAGTGTAATATTCATCGATGCCTAATGCAGTAATTCGCTAAATGGGATGAAGCGCACGATGTCGCCCGCCTTGACAACCTGGCCGGCCGGATTGTCGAGCAGGCCGTCGCCCCAGACGGTGGACGTGAGCACGCCCGAACTCTGGTTCGGGAACACATCGAGCCCGCCGGCGTCGTTGATGCGCACGCGCAGGAACTCGTTGCGGCGGTCGGCCTTGGGCCAGTCGAAGTCGGCGCGCATGGCGTGCCCACGCGGTTCAACCCTGCCGCTCACGCCCTGCAAACGCAGGATGAACGGGCGCACGAACAGCAAAAAGGTCACGAAACTCGACACCGGATTGCCTGGCAAGCCGAGGAAGAACGCCGAGCCGCCATCGCGATCGACTTCGCCGAACGCCAAAGGCTTACCCGGCTTGACGGCGATCTGCCACATGTTCAGCCGCCCTTGGGCTTGCACCGCCGGCTTGATATGGTCTTCCTCGCCGACCGACACGCCGCCCGAGGTGATGATCACATCGTTCTGGCGCGCGGCGTTGCGCAAGGTCTCGCGCGTCGCCTCCAGCGTATCGGGCACGATACCAAAGTCGGAGATCGCGCATCCCAGGTTCTCCAGCAGCGCGCGCAGCGTAAAGCGGTTCGAATTGTAGATGGCGCCCGGCGCCAGCTGCCCGCCCGGCGCTTCGCCCGGCATGGTCAGCTCGTCGCCGGTGAAAAACACCGCCACGCGCAGCCGGCGGTACACCGGCAGGTTGGCCAGCCCGACCGACGCGGCCAGGCCCAGCTCCTGGCTGCGCAAGCGCGTCCCGGCGACCAGGATCGCGCCACCGGCTTCGATGTCTTCGCCGGCGCGGCGGATCCATTCGCCGGCCTGGGGCACGTGGTTGATGGTGACGGTATTGCCAGGGCCAGCTTCGCACTGTTCCTGCATCACGACCGCGTCGGCCTCTTGCGGGATCATGGCGCCGGTGAAGATGCGCGCCGCGGTGCCGGGTTCCAGTGGCTGACCGACGGTGCCGGCGGGGATGCGCTGGGTGACCGTCAACGTGGCCGCGCCGCTCGCGCAGTCGGCCGCGCGCACGGCGTAGCCGTCCATTTGCGTGTTGTCGGCGGACGGCACGTCGATGGTCGAGACCTGGGTGGCGGCCAGCACGCGGCCGTTGGCGCCGAGGGTCTGCACGACTTCGGTTTCCTGCACGGGGCGCGCCGCCGCTTCCAGGAAGTCGAGCGCCTCGCGCACCGACAGCATGGGCGGGCAAGTTTTGTGCGATTCGTTGGGTGATTCGTTGGCCATGCCGTTACAGCCCCGTGTTGGCGGCGATGTAAGCCTGCATCTGCGCCACGTCGGCCGGCATGACGACGAACTTTTGCGGCAGCGATTCGATGTCTTCGAAGCCCGGCGGGCGTTCCGCGTCCACGCCCAGCGCATCGAGGATGGTTTCGTTGAACTTGGCCGCCAGCGCGGTTTCGAGCACGATCATCGGCACGCCCGGCGCCATGTACTGGTGCGCGACCTTGATGCCGTCGGCGGTGTGAGTGTCGATGGTGATGTCGAAGTCGTCCTGCACGTCGCGGATGGTGTCGAGGCGGTCCTTGTGGGTCGATTTGCCCGACGAGAAACCGTAGTTCGACACCAGCTTGAATTCGTCGCCATCGCTGCCGGGCTTACCCGACAAATCGAAGCCGCCCTGCGTTTCCACCTTGTGGAACAGCGCGCGCACACGGTCGGCGTCGCGCCCCACCAGGTCGTAGATGAAGCGCTCGAAGTTGGACGCCTTGGAGATGTCCATCGACGGGCTGCTGGTGTGGTACGTTTCGGCCGACTTGCGCACGCGGTACACGCCGGTGCGGAAGAATTCGTCGAGCACGTCGTTCTCGTTGGTGGCGGCCACCAGGCGGTCGATCGGCAGTCCCATCATGCGGGCGATGTGGCCGGCGCAGATGTTCCCGAAGTTCCCCGACGGGACCGTGAACGAGACTTTTTGGGTGTTGTCGGTGGTGGCCGCGAGGTAGCCGCGGAAGTAGTACACCACCTGGGCCACGACGCGCGCCCAGTTGATCGAGTTGACGGTGCCGATCTTCTGCTGCGCCTTGAACGGCAGGTCGTTCGAGACCGCCTTGACCAGGTCCTGGCAGTCGTCGAACACGCCTTCGACGGCGATGTTGAAGATGTTCGGGTCCTGCAGGCTGAACATCTGCGCGCTCTGGAAGGCGCTCATTTTCTTGTGCGGCGAGAGCATGAACACGCGGATGCCCTTCTTGCCGCGCATGGCGTATTCGGCCGCGCTGCCGGTGTCGCCCGAGGTCGCGCCGAAGATATTGAGTTCGGCGCCGTCCTTGGCCAGGGTGTATTCGAACAGGTTGCCCAGCAACTGCATCGCCATGTCCTTGAAGGCCAGGGTCGGGCCGTTCGACAGCGCCTGCAGGATCAACGTTTTGCCGCCCTCTTGTTCGAGGATGCGCAGCGGCGTGATGTCGGCGCTTTTTTCGCCCTTGCGCACGTTGCGGTAGACCTCGGCCGTGTAGGTCTTTTTGGTCAGCTTTTTCAGGTCCGCTTCGGGAATGTCGGTCGCGAATTTTTTCAGGATCTCGAAGGCCAGGTCGGCGTACGACAGCTTGCGCCAGGCATCGAGTTCGGCCCCGGTCACCTGCGGATATTCGGCCGGCAGGTACAGGCCGCCGTCGGGCGCGAGGCCGCCCAGCAGGATGTCGGAGAATTGTTGGGGAGCTTGCGAAGCGGTGGCCTTGGCGGCGCGGGTAGACACGTAGTGCATAGAGTTGGTAGGTCCGTTTTGGCTGACAGCAGGGAGCAGAACAATGCGATCGGACACTTATTATAGTGCGGCGCGGCGTTCGTTGCGGATTTCGGCCAATTCGGCAGGATCAAGCATATGTTTGATGCGCGCTGCGTGCGCTCGCTGCAACGTTACCGCGCGAAGTCCATTGGAATGACAAGTGCTTCGCGCAAGGCGTCGATCACGCCGGATTGGTTCTTGCCGTACGCCCCCAGCTGCACCCGGACACTGCGCGTCAGTGTCCCGATGAGTAGGTCAAAGCGGAGAACGGCGCCGGGAAAGCGCAAAAGGCATTTCTACATGACACGGAAAATGGCAATAAACATGTTGGCAATTTCAGCAACTGAAGACGCAAAGATAAGACACACGAGCAGCGCCGAGAGTTCCAACAATGCGAACACTTCAAAAGACGTCGCTTGCGGTTGCCTGTGAACAAGAATCTGCTTTAAGCCGTCACGCGGTGCCTCATAAACAATTTTCCGAATGTTCAGGTCGCGATAGACGCGGTAGCTTGCCAACGGAACAGCCACAAGTGTCGCCGCGAGAATAATCACCTGTGTTAACTGATGCCTGCTCTGCGTCACCGCAGGGAGTATCTCCTCGGAAAGCACTGTAGCGGTCGCTCCTAATACCGCCTGCGAAAATATTGCAATGCCAAGGACCGCAGCGCCCCATTTGCCGATAGCGACCGCCACACGAATGCGACGTTTGCGATAACGAGGGCTTATCTTGCTAAACGTTCTCTGCGTCTCGATAACGATAACGAGAAATACCCCCGTGAGGAGTGCAAGCGCCCCATCAAAGTAGATATTTCCTGTTTTAACGACAAGTAAGGCACCGACGATGCCAATGATGCGCGTGAGGTGTTTCCATGATTGACGCTTGTCTTCCGAAAGACTGCCCCAGACATTCTCAGTAACGCCCATGCGATTTGACACGCTATATTCTCCCTTTATCTCGCGGATACTATGACACTACCAAATTATTTTAGTTCCGTTCGCTTGCATGGGAGGGCACACCAGCGTCCTGTCGAGCGCACTGGCGCGCACCACGGCTTCCATGGCGTCTTTCGTCGCGCATTTTTCACACGACCTCAGGTGCAAACGGGGCGCATGCAAGCAGGACGTGCCGTCATTGTTTTACTGCTATGATCCCCCGCTCAATCTGGGAGAAACCATGACCGTCTCATCCGTGCCGCATCCGTACTTTGACCGTTTGATCGACCTGGCGCGCGCGGCCGGCCCGGTCACCGTGGCGCTGGCGCACCCGTGCGACCGCCATGCCCTCGAAGCGGCGCTGCACGCCGCCCGCCTCGGCCTGATCACTCCGATCCTGGTCGGCCCGCGTGCACGCATCGAGCGCGCCGCCGCCGAAGCCGACCTCGACATCTCCGCACTGCCCCTCCACGACACCGAGCACAGCCACGCATCGGCCAGGCGCGCCGTCGAGCTGGTGCGCGACGGCAGCGCCGCCATCCTGATGAAGGGCAGCCTGCATACCGACGAATTGATGGGCGCCGTGGTCGCCGCCGATACCGGCCTGCGCACCGCGCGCCGCCTGAGCCACTGCTTCGTCATGGACGTGCCGGGCCGCGACGAGCCGTTGATCATCACCGACGCGGCCGTGAACATCATTCCCACCTTGTCCGACAAGGTCGACATCGTGCAGAACGCGATCGACCTGGCGCACATCCTGCAGTTTCCGGAAGTGCGCGTGGCGATCCTGGCGGCGGTGGAAACGGTGAACGCGAAGATGCCGTCGACCATCGACGCGGCGGCCCTGTGCAAGATGGCCGACCGCGGCCAGATCACCGGCGCCCTGGTGGACGGCCCGCTGGCCATGGACAATGCCATCGATCCGGAAGCGGCGGCGATCAAGGATTTGGTCTCGCCGGTGGCCGGGCGGGCGAACATCCTGGTCGCGCCCGACCTGGAGGCGGGCAACATGCTGGCCAAGAGCCTCAGTTTCATGGCCAATGCGGCGGCGGCCGGCATCGTGCTCGGTGCGCGCGTGCCGCTGGTGCTGACCAGCCGCGCCGATTCACTGGCGGCGCGCCTGGCCTCGTGCGCGGTGGCGGTGCTGGTCGCCCAAAGCCGGCTGACCGGCGTCAAGACGCTGGGTCTGTAATGGCGTCGCCGAACGACTGCATCGTCGTCATCAACGCCGGCTCGTCGAGCATCAAGTTCACCCTGTTCAAGGGCGCCGCGCTGGACCTGCTGCTCAAGGGCAGCATCGATAACCTGTACAGCGGGCCTACCCGCTTCATCGCCAGGGACGCCGGCGGCGCCACCTTGGGCGAACACACATGGGCCGATGCGCCGCTCGACCATGCGGCCGGCATGCGCCATCTGATCGATTTTATCGAGCAGCGCCTGGACGGGCACCGGATTGCCGCCGTCGGGCACCGCATCGTCCACGGCGGCATGCACTACAGCGGGCCGCAGGCGCTCGACGCCACGGTGCTCGCCGCGCTGGACAAGCTGGTGCCGCTGGCGCCGCTGCACCTGCCGCACAACCTGGCGGCCGTGCGCGCCATGACCGCCATGGCGCCCGGCGTGCCGCAAACGGGCTGCTTCGACACCGCCTTCCATACCGCCCAACCAGCGCTGGCGCAGGCGTTCGCGCTGCCGCCGGCCATCACCGAGCTGGGTATCCGCCGCTACGGCTTTCATGGGCTGTCGTACGAATACATCGCCAGCCGTCTGTCGCAGGCCGACGCGCGCCTGGCCAAGGCCAAGGTCGTGGCGGCGCACCTGGGCAACGGCGCCAGCATGTGCGCCATGGCGGCCGGGCGCAGCATGGCCAGCACGATGGGCTTTACCGCCGTCGACGGACTGCCGATGGGCACGCGCTGCGGCACGCTCGACCCGGGCGTGGTGCTGTACCTGATCGACGAACTGGGATGGGACGTGGCCGCCGTGCAGAAGCTGCTGTACCAGCAATCGGGGCTGCTGGGGGTATCGGGCATTTCGTCCGACATGCGCGTGCTGGAACAGAGCGACGCACCGGCGGCGCGCCTGGCGATCGACCTGCTGGTGTACCGCATCGGGCGCGAACTCGGTTCGCTGGCGGCGTCGCTGGGCGGGCTCGATGCGCTGGTTTTCTCGGGCGGGATCGGCGAAAACAGCGTGGCAGTGCGTGCTGCGGTGTGCCGCGACGCGGCCTGGCTGGGCGTGACGCTCGACGCGGCCGCCAACGCGGCCAATGCGCGCGACGTCGCCTGCATCAGCGCCCCAGGCAGCAAGGTGGCCGTGTGGGTGGTGCCGGCCAACGAAGAACTGATGATCGCGCGCCATACGCTGGCGCTGCTGGAACAGGACTGAGGGGACCGCCGCTGCGCCGCTACTGCGACACCACCACGGCCTGCCCCATATATTCGCCTGCCAGCGCTTCCTGCAAGAGGAATGCGGCAAGGTCCGCGCGCGACAGCCTGGCGCCCATGCCGGGGACAAGCGCGGTCCCGGCCCGCCAGGCGCCGCTGCGCGGTCCGTCGGTCAGCATGGGCGGGCGCACCAGGGTCCAGTCGAGCGCACTGGCGCGCACCACGGCTTCCATGCCATCCTTGTCGCGCATCTTGGCGGCGATGACCATGCGCACAAAGCGGATAAACCACGAGGCATGGCGCGTTTCCGAGGCGCCGTAGGCGCTCAATGCCACCAGGCGGCGCGTGCGGGCGGTGCCCATGGCCGGCACGATCGCGCGCATCGCGTCGGTGCAGATGGGCGTCGCTTCACCCTTGCGCGCACCGATGACGCTGATGACGGCGTCGGCACCGAGCACGGTGGCGCCGACCAGGTCGGCCTGTGCCAACGTGCCGGTGATGGTCTCCAGGGCTGGATGCGCAGCCAGGATGCCGGACGTGCGCACCAGGGCGCGCACCTGGTGGCCCGCTTGCAGCGCCTGTTCGACCAGATGACGCCCGGTGCTGCCCGTGGCGCCGAAAATGGCCAGCTTCATGCGGCACTCCCTTCATCGACAGCCGCCAGCAAGGCAGCGGCCGCCGTCGCCAGGGCCGGCGCCCCGGCCAGGAACGCCGTGCTGTTCGGTTGCCATGGCTGGCCGTGCAGGTCGTTCACCGCCCCGCCGGCTTCGGCCACGAGCAGGGCCCCGGCCATCAAGCCCGAGCGCACCTGGCTGTATTGCCAGAACAGCTCTTGCTGGCCGGCGGCCACGCGGATCAGTTGCAGGGTCGATGGCACCGACACTTTCACCACCAGCGCCGCTCCCAGCATCGCCACGACCGACTGCCCGATGCGGCGGTGGGTGGCCTGCTCCTCGCCCGGCGCGGCTTGCCCGGTCCCGACCATGGCCGCCCCCAGGTCGGTCTTGGCGGACACGCGCAGGCGCCGTTCGTTGCACCAGGCTCCGCCGCCTTGGATAGCGCTGTAGGTTTCGCCGCTGAGCGGCAGGTGGATCGCGGTCAGTACCGGCACGTTATCGCGTACCAGCGTTGCGGTAACAGCCCAGTCCGGCACGCCGTGGATATGATTGATGGCGCCTTCGACCGGGTCGCACACCCACCATTCCCCGGGCGGCAAGGCCCCGTGACCTTCTTCGTCGTCGTCCCAGCGGGCCTCGGGACGGGCTTGCGACAGGGCTTGGCGCAGGATGCTCATCGAAACGCGGTCGTTGGCCTCGATGGCCGCTACGATCTGCTGCACGGTCTGCGGACGCGCGGCCGGGTCGAACAGCGCCTTGACGGCATCGCCGGCCGCCTGGACCGCGGCGACGGTCTGGCGCAGCAGGGCTTGGTCTTCAGAAACTAAAATGGCATTGTGATTCATGTGGGTCTTCCTCGGTTGCCTCAAGCGTCTCGACATTGCGCTTGACTGGACCAGGAAATGATATGAGCATGCATGCCTATGAACAACTCGCAATCGAAGAAGGCGACCGTGCGCCGCCTGGTGCCAAGGAAGACGCCGTCCCAGGCCAGGGCCGCGCATACCGTCGACACCATCCTGGAAGGGGCAGCTCACATTCTGGAGCAGCACGGACTTGATGGATATACAACAAATGCCATCGCCGCCCGCGCCGGCGTGAGCATCGGCTCGCTGTATCAGTATTTTCCGACCAAGGATGCGGTAACGATTGCGCTGATCGAACGCGAATCGGTCGAGCTGGTGCGCGAGGCGTGCGCGGCGCTGCAAGGGCCGGATCACCGGCGTGCGCTGCGCGAGCTGGTCGAGATCGGCATCCGCTACCAGCTGCGCCGCCCGCAACTGGCCAGGTTGCTCGATACGGAACAGGGCCGGCTGGCGTCGCTGATGCCGGGTACGGCCCACGCCGCGGCGATGCGCGCCGCGCTGGCAGGCTTTCTCGCCACCTGGCCGGGCCTGGACCCGGGGCGGGCCGACAGGGCCGCATCCGACCTGATGGCGCTGATCAGCGCCCTGACCGACGCTGCGGGGCGTGTGGAGACGGCGATATCACCGTCGCTGGCCGATCCGATTGAAGGGGCGGCGCTTGGGTATTTGCACTGCGTGTCGGATGCGACCAGCGGTTGAAGTGATAGTGACAGTTGGATAGTTTGTTTTGCAAAAATGGATGTAACCTTAGGTATCCCACGTCAGGAGACCAATCATGTACTCCATTCTTGTTGCTTTGCAGAAGCAATTTAAACGGCGGAGCTATCGCCACCCGTGGATTCTGACTGTCATCTTTTTGCTGAGTGCGCCGAACGCGCTTGCGCACGGCGGAGGATTGAATTCGGAAGGCTGTCATAACAATCGCCGGACGGGCGACTACCACTGCCATCGCGCCCAGCCATCCCACAGACCGGCCGCGGCAAGGTCGGCGATGGAAGAACCGGTTGAAAAACCAACGATGCAACAGGCTCTGACACAACAGCCAAGGGAACCGGCGGTGCGGCCACGCCAATTGCTGAGCAGGCAAACCAGCGGACCTACCTGCTACACCGGTCCGCGCGGCGGCACCTATACCATCACTGCCAGCGGGCGAAAAAACTACGGGGGTTGTTAACACTCGCCTCGCAACTCACCGAACCGGCTTCCGATACGCTGTCTCAGGATGAACTGGAAAGCGATGCTTCCCAACGTGCCACGACGTCGAACGCCGACGGGTCAGCGATATTGACCTGGGAGCACAGCGCGTTCAATTCATCCTGGCCGATGAGCGCCATGACCATCTCGACGCGCCCTTTCGGCCCCTGTTGGTAGGGGTGCTCGGCTGGCGATTTGTCCAGGCAGCGTAGCACCATGCTTTGCAGCGCCGGATCGAGCAGATCGATTACCCTGGCGACATCCGTTCGCACACAAGCGACTGGGTCGCCAGCTTCGTCGTCGACCAAATCGAGTTCGGCAAACACGTTCAGGTACTCGGCCACGATGAAACGATCGAAGCTGGCGTAATCCAAGTGCGATGCGCCGGCATCGTGCCACACCATGCACACGCCCTCCTCGCCGCTGCGCAGGCGCACCAGGCAATACGCGTCGCCCGCGCCCGAGCGTGCGAAGGGCAGGAACGCATTGCCGTTCTGCTTGACCGGATTGAGCCAGCCGGCGACAACTTCTTGCGCTTGCCGCGCCGACAACCACTCGAAATCGTACAACGCCGACAAGGCTGTCCGCTTGGGATCGTCGTAGCTGTTCCCACCGCGCGCGATTACCTGCCGCAAGGCCGCCGGCAAGGCGATTCCGGTCGCGGCGGACAATGCCTCGAACGAATCGCTCACGCGCGCGCCCTCAGCACGCGCCGTGGTTGACCGTCACCACAAGAATCGCCAGCCCGCCGAGCGAGGTTTCCTTGTACTTGTCCTGCATGTCGGCGCCGGTCTGGCGCATCGTTTCGATCACGTCGTCCAGGCTCACAAAATGGGTGCCGTCGCCCTTCAGGGCCAGCGAGGCGGCGGTGATCGCCTTGATCGCGCCCATGCCGTTACGTTCGATGCACGGAATCTGCACCAGCCCGCCGATCGGGTCGCACGTCATGCCCAGGTGATGCTCGATGCCGATTTCGGCCGCGTTCTCGATCTGCTCATTGGTGCCGCCGAGCGCTGCCACCAGGCCGGCCGCGGCCATCGCGCAGGCCACGCCGACTTCGCCCTGGCAGCCGATTTCGGCACCCGAGATCGAGGCGTTCTTCTTGCACAGCATGCCAATCGCGGCCGAGGTGAGCATGAAGTCGCGCACCCCGCGCACCGGATCGCTCGGACGGCAATCCTCGGCGTAGTAGCGCAGCACCGCCGGGATGATGCCGGCCGCGCCGTTGGTCGGCGCCGTCACCACGCGCCCGCCCGCCGCGTTTTCTTCGTTGACCGCCATCGCGTACAGACTGACCTGGTGCACCGCGTCGTGCGGCAGGTCGTTGGCGCGGTTGTCGCCGTGCTTGGCGTCTTCCGACTGCTTCCACAGGTTGGCCGCGCGCCGCTTGACGTTCAGGCCACCGGGCAGCTGGCCGGCGGTGACCAAACCATGGGCGATACAGTCGCGCATCACCTGCCAGATCTTGTCGATGCCGGCGTCGAGCGCCGCGCCGTCCATGCGCGCGCATTCGTTCGCGCGCAGCATCTGCGGAATCGACAGGCCGCTCGCGCGTCCGTGCGCCAGCAGCTGGTCCATCGTGTCGAAATTGTAGGGAATCGGCGCCGTGCTCTCGCCATTGCTCTGGCGCGCCTGCGACTCGCCGGCCGCGTGAATGAAGCCGCCACCGACCGAGTAGAAAATCCGTTCGATGACGCTGCCGTCGGCCAGCTTGAGGGTAAAGCGCATGCCGTTCGGGTGTTCGGGCAGCGAAGAACTCTTGTGCCAAACGAGCCCGGTGCGGGCCGAAAACGGCACTTCGTGGGTGCCGAGCAGCTTGATCGTGCCATCGAGTTCGGCTTCGGCCAGCATGTCCTCGACCCGCCCGGGGTCCACGCCCTGCGGCGTTTCGCCCATCAGGCCGAGGATGACCGCCTTGTCGGTGGCGTGGCCGACGCCCGTCAGCGCCAGCGAGCCATACAGCGCCGCCTCGATGCCCACCGCCTGGTCCAGCGGACCGCATTCGACCAGGAAGCGCCGCGCCGCCACCATCGGCCCCACGGTGTGGGAACTCGACGGCCCGATGCCGATCTTGAATAGGTCGAATACGCTCATGTCCATCAGGTGCCTCTTATGTGTTTTTTATAGGTGTGAGTACAACGAATCAAGCCGCGAATCAGGCAGCCTTGGTGAGGCTGACGTCGATATTGGCCAGCATGTCGGCCACCAGCTGGTCGAGCCCGATCTGCGCCTTCCAGCCCCAGTCGGCGGTGGCGGTGCTGTCGTCCAGGCTTTGCGGCCAGCTGGCCGCAATCGCCTGGCGGCTGTCCGGCTTGTAGCCGATCTCGAAGGCGGGCAACGCGCGTTTGATCGCCGCCGCCAGCTCGGCCGGATTGAACGACAGGCCTGCCACATTATAGGCCGATCGCACGGCGATGCTGTCGGCCGGAGCGTCCATCAATTCGATGGTGGCGCGGATCGCGTCCGGCATGTAGATCATCGGCAGCGTGGTGTCGGGGCCGAGGAAGCATTCATAGCGTTCGCCGCGCAGGGCCGCGTGGAAGATCGCGATCGCGTAATCGGTGGTGCCGCCGCCCGGAGGCGACTTGTAGCTGATGATGCCCGGATAGCGGATGCTGCGCACGTCCACGCCGTACTTGGTGAAGTAGTATTCGCACAGGCGCTCGCCGGCCAGTTTGCTGATGCCGTAGATGGTGGTCGGGTCCATCACCGTGAACTGCGGCGTGTTTTGCGGCGGCGTATTCGGGCCGAAGGCGGCGATCGACGATGGCCAGAACACGCGCAGCGGTTTGCCCGCCTCGCCGCGTTCGCGCGCCACTTCCAGGATATTGAGCAGGCCGTCCATGTTCAGGGTCCAGGCCTTGAGCGGGGCCTGCTCGCCCGTGGCCGACAGCAGCGCCGCCAGCTGGTACACCTGGGTGATGCCTTCGTCGGCGACCAGGGCCGCCAGGCGCGCCTTGTCGAGCACGTCGAGCTGGGTGTAGCGCGCCGCCTTGTAGACGTTGTTGGCGCCGATGTCCGAGGCGATGACGTTGCCGGCGCCATGCTGCTGCGCCAGCGCGCCGACCAGTTCACTGCCGATCTGGCCATTCGCGCCGATGATGAGAATGCGTTCCATGTGCTTGATATCCGTATCTTGTTAGTGTTCTTGATTCTTGAGAATGCCCAGCTCGTGCCCGGCCTGTTCGAATGCCTTCAGTACGGTGCCCAGCTGTTCGCGCGTGTGCGCGGCCGACAGCTGCACCCTCACCCGCGCCTGCCCCATCGGCACCACCGGGTAGAAAAATCCGCTCAGGAGCACGCCCAGTTCGTACATGCGGGCCGCGAAGCGCTGGGCCACGGGCGCTTCGAACAGCATCACCGGCACCACCGGGTGCGTGCCCGGCTTGATGGTAAAGCCGATGCGCTCGATCTCCTTGCGGAAGTAGGCGGTGTTTTCGTGAAGGCGGTCGCGCAGTTCGGTCGACTTGGAAATACGCTCCAGCACCGACAGCGAGGCGCCGGCAATCGATGGCGCCAGCGTGTTCGAGAACAGGTACGGACGCGATTTCTGGCGCAAGGTGTCGATCACTTCCTTGCGCGCGGCGGTAAAGCCGCCCATCGCGCCGCCCAGCGCCTTGCCCAGGGTGCCGGTGATGATGTCGATGCGGCCCATGACGTTATGGTGTTCGTGCGTGCCGCGCCCGGTCTTGCCCATGAAGCCCGAGGCATGGCATTCGTCGATCATCACCAGCGCGCCGTATTGGTCGGCCAGGTCGCAGATCTTGTCCAGTTGGGCGATCGTGCCGTCCATCGAGAACACGCCGTCGGTGACGATGACCTTGTGGCGCTTGCCGGCAGCGATGGCCGCTTGCAGCTGCACTTCGAGGTCCGCCATGTCGTTGTGCTGGTAGCGATAGCGGCCGGCCTTGCACAGGCGGATGCCGTCGATGATCGAGGCGTGATTGAGCGCGTCCGAGATGATGGCGTCGTTCTCGTCGAACAGCGGCTCGAACACGCCGCCGTTGGCGTCGAAGGCGGCCGCGTACAAGATGGTGTCCTCAAGACCGAGGAAAGCGGAAATGGCTTTTTCGAGTTCCTTGTGCACGGTCTGGGTGCCGCAGATGAAGCGCACCGAGGACAGGCCGTAGCCGTATTTTTCGGTGGCCTCGATCGACGCCTGCTGCGTTTGCAGGTCGCCTGACAAGCCGAGGTAATTGTTGGCGCACATATTAATCAGCGTGCGGCCGTCGTCGGCCACCACTTCCGCGCCCTGGCGCGAAGCCAGCACGCGCTCCGGCTTGTACAGCCCCTGTTCGCGCAGCGTGTCCAGGTTCTGCTGCAGGCCGCTGAAAAACGCACTTTTCGCTTGCTCGCTCATCATTATTCCTCGTCATGTGGTTGCAGGCTTGACCGACGGTTAAGCTATGCTGTAACGTGTTCCGGATGGCACGAATTCAACCGCGCCTTGAAATTCCGTTATGTCGAACACAAATTCAATATAATGGATACTACCCAAGCCGAGTGAACTTGGCAAGCCTCGGTTTGCTTATATGTATGGAAATTTTTTGTTTGACCACATTGCCGAAAACCCGATGAAACCACCCGTACCGACCAATTCCCCACCTGAAGTAGGCGCCACCTTGCAACGTTTGCGGCTGGCGCGCGGCCTGACCCTGGAGGACTTGTCGCGGATCGCCGGGGTGTCGAAATCCATGTTATCGCAAATCGAAAGGGAGAAGGCGAACCCCACGATCGCGATCACCTGGCGCCTTGCCAATGCGCTGGGCGTGGCCATCGGCGAGCTGCTCTCGGGCGACCCGCGCCCGGTGGAGACGATCCGCGTGGTGGACGCCCACGAAACGCCGACCCTGCCCGGCGCCCACGCCGGCTACGTGCTGCGCATCCTGGGGCCGATGGATCTTGCTGGAAAATACGAGTGGTATGAATTGACCCTGGCGCCGGGCGGCGAGCTGGCGTCGCAGGCGCACGATCCGGGCACCAGCGAGCATATGACGGTACTGCACGGCACCATGGAACTGGAAGTGGGCAGCGACAAGAAGAAAATCAAGCTGGGCGGCACGGCGCGCTACCCGGCCGACCAGAACCACGTGATCCGCAATGCCGGCAAGACCGAGGCGAAGGCCCTGCTGGTGGTGGTGCACCGCTGAGCGAGCCAGGACGCGGGCCGGCAATCGCCCGGGCCAGGCGCGGCAGCGGCCACCTCTGCCTATTGCGCCGGGATCAGGCGCGTTTTTCCAAACTGGTCAATCCGGTCGACGATACTGTGCGAATGCGACATGAATTTTTCTTCCAGGTCCAAGAGAACCATCTCCAGTCTGCTGTTGCCGCCGACATGTCTTGAAGACATCTTCCTGCGGCGTATGTGTGTTTTCGGGATCGGCCCCAGGCCGAACAGTACTTCCTTCGCCTCGATCAGATGCCGCCGCGCCTGGACCGCGCCGAGTTCTTTCAAACCCCGCAGCGCATCGGCATAATAGTCTGCGGAGCTATTCCAAAAATACTGGTCGAAGCCGCCGTCAAAGACGTCAAGCCCCAGCATCAGCACCGAAAAATAGGTGCGCTCATCGTGCGTCAGGCCGTTGACGACTTCCGGCGTTTCGAACAACAGTTCAATTTCGGCACGCAAGTGTTCCGCTTCCGCTCTGCCCGCACGGACCCGCGCCGCCAGCGCCTTGCGCTCGCGCGCGGCGTCGATATCTTGCCGATAACCGCCCTTGCAGGGCATGCACAGCCCGCCGGTGCGTTCGGCCGTGGAAGGCAGAATCGCGACGCCGCATTCAATGCAAGGGACGCGTTCGGTCATGTCGAACTCCTCCGCCGCGGTCGGCACCATGACGGTGCTTGCGGGCCGGGCGCCAGTAAATCAGTGTGCTTAGGTAATCGTTCGTGAAGCACCGTGCACTTGAACTGGTTCGTCGATTAGACGCCTGGGCCTGCGCCAAGTTCCCACCGCTAGCGCAACACCCGGCGATGAGCCGATAGCTGCCCGACCCGCCGGCATCAGCGCGTTGCGGCGATCATCCGGGCCAGGACCAGCGCCGCCGCGGTCGCGAACACGTGCTTGAGCGTGTGCCCGCTGATGGCATGGATGGCGGCGAAAATGGCGCCGTCGGCCAGTTCGCACACCTTGGCCAGCACGTACAGGCCGATGGCGATGCCGAAGGCGCGCCGCTTGGCGAGCGCCGCACCGCTCTGCCATTGCAGCGCCGGGATCAGTACCAGCGGCGCCAGCTGGAGCAGCAGATAAGGGCCGAGGTTGCCGGTGGCGGACCACCAGAACACGCTGGCCACGCCAAGGGCGCACAGCGCGGCCAGGGTCGGCAACGGCGCGCAGCGCGCCAGGAAAGCATCTTCCAGGCTTGCCGCCAGCAGCGACACGCAGGCCAGCGCGATCGGCAGGCGGTCCCAGACCAGGCGCGTGTCGTCGGGCGCGAGGTGGTACCAGGACGAGCCGAAGGCGGTTATCAGGATTGCCACGAAAAACATGAGGTGGGCGGGCCGCGTGGGACGCACATGCAGCAGGCCGTACAGGCCGATGAGCAGGAAACCGAGGTTCGACAGCACGTCGGCGGCATTGGCGACGCCCGACAGCACCCGCTCGTCGGCAAACGCGTGGTAGCCGGCCGGCTGCGGGATCGGGCCGGCCAGCAGCATGGCGGCAGCCAGGATGGCGGCAAGGTACAGCGCAACGTTGGGGCGGGCGAGCTGCATGGCGGTCATTCGTAGTTGAGATGGCGCAACTGTGCATCGCAAGGGCGCGGCTGCGGAAAAGGCGGCCCCAGGTACCGTGCGGCGAGACATGTGGTCGCGGATTCCAATACCTTGCGCGGGGACATCTGCAACCCGGCCTTCCGCCCGCGAACCTTGAGCAAGCGTAAAGACCGCGTCCGGCGCGCTTGTTTTTGGCTTAAATCGCTTTCTGTCGATCGCAAATACTGGAACCCTGCCCCACCCGGGGCCAACGCAAGGAGAACCGCCATGAACGTCACGCTCTACATCACCCCTGCCGAGAACCAGCCCGGGAACTATCTGGTGGTCGTCAACGGCGACGGTTTCTATAACTCGGTCAACAAGAAAGTGGGCGCGCGGATTCGCGGAGAGGATAAGTGGTTCGACAACACGCTGTTCAGCATCGGTGGAACCGGCATCGAGCGCGTGGGCGGGGACGGGAGTTTTTCGCTGTCGAACACCGTCTCTGCCGGCCAGTTGAACGAAGACTGGGGCGAGGATGAAGTGTATGCCCTGGTCAGCGTGGAAGGGCTGAGCGGCTCGTTCAGGAGTAACACGATCAAGCGCGACTTCTGAACCTGCCATGGGTGGACTAACGTATTCGGAGCGGCGATCTCGACATTTAACGCCAAGGTTGCAAACGCATCTGGCAATTGCTTGATCGTCTCGGCTATGATGGCGCGAGTCTAAACGGGGCCGGCACCCTCGCCCAGTTCACACAACTTTTGCCAACACGGCCGGGCCAATGTAAAGCTGAGGGTGCCTAGCTGTTTAGTTTCGTGTGATCATATTCCTCGTCGCAGCATGGCTTTGTTCCGCGCCAAGGCCGT
>DASVVC010000080.1:0-6740 GCA_036386755.1 Telluria sp.
CGGCGCGAATACCATCGCCTCTACCTGTACTTGCTGAACATTTCTGCTTTGAACAAGCTGCGCCTTGGCCAGATCGAGCAAGCTTTGGCGATCGAAAATGAGATCGAACGCAAGCTGCTCGCATTGCCCTTTCCCGACTGGCATCTGATTTATATCAATAGCTTGAACCAGGCGCGGATTTTCAAGAAACGCCGCGACCTCGAACAGGCCGAACTGTATTACAACCGTGCTTTCTTTGTAAATTTCCAGCTACGCAATGAAAGCGATTTGCTCTACGCGAACCTGTGCTACGCCCAGCTGGAAGACATGCGCGCAGCGGCGGACAAAGCCTTCATCTATTGGGTGCGCACCTGCCTGCACTGGCTGTCGAACCCGCTTCCTGAAGCCGTGGCGCCGCGCGTGGCGCAGGCAATCCTGGCCCAGCCTCTGTCCAACAAGCAAGCCGATGTGGAGCGAATTTCGCATACCTTGCTCGATTGCCTGCAAGCCGCGGCCCGGGCCGCCGGGCGCAGCTTCGCGCCCTTCGAGCGACCGATCGCGCTGACGCGCATCCATGCGCGGTCGGCTGCCGCGCTGTGCCTGGCACAGCCGGGCTGGAGCGTGTTCGGCACCTGCGAGGGACGGCAGGCCGAACCGGTGTTTTGCGGCCCGGAATATCACCTGCTCAACCGGTATCTCATCGGCGTGTTAGCCGGCCATTTCCCGCAAGTCGACTTCACCCGGTTTCGTGCCCTGTTTACCGATGCACAGTGCGGCATCGAGCTGGCCGACAGCCCGCGCGAGCTGCTCTGGTCCTGCGTGAAATGGCATGTTCCCGAACTGTTGTCCGGTGAGCGCCGCTACGCGATCGACCATGCCAGCCGGCAGTCCATTGCAGGGCTGCGTGTCGAATCCAGTCGTGCGATCGATCATGTCACGACCGACCAGCCGCGCTGGCGCGTGCATTTCAAGCGCTATCTGGGGCCCATTGTGCTCGATGCGGCGGAGCAGCGCTGCCTGGAACGCGTGCGCACCCCATGCACGCTGGACGAGCTCGGCAGTGCGCTGGAACTCGATGCCGACAGTTGCTTGCAGCTGATTCAGGGCATGGCGGAAAAACGCCTGGTGTCGGTGCACTGATGAGCGCCACCATCCTGCCATTCGAGATGGCGCCGCAACAAGGCGGCCTGCTGTGCTGGGCGGCAGTGGCGGTCTCGCTGAGGCGCTTTTATCGCAAGCAGGAAAGTATCGACCAGATCGCATTCGCGCGCTCCTTACTGGGCTCCAATTACGATCAGGTCTGCCCGCCCTTGCGCGCCCTCGAACATGCGGGCTTGTCCTATCGGGAACAGCGCGGTTCCCTCCCGCTGCCCGCCATCGAACGCCAATTGCGGGACGGTCACCCGGTATTGATCGCGGCCCGCTACTTTATCGGCTGGCACCTGCTGGTTCTGCACGGCATCACGGATGACGCTCAATTGCTCATTGCCGATTCCCTGCATGGACCGTCCCAGGCGAGCCATGCGGATTTGACGGCGGCCTACCGCGAGCATTATTGCTGGAGTCATACCTATTGCCTGGCGCCGGCCGCGCCGTGAGCGGCAGCCAGGGCCAAGGGGACAAGCGGCTGCGCGATCGGAACAGCCATCCGGTCGAAGGCCATGGACGATCCATGCGCCGGGCGATCGTCAATGCGGGAGTAAGCGCAAACCTATGGGCGGGAATCAGCACGGCCAAATGGAAAACGACGGCTTTACGCCGCCGTTTCCATGTCCCTGTGAGAGGACTTCATGCGAGGAATTGTAATTCTCTCTATGCCGCATCATGATGCGGTTAGTAGTTCATTTCAAATGATATGCTGCCAACAGACGCTTTACTTTTTATATCGGCCTCCCTTGGAAAGAACTACAGGTCTAATATAGAACACCTGCCTGAACTTTCAAGGAAAATATTTCAACGCCGATCTCAATGCAACGCTGGCCGGGCCGACGGTCCCAGGGTCTTGACCATGCCCGCCCCCACCGAGGCACCGAATTTTTTCAGTACCCGCTCCGGCAAGCCTTCGTGCGCCGTGTAGTCGACAATATCTTCCGCCTTGACCACATCGCGCGCCGTCGTCTCGACCGTGCCGAAACCGTCGGCCAGGCCCATCTCGACCGCCCTGGCGCCGCTCCAGAACAAGCCGGAAAAGGTCTCCGGCGTCTCTTTCAGGCGCTTGCCGCGCCCGGTGCGCACCACGGAGATGAATTGCTGGTGAATCTCGTTGAGCATGGCCTGGGCATGCGCCTTGTGCTTGTCCGACTGCGGGCTGAAAGGATCGAGGAATCCCTTGTTTTCGCCGGCGGTGAGCAAACGCCGCTCGACCCCGAGTTTTTCCATGGTGCCGGTAAAACCGAAACCGTCCATCAGCACGCCGACCGAACCGACAATACTGGCCTTGTTCACGAAAATCTTATCGGCCGCCGCGGCGATGTAATAACCGCCCGAGGCGCAGATTTCATCGACCACCACATACACAGGCTTGCCGGGATACGCCTGTTTCAGGCGCAGGATCTCATCGACGATATTGCCCGCCTGGACCGGACTGCCGCCCGGGCTGTTAATGCGCAGGACCACCGCCACCGAGCCGGAATCGGCAAATGCCTTATTTAATGAAGGGATCACCACATCGGCCGAGCCGCTGCCTTCGGACTCGATGCTGCCGTCGATTTCGATCAGGGCGGTATGGCGCCCCAGCGCCTCGCCGTCGGTACCGCTGAAATCGAAATCGAAAAACGCCCACAGCGCAAAGAACGCCAGTCCGAGAAACGTCAGCTTGAAGAAAATGCCCCAGCGGCGCGTGGCGCGCTGTTCGCGCACCGTGGCAAAAACCAGCTTTTCCAGGGTCTCGCGCTCCCAATTGCCGGTGGTCGGTGCCGCTGCCAGCATGTTGTCCTTGGCATCGCCGAAAGTGTTGTCGCTCATAAATCGCTTTACGTAAGTGGTTCCGGTGTGGGGTCGGTGTGGGGTCGGTGTGGGGTCGGTGTGTATTAGCTGCTCAGGGCGCGGGCGGCTTGATGAACTCGTCGGGTTGCCAGTAAATCTGCCCGTCTTCCTCGCGCACGCCGATCGGGCGCAGGCGTCCGCCCTTGCACGGGCCGCCCGCGCACAGGCCGCTCTCGGGAACGTAGATGGCGCCGTGGGTCGAGCACATCAGGTACAGGCCGCTCGATTCGAAAAACTCGCCTTCAGCCCAGTCCAGCTCGATCGGCACGTGGGCGCAGCGGTTCAGGTAGGCGTACACGGTGCCTTGATGCCGCACCACGAAGCCGGTCGCCTTGTCGCCGAAGGCGGTCACGCCGAAACGCACGCCGCGCCCGCCTTCGAGTACCTGCCCGGATGTACAGACCAGCACTTCCCCTGGCTCGGCCATCATGCGTTCTCGCTCAGCCAGGTGCGCAGCTGGTCCACCGTTTGCGCCGAGTAGATCGGGTTGCAGGCGGAAAGCTGCTCGTGCGGATGGGCGCCATACTGCACGGCAATCCCGGCCGCGCCGGCGTTATTTGCCATCAGCAAGTCGTGCGTGGTGTCGCCGATCATCACCGTGCGCTTGAGATCCTGCCCCAGTTCGCGCGTCAGTTCCTGCAGCATGGCCGGGTGCGGCTTGGAGAATGTCTCATCGGCGCAACGGGTGGCGTCGAACAGCGACAGCAGCCCGACGGCATTCAGCGAACGGTTCAGGCCGACACGGCTCTTGCCGGTAGCCACCGCCAAAAAGTACGCTTCCTGCGAAAGCTCGGTCAACATCTCGCGTACGCCGTCGAACAGGACCAGATCGTGGTCCTTCGATAAAAAATGAAAACGGTAACGCTCGACCATGCGCGGATAGAACGCGGGATCGATATTCGGCATTACGGCCTGCATCGCTTCGTGCAAGCCCAGGCCGATGACGTGCGAGGCGGCGTCGTCGCGCGGGATCGGCAAGCCGAGGTCCTTGGCGGCGGCCTGGATGCACTTGACGATGGCGGACGTGCTGTCCATCAGGGTGCCATCCCAGTCGAAAACGATCAGATCAAATTGCTTACGTGCCATGTATTGCGGCCGCTTGTGGCGGCCGGCTCCTTCCAGGATTGATCGACGCGTCACTTCTCGTGAGACTGGCGCGGTGCTGTGTTCAGCGGTTTCCCCAAGCTTACCAAGAAACGTTCGCATTCTGCTGGCAACGGTGCATTTATCGTCACATCCTTGCCGGTTTCCGGGTGGGTAAACGTGATTTGATGGGCGTGCAGGAACATCCGCTTGAGCGCGCCACGCGTGGCGTCAGCCTTGAGCAGCACACGATTGAGGGCAAAATCGCCGTATTTGTCGTCGCCCAGGATGGGAAAGCCCGACGAAGCCAGATGAACGCGAATCTGGTGGGTGCGTCCGGTTTTCAGCTCGGCTTCGAGCAGGGCGAACTTGTCGAACTTGCGAAGCAGGCTGAACACGGTATGCGATTCCATGCCGCCGGCCTGCACGCAGACGCGCCGTTCGCCATCGGCGGTGGTAAACTTGTGCAACGGCAGCTTGATATGCTGGCGCGCGTTTTTCCAGTCGCCGTAGACCATGGTCAGGTAGCGCTTGTCGGTCAGGCCGTCGCGCATCTGCTCGTGCAGGTTGGTGAGGGCCGAACGCTTCTTGGCCAGCAACAACAGACCCGAGGTTTCGCGGTCGAGCCGGTGCACCAGTTCCAGGAACTTGGCGTCCGGCCGGGCTGCGCGCAACTGTTCGATCACGCCATACGACACGCCCGAGCCGCCATGCACCGCCACGCCGCAAGGCTTGTCGATGATGAGCAGGTGCGCATCTTCGAACAGGATCGGGAACTCCGCGCCCGGCACCACCGCGGTCGATTTCTCGGCCACGCGTACCGGCGGAATGCGCACCACGTCGCCGCTTTCGAGCCGGTACAACTGGTCGATGCGGCCCTTGTTGACACGCACCTCGCCGGAGCGCAGGATCCTGTAAATATGGCTCTTTGGAACGCCTTTGCAGACCCGCAACAAGTAGTTGTCGATCCGCTGTCCGGCTTCTTCTTCGGTAATTGTGACAAATTGGGCTTGAACGGGGGCCTGTGATGAAGGGGGAACAACATCGTTTTGCATCTTCATTTGCTCTGTCTTCCCAGAAATTCTCTCTAAGTCCTTCATTTTGAATATATAATCGACAGGCGGCGGTCAAACCTCTGCTGGTGTAAGAATTAAAACGATATTTTACACAGGGGCGTCTCCATCGGCCCCGCCAAATTGCAAATTCGATGGAAAAAATGTGTACGCACATCCCGGCGCGAATCAAGGTTGCACCGTTGTTGTAATCGGATAACGCGCAAGGCTGCGGAATGGATTGTTTGGAATTGTAAGGATAAGTACTGGCGAGCTGTCCCTCGGGGCCAGCTCGCCGGATGATGGCGTCGATAACGCTTGTCGTTTTCGCCCGACCCGATGTAAGCCTCATCCTGAAGGCTTGAGAATAAGGGCTGGTGTTTAAGCCTGGGTATCGAAGTCTTAGTATGTTCGCTGGCTACGGTCTGGCTCACTGATTTCGCTCAGCCTGGCTTTGTCTGTGCCCCGCATAATCCGGGGCCGCTTCAGCTAAGTTGCAGGTGATGCGGCACTCGGCATGTCGATCGACCCCACCGCGCCCTGTCGCGGCCCGTAGCGCTTTGCGTTGCTGCGCCGTGCGAAAAGGCATACCCACCCTCCACTTCCCTTCCCGCGTACATCCCCTGTACTTTTCGCCGCCCTGCGCCCAGCGCAGTGTGGCACTGGAACGGCCCCCGGGTCGCGGAGTCAATAAAAATGAAACGCATGTTGTTTAACGCTACGCAGCAGGAAGAACTGCGCGTAGCGATTGTCGACGGTCAGAAACTGATCGACATCGATATCGAGACCGCCGGTCGCGAACAGCGCAAATCGAATATTTACAAGGGCGTGATTACCCGGATCGAACCGTCGCTCGAAGCTTGCTTCGTCAGCTACGGCGAAGACCGCCACGGTTTCCTGCCATTCAAGGAAGTCGCCCGCACCTATTTCCGCGAAGGCGTCGATGTCCGCACCGCCTCGGTCAAGGAAGCGCTGCGCGAAGGCCAGGAAATCATGGTCCAGGTCGAGAAGGAAGAACGCGGCAACAAGGGCGCGGCCCTGACCTCCTTCGTTTCCCTGGCCGGCCGTTACCTGGTCCTGATGCCGAACAACCCGCGTGGCGGTGGTGTGTCGCGCCGGGTCGAAGGCGAAGAGCGCCAGGAACTGCGCGAAACGATGGACAAGCTGGACCTGCCGCAGGGCATGTCGGTGATTGCCCGTACCGCCGGCATCGGCCGCAATGTCGAAGAACTGCAGTGGGATTTGAATTACCTGATGCAACTGTGGCGCGCGATCGAAGGCGCCGGCAAGTCGGCCAGCGGCGCGTTCCTGATCTACCAGGAATCGTCGCTCGTGATCCGCGCGATCCGCGACTACTTCCAGCCCGATATCGGCGAGATCCTGATCGATACCGACGATATCTACGAACAAGCGCACCAGTTCATGCGCCACGTGATGCCCGACATGATCCACCGGGTCAAGCGTTACAGCGACGATGTACCGCTGTTTTCGCGCTTCCAGATCGAACATCAGATCGAAACCGCGTATTCGCGCACCGTGCCCCTGCCTTCCGGCGGCGCCATCGTCATCGACCACACTGAAGCCCTGGTCTCGGTCGACGTCAACTCGGCCCGCGCCACGCGCGGCTCGGACATCGAAACG
>DASVVC010000081.1:0-5216 GCA_036386755.1 Telluria sp.
CCCGGTTATGCAACACTTGCCCCGCTTTTGTTTGTTGACTCCCCGCGCCTAACGCGGGGGGACAAAGATCAGCCGATCGGCGTGAGCGACATCACCTTGATCTTGGCTACCAGCGCCTTGCCCTTGCGTGCCCGCTTGCCGAAGTGGACCGCCAGGCCAGAGGCCGACAAATCCACCGCGCGCGGCTTAGCGCCGGCCCAGGTTCCGTGCACGGTCACGCCTTTTTGCGAAATCGGCTGCACCGCGAGCAGCTTTTCCTTCTCTTCCAGCTCGATCAAGGTCACGCCACGTCCGCCATTGGTCAAGGTCTTGAGTTCATCCATGCCGAACACCAGCAGCTTGCCTTTTTCGGTCAGGCAGGCCACCGCGCTTGCATTGGCCGCGATCACGCGCGGCGGCAGCGGCTGCGCGCCTTCGTCGAGGGTGATGAACGACTTGCCGCCCTTGAGCCGGCTGACCATGTCGCCCGCCTTGGCCGCAAAACCATAACCCGCGTTCGACGCCATCAGCAGCATGGTCTGTCCGCTGCCGGCAAAGAAATGCGGGATGCGCGCGCCGTTGGGCACATCGACCAGGGTGGTAATCGGCACGCCGTCGCCGCGCGCTCCCGGCAATGCCGCCACCGGCACCGAATAGACCTTGCCGTTGTCGCCGAAGCCGAGCAGGGTGTCGGTGGTGCGGCATTCGAAGGCCGCGTACAGCGAGTCGCCCGCCTTGAAGGTGAACTGCGCCACGTCGTGACCGACGCCGGTACGCGCGCGCACCCAGCCTTTTTCGGACACGATCACCGTCACCGGCTCGTCGACCACTTTTTGCTCGGCCACCGCGCGTTGCGCTTCTTCGATCAGGGTGCGGCGCGCGTCGCCGAACTGCTTGGCGTCGCTTTCGATTTCGCGGATGATCAGGCGCTTCATCGTCGATGGATTGTCGAGGATGTCGCGCAGGCTGCCTTCTTCCTTGCGCAGTTCCGCCAACGCCTGCTGGATCTTGATCGTCTCCAGGCGCGCCAGCTGGCGCAGGCGCAGTTCCAGGATATCCTCGGCCTGGACATCGGAGAGGTTAAATTCGGCGATCAGCGCGGACTTCGGCTCGTCCGAATTGCGGATGATGTGAATCACCTTGTCGATATTGAGCAGGACCGCTTCGCGTCCTTCGAGAATGTGAATGCGGTCGTTGACCTTGCCCAGCCTGAATTCGGTACGGCGGCGCACCGTCACGAAGCGGAAATCGATCCACTCCTGCAGGATTTCGGTCAGCCCCTTCTGGCGCGGGCGCCCGTCGCCGCCGATCATCACCAGGTTAATTGAGCTCGATGATTCGAGCGAGGTATGCGCCAGCAGCATCAGCATGAATTCTGCCTGGTCCTGGTTCTTCGATTTCGGTTCGAACACCAGGCGCACGGCGGCGGCGCGGCCCGATTCGTCGCGTATCGAGTCGAGCGAACCGAGAATGGTCTGCTTCAGTGCCAGCTGCTCGGGCGAGAGCGCTTTTTTACCCAGCTTGATCTTCGGGTTGGTCAGCTCTTCGATTTCTTCGAGCACCTTTTGCGACGACACACCCGGCGGCAGTTCCGACACCACCGCCTGCCACTGGCCGCGCGCCAGTTCTTCGATCTTCCAGCGCGCGCGTACCTTCATCGAACCACGTCCGCTGGCGTACATGTCGGAAATCTGCGCCGGCGGCGTGATGATCTGGCCGCCGCCCGGAAAATCCGGCCCGGGAATGATTGCCATCAGTTCGGCGTGGGTGATCTTGGGATTGCGGATCATGGCCACCGTGGCGCGCGCCACTTCGGTCAGGTTGTGCGAGGCGATTTCGGTCGCCAGGCCGACCGCGATGCCGGAGGCGCCATTTAACAGCACCATCGGCAGGCGCGCCGGCAGCGTCTTCGGTTCGGCGTGTTCGCCGTCGTAGTTGGGCTGGAAGTCGACCGTGCCTTCGTCGATTTCTTCGAGCAGCAGCTTGCCGATGGGCGTCAAGCGCGCCTCGGTGTAGCGCATCGCCGCCGCACCGTCGCCGTCGCGCGAGCCGAAGTTACCCTGGCCGTCGATCAGCGGATAGCGCAGCGAGAAGTCCTGCGCCATGCGCACCAGCGCGTCGTAGATCGACTGGTCGCCGTGCGGGTGCAGTTTTCCCATGACGTCGCCGACCACGGCGGCCGACTTGCTTGGCTTGGCACTCGCGCCCAGTTTCAGTTCGTTCATCCGGTACAGGATGCGGCGCTGCACCGGCTTTTGGCCGTCGCACACGTCGGGCAGGGCGCGGCCCTTGACGACGGAGACGGCGTAATCGAGATAGGCGCGCTCGGCGAAGGTCGACAGCGTCAGCGTTTCGGTGTCTTCCGGTGGTGGCGGCGGCGGTGGGTCAAACAGATTGGTTTGTGAGGACATGTACGTAGGTGCTTATGCGTAGGTGCTAATAAAAAGGGAGTGTGTCGGTTCGGTGTGTTCGTAGCGGGTCAGGGGCGGTGCTTACGCCGGCCCACCCCTGCCGCGGACCACGGCTTCCCAGCGTTCGACGATATCGGCATCGAGCTTGAGCTCGACCATCTCGCCATGGTAGCAGTGGACGTGTTCCAGCAGTTCGCGCATGCGCTGCGTGAACGCGGCGTCGGGATACCTGCCGATGACGCCGCGCGGGTCGCCGTCGAGCAGTGCGCGCACCACCGCGTCTTCCAGCGCGAGCTGGCAGAAGTGGGCGTACGAGCGCTGGGCGCGCAGACGTGCCAGCATCATGCCGGTTTCGTCGGGCATCTGGCGCCCCACGAAGCTGGCGTCGTCGACCCAGTTGAAATGGGCCGCCATCGCTTCGCGGAAGTCGTCTTCGCAGCCTTCGCCGGCGCAGTACTGGACGGCGCACTCTTCGAAGTGATCGCGCACGTCGATGTTGAGCAGTTCCTCGCCGGCGAACAGCTGCGCCAGATGCTCGCGCGGATTGCGGTGCGCGCGCATGAGGAATGCGGCCCAGACGCGGCGCGCTTGCATGATCGGCGTTTCCGGCCCGGTACCGGGCAAGGGGCGCGGAACAATCTCCGGCAGGCGGTATTGCCCGGGTTTGGGCTGCGGGCGCGGTGGCGGTTCGGGCGGCGTGGGCGGCTGCGGCGCAGGCGCCGGAACGGATGCCTCGGGCGGCGCCGCGTCGGGATCGAATTCGTAGTACGCGGTGTAGACCGGCGTATCCGGATCGAACTCGTAGGCCGCCACGTAGACCGGCTGCTCGCGCAGGTCCGCGCGCAGGTCCGTAGACAACTCGACCTGCGCGGCCGGCCCGTCGTCCGGCCAGTCCAGCTCATTGGCCTGGCGCGCCAGCTGCAGCGCGGCCTGGTAGGCGTCGTTGAGAACCTGGAAGGCGGCCGGATCGTCCTCGGGACGGGTGACCTTCAGTTTGGCCGCATAGGCGCGCTTGATCGCGCGCTCGTCGCGGCTGGCCGCCATGCCAAGCACGCTCCAGACGTTCATAAAAAGGAGCTCCCGCCCAGCTCACGCATGACTTTCGTGAGTACGTCGTGCGCGCGCCGCATGGCCGCCGGCTGCTGCGAATTGAGCACGCCCGTAAAGGCCGCGATATGCTCGGCCAGGTAGGCACGTTCCTGGCCCAGCAACTGCTCGTAGAGGCGGTCGGCCTGTGCCAGCAGGGTGCGGTTTTCGATCTTGTCGCGCGGGTGGATTTTCAGTTCGTTCAATTCGGCCAAGCGCTTGGCCACCTCGGCCTGGGTCATCACGCCGGCGTTTTCGGTGATGACCAAGGTGTGCTTTTCCTGGCTTGGCTGGAGCGTGATTTCCGCTTCCAGCACGCCGCTGATGTCATACGTAAAGCGCACGTCGGCACTGACTTCGCCGGAGCGTTTCGACTCGATCGGAAAAGCCAGCTTGCCCAGGAAAACGTTGTCCGACACGCGCCGCGACTCGCCCTGGTACACATGCACCACCAGTTCGTCCTGGTAGTCGTTGATGGTGGTGATGGTCTCCACGCGCGAAACCGGCACCGTCGAATTGCGCTCGATGATCGGCAGATAGTGGCCGCCCTCGTACTGGTTCGGGCCGATTTCGCGCGCGATCGAGATGCCCAGCGAGTAGGGCGCCACGTCGGTCATCACCACCTCACTCAAGGCCGCGTCGCGCGCCATTAGGCCGGCCTGCACGGCGGCGCCCAGCGCGATTGCCTGGTCGGGATCGAGATTGATCGACGGGAAGCGCCCGAACATGCGCGCGGCCAGTTTGCGCACCAGCGGCATGCGGGTGGCGCCGCCGGCCAGCACCACCGAATCGAGCTCGGACGCCTTGATGGTGGCGTCGCGCAGCGCGCGTTCGACCGGGCCGCGCAGGCGCTGGACCAGGTGGTCGCACAGCAGCACGAACAGGTCCTCGGTCAGGTCCAGGCTGTACTCCTTGCCGGCGCTGGTGTAGACCATGCGCGTGGTCAGGCTATCGGACAGGGCGCGCTTGGCGCGTTCGGCTTCTTCGCGCAGGCGCTGGCGCTGGGTGCCGTTCAGTTCCGTGCCGTTCAGGTCTTTGGACAGGCCGCTGCGCGACAGGAATGCGTCAACCAGCACGCTGACAAAATCTTCGCCGCCGAGGAAGTTGTCGCCGGCGGTGGCGCGCACTTCCATCACGCCCTCGAACAGTTCGAGGATGGAGACGTCGAAGGTGCCGCCGCCCAGGTCGAAGACGAGGAATTTGGTTTCGCGCTTGGTGTCCTGGATGCCGTAGGCCAGCGCCGCGGCGGTCGGCTCGTTGAGCAGGCGCTCGACGCGCAGCCCGGCCAGCTGGCCGGCCACGCGCGTGGCCTTGCGCTGGGCGTCGCTGAAGTAGGCGGGCACGGTGATGATGGCTTCCGAGATCGGCTCACCCAGCCAGGCTTCGGCATCTTCCTTCAGCGAGCGCAGCACCATCGACGACAGTTCCTCGGGCCGGAACTTGCGCGCGCCGAGCTGGGTTTCGCGCTCGCTGCCCATGTAGCGCTTGAACAGGGCCGCCGTCATGTGCGGGTGGGTCTGTAGGCGCGCGCGCGCCGCTTCGCCGGTCAGCACGGTGCCATCGTCATCCATGCCGACGCAGGACGGCGTCAGGAAGCTGCCCAATGCATTGGGAATAAGGTGCGCCTTGCCGTCGCGCCATACGGACGCGAGACTGTTGGTGGTGCCGAGGTCGATTCCGATGATCATGGTTCAGTGTCCGTTTGGGCTGCGGTCAACTGTGGGGTGTTGCAAAACCGGG
>DASVVC010000082.1:0-32727 GCA_036386755.1 Telluria sp.
GCGGCATGAAGGCGGCTTGCCGCCTTCATGCCGCGCGCCGGTTCCACGCATACCCCGCCAACAGCGCCGCGAGCGCGACGGCGCCATACGCCAGCACGCTGCGCGCCGTGGCCACCCCGTTGAAACCGACCGCATCGAGCATCGGCACGCCCGTCGCGTTGACGGCTACGTACAGCGCGAACAAAAACAGCGACAGGAACAGGCGCGCGCTCCTGCTGCAGCGGCCGGACAAGCTGGCCAGCGCCGACAAACAGGCCACGCCGGCCACCAGCGCCAGCGCGCGCAGCGGCTGCGCGAACGACCAGCGCAGCGCGACAGGTCCCATCATCGTCAGCCCGAGCAGCACGCTGGCGGCGTACTGGCGCAGGTAGCGCAGCGCCACGCCGCCGCTGACTGCGCCGGTCAGGTCTTCGGTGACGGCGGCGTAATCGCGCGTGCTCACATCGCTCACAAGGATGCCCCAGAACGCCACCGCCGCCAGTACCACCGCGGGTAGCGCGGCGGCCGGCGCAAACAGGGCTGCGCCCGCGCACAGGAAGGCAACCAGCAGCGCGGACGGAGCGATGATGAAAGTGAGCGCAACATCGGCCAGCACCTGACCGGCCAAGCCAGGCATGCGCGCGGCCAGGCGCATGAGCGGTGCGGCCGGCGCGGCCAGCGGGCGCAGCGCCGCGTTGAGCAGCGCCAAAGGCGAGCGGCGCACGCGCGCGCGCGATGGCTTGACCCGGTCCGGCGAATAGCGGTGGAACAGCCACCATGCCGGCAGCAGCGGCAGGATCGCGATCAGACCGGCGGCGGCGCGCAGCGCCATCATGCGCGCGGACCACAGCAGCGACGGCAGCGCCACCGGCGCCAGGGCCGGATCGAACTTGCTCGATCCGATCGCGAAATCGGCGCCGCTGACGAAGCCCTGCACCGCCGCCACCGACACCGCCAGCCCCGAAAAATCGAACACCATGCGCGCCGGCAGTTCGCTGCTGTCGCTTTGCGTCATCAACGCCAGCTGCGCCACCCACAGCACGAAGAACAGCACATCGCCACCCTTGCCCATCAGCGGCGCCCAGCTGTCGAACAGGATCGCGCAACTGGCCGCGAAAAACACCATCGGCACCAGCAACAGCGCGTAAGTTTGCAGGTAGACCAGGGGTTCGAGCGGGCCGTCGCCGCGCAGCGCGTGCAGCACCAGCATGGTGAGCATGAAGGCACCCACCAGCGCACCGAGGTAGGCGCACGCGCCGAGCCAGCGCCCGGCCAGGAACAGCGCGCTGCCGACCGGCGTGGCGCCGATCACACCGCCGATGCCGCTGCGCAGGTCTTCGCTCATGCGCCCGCGCACCAGGTAAAAGCCGCCAAGGCCGAACAGCAGTGCCCCCAGCGCGGCGCTGCCCAGCGCCAGCGCGGAACTGGTGTAGAGCACGCGCGCCTTGTTAAACACCAGCAGCGCTTCACCGCCGGCGGGGTCGGCGATCATCGCCCAGCTCAATGCCACCACCGCCAGCAGCGCCACCATGGTGGAGGTGCGGCGCATGCGCAGGCGCACTTCGTTCAGGGCCAGCGCGCGCAGAATGTGCAGCACCGGCGGCATCACGCTGCCCCCTTCAATGCGTGGCGCTGCGCCATCAGCGCTTCTTCCAGGGTCGGCTCGGCCACGCGCGCGCCCGCACACGGCGAGACGCCATGCACGATGCGCAGCGCCACCTGGTCGCCATCGCGCTGCGCATGGAGCACATTGACGCGCATGCGCAGCTGCTCGTAGTCGGCCGCGCCCACGTTGGCCGACCAGATGCGCCCGCGCGCCTGGTCGAGCAGGGTGCGCGGCGTTTCGCAGGCGATCAGTTTGCCCGCATCCATGGTGGCCAGCCGGCCGGCGATGGTTTCGACGTCGGACACGATGTGGGTCGACATGATCACCAGCTTGGTCGATCCGAGTTCGCCGAGCAGGTTGCGAAAGCGCAGGCGCTCTTCCGGATCGAGGCCGGCGGTGGGCTCGTCGACGATCAGGATATCCGGGTCGTTCAGCAGCGCCTGGGCGATGCCGAGGCGGCGCCGCATGCCGCCCGAGAACGAGGCCGCCGGGCGCCTGGCCTGCTCGTGCAGGTTGACCAGTTCGAGCAGCCGGTCGATGCGGGCCGGATCGCGCACGCCCTTGAGGGCGGCGAAATACTGCATGAATTCGAGCGCGGAGAGGTTCGGATACACGCCGAAGTCCTGCGGCAGGTAGCCGAGCCGGCGCCGGATGTGCTGCGGGCGGGCGGCGATGTCGACGCCGTCGAACAGGATGCGGCCGCTGCTCGGGCGCGTGAGGGTAGCGATCATCTGCATCAAGGTGGTCTTGCCGGCGCCATTGTGGCCGATCAGGCCGACCACGCCGCGGTCCAGCGCCAGGGTCACGCCATCGACCGCGCGCAGGTCCTTGCCGAATGTTTTGACCACATTGTGCAGCTCGAGCATGGTATTTCCTGACATGTTAATGGATGGGCTTGTACGGAATGTAAGGCAAACGCGCGGTGCCGGGCGGCAAATGCGACAGACGGCAAAATCACGGTCATCAGCTGCCGTCGATGGCGTCGTATCGGACCAACACTTCCATGCCAAAGCGTCATCGAAACAGACCTGCCTGCTACTTAAATGTGCATTTAGAGGCAGAATCTGCGTGCAGCGAGGGCTTTCCCGTCTGCAACAAGAATATAATTGGCTGCAGTTTTCCCGTTCGGGAAGCTCCGGTTTTTCACATGAAGGAACGTGATGTTGGCAGGTTTATCAGACACCCCGTCGGGCCGCAAGGTCCGCGTGCTGCTGGCATCGCTATGCCTGGTGTCCGGTCTCGCCCGGGCCCAACATCCGGTGCTCGATGCGCGCCTGGTAGAAATCCGCGAGATCAACCGCTACGTGCCGCCCAAGGCGCTCGATGCGCTGCGCCGGATCGAAACCGAGGCGCGCGCCGCACCCCCGCGCACCAAGGCCGACTTCCTGGTCCAGCTATGCCTGGCCCTGCGCGGCATGAACCAGGTGCCCGAAGCGCTGGCCGCGGCCGAGGAACTGATCGCCTACGGACGCGATAAAAAGGACAATGTCGTAACGGCCAAGGGGCTGCTGACCAAGGCGTACGTGGTCTCGCGCATGGAGCAGCTGGCGCTGTCGCACCAGCTGGCGTGGGAAGGGGAGAAGATCGCCAACACCACCGACGACATGATGCTGCGCGTGCAGGCGGCGCTGACCTCGGGCCAGGCCTACGCGGAAGACGGCAATTTTCCCGCCGCGATGGGCAAGATGCAGGCCGCGCTTACCCTGGCGCGCCAGTACGGCCAGCCGATCCCCAAGGTCCAGGCGCTCAATGCGCTGGCCATCCTGTACGGCCAGTTGAACGAGCATGACAAGGGCTTCGAGGCGCTCGAAGAAGCCACCGCGCTGGCCGAGCAGACCAATTCGCCGGGACGCCTGGCGACCCTGAAGGATACCGAATACGGCCTGGCGGTCGACACCAACCAGCCGCAGCGCGGCCTGCGCGCCCTGCTGGCGGGACTGGAGTACGAGCGCCAGATCGGCGCCGAGGCGATGATCGCCGGGACGCTGGTGAACCTGTCCGACAGCTACCTCAAGCAGCACGATTACACGCGCACCCTGTCGTACGCCAACCAGGCCTTGCAGGCCGGGCGCAAACTGAACGACGACAGCACCGTGGCAACCGCGCACCTGAACCTGGGCCAGGCGCACCTGGGGCTGGGCAGCCTGGCCGAGGGCAAGCGCCATTTCGAACTGGGCCTGGCCTGGTACGAAAAGGTCGGCGACAAGCCGGAACTGCAGGAAGTGCTGATGGAATACGGCGCCGCGCTCGAACGCGCCGGCGACATGGCCGGCGCGGTCAAGGCGTACCACCGCGAGCGCGCGCTGTCGAACGAGCTGTTCGAAAAACGGCGCCAGAAGGCCACGCTGGAACTGCAGGAAAAGTACGAGACCGACAAGAAGCAGCGCCAGATCGAGCTGTTAAGCCGCGAAAACCAGCTCAAGACCACCGAAATCGACAACCGCCGCCTGCAGCAGCGCATATGGTGGCTGCTGGCGGTGGTGTTTGCGCTGGCCGCGCTGGTGGTCGGCATCCTGTACCGCAAGGTGCGCCACGCGAATGCCCAGCTCAAGGTCAAGAACCTGGAACTGAAGCAGCAAAGTTCGCGCGATCCGCTCACCGGTTTGTACAACCGGCGCCACTTCCAGGAATTCATGCGCAGCCACCTGCAGGTGGAAAAGCGCGGCGCCGGCACCTCGGGCGAGGAAATCGTCGGCGCCCTGTTCCTGCTCGACGTCGACCACTTCAAGCACGTCAACGACAGCCATGGCCATGCGGCCGGCGACGTGGTGCTCAAGATGATCGCCGACAGCCTGCGCGATATCCTGCGCGAGACCGACATGATCGTGCGCTGGGGAGGCGAGGAGTTCCTCGCCTTTTTGCCGGCCATTCCGCGCAGCGGCGTCGAGGAAATCGCGCGCCGCCTGCTGACCGGGATCTCGCAGCAGAAAATCGACTACCAGGACAAGCAGCTGTCGGTGAACGTGTCGATCGGCTTCGCGCCCTTCCCGCTGGTACCGGGCACCGATGCGCTGCCGTGGGAACGCGCCGTCAACCTGGTCGACATGGCGCTCTACCTGGCCAAGGCGCACGGGCGCAACCGCGCCTACGGCGTGCGCGGCTTCGCCAACTTCGAGCAGACCACGATGGAACACATCGAGCAGGACCTGGAACGCGCCTGGGGCGCCGGCTACGTCGACATGTCGATCGTGCTGGGCACCTGGCCGGAGTCGAAGAATGCGGCGGTCCCGCCGAAGCTGACCATCGTCTGACATGCCCCACACGCATCCCTCGTTCGCCAGGCTCGGCTTGGGCCAGGACGCCGACATGCGCACGGTGCGGCGCGCCTACGCGCGCGAATTGAAGCAGATCGACCAGGAACGCGACGCCGCCGGCTTCCAGTACCTGCGCGAAGCGTACGAACTGGCGCTGGCATGGGCGGCGCAGGGGGCCGAGCGCGTCATGGCGTCGGCCGCGCCCGATGTCGGGCAGCCGCTGCTGCCCGACGCCGAGCGCGGCGACCCGCAGCATCTGTGCGACCTGGCCATTGCGCAGTATCGCGCCGCGCTGCCGCGCCTGACGCAAGCGCACGTGGCCGGCGACGACGTGGCGTGGCGGCGCGAGATGCAGCGCATCCTCGACGGCGACGCCATGGTCAACGTGTGCGCGCGCGCCCTGTTCGAGGAAGTCATGGCGCACCTGCTGGCGGCCGGCTGGAAGCCGGGCCACGAAACGCTGCTGCCGGTGGCGGCCGGCCTGTTCGACTGGGCCGGCGACAGGGGCCGCCTGCTGCGCTTCGGCGCGGCCGGGCGGCTGGTCGAGCGCGCCATCGGCGAACTGGCGCTGTTCGATGCCGCCGGCCACCCGCAACTGGGACGGCGCTTGCGCGTGCTGGAACGCCTGCGCAAGCCGGCCCCGCCGGGGTCCGACCAACTGATGCGGGACTTGCCATGGCTGGACCAGATGCTCGAACGCTATCCGAACATGGTGGCGCTGGTCGTGAGCATGGATGCGGTCGACGCCTGGCACGCCGCCAGCGCCCGCCGGCGCGGCGCGGCCTGACAGCGCCGCCTGTCAGGCGTAACCGAGGCGCGCATCAGAAGTGAACCATGCGTGCTTGAACGTGCTTACTTGGGCGTGCTTATTTAGATACTTACTTGCGCGCCGCTTCCTGGATCTTCTCGCCCGCTTGTTCCACCTTCTTGCCGACGTTCTCGGTGGCCTGGTCCAGCCCTTTGCTGGCGTCCTGGGTCGCCTCGTCGATCCTGTCGCCGGTGGCCTTGGCCGCGTCGGTGATCTTCTTACCCGCTTCCTCGGCCTTGTCGACGTTGGCCTTCAGGTTGGCGCCGACGGTGTCGCCGGCTTTATCGAGATTGGCGCCTGCCTTCTGCGCCGGCCCCATGCCCTGCTCGTCCTTGTGGCAGCCGGCCAGCGCGGCGAGCATCATGGCGCAGCCGATGAGCGATGTGATTTTCATGATTTCCCCTACGGTTGATGTTGCCCAATAGCATACACCCGTGCCCGACATTTCGGTTGACAGTTAGGCCCCAAGTGCACACAATCGCACGACCGTTCGATTTTTTGGAAAGTGCTCGCCATGACCTTGTCCGCCCCCCTGCCCACCGCCGTGCCTACCGCTATGCCCTCCACCAGCGCGCACCGCATCTGCCCGTTTTGCGAAGCTTGCTGCGGGCTCGAACTCGACCTTGAAGAGAACAAGGTGGTGCGCATCCGCGGTGACGCGGCCGATGTGTTTTCGCACGGTTTCCTGTGTCCCAAGGCGATCGGCCTGAAAGACCTGCACGACGATCCGGACCGCCTGCGCACGCCGCTGATCAAGCGCAACGGCGTGTTCGTCGAAGCCACCTGGGACGAAGCCTACGCCGAAATTGAACGCCGCCTGCCGCCCGTCATCGCCGCCGGCGGCGCCAATGCCGTGGCGACGGTGCTGGGCAACCCGGTGTCCCACAAAATGAGCCTGATGCTGTACTTCCCGCGCCTGGCCCGGGCGCTCGGCACGCGCAATATGTTCTCGGCGTCGAGCGTGGACCAGGTGCCCAAGATGCTGTCGGTCGGGCTGATGTTCGGCAGCTGGCTGTCGGTGCCGGTGCCGGACATCGAGCGCTGCGACTTTTTGCTCGTCCTGGGCGCCAATCCCATGGTCTCGAACGGCAGCCTGTGGACGGTGCCGGACTTTCGCGGCAAGGCCAAGGCGCTGCGCGCGCGCGGCGGCCAGCTGGTCGTGGTCGATCCGCGCCGCACCGAAACGGCAGATGTCGCCGACGCCCACCACTTCATCCGCCCCGGCGCCGACGTCTTCTTTTTGCTGGGGATCGCGCACGCGCTGTTCGACGAAAAACTGGTGCGCCCGGGGCGCCTGCTTGAGCACACCGTGGGCCTGGAACAGGTCGAGGCGGCGGTGCGCGAGTATGCGCCCGAACAGGTGGCGGCGCGCTGCGGCATCGATGCGGCCACCATGCGCCAGCTGGCGCGCAGCCTTGCCAACACGCCGCGCGCGGTCATCTATGGGCGCATCGGCACCTGCACCCAGCAATTCGGCACCCTGTGTTCGTGGCTGATCGACGTGATCAACGTGCTGACCGGGCACCTGGACCAGGAAGGCGGCGCCATGTTCCCGAAAGCGGCCGCGTTTTCGGCCAACACGCGCGGCGCCCCGGGCATCGGGCGCGGCGTGGTGACGGGGCGTTATCGCTCGCGCGTCTCGGGCGCGGCCGAAGTGTCGGGCGAACTGCCGGTGACCTGCCTGGCCGAAGAAATCGACACGCCCGGCCCCGGCCAGGTGCGCGCGCTCATTGCCATCGCGGCGAACCCGGTGCTGTCGGCGCCGAACGGGGCGCGCCTGGCGAAAGCGCTCGACGGGCTCGACTTCATGGTCAGCCTGGATATCTATCTGAACGAAACCTCGCGCCACGCCGACGTGATTTTACCGGGCCTGTCGCCGCTGGAAGACGCACACTACGACGTCACCTTCACCCAGTTCTCGCACCGCAATCACGCGCGCTTCAGCGCACCGGTGCTGGCGCGCGCGCACGGCCAGCCGGAAGAATGGCAAAGCATGATGCGCATCGCCGCCATCGTCAAAGGGCTGGGCGCTGCAGCCGACATCGACGCGCTCGACGACGAGCAGATGCAGGAAGACCTGGCGCGCGTGGCCGGAGCGGCAGCGCCAGCGCTGATGACGGCCCTGGGAAGCGGCCGCGGCGCCGAACGCATGCTCGACCTGGCCCTGCGCAGCGGCCCGTACGGCGACCAGTTCGGCAAAAACCCGGACGGGCTGACCCTGGCGCGCCTGAAGGCGGCGCCGTCCGGCATCGACCTGGGGCCGATGACCAGCCGCATTCCGGAAGCGCTGCGCACGCCGTCCGGCAAGATCGAACTGGCGCCGCAGGTGCTGCTGGACGACCTGGCGCGCGCCAGGGCCGACCTGCGCTCGCCGGCGCCGGAGCTGGTCATCGTCGGCCGGCGCCAGCTACGGTCGAACAACAGCTGGATGCACAACCTGCCGGTGCTGGCCAAGGGCGCTTACCGCTGCACGGCGCTGGTCCATCCGCTTGACGCGTCGCGGCTTGGCCTGGTGAACGGCGCGATGGCGCAGATCCGCAATGGCGAACGCATGATCGACGTGCAGGTGGAGACGTCGACAGAGATGATGCCGGGCGTGGTCAGCCTGCCGCATGGCTGGGGCCACAACCTGGAAGGCACGCAGATGCGGGTGGCGGCCGAGCGGCCGGGGGTCAACCTGAACGCGCTGCTGGACGAAAATCTGCGCGACCCCTTGTCGGGCAACGCGGTCCTGTCGGGGATCGCGATCGAGATGCGCCCGCTCTAGCGGCTAGGGCAGTCCGACCGCGTACTGGACCGGGGTCTGTTCGACGAAGCGCAGGGCCTGCACATCGCGCTTGCCGCGCGCGACCCTGGCCGGCGCCTCGGCGCCGCGCGCGCGGCTGGTGGAGCGCGACAAGGTCATCCAGCGTTCCACCCCGGCCGCCACTTCGTCGTTCTGGCGCGCGGCATCGATGCTCCAGTGGCTTGCGCGGAACTGGGCATAGCACTTTTCCCACGCGCGCACCTGGTCGTCGACGCGGCGCGCTGCCTGGCTCGATACCGATTTATCGGGAAACTCGGGCGAGACGCAGTCGAAACTGGCAGCTTGCACCGACGCTGCGCCGCAGGCCAGCGCCAGCGATGCGAGAATTCTGCTGATAGCCATCGACGCCTCCAGTTATAAGGAAAGTGTCGATCCTAGACCAAGTAACAACATTCTCGCAAGAACTTTGGCAATCTTTACAAAAAAGATACATATCTGGCGAACAAGAACGCATTATTCGCCATAGTTGCATCCACAGTTGTATTTACATGCAGCGGTCGTTGGTCCAGTCGCGCCCCGCGGCGACGCAGCGCTGCATTTCCCTGAGCAGGCGGTCGGCGTGCTTTTTGAAGGCGACGCATTCGCTGCTGCCCTCCACCATGGCGATGCAGGTTTCCAGCTTGTCGGAAGCGGCCTTGTAATTGCCCTGCGCCAGTTCGCGGTCGGCTTCTGCGATCAGGTTGCGTGCCGACTGGCCGGCCTGGCGCTGTGGCGCCGGGGGCGCGGGTTGGACGGAAGGAGCCGGCGTCTCGCGTTTAGCCGCCGCCCTGGCCCTGGCGCTGCGCGCGCGTTTGCGCTCGCAGGCGCTGGCCGCGGCGCTGATCGACGACTGCAAACGCTGGAGCTGGGCGTCGCTGGCCTTGTCGCTGCGCAGCGCGGCCAGTTCGGCCTGCGCCTCCTTGATATTACAATCCTCGGCCTGCAAGGTGGCCTGCTCGATGCGCGCCTCGATCTTCTTCGACTCCGGCTTGGCCGTGAACCAGATCGCGCCCAGCATGGCGAGCGCCATCAGCCAGTAACGCAGGCGGATCGGTTGGCGCAGCGCCGGCCCGGCGGGAGCAGCCGGCGCTGCCCGTGCGACGAACTTGGTCGGGATGGGGGGAGCTGCTGCGGGCGCCGGCGGCGCGGGCGGCACGTCCTGCACGAACGATGGCGCTTCAACGGGCGGCGCGACGGATGCGACGGACACCGCGGCTGGCGCCACGACAGGCGGCACAGGCGCGGCCGCGGCGCCGGCCGCCGGCCGCAGCGCGCCCTCGTGCTGGGCGGCGCCGCAGTACGGACAAAAATCGACCCGGCGCGGCATCGTGCGCGCGCAGGCGGCATCGATGCAGCGGTAGATCACTTGGTCTTGCAGGTTCATGGCGTCAGTCCGGATCGGGTATGTCGTTGTCGGGGTCCGGGATGGCATCGTCGAACAAGGCCGCCAGTTCCGGCAGCTCGCCCGCGGTTTTCCACTTGTCGGCTTTGGGATTCCACTGCATGTTCCAGACGCGGGTCCCGGTCCCCACTTCGGCGCGGGCGATGCGCAGCGCGATCTCGTCGATAGAATACGGTCCCTGCTGCGCGCCGTCGATGAACAGTTTATAGCGCCCGCCCGCTGCCGTCAGCGACGGCGTCAGCGGCGGCGCCACCGCGCGCGCGGCCAGCGCCTGCGCCGCCTCCGGCTCGCTGGCCAGGTAGGCCGCGCGAATGGCGCGCTTGTCGACCGGCTTCTCGACTTCCCACGCATAGGCGTCGCTCGCGGAACCGGGCACCAGTTCGGTCCACTGCGTCAGCGACGCGCTAGCGTCGTCGATATCGCGCAGCGACAGCGCCGGGTTCATGGCGCGTGCCCGCTTGAACCACTCCTCGTACAGGCGGCGCGCGGTGATGTTGGGCAGCGACGGCGACGGCAGCTGGGCGCCGGTTTCGTCGACTTCGAGCTTGGGTTCATACACGCGCTGCTGGAAGTGGCGCATCAGCGTCGCCAGCATGGTGAGCTGGCCCGGTCCCAGCTTGGCCAGGCGCTGCTGCACGGCGGCGATGACCTGTTCGCGGTAATACGGCGGCAGGCCGTTGGAGCGGATTGCAAACTCGTTGCCGATCTGGAGCCACTCGCCGGAACCCGGCTCGACTTCGAACAGGTACTGCCCGCGCGGCTGGAACGACGCTTCGCGGTCGGCCAGGTCGCTCTTGCGGCGGATCACGCCGAGCGCGTTGGCCTGCAAGAACCACTCGTAATCGTCTGCCAGGCGGTTCAGTTCATCCATCGACGGCGAAATCGGATGGCGAAAACGCGTCGCGTCGAAATGCAGGTGGGTCGGAATCTTGGGGTTCTCGATCTGGTACGAGGTGCGCCAGGTCGGCAGCCCGCGCAGCACCGTCATCGGAAAGCCCGACAGCTCGATATAGCACACCGCCTTGCCGGTAATGCCGGTATTGACTACGGACACCAGGTCGCCATGGAAGGAGCCGGCCGGCACGGCGGCGCGGATGTCCGCTTCCATGGTGCGCCAGGCGTTGACGTCGCCCACGCCGATGAAGCACTTGAACTGGTCGGCTTTCGGCGTGAACTCGGCGGAAAAACGCGCGTTCATCCACGGCATGGCGCTTTTGAGCCACTCCCCAAAAATGCGCTGGCGTTCCTGCGGCGACATCGCGCCCAGGCGTTCGAGCAGCGGGTCGACCGGCTCGGCGTCGCCCAGTTCTTCCACCGTGAGCTGGGTCTGGGCGCGGCGGAACAGTTTGAGCAGGAGGCTGGCGCGCAGTTTTTCGTCGCCCAGCTGCGGGAACAGGCGCGCGGAGCCGCCGAATTCGAGCAGCACTTCCTCGCTCCAGGCGTGAATGTCGCCGCTCAGGGCCACCGGCTCGGGCAGGACGTCGCTGGCCAGCTTGATGTAGGTAGCGTGTTCGTGGCGCGCGTCGGCGCGCAGCTGGTCGATGCGCTGGTCGACCGCGCCGAGCATGGCCTGCACGCAGCGCCGCCCTTCCTGGAATTCGCCGGCGATGCCGCTCCATACCGGCTGCCCCTGTTCGTCGGTGCTTTGCGGGTCGCCCAGCCAGCTTGAGATGGCGCGCATGACGTCGATCGACTGGCCCGCCGCCACCGCCAGCAAATGGAAACGCAGGTAATCGGCGATGTCGCGCTTGAGGTGAGCCATCACTTCGCGCGCCTGCGCATCCTTGCCGAACAAACGGCTGGCCGCCTGCGACAGGTTGCCGAGCGATTCCTCGACCTGGCGCGTGCGCAGCGCATCGCGGATGTCGCGATAGCGCTTGCCATTGCGTTCGGCGTTGCCCAGGTCGCGTTGCAGCAGGCGCGCCTTGATCTGTTCCAGCAGCGAGAGCACGAATTCCAGGCCGCCCTGCTTGCGGTCGTCCAGCAGCGCATACAACTGCGCGCGCGCGCGGCCCTTCAGGCGCGTGGTCAGTTCGTTGGTGTGGCGCTTGATGCGGTCTTCGCTGGTTTCGGCGGTGGCGCCGGCTTCGCGGATGGCGTCGCGCTCCAGGTGCGGCAACAGCTCGGCCACTTTTTCGCGCCACACGCCAAGATCGTACGACGCCATGATGCGGTCCATCTCCAGCTGCACCTTGCTTTCGACCCGTTCCAGCAGCGAGCGCTGGTCCTTGTCCATCAGCAGCTGGTCGGTCAGCGCGTATTCCTGGAACGCCGTCTGGTCGACCGTGCCCTTTTTGAAGTCGGGGAATTCATCGAACGGATGCTCGCTCATCGCCAACTGATCGCGCATGAAGACGTCGCGTTCCTGGTCGCCCGCGCGGCGCGCCGCCACCCCGTCGCTGCCAACCAGGCCGAAGAAAGCCTTGACCATCAGCGCGGCCAGTTCGTAGGCGCGGATATCGTCGCGCAGGCTTTGCTGGGTGTCGAGCACCGCCTGGCCGAAGGCCGAATACACCTTGGAATACGACAGGCGCATGTCGCCGAAGCGCTGTTCCGGCACGCGCGGGTTGAACGGCCCGAGCTTGTGCTGCTGCTGGTTGACCGCGATCGAGCGCTTGCGGTTGGCAAAATCGGCCGACGCAAAATCTTCGAACAGGGTGTCGGCCACCATCTGGTACACATCCTTGATGTCGCCCGTCGCCTTGTTGGCCAGGTTGGCGGTATCGACAAAATACACGTCGTCGAAGGGTGCGCCCTTGCCGACCAGGTTATCCGGCTCGGCCCAGCGGACCTGCGCATTCATGTCGCGCATGGTCGTTTCCAGCTCCATCAGGGTGGCGTAGGCATTGGCCTCGGTGCGCTCCTTGTTGGCCTTGGCGAAACCGGAAGGCATGAACATGACCAGGTCGACCTGGTTGTCGGACACTTCCTGGCGCGCGATCGCCTTGGAGATCCAGCCCAGGTCGATGGCGCTGCCGGCGCCCGTGCCGCCCGCGCAGGAAGCGATGACGACGATGCGGAATTTGGAGGTATCGACCTGCAGGCCCAGGCGCTGGTAGGTTTCCTTGCGTTCGTTGCCGGCGTTACTGCTCAAGAAATTGAGTGCGCCCTTGATGCGCCCGCGCAGCTTGGGATATTTGTCGAACAGGTACAGGCGCGCCAGCGCGCGGATCTGGCCCGCGCCCTTGGACGGGTCGATCCCGAGCGAGCGCAGTTTTTTGGGCCGCAACGGCATCCAGTTTTCGATCAGCGGAAAGCGCGCCAGGCTGTCGTCGGACTCGTGATACTGCTGCAGGTCGATCGTCTCGACCAGGCGCTCGTCGTCGGCCAGCTTGACCAGCTCATACCACGGGTCGGTACGCTGCGATTTTCCTTCGTCGATGATGGCGTTGTTATCGAGGTCGAAGTGCAAAAAGCGCGCCACCGGGAACTGCGCGATCGATTCGACGCGGGTCGGATTGTGGCGGTTCCAGACTTCCGACAGGATGCGGCGGCGAATGCGCAGCATCACTTCCATGCCGGTGCCCCCGGCGCCGATGAACAGCGTGGGCCGCAGGTCGACCTTCAGTTCAGCCTTGACTCCTGCGCTGCCGGTGTTGGGAAATTCTGCCATTGTCATTCTCTTTCAGTCGTTGTCGTCGTATTCATTCAGCGCGGCCGATCAGCGCCGGCCCACGAACAGGGCGGCGCCGAGGGCGACCAGGCCCACCAGCACCAGCGGCGCGGTAATGGCGAAGGTGAGGAACTTGCTGGCGTTGATGATCGCCAGCACCGCCGCCGCGCTCACGAACGACAGGCCGACGAACATCAGCCAGCCGGCGCTGCCGGCCGTGGACGGCGCCACGCGCTTGACCACCAGGTGGTGCACATAGGCGTTACGCACGAAAAAATACACGATCAGCAGCACCAGGAACACGGCGCCGCCGATGGCCAGGTCGCGCGAGGCGGTATCGGTGACCGGGGCGCCGGCCACTGGCGCGACTTCGATCGGCGCCTGCGTCAAGGTGCCGTCGGCTTCCTTGGTGGTCTGCCCGGCCGGCGCGCTGCTGTCGCCGGGAAGCTTGAAGCCGGGATCGGCGGGAGCGCTTGCGGGAGCCTGGGGATTTTGCATGAAGATGGTCCTGATTGAGAAGTAAAGTTTAGCGGCCCAGCCGTACCTGCGCGCCTTCGCGCAGGTCGATCAGCTGGTGGCCGAACAGCGTGGTTTTCAGTTGCGCCACCTTGTTGCCCGCCTTGTCGTAGATCGGCTGCACGGTGCCGGCGCGCGCGTGCATGGTACGCAGTTCGTCCTCCACCGTCACGTACGCCTTGCGCGGGCGCGCCATGGCCAACACGGCCCAAGCGGCAGCGCCCAGCAGCGCCAAAGCCGTGCCGATGGCCGCGAGCAGCGGGCCGACGCCGTAATGCACCCGCACCTCGATCGGCAGCACGGCGGTTGAACCATCGATCTGCGCCGGCGGAGTAAAAATGTCCGGTAGCGGGTCGCCCGGGAACAGGGTCGCCATGCGCTGGCGAAAGGCTTGCGACAATTCCAGCTGCTGGCCGCTCAGTTGCAGTTCGATCCGGCCGGGCAGCACGTAGGCCGATCCGGCCGAGGTGACAGCCTGCAGCGACCACTTGCCGGGCAGTTGCTTCACCGGCAGCTGCATCGTCGACGCCAGCGGCGCGCTTTTTCCCGGTGCGAGCTTGCTGACCTGGGTGCCGGCCAGTTCGATGGCGCGGTTTTCGCCGCCCAGCACCGAACGCGCACCGATGGTGGCGCTGGCGATCGTGTACGGGTACATGGTGTTCTCGAGGTTCCACTCGATCTTTGCGGTTGGTGCGCGGGTGTCGGCATCGACATCGGCGTGCAGCACGCCGCCGGGCGCCATCGAAAACGCCACGCCCGGCGCGTCGCTGACCTTGCGCGGCACCAGGCGCACCGTGTCGCGGTCGAGCGGTTTCAAGCGCGCGGCCGGTTCTGTGATGACGCGCTGCAGGCGGCCGGACGCCAGCAGAACATCGAGCTCGCGCGCGCCCTGCTCACCCACCGCGAACACGTACACCATCAGCCCGTTGGCGTGGTAGCGCGCGCCTTGCACCGGCATTTGCAGCGGGAAGGCGAGCACCTTGCTGATCGCGCCGCCACGGTGAATCAGCTGGTAAAAATCGCGGTTGCGCAGCGCCGTGGCCTGGTCGTTGTTCGGGCTGTTGCGGTTGTTCGTGACCAGCCACACCAGGCCCGGTTTGCCGCCGAGCGCCGTGCCGATGGCCGAACCGACGGCTTCATTCAGGTCGGTGTCGGCCATTGCCGTGCTGCCCGGTTTGTGCGCGACTTCGAGCGCGGCCAGCGCCTTGATCACGTCGCGCCGCGTTGGCACCGGGTCGACCTTGAGCGAGAGCAGCGCCCTGGGCGACGGCGCGCCGGGAACGCCCTGGTTGAACGCGGCCAGCACCATCGGCTCGCCCGGCTTGGTGGCGGCCATGATGATCTCGGCCACCAGCGGCTTGAAGGGCGACGCAGGATCGGTGTAGAACGGCTCCATCCAGCCGGAATTCTGGACCAGGAACACGTGCGAGCCGGCCAACGCGGGCGCACCCGCGCACAGCAGCGCGGCGCTGGCGGCAAGACCGGTAAGCCACCGCGTCACGGCAGTGCGTCCAGGTGCCAGCCGCGCACCTGGTTCCAGTCGGGATGGTGCAGCCACAGGCAGTTGTCGTACACGAAGGGCACGCAGTCGAGCGGACGCGCCAGGCGCGCGATGTCATCGAGGATCACGTTGCGCTTGCCGATCCATTCGAGCGTCGTGCGTGGGATGATGCGCCCGGCCAGCGCATCTTCGGCCATGCCGGTGTACTGGTGAAAGCGCAGCACCAGCCCACTTGGCTGGCTGCGGTTGTTGTTGAAGCCGCGCAGCAGCGGCAGCACCATGGCGTCGTCGTCGTGCGGGTCTTCCACGTGTTCCTGGCCCCACGGCTCGCCCACCACCGCATGGCCGCGCCGGAACAGCAGGCTGGCGAAACCGAGGCGCGCGCCACTCAATTCTTCGCGCTGGGCGCCAGCCTTGCCCAGTTCGAGGAAGGAGTAAGCCTGGCCGTCATGGCCGATCAGCCACAGGCGGCCGTCGCGGCTTTGGGTGGGGCCGCCGAACTGCAGGCGCGGCGACCATCCGGCCGGCCAGGCGATCCATTGCGGCGGTGCGCCCGGCTGCCATACCAGCTGGCCCTGGGCATGCAGCCAGAACAGCTTGCCATCGTAGCCGACCGGGCGCGCCCAGTGACCGGCGGGTGCATCGCATTCGTAGACGACTTCATTGCTCATGTCGCTGTTGGCGCTCCACAGGCGCGTGCCGGCCTCGCCGTTGACCACGCAGGCCACGTGGCGGCGCATGGCGCCCGGCGCGCTGGCGAGCAGCCCATCGAACACGGTTTCGGTATGGTACGTCTCGCTGACCGGATTGATGAACAGGCGGCGCAGGCCGCGGTCGGTCGGCACCAGCGCCACTTCGCCGCGGCGCGGGTTGGGCATAGACCCGAGCGCGGGCAGCCAGGCGTAGGATGCAGCGGGAACGCTGAAGGTCAGGTCGGACGCATTCTCTTCCGGCGCCATAATATGCCATGCCTGGCCGAGCGGGTCCCAGTACTGCAGCACATTGCGGGCATGGGCCAGCGCGATCAGGCGCTGCGTGGGAAAGCCATAGGTACCGGCGGCGAACACGCAGTGCGCATTGGGCGGGGCCGGCATGCTGCGCTCGGGGCGGCCGGGGGCCGGCGCGGCGGGGCGTTCTTCCAGGCTGTCGCCCAGCGCCAGCGCGGTCACGTTCAGGCCGTGCGGCACATGGCGCGGCAGCAGACGGTCCGACCATGGTCCCCACCAGTCCGGTGGCGTTTTGGCGCGGCCGGCCAGCTTGTCGAGCGCCGCGCCGCAGGTGGGGCAGAAGGAAAAACCTTCGGGATAGATCGGCGAGCAGTCGCACGACAGCGGCAGCGAGGCGCCCAGCAGGTGGGCGATATCGGGAAGGCGCCCGCGCGACTGCGCCTGGCGCTCGATGCGGCCAAGTCCCTCGCTCGACGCCAGTTCAAACTGCGCCGTGTGTTCGTCTTCCAGCCATACGCTGCCGGGCGTTTCCCATCGGTGTGCCATGTCGCTTGCCGCCATATATGTATAAGAGTCGCAGCCCGTCGATGCGGGCCGGTGTTGCTCTTCAAATCATAGCGCAAACAGATTGCACACGCGGTTTATTTGCCGGGTAGCGTTTCGCGGTATTGCAAGGGGCGGGACGGGATGCTTGGGGGAATGTCAGTAGCGCCGTTTCCGCCATCGGCAGAAACGGCGCGAATAAGGCTTACTTGTAGGTGCCCACGCCGATCAGCACCTCGCCATTGCGCTCGATGTAGGTATTCTTTTCTTCCATGGCCTTGGTGATCGAATTGGGCCACTTGTAGCCGAACCAGCCGGTGCCCGCAGGGCTCTTGGCGATCTTGATGAACTCACGGATCGGAAACACCTCGCCGGCCTTCAGGTCGATCAGGTTCTTGCCGACCATCTTGGCGTTCTGGCCGTGCGCGAGCGCGGTGCCGTCGAAGGTAAACATGAACACGTACAAATCGCCCTTGATGAACTCTCCCTTGGGGTCGTTAAAGGCGGCAATCGCCTTGTCGCGCCCGTTCTCGTTCAGGTAGGCGCTCGCTTTCTTGACCATGGCTACCGCTTCATCGGCCGTTCCGCGCTTGGGGGCATCCTGCGCGCTGGCGGCGCCAGCGAGGGTGATGGCAAAGACCGCGAACATCAGTTTCTTGAATAATGACTTCATGTTTATCTCCTTGGTTTATTGGATTGGGTGGCCCGGCCTTGAGCCGTGTAGTTTTACCTGACGCTAACATATGCCTGTGGAGTTATAGCAATAAATTACGCAAAGCATTATTGCTTCGACAAGGAAGTGTGGTTCTCAAGCAAAACCAGGCACGTATAATGGTCGCCATCGAAGACCTTGCACCGCACCATGACCTCCCCTGACCTGACCGCCGCCCCCTGGGGCGAGATTCCCGCGCACGCTATCGATGCCGCCACCGCCCACCTGCGCGAGGTGCTCGCGACCGTGGTCGAACACGGTCCCGCCCACCGCGCGCTGGTGGTGTACGACTGCCGCTCCGACCTGGCGCGCGCCCTGACCGAGGGCTATCGCCGCAACCTGCCGGACGCCGTCTTCATCGACTTCGACACCGTGGCCGCCGACGACGTGCTGGCCGCCTTCAAGGGCATGGCCACGCACGACCTGGTGGTGCTGATCCAGTCGACCAACTTCCGCCTCGAAGCGTTCCGCATCCGGGTCGAGCTGTTCAAACTGGGACTGAAAGTGATCGAGCACGTGCACCTGTCGCGCATGCCGGGCGCGCAGGGAGAGCACTACATCGAGTCGCTCGCCTACGACAGCGCCTACTACCGGGGCGTGGGCAAGGCGCTCAAGCGCCGCATCGACTGCGCCTCCTCGGGCGTGGTGCACAGCGGCGGCGAAACGCTGGTGTTTGCGTCCCCGTTCGAATCGGCCAAGCTCAATGTGGGCGACTACAGCGGCATGAACAACGTCGGCGGCCAGTTCCCGATCGGCGAAGTGTTCACCGAAGCGCAGGACCTGGAAGCGGTCAACGGGCGCGTGCGCATTCACGTCTTTGGCGACACCTCGTACATGGTCAACCGTCCCGAGACGCCGATCACCTTGGTAATCGAACGTGGCCGCGTGGTCGGCACGGTCGACGCCACGCCCGAATTCGAGCGCGTGCTGGAGATCATCCGCGAGGACGAAGGTGAAGTCTGGGTGCGCGAACTGGGCTTCGGCATGAACCGCGCCTTTACGCGCGAGCGCCGCGTCAACGACATCGGCACTTATGAGCGCATGTGCGGCATCCACCTGTCGCTCGGGGCCAAGCACGGCGTCTACCAGAAGCCGGGCTTCAAGCGCAAGGATGCGCGCTACCACGTCGACATCTTCGCCGTGACGGAGGCCGTGTACCTGGACCAGGAACTGGTCTACCAGGATGGCGCCTGGCGTGTCGGCGCGGACGCGTAATCCAAGCTAAATCAGGATGCCCGCCTGCGCCAGCGCCAGGTCCCACGGCGCCACGCGATACTCCTCCACCAGAAAATCGACCAGCGAGCGCACCTTGGGCGAGAGCTGGCGGCTGGCCGGGTACAAGGCCGACAGGTCGTTCAGCGGCAGCTGCCAGTGCGGCAGCACCGGCACCAGCGCGCCGTCGATCAGCTTTTGCCACGCCAGGAAGGTGGTGTTGTAGACGATGCCCAGCCCGCGCTCGGCCGCCTGCTGCAGCACCAGCCCATTATTCGCGGTAAAACCGGCGTTGACGCGCACCGTGCGCCGTTCGCTGCCGCGCGTGAAGTGCCAGCTGGTGCCGTCGGTCAGGTGGCTAAAGTGCAGGCACTGGTGATCGAGCAGTTCCTCGGGCGTTTGCGGCATGCCCCACTTGGCCAGGTAATCGGGACTGGCGCACAGCACCCCGCGGCACGGCGCAAGGCGGCGCATGGCCAGGCCGCTGCTGTCCGGGATACCGCCCACGCGGATGGTCAGGTCGAAGCCATGGCGGATCGGGTCGAGCAGCGCGTCGTCGACGAACAGCGATGGCGTGAGCAGCGGGTGGCGCAGGCTGAAACGGGCCACCGCGTCGGCCAGCCATGCGCTGCCGAAGCCGGACGGCGCCTGGATCCGCAGCGCCCCGGCCAGGTCCGCCCCGGCGGGACTGATGGCGCGCGCCGCCTCGCGCGCCTGCTCCACCGTGGCCAGGCAGGGCGCCAGGTAGGCCTGGCCGGCGTCGGTCAGGCTCACTTCGCGGGTCGAGCGGTGCAGCAGGCGCGCATCGAGCTTCGCTTCTAACTGCATGATATGTTTGCTGACCATCGCGCGCGTGAGCCCCAGGCGGCGCCCGGCGGCCGAAAAGCTGCGCAGGCGCGCCACCTCGACGAAAATCTCCATTGCGCGCAGTTGATCCATGCGGCCGATTGTCAACCCGATGGCGACAATCTGTCAACCGATCCGGCGATTGCCGGGTTCTCCGGGCGGTCCTACAATGCCAGGTTCCACCATGGCAGGAGCCACACTCATGCTCAGCACCGAACAACGCGACCAGTTCCAGCGCGACGGCTACCTCGTCGTCCCCGATTTCAAGTCGATGGAAGACATCGCCCGCCTGCGCCAGCGCGCCGGCGAGATTGTCAACGAATTCGATCCCGGCCAGGGGCGTTCGATCTTCACCACGCGCGATCAAACGACCGCCACCGACGACTACTTCCTGCGCTCCGATAACACCATCCGCTGCTTTTTTGAAGAAGAAGCGTTCGGCCCCGACGGCCAGCTGCGCCAGAAAAAAGCCCTCTCGATCAACAAGATCGGCCACGCGCTGCACGATCTGGATCCGGTGTTCGACGCGTTTTCGCGCGATGCCAGGCTGGCTGCGGTGGCGCGCGGCCTGGGACTGCTCGAGCCCAAGGTGTGGCAATCGATGTACATCTTCAAGCAGCCCGGCATCGGCGGCGAAGTGCGCTGGCACCAGGACGCGACGTTTTTCGAGACCACGCCGATCAGCGTGACCACCTTCTGGTTCGCGCTGGAAGACGCCACCATCGACAACGGCTGCCTGTGGGTCGAGCCGGGCGGCCATCGCGGCCCGCTGCGCGAGCGCTTCGTGCGCCATGGCGACGAGATCAGGATGGAAACGCTCGACACCATGCCGTGGCCCGACGACAGCAGCGCCGTGCCGCTGGAAGCGAAAGCCGGCAGTTTGGTATGTTTTCACGGCCTGCTGCCGCACTACAGCGCGCCGAACCGCTCGCCGGTGTCGCGCCATGCGTACACCCTGCATGCGACCGATGGCGCCACCGCCTACTCGCCGCACAACTGGATCCAGCGCGAGGCCAGCTTTCCGGTGCGGGGCTTCGAGTAAGCCATGGAGACCCGCATTTTCGCCCCGCACTGGGGCAGCAATGAGCTGGAACCGGCCGTCTTTATCGACCGGGTAAAGGAGGCCGGCTTCGACGGCATCGAAATGTCGCTGCCGCTGGACGGCGCGCTGCGCGACGACTGGACCGCGCGCATTGCCGGCGCCGGCCTGCTGCTCATCGCGCAGCAGTGGGAAACCGTGTTCCATGCCCGGTTCGAGGCGCACCGCGACGCGCTGGCCGCTTACCTGGCCAACGCCTGCGGCGCGCGGCCGCTGTTCGTCAACACGCACACCGGCAAGGATTTTTACACGCATGAACAGAACCTGGAACTGATCGCACTGACCGGGCGCATCGCGCGCGAGCACGGCGTGCCGATCGTGCACGAGATCCACCGCAGCCGCTTCTCCGGCCATCCGATGCTGCTGCTGCCGTACCTGCGCGCGCTGCCCGGCCTGGAACTGACGGCCGACCTGTCGCACTGGTGCTGCGCCTGCGAATCGCTGCTGGAGGACCAGCCGGACACGCTGGCGGCGACCTTGCCGCACGTGCGCCACATTCATGCGCGCGTCGGCCACGCGCAAGGGCCGCAGGTAAGCGACTTTCGCGCACCGCAGTTCGCGGCCGAACTGGCGCGCCATCTCGACTGGTGGGACCGCATCGTGGCGCTACGCCGCGCCGCCGGCGCTGAAATGATGACGTTCACACCCGAATTCGGTCCGGTTCCGTACACCCAGACCATGCCGTTCAGCGGCGAGCCGCTGTCGAACGCGTGGGACCAGAACGTGGCGATGCTGCGGCTGCTGCGCGAACGCTACGCCGCCTGATACGGCCAAGCGCTACATCAGCAGCATATTCACCTCGGCCGCCTCGCTCTGGCGGTTGGGCGCCTTGCGCGGGATGCGGATCGTCACGCTGGTGCCATGCTCGGGCGACGATTCGATCTCGATGCTCCCGCCCAGCATGCCGGTGACGATGTTGTAGACGATGTTCATCCCCAATCCCGAGCCGCCCTGCCCCATCTTGGTCGTAAAAAACGGATCGAACACCTGGTGCAGGATCCTGGGCGGCATGCCCACGCCGTCGTCGCTGAATATGAGCAGCAGCTTGTCGTCTTCGATTTCGCGCGCGGTGATCGTAATGAGCGCGCTGGTGCGTCCCTCGAAGGCGTGCAGCAGCGCGTTGTTGAGCAGGTTCGACAGCACCTGCCCCACGCTGCCCGGATACGAATCGAGCAGCAGGCTGGCCGGGCCATCGACCCGCGTCTCGCAATTGGCCCGGCGCAGCTGCGCGGCGTAGGTCGCCAGCGTGTCGCGCACCAGGTCGCACAGGTCGAAGCGGCGGCGCTGGTCCGAGGTCTGGTCCACCGCCACCTGCTTGAACGAGGTAATCAGGTCGCCCGCGCGGCGCAGCGAACTGGCCATGATGTCGCACGCCAGGCGCGTATCGGCCATGTGCGCCTCCAGGGCGGAGCGCTTGATGCCGCCGCCGGCATACTTGCGCTCGAAGTCGGCCACCATGTCGGCCAGCGCGGTGGCGGTCAAGAGGCTGTTGCCGATCGGGGTATTGAGTTCGTGCGCGATGCCAGCCACCAGCGAACCGAGGGACGCCATCTTTTCGGAGGTGATCAGATTGGTCTGGGCCTGCTTGAGCGTGGCCAGCACCGTCGACAGGTCGCGGTGCGCGGTTTCCACGTTGGCCTTCTGCTGTTCGAGTTCGGCCAGGCTGTGCTCCAGGCCATCCTTGGCGTCGACCAGGGCCGCCTCGGTGTGTTTGCGGTCGCTGATATTCTGGATCACCCACACCCCGCCCTTGGACAGGTCGGAGGCGTCGAGCGCCTTACCGTTGATCAGGCACCAGATCGTGCTGCCGTCCTTGCGCATCAGTTTCAGCTCGCCCTGCCAGCGCCGGGTTTGCGGGTCGACCGCGAACGGATCGGGCGCGCCGGCCGCCGCCGCGCGCGAGAGCACCTGCGTCTGGCAGCCCGCCAGTTCGCCCGGCGCGTAGCCCATCATCTCCTCCATGCCGCGGTTGCAGCGCATGATCAAGCCGCGCGAAAACAGCGCGATGCCGACATTGGCGCTGTCCTGGAAGGCGCGCTGCTCGTCGAGCGTGCCGCTCAGTTTTTGCGCCAGGGTGCGGCTGCGGCGCGAGGCGATCATCAGCGCCGCGATCAGGGTGCTGATCACCAGGCCGCCGGCGGCGATGAACAGCACCGGCCGCACGTCGCGGCTGTAGCGGCTTCCGGGCAGCGCCTGGAAGCGCATCACCCACTGGCGCTGCGCCACGTTCAGGCGCGCCTCGGTCTGCACGCCGGGCAGCGGCGCCGCGTCGGCGCGGGTGGTATCGAACATCACGTTCGACGGGGCATACGGCGCGGCCGCGCCCTCGGCTACCGTGCCGGCATCGTGGATGCGAAACGCCATCTGGTTCAGGAGCGCCGGCTCGATCACCTCGTGCATCAGGTTCTTCACGCGGAACACGATCGCCACCAGGCCGACCAGCGCGGCGCGCCGTTCGGCCACGGTGGTCAGCGGCATGTTCTGGCGGTAGACCGGCGCGCGCGCCACGAAGCCCGGCTGGCCGCTGTCGTCCTGGATCAGCGTGATGCGTTCGGTGGCGACGATCTCGCCGCTGTCGCGCCCCGATTCGACCGCCTGCAAGTGCGGCGGCAGCGCGGCCAGGTCGAGGCCGAAGGCGCTCTCGTTGCCCTTGAGCGGCTCGGTGTATTCGATGACGAAGTGCTCGGCGCGCGCCACCGGCGGATGGACGGCGAAGGTTGGATAACCCGCGGGGGCCAGGCGCGTATCGCGCCGCACGGACTCGGTGAAGCGGGCCAGGTCGGCTTCCGGCACATAGCGCACGAACTGGATGGCCTGGAAGCCGGGGTAGCGCGCGGTGAGATTTAGTTCGCGCACGAAGCGGGCGAACTGCGCGCGGTCGACCTGGTCGTTGACGGCGAAGGCGCCCTTGATACTGAGCAGCATGTCGAAATAGGTTTGCAGGCGCACGTTGGTGTCGGTGGCGACCTTGTCGGCGTCGCGCTGGAAGGCGGCGGCGATGCGCGCCTGCTGCGCATCGAGCACGGCAGCGCAGGTCCACATGGTCAGACAAATACCGACTGCAAAGGCCAGGAATCCTTGAGTCCGCATCGGTTCGCTCCACGTTGTACCGAAGGCCGGGCGCGGCCCGGGTATGCGTATTGACTATAGCATATTGGCATGCGGAAATCGCACAAGTGGCGCGGCTCAACAACAATTCCAGGGCGTCCCAACGTCAACCTGATGCGACGCATCCAATTGAAATATTGCTTAGCGTCACCTAGTTGCAAAACCGGGGTCTGTCCCCGGTTTTGCAACACCTCTGGTGCCCGGAGTTGCAAGTTAGAGCGCTGACCCCGCTTCAGGGCGCAGGAAATTCGGCGGCGATGGCGGTGAAGCGTTCTTCGATGGCGAGCATCGCGTCGACCACGTCGGGATCGAAATGCTCGCCGCGGCCCTGGCGGATCAGCTCGACCGCCGTCTCGTGCGTGAACGCGGGCCGGTACGCGCGCGCCGTGGTCAAGGCGTCGTACACGTCGGCTACCGCCATCAGCCGCGCCGACAGCGGAATCGCTGCGCCCGCCAATCCCTGCGGATAACCCGAACCATCCCACTTTTCCTGGTGCGAATAGGCGATCTCGCGCGCGTAGCGCAAAAAGCCGTTGCTGCCGCCGAGCGTGCGTTCGACGCCGGCAATCGCGTCGCGTCCGTACACGGTGTGCAGTTTCATCAGCTCGAATTCGCTGTCGCTTAACTTGCCCGGTTTGAGCAGGATCGCATCGGGCACGCCCACCTTGCCGATATCGTGCAGCGGCGCCGCCTTGTGCAGCAGCGCGATGGTGTCGTTGGTCAGTTCGGCCGTGTAGGCCGCCACGAAGCGCAGCTCGCGCGCCAGCACCGTCACGTAGCGCTGCGTGCGCAGCAGATGCTGGCCGACGCCGGGATCGCGCGACTCGGCCAGCACCGCCATCGCCAGCACCGTGGCATCCTGCATCAAGCCGGCGTCGCGCACGCGCTCGGCCACCAGATGTTCGAAATGGCGATGCTGGTCGCGCAGCATGCCGTCCGCCGCGCGCAACCTGAGCTGCGTGGCCACGCGCGCCAGCAGCGCCGCCGGCGACAACGGCAGCCGCACCACATCGGCCACGCCGTCGCGCCACGCGCGCTCTTCCAGCTGCGCGCCATCGTCGGGAACGAGCATGATCACCGGGGTGTCGCTACTGAGGACCTGGCACTTCAAGCCCTGAAACACGCGCAGGCTGTCGCCGTCCGCCAGCGCGCCACCGAGCACGATCAGGTCCGGCCGCGGCGCCTGCTGCGCAATGCGCAGCGCGTCCTCGCCACTGCGCGCCAGGCGCACGTGATAGCGCTCCTGCAGCAGCTCTTCCATTTGTACAAGGTTGTCGGATACGCCATCCACGATCAGGATGCTTGCCTTGAAATTCATGTCCATTCCGCCACGCCTCCCCGCGCCGTTATCGCCGCAACATAGCCGCAACAATCGGCCCCGGCAATCATAGCGTGCGCCCGCGTGTATGTTTCAGCTTTTTTACAATTCCCTGAAACAATTGACTAATCGGTACGTTTAGAATACTTCCTCTTTTTCACGAGAAAAGTCAGGAAAAACATGATCCGTATCCCGGTCTTAGCTGCCCTGTTCCTTGTGTCGGGCATCGCCTCGACCGCGGAGCCGTTCGACGACAAGTTCCGCCAGCTCGAGGAAGTGCTGCCGACGCCGAACACGATCCGCAATGCGGCCGGCGCTCCCGGCCACGCCTACTGGCAGCAGCGCGCCGACTACACGATCCGCGCGCGCCTCGATGAAAACAAGCGCAGCATCAGCGCGACCGAAACGGTCACCTACCACAACAACTCGCCCGATACCCTGTCGTACCTGTGGGTGCAGCTGGACCAGAACATCTTCAGGCCCGATTCGGATGCGCGCATGTCGGCCACGGTGGCCTCGCGCGACGCCTGGGCCAAGGCCCGCAGCGACGACGACGGCATGCGCTTCGACGCCATGCGCTCGATCCTGGAAAGCCCCGGCTTCGAAGGCGGCTTTGCCATCGGCGCGGTCAAGGGCGCGGACGGCAAGCCGCTACGCTACACGATCAACAAGACCATGATGCGGATCGACCTGCCGCAGCCGATGAAGCCGGGCGCGCGCCTGTCGTTTTCCGTCGACTTCAGCTTCAACATCAACGATGCCAAGGTCCAGGGCGGGCGCACCGGTTACGAAAAATTCGACGACAAGAACGACCTGTTCGAAATCGCCCACTGGTTCCCGCGCATGGCGGCCTACTACGACGTGTATGGCTGGCAGCACAAGCAGTTTCTCGGCGCCGGCGAATTCACGCTCGAATTCGGCGACTACGACGTGCAGCTGACCGTCCCGGCCGACCATATCGTGGCCAGCACGGGCGAGCTGCAAAACCCGGGCGACGTTTTGACGGCGACCCAGCGCGAGCGCCTCAGGCAAGCCCGTACCAGCAGCAAACCGGTGATCATCGTCACCCAGCAGGAAGCGGAAGCGGCCGAGAAGTCGCGCGCCAGCGGCACCCGCACCTGGCACTACAAGGCAAAAAACGTGCGCGATTTCGCCTTCGCCAGCAGCCGCAAGTTCATCTGGGATGCGCAGGGCTACAAAAAGGGCGGCACCGACACGATGGCCATGTCGTACTACCCGAAAGAGGGCAATCCGCTGTGGGAAAAGTATTCGACCCAGGCGATCGTCCACACCATCGAGCAGTACAACAAGTATTCGCTGGACTACCCATACCCGGCGGCGATCTCGGTCAATGGCCCGATCGGCGGGATGGAATACCCGATGATTTCGTTCAACGGCCCGCGTCCGGTCAAGGACAAGAAAACCGGTGAACTGACCTACTCCAAGCGCACCAAGTATGGCCTGATCGGCGTGATCATCCACGAAGTGGGCCACAACTATTTTCCAATGATCGTCAATTCCGACGAGCGCCAGTGGACCTGGATGGACGAAGGCCTGAACACCTTCATCCAGGGCCTGGCGCAGAATGCCTGGGAAGAGAACTACCCGCAGTCGCGCGGCGAAGCGCGCACCATCGTCGACTACATGCGTTCGCGCGACCAGGTGCCGATCATGACCAATTCCGAGTCGCTGCTGCAGTTCGGGAACAACGCCTACGCCAAGCCGGCCGCCGCGCTGAACGTGCTGCGCGAAACGGTGCTGGGCCGCGAGCTGTTCGACTTCGCCTTCCGCGAATACGCCCAGCGCTGGAAGTTCAAGCGCCCGACGCCGTCGGACTTTTTCCGCACCATGGAAGACGCTTCCGGCACTGACCTCGACTGGTTCTGGCGCGGCTGGTTCTACACCACCGACGCGGTTGACGTGAGCGTGGACGGCATCACCGAATACGGCGTGAGCACCAAGAATCCGGAGATCGAAAAAGCCTGGAAGAAGTCGCAGAAGGATGCCGAGCCGGTGTCGGTGACGGCCCAGCGCGACAAGGGCACGCCGCGCCGCGTCGATGCGCACCCGGAACTGAAGGACTTCTACAACGAGCATGACGACTTCACGGTCACCAACAAGGACCGCAACAAGTACCAGGAAGCCGTGGAAGGCCTGGAAGACTGGGAAAAAGCGCTGCTGGCCAAGGGCAAGCACCTGTACCTGGTCGACTTTTCGAATATCGGCGGGCTGGTGACGCCGCTGGTGCTCGAAATTGAACTCAAGTCCGGCAAAAAGTACATCGAGCGCATTCCCGCCGAAGTATGGCGCTACTCCTCGAAGAAGATCACGAAGCTGATCGTCACCGACGAACCGCTGGTGGGGCTGACCCAGGACCCGTATTGGGAAACGGCCGATATCGACAACAGCAACAACGCCTGGCCGCGCAGGATTACGCCATCGCGCCTGGAGCTGTTCAAGACCGACCGCACCAAGGACGACCTGATGAAAGACTTCAACACGCCGCTGAAAAACCCAGTAACGACCAAGTAACAATCAAGTAACAACGGTGGGCACGTTCGGTGCCCACTTTTTTTGCACTCCACCACTGCCCAATGATCATCAAACACCTTTCCCTGGCCCTGGCGGCCTGCCTGGCCTGCGCCGCCGCCATGGCGGCACCGGCCTTCGACGACAAGTTCCGCCAGCTCGACGAGCTGCTGCCCACGCCCGGGATCACGCGCACCGCGTCAGGCGCGCCTGGCCAGGCCTACTGGCAGCAGCGCGCCGATTACAAACTGCGCGCCACGCTCGACGAAGCGAAGCGCCGCATCGACGGCAGCGGCACGGTCACGTACCACAATAATTCGCCCGATACCCTGTCCTACCTGTGGGTACAGCTGGACCAGAACATGTTCCGCGCCGATTCGGACAACCGCGCCATCTCCACCGTGCCCTCGCGCGAGGCGTGGAGCAAGGCGAGCGAGGCGGACGGCATGCGTTTCGAGGCGATGCGCTTCATCGTCGAGAGCCGCACCTTTGAAGGCGGCTTCAATATCACGGCGTTGACCGATGGCGGCGGCCAGCGGCTCAAGTACACGATCAACAAGACCATGATGCGGATCGACCTGCCGCAGCCGATGAAGCCCGGTTCGCGCTTCTCGTTCAAGATGGCGTGGAACTTCAACATCCCCGAAATGAATGTGCTGGGGCGCCGCTCCGGCTACGAAAAATTCGAGGAAGACAAGAACGACCTGTTCGAAGTGGCGCAGTGGTATCCGCGCATGGCCGCCTACTACGACGCGGCCGGCTGGCAGAACAAGCAGTATCTCGGCGACGGCGAATTCACGCTCGAATTCGGCGACTACGATATCGAACTGACCGTCCCGGCCGACCATATCGTGGCCAGCACGGGCGAACTGCAGAATCCGGGCGACGTGTTGACGGCGACCCAGCGCGAACGCCTGAAACAGGCCCGCACCAGCAGCAAACCGGTGATCATCGTCACGCAGAAGGAAGCGGAAGCGGCCGAAAAATCGCGCAGCGGCGCCAGCAAGACCTGGCACTACAAGGCCAGGAACGTGCGCGATTTCGCCTTTGCCACCAGCCGCAAGTTCATCTGGGATGCGCAGGGCTACAAGAAGGGCGATACCGACGTGATGGCGATGTCCTACTATCCGAAGGAAGGCAACCCGCTGTGGGAGCGCTATTCGACCCAGGCCATCATCCATACCATCGAGCAGTACAACAAGTACGCCTTCGACTATCCGTACCCGATCGCCATTTCGGTCAACGGCCCGGTGGGCGGCATGGAGTACCCGATGATTTCGTTTAACGGTCCGCGTCCGACCAAGGACAAGAAGACCGGTGAACTGACCTACTCGCGGCGCACCAAGTATGGCCTGATCGGCGTGATCATCCACGAAGTGGGCCACAACTATTTTCCGATGATCGTCAACTCCGACGAGCGCCAGTGGACCTGGATGGACGAGGGCATCAACAGCTTTTTGGAGTACCTGTCCGAACGCGCCTGGGAAGACGACTTCCCGGACACGCGCGGCGACCCGCGCGCCATCGTCGACTACATGCGCAGCAAGAACCAGGTGCCGGTGATGACCAACTCGGAATCGGTCCTCCAGCGTGGCAACAATGCCTATGCCAAGCCGGCCACCGCGCTGATCGTGCTGCGTGAGACGGTGCTGGGCCGCGAGCTGTTCGACTTCGCCTTCCGCGAGTACGCGCAGCGCTGGAAGTTCAAGCGCCCGACGCCAGCCGATTTTTTCCGCACCATGGAAGACGCCTCCGGCACGGACCTGGACTGGTTCTGGCGCGGCTGGTTCTACACCACCGACGCGGTTGATGTCAGCGTCGACGGCATCACCGAATACGGTGTAAGCACCAAGAATCCGGAGATAGAAAAAGCTTGGAAGAAGTCGCAGAAGGATGCCGAGCCGGTGTCGGTGACCGCCCAGCGCGACAAGGGCACGCCGCGCCGCATCGACGCGCATCCGGAACTGAAGGACTTCTACAACGAACATGACGACTTCACGGTCACCAACAAGGACCGCAACAAGTACCAGGAAGCCGTGGAAGGCCTGGAGGACTGGGAAAAAGCGCTGCTGGCCAAGGGCAAGCACCTGTACCTGGTCGATTTTTCCAATATCGGCGGGCTGGTGACGCCGCTGGTACTGGAAATCGAACTCAAGTCCGGCAAAAAAAACATCGAGCGCATTCCGGCCGAAGTATGGCGTTATTCGTCGAAGAAGATCACGAAGCTGATCGTCACCGATGAACCGATGGTCGGCCTGACCCAGGACCCCTACTGGGAAACGGCGGACACGGACGTGAGTAACAACGCCTGGCCGAGGAGAATCACGCCATCGCGCCTGGAGCTGTTCAAGACCGACCGTACCAAGGATGACCTGATGAAGGACTTCAACACGCCTTTGAAATCCAGGGATAGCAAGGCCGTGCAATGAAGCGTCGCCTCATGCTCGGCGCGCTGCTGGCCTGCGCCTGCCTGGGAGCGCAGGCGCATCGCTTCCATGCGGGCATCACCGACATCTCGTTCAACCAGAACACCGGCAGCATCGAAGTCGTGCACACCTACATGGCGCACGATATCGAGGCGCTACTGGCCAACCTGTACCAGCGCCAGTTCGACCTGTCCGACCCGCACGATGAAGCGGTGCTGCGCAAGTACGTCGACAAGCAGTTCTATTTATTGGGTGCGGACAGGGCGCGCCTGCCGCTGCGCTGGGTCGGCGTGACCACCAGCGTCGAGAGCGTGGTGATCTACCAGGAAGTGGAAAAAACGCCGCTGGCGGCCGCCGTGCGCGTGCACGACAACGTCCTGTCCGACTTTTTGCCCGACCAGGTCAATACCGTCAACATCAACCGCGCTGGTATCGTCGGCACTCTCACGTTCGAGCGCAACAAAAAAGAACAGCAGCTACCGTGACCATGCAAGCAGCTTTACGCCTTACCCCGATCGCCCTGTCCGTCATGCTGTGCCACGCGGCCGCGCACGCCGACGACCTGGTGTTACAGCGCGTGCTGATCGACGGCTCGCGCGCCAGCCAGCTGGGCATCGCCGACTCGGCCAATGCCGGCAGCGTCAATCAAAAGCAGCTGGAAATGCGCACCGTCTACCGCCCGGGCGAACTGCTTGAAGCGGTACCCGGCCTGATCGCCACCCAGCACAGCGGCGAGGGCAAGGCCAACCAGTTTTTCCTGCGCGGCTTTAACCTCGATCACGGCACCGACCTGCGCACCAGCGTCGACGACATGCCGGTCAACCAGCGCAGCCACGCCCACGGCCAGGGCTGGACCGACCTCAATTTTCTGATTCCGGAGCTGGCCGCACGCATGGATTACCGCAAAGGCCCGTACTCGGCGCGCGACGGCGACTTCGCCTCGGCAGGCGCGGCGTCGATCACCTACGCCAACCGGCTGGCGCAAACGGTTGCCAGCGCCAGCATCGGCCAGAATGGCTTTGGCCGCGCCCTGCTGGCCGGCTCGCCCGAGGCGCTCGCCGGCAACCTGCTGTACGCGCTGGAAGTGCTGCACAATGACGGCCCCTTTACCCGCCCGGACGACTACCGCAAGGTCAATGCCGTGCTGCGTTACAGCCAGGGCTACGCCAACAACGGTTTCAGTATCAGCGCCATGGCCTACCGCGCCAGCTGGAATGCGACCGACCAGATTCCCCAGCGCGCCGTCGACGGCGGTAGTCTTGGCCGCTTCGACGCCATTGACGACAGCGACGGCGGCCAGGCGCGCCGCTACAGCATTTCCGGCGTGTGGCGCCGCACCGGCGCCGACCAGGCTTCGAAGGTCAATGCCTACGTCATCCGCAACCAGCTCGACCTGTATTCGAACTTCACGTATTTTCTCAACGACCCGGTCAACGGCGACCAGTTCAGCCAGCCGGACCGGCGCGTGACCAGTGGCGTTGACGCGACCCACACCTGGCATGGCCACGGCACCGGCATCGGCATCAATTCGGACGTGACGCTCGGCCTGCAGCTCCAGAACGACAATATCTTCAACGGCTTGTACAACACGCGCCGGCGCGAGCGCCTCTCCACAACGCGCGAAGACCACGTGCTCGAGTCCAGCCTTGGCCTGTTCGCCGAACACCAGGTGCGCTGGAGCGAGAAGGTACGGAGCAGGGCCGGCCTGCGCACCGACAGCTACCGCTTCGATGCGCGCGATGCCGGCGGCGCGGCGCATGCGCGCGACCACCAGCTCAGTCCTTCGCTGAACCTGATCTTCGGCCCATGGGCGCAGACCGAGTGGTACCTCAACGCCGGCCACGGCTTTCACAGCAACGATGCGCGCGGCACGGTGGAGCGCACGTCGCCCGCACCTGGCCTGGCGCGCACGCGCGGACTGGAAGTGGGGGTGCGCAGCGAACTTGTGCCCAAGGTGCAAAGCGCGCTGTCGCTGTACCGGCTCGACATGGCGTCGGAACTGGTCTACGTCGGCGACGCCGGCAATACCGAAGCCGGTCCCGCCAGCCGCCGTACCGGCATCGAGCTGTCGAACTACTGGAAGCCCTTCAAATGGCTCTCGCTCGACCTGGACCTGGCGTTCGCCAAAGCGCGCGCACGCGGCGCGGGCGTGGCTGCGGGCGAAGACCGCATCGCCGGCGCGGTCGAAGGCGTGGGCCAGTTCGCGCTGACGCTCGACCGTGGGCCCTGGTCCGGCGCGCTGCGCCTGCGCTACGTGGGCGCGCGTGCGCTCATCGAAGACAACAGCGTGCGCGCGCCGGGCAGCACCACCATGAATGGGCGCATCGGCTACCGCCTCGCCAACGGCCTGCTGCTGGAGATCGAAGGCTTCAACCTGACTAACCGGCGCGATTCGGCGATCGCCTATTATTATGCGTCGCGCCTGGCCGGCGAAACGGCTGTGCGCGAGGACGTGCATTTCCACCCGATCGAATCGCGCTCGCTGCGACTGACGCTCGTGAAAAAATGGTAAGTGCCTGCTAC
>DASVVC010000083.1:0-15131 GCA_036386755.1 Telluria sp.
TGCACAGCGTGACCGTGTGCGACCTGGCCGCACGCGCGCTGCGCTGCGACGCCAGCGCCGTGCTGGCGCCGCGCGCGCGCGCCGTCCACATGGCGCCGGAAGCGGTGTACGTCTGGACGCTCCCATATGCCGGCGAAGCCGGCGCCGCGCTGCTGCGCATGCCCGTCAACGGCGGCGCACCGGGCGCGGTGCGCGTGGCCGGGGCGCCGCACGACCAGTTTTCCTTCCATGAAAGCGGCGACGCCCACCTGAACGTGCTGGTGGGCGCGGACGGCGCCAGCCGTTCCTGGCACGGCCAGGCCGGCGCCGATTCGCTGGCCTTGCTGCGCCTGCCGCTGCAAGCGTTTTCCGACGGCAGCGAGCGCGCGCCCCTGGCCAACTACAAGGACTTGCCCGATTTTTCCCTGGCGGCGATGCACAACCGCTTCATCGGCCCGTGGCTGGTGTATGGCGGCGCGGCAGCGGCCGCCGACGCCCGCGCGCCGCTGTACGCATTGCGCTGGGACGGTACCGGCGGGTTGCAGCGCCTGCAGCTGGCGCATCCGGTCGAGCGCATCGCGGCCATGGGCAGCGACGCGGTGGTGGCCGGCCAGGCGCGCAGCGCGCTGCACCTGAGCAGTATCAGGCTGGGGCTGGGACAGGACCAGCAAGCGACCCTGGCCAGCACCCACGTCCATCCGAACGCCCAGGAAACGCCGGCGCCGGTCCAGGAACCGTATTACGCCGCCCAGCGTCCGGGCCAGGGCATGCTCAGCCTGGCGATCGTGGAAGCCGGCCAGCCGGACGGCAGTGCCGGCGCGGTAGCCGGCGCGGCAGGTGATACGGTAACCGGCGCGGTAGCCGATGCCGCCTCCGTGCTGTACCTGCGCAACACCGCGCTCAAGCTGCGCGAACTGGGCGCGCTCAAGGCCCAGCACGGCGCGCCCGGGGAGGCGGCGTGCAACGCGCCCTGCGCGGACTGGTACGGCAACGCCCGCCCGCTGTTCGTGCAGGGACGCATGTTTGCGCTGCTCGGCGATGAATTGGTGGAAGGCAAGCTGAAAAACGGCCGCCTGCGCGAAGTGCGGCGCGTCAGCTACGCTCCGGCGGCCCCTTGATGGCGTAACCGCGCAATGCCTGTTCGAATGCGTACAGGCGCCAGCGCAGGCGGTCCGGGCCGGGATTCGGATGCATGCTGACGAGCACCGTCAGTTGGCCGCTGACGCGCGCGCTGCACGGCAGCTGCAATTCGGTGGCGCGTTCGAAGGGCAGGCGGAATTGCTGGCCCGGCATCAGGCGCAGGCCGCCGACCTGGTGCGGCACGCTGTCGCTGTTCCTCAGCAGCAGCACGTCGCGCAAGCCGACGGTCAGGCGCACCACCGGCGGCAGCACCTCGGCCCGGTCGCCGGCACGGCGGCGTTCGGCGGCGTGTTCGGGAATGTCGAGCAGGAAATCGCGGCTGCCCGGACGGATCGGTGCCATCGCGGCCCAGATTACCAGCAGTAAAAAAGCGCCGAGCAGGAGCGAAGCGAGCCAGTGGCGGCGCAGGTGCTGTTCCATGCTCAGCGGCCCGCCTGCGGCGCCGGCAAGCGGCGCCGGACCAGGCGCCTCGACAAGCGCGTCAAGGATCGATGACCGCGGCGCAGGCGTCGGTCGGCAGCGCCGCCACATGCCCGACCACGGGAACCATCTTGATCACGGCCGAACCGACGCGGCAAGGCGCCGCCATCACGCCGCAACCGCTCAGCACGGCTGGCAGCAGGAGGATGGTGGCGAGACGGCAAACAAGGCGGGCATTCATCGTGAATCCGGGCAAAAGTGAGGGTGAGGAAGAATTGTAAGTGCCACGCGACAGCGCCGACAAGAATTTCGAGGTAACAAAACGTTTGTGCACCACATAGTGCGCCACATAGTGAGCCACATAGTGCTACGATGAATCACATGGATACGCACACCAGCGAACTGCATATCGGCATCGTCGCCTGCTCGGCCGAGGGGGCGGCGCTATGTTACCGTACCATCTGCCACGAGGGCGCGCGCCAGCTCGGCCAATACGAGCATCCGCAGCTGACCCTGCATTCGCACGCGCTGGCGGCCTACATGCGCTGCATCGACGCCGACGACTGGGATGGCGTGGGCGAACTGATGCTCTCGTCGGCGCACAAGCTGGCCAGCGCCGGCGCCGATTTCCTGATCTGCCCCGACAACACGATCCACCAGGCGCTGGCGCCCATCTTGGCGCGCTCGCCCCTGCCCTGGCTGCACATCGCCGACGTGGTGGCCGAAGAAGCGCGCGCGCGCGGCTACCGGCGCGTCGGCCTGACCGGCACCCGCTCGCTGGTCGAGAGCGAAGTCTATCCCGAACGCTTCGCCGCGCACGGCCTGGCCACGGTACGCGCGGGCCTGGCGGCGCGGATGGAAATCAACCGCATCATCATGGACGAGCTGGTCAACGGCGAATGCCGGCCGGCGGCGGTTTCTTATTTCCAAAAAACCATCGCACGCATGAAGGATGGCGGCTGCGACGCGGTCGTGCTGGGCTGCACGGAAATTCCGCTAATCATGAACAACAGCAATTCGCCCCTGCCCACGCTCGACTCGACCCGCCTGCTGGCGCGCGCCGCGCTGCGCCATGCGATCGGACAAGCATGATGGCGACGAGCAGGTTGCGAACGCGGCCTGCCCGGCCCGGCCCGGCCCGGCCCCACGGATTGACACGGGCGCCCAAAACTGCGACGATACGAGCATGACAACGTTTAACTCACATGCCCGGTATTTGAATTGGTGGCTGCGCTGACATCGCGCGGCGCTTGCACCATCATGTGTTTTCCATGAACGCCGCCTCGATTGGGCGGCGTTTTTCATGAGCGTTTTCCGATAGGGGCACCCACCCAAGGACTATCGAAATGTCTTCACCCGCATCGACCGCAGCACCCATCATCCTGACCGGCGACCGTCCGACCGGCCCGCTCCACCTCGGCCACTACGTCGGCAGCCTGCGCAACCGCGTGACCTACCAGCGCGACTACCGCCAGTTCATCATGCTGGCCGACGCCCAGGCGCTGACCGACAACATGGACGACCCGGCCAAGGTCCAGCGCAACGTCATCGAAGTCGCGCTCGACTACCTGGCGACCGGGATCGATCCGGCCCAGTCGACCATCCTGATCCAGTCGCAGATTCCAGAACTGGCCGAACTGACGTTTTACTACCTGAACCTGGTGACGGTGGCGCGCCTGGAGCGCAACCCGACGGTGAAGGAAGAAATCCGCCTGCGCGGCTTCGAGCGCGACATTCCGGCCGGCTTCCTGACCTATCCGGCCAGCCAGGCGGCCGACATCACCGCGTTCAAGGCGGTGCTGGTGCCGGTCGGCGAAGACCAGGTGCCGATGATCGAGCAGACCAATGAAATCGTGCGCCGCTTTAACCGCATCGCCGGCAAGGACGTGCTGGTCGAAGCGAAGGCGCTGGTGCCGGAAATCGGCCGCCTGCCGGGCATCGACGGCAAGGCCAAGATGAGCAAGTCGCTCGGCAACACGATCAACCTGTCGGCCACCGCCGACGAAGTGCGCGCGGCCGTCAAGAAGGTCTACACCGACCCGCTGCACCTGCGCGTGGCCGATCCCGGGCATATCGAAGGCAATATCGCGTTCGCCTACCTGGACGCCTTCGACCCTGAAAAAGAGGCGCTGGCCGAGATGAAGGCGCATTACCAGCGCGGCGGCCTGGCCGACAGCATCGTCAAGGCGCGCCTGGAAGCGTGTTTGCAGGAATTCCTGGCGCCGATCCGCGCGCGCCGCGCCGAGCTGGAAAAGGACCGCGGCCACGTGATGCAGATCCTCAAGGAAGGCACGGCGCGCGCGCGCGAAGTGGCGGCCGGCACGGCCGACGAAGTCAAGCGCGCCATGGGCCTCAGTTACTTCTAAGCCGCTACTTCCAAGCTGCTGCGCTGCCGTCAGCGGTAGCGCGCCAGGATGGCGTCCACGCTGCCGTCCGCGATCAGGCTGTTGATGGCCTGGTCGAGCTCCTCGAACGGCACCTTCGCCTTTTTCGAGAAGGCGCACTGCGCCTTGAACGAGGCATACACCAGGTCCTGGCGCAGCTTCAGGGCCTTGTTGATGCGCATCTGGTACGCCATGGTCGACTGTCCGATCACGGTATGGCGCACGCTGCCGGCCATGAGTTTGCGCAAATTGTCTTCCATGGTGGCCGATTCGCTGCGCTGGAAGCGCAATCCCAGCACCTGCTCGACGCGCGGATAGCGGTAGCCGGCCACCGTGCCGACCGGGCGGTCGCGCAGGTCGGCCAGCGAGCGCACCGGCGGCGCGTCCTGCGCCGACGCCACCACCTCGGCGTCCGCGATCAGCGGACGGCTCCAGTCGTAGTGCCCGTCGATCCAGAACGGGCGCACGTAACAGATCCCATCGGCCTTGCCGGCCGTCAGCGCTTCGCTGACCTGTTCGCTCGCCACGCTGACGTAGGCGATGCCGCGCCCGAGCCGGCGCGCGATGGCGTCGCCCAGGTCCTTGAGGATGCCGCCGCTGAGCTTATCGTTGCGGAACTGCGCCAGCGGCATGGTCTGGTTCAGCGGCGCGATCATGACCAGGTCCGCGCCCGCAGGTGCTGCCGCGCCGGCGGCGGGCGGCACGGCGAAGGGAACAATCAGCGCGAGGAGGCAGGCGGGTCGCTTGAACATGGACTGGGAAGGTGGTCGGACGGTGCCTCCAATGTACCATCGGCAACGCCATCGGGCGCCCTATTTTCGTGCAAACCAGCAAGATTGACTGTGTAAAAGCGCCGGATACGCCACAAGCCGCCGCACGCCGGCGGCAAGCTACCTTTGCCGTGCAAGCCTGCCGACCGCGCCATCCCGGCGCGATGTTTCACCGCCGATTGTTTCAATCGCGCCACGCTGGTGCGCGCTTCTTCCGCGCAGGGCGCCAAATGGCATACACTACGCGTTTCCTACAAGCATCAATATTTTCAGATGAGCTACATCTTGAAAGTGGTTGTCCCGCCAGTACCTTCCGACAATCTGTCTGTCCGGGGGTTTGCCAACACGCTTGCGCATACCTCGATGCAATTGCCGCCGTCGGCGCGCCTGCTGCAGTTTTACGAAGCGATCACGGCGCGCTATCCGTGCGCGTCGAGCGGGGCCTACAGCCGCGCCAGCGTGGCGGCCTGCCCGTGGGGCGACACGCCGCTGATCGATTGCCTGACCGGCGACATCGGCGTGATTACCCTGTCGTACAAGAATATCGAGGTGCTGTCCTTCGTGCTGCGCCGCGCCGGCGCGCTGTCGCTGACGGTGATCGATGTCCAGGCCGGCCTGGTGTACCGTCCGGCACGCTTCCGGGTGGTGCTCACCAGCATCCAGAAAAACGTGAATACGGGCGCGATGCTGGACAAGCTGGTGCCGCTGCTCAAGTGCACGCGCGAACAGGCGGTGGCGATGCTCGGTACGCCGAACGCCATCCTTCGCAGCCGGCTCGACCATGTAAGCGCGCAGCGCCTGGTCGCCACCATGCACCTGCTCGGCTGCAACTGCAGCGTCGAGAAAGAACCGTCGCGCTCGGCGCAGAAAGCGGCGGCCAAGGTGGCTGCCGCGGCGCCACCGTCGCTGCGCCCTGCGGCCCCGCGCGTGCGCGTCGCGCCGGCGCCGGTCTTTGCGCTGGCGTACAGATCGGTCGTCAACAGGACGGTATCGTTCATGCAAGGACTGCTCGAACGCCTCTGGGAACGCATGACGGCCACGCGCCCGTATTCGTAGCGCCGGCGGCCAGGTGGTAGGATGCGCGCTCGCGGCAGGTTCGACACCGGCAGCGCCCTCCTCCACGGCGACCAAGGATTCCACATGAAACTGCTGCTGAACATCGTCGGTTGCCTCGCCGTGCTGCTGGGCATCCTTGGTATTTTCCTGCCGCTGTTGCCGACCACGCCCTTCCTGCTGCTCGCCTCGGCCTGCTTCGTGCGCGGCTCGCCGCGCCTGCATGCCTGGCTGCTGGGGAACAAGGTCTTCGGCAGCTACCTGAGCGATTTCGAACAGGGGCGCGGCATTCCGCGCCGCGCCAAGATCACCATCATCGTGCTGATGTGGGCCTCGCTGGGGTATTCGATGCTGCGCCTGCAACGCACCGGCCTGACCCTGATGCTTGTGTGTATCGGCATCGGCGTGACGATCTACCTGCTGCGCCATGTGCCCACCGGTGCGCCGCGCGCCGCGCGCCTGGAGCGGTCCGGCCAGGACTAGCAGCTGCCCGGCGGTGCCGCGCACGCCTGACGCAGCGCAAAGGCCGGGCCGGTTCGCTGGCTAGAATGCCTCATGCCTGCCCATCACGATCTCGGTTACCGTTCGCTGTTCGCCCATCCGGAGCTGGTGCGCGAGCTGGTCACGACCTTCACGCCCTTCAAGCTGTTCGACAATATCGCGCTGTCGTCCTTCGAACCGGTCGATCCGGTGTATGTGAGCGAGCGCCTGGCGGCACGCCAGAACGACATCGTCTGGCGCGTGCGGATCGGCGAGCAATTCTTGTACGTATATATCCTGCTCGAATTTCAGTCCGGCGTGGACCGCTGGATGGCGCTGCGCATGCAAAACTATGTCGGCTTGCTGTGCCAGGGCCTCGTCAAGCGGCATCAGCTGCCGCCGCCTTTGCTGTTGCCGCCGGTGTTGCCGCTGGTGTTCTACAACGGCGTGCCGCGCTGGAGCGCCAGCATGGACCTTGCCACGCTGCTCATGGACGCGCCGGCCGAACTGGCGCCGTTCCAGCCATCCCAGCGCTATGTGCTGATCGACCAGCAGCGCCTGGACACGGCGGCGCTGGAAGCGAATGCCACCCTGCTGGCGCTGCTGTTTCGGATGGAACTATCGAGCGCTTCCGAGATCCAAAACAAGGTATTGCCCGCGCTGGTGACCTGGTTCAAGGACGCGCCCCAGACCAGCCTGATGCGCTCGGTCGAGGTCTGGCTGGAGAGCCTGGCAAGCAGGCGCGGCGAACCGGCATCGTTCGCGTTTGACAGTCTAGAGGAGGTGGCCGACATGGAACGCAAATTTGCAACCTGGGCCGAGGAATTCGAAGATATCGGCTTTCAGAAGGGGAACGCGGAAGGGCAAGTTGTAGCGCTGCGCGGCATGCTCACGCATCTGTTGCGCAAGCGCTTCGGCGACTTGCCGGAGGCGGCGGCGCAGCGCATCGCCACGGCTACGCAAGCGGAACTCGAACTGTGGTTCGAGCGCAGCCTCGACGCGTCCGGCCTGGCGGGGGTCTTCGGCGACGATGTGGCCTCGGCCTAGGCGCGCGGCGGCGTGTTCAGTTCGCGCATGGCCATATTGGCGAGGTCTTCCAGGCCCTGCAGCTCGCGGCTCTTGAGCCGGCGCGGCTCGCGGTCGATCACGCACAAGGTACCGAGCGCCAGGTCGTTCACCCCGACCAAAGGAAACGCCGCGTAAAAGCGGATCTCCGGCGCGCCCGTCACCAGCCGATTGTGGCGAAAGCGCGCGTCCTGCAAGGCATCTTCGACGATGAACGGCTCGCGCTGCAGGATGGCGTGGCTGCAGAACGCCCATTCGCGCGGCGTTTCGGCCGCTTTCAGGCCGACCCGCGCCTTGAACCACTGGCGCTGCGCCGTCAGCAAGGTGATCAGCGCGATCGGGCAATCGGTCACCAGCGACGCCAGGCGCACGATACGGTCGAAGCGCTCCTCCGCGGCCGAGGGCACCAGCTGCAACGCCGCCAGCGCGGACAGGCGCAACTGCTCCTGCTCCGGCACCGGATACGGCGGGTCGGCCAGCACGGTGAATTCGGGCGCCAGCGCTACGGCCGGGCTCGCGTGCGGCGTGGCGGCGGACTGGGCCGGCCGGGTCATCCGCAGCACCGAACTCATCAACGCGCGGCGATGACCGCCCGGCGTCTTCCATGAAGCAATCGCCCCGCTTTCCATCCACAACTGCACCGTACTGGTGGCCACGCCCAAGAGGCGGGCGGCGTCGCTGGTGGTCATGACAGGATCGGAAGTCGCTGAGGGTAGGCCGGACATATCAATTGCTTTTAAGAAAAATGAAGTGTAACGCGCAATTTTGATTTCCTCAAGAATACATTTAACGAAATTGACGAACGTGGTGAAAATACACGCTTGCCGACGCCACATCGGCATTATCGTCAAATATTTGTTGATTTTAGGAAAGTTAACGTGCAAAATATCAACAGATTCATCAATTTTCGCGTGCTCACACTGTTGCCTGGTTGAGCGACGCCCTTGATTTTGCACCGCTCGACCCACGTCACCTTCGCCAACATGAAAATTGCTACCAAACTCTACAGCGCCTTTGCCCTGATGCTTTCCATTACGCTCGGACTGGCTATTTTTGCCGTCGTACAAATGAATAATGTCGAGCATGATGTCGTCAGCCTCAACAAAGTGACCGACGAGCAGCTCGACCCGCTGTACGTGGCGCGCGAAGCGCTGGACCAGACCGGCATCGCCGCGCGCAATGCCTTCATCTTCGTCGACAACGGCGCGGCCACCAGGGAACTGGACATCGTCGACCAGCAGAAGGCGCTCTACCTGGCGTCGCTGGCGCGGCTCGACACGGTGTTCGGCGCCGATGCCGATTTCGCCAGGGTGAAAGCCGGCTTGCAGGCCATGGCGAAGGAACTCGAACGCCCGCGCCAGTACCGCGCCAAGGCCGAGATGGACGCCTTCGGCCAGTTCCTGGTCAACGAATGCAGCCCGCTGCGGCGCCAGATCGTGGCCGATATCGACGTGTTGCTGAAAAAAGTCCAGGCGCAGAGCAAGGCGGCCAGCGCCGAGGCCGGCCGCCAGGCGGCCAGCGCGACGCTCTGGATCGGCGCGCTCAGCATCCTGTCGGTGCTGGTGTGCACCAGCGTCGGTTTTCTGATCGTGCGCGGCCTGCTGCGCCAGCTCGGCGGCGAGCCGGCCTACGCCACCGAAGTGGCGCAGCGCATCGCCGAGGGCCAACTGCAGGATGCGGTGAATGTGCAATCGGCCGTGCCGTCGAGCCTGGTGTTTGCGATCAAGACCATGCGCGACAGCCTGAGCCGCATCGTCTCGCAGGTACGGCACGGCACCGAATCGATGGCGCTGGCGTCGAGCGAGATCGCGGCCGGCAATATCGACCTGTCGAGCCGTACCGAGCACCAGGCCTCGGCGCTGGCCGAGGTCGCCGCATCGATGGCCCTGCTGGTCGGCTCGGTCGAACGCAATGCCGGCTACGCGGCCAGCGCCGGCAAACTGGTGCGGGCAGCGTCGGAAGTGTCGGTGCGCGGCGGCGAAGCGGTCGACGGCGTGGTGGCGACGATGGGCGTGATCAATGCCTCGTCGCGCAAGATCGTGGACATCATCGCGGTGATCGATGGGATTGCGTTCCAGACCAATATCCTGGCGCTGAACGCCGCCGTGGAGGCGGCCCGGGCCGGCGAACAGGGACGCGGCTTCGCGGTCGTGGCAAGCGAGGTGCGCAACCTGGCGCAACGCTCGGCGGCGGCGGCCAAGGAAGTCAAATTGCTGATCGACGACTCGGTGGCCAAGGTCGGCACCGGCACGATCCTGGTGGAGCAAGCGGGCAATACCATGCGCGAAGTGGTCGAGGGCGTGCAGCGCGTCAGCCAGATCATGGACGATATTTCGTCGGCCACGCGCGAGCAGAGCGCCGACATCGGCAGCGTCGACAAGGCCATCGTCAAGCTCGACGAAATGACCTTGCAAAATGCGGCGCTGGTCGAACAGGCCGCCGCGGCGGCCCAGTCGATGCAGAACCAGGCGGCCCAGCTGGCCGACGTGGTGCGCGTGTTCAAGCTCGACGCGGCGCACGCCTAAGCTGCGCGGGCCCGCTATCGGGACGTAAATCATCGGGACGTAAAACATCGGGGCGTAAAAAAACCGGGAGCGCCCGCTAACGGCGCTCCCGGTTTTTTTTACGTCAAGCTTACTGCGCCATGCTTAATGCATGATGCCTTCTTTGACGAAATACTTGCGCGCATACGCGAGCAGCTGGCCATCGTTCGGATGGTCGACCGTTTCGACGCTGACCACCTTGGCGGCGATTGCCGCGTGCTGCTTTTCCAGGTGCTTGATGAAGACCAATTTTTCCTGGCCCGGGCCGACGATCAGGATTTCCTGGGCCGCTTCGATGGCGGCGGCGATCTCGTTCAAGTACTCGGGATTCTTTTCCGATTCGACGCTGGCATCGACGCCGGCTTTTTTATGCTGCGAGTGGACCGAGGCGGTCTTGATGACTTCCGACTCGGCGGCATCGCGCGTAAAATGGATAACGTGTGCTTCGGCCTGGTCGAGCCAGACGACGACGTGATTGAATGACATGGTGGTATTCCTTGAGATGAAGCGTGATCGTGCGCGGACGACGGCCATTGCGAGGCACGACGCAAAAAAGACGGCGCGGCGTTTAGAGCCGCGCCTCAAACGGAAGTGCGCCGGCCGGAGCCGGGGCATTGCAATCGAATAAGGCTATTCTGCCCGCGCCAGGCGGGGCCGTCCGTACGGAAGCGCACGTAGCCGGAATGCCAATTTTCCGGCTGGCGACGCGCTTTAACGCCCCTGCAGAATCGCTTCCAGCGCCAGCTCGGAACTGTTCAGGGCGCCTTCCACGAAGCCCTGGTAATCCGAATACGCTTCGCCGACGATGTGCACATTTTTGGCGCCGCTGCCGAAGTCGAAGGCCTTGAAGGCATCCATCACTTTCCACGAGCGCACGCCCGGCTGCCAGCCGTGGTTGGCGGCGCCGTAGGGCGCCCTTGCCCAGTCGCGGATGCCGTAGGTGATGATCGAATTCTTGATGTAGGCCGTGGCCTGGGCCAGGGTCTGGTCGCGGAACACCGCCTTCGAATGGTCGTTGAGCTTGAGGTGCGATTCGTTCGTTTCCAGCAGGCGCTTGACGTCGCGCGCGACGAACAGGGCGAAGGCGTCGACGATGCGCGCGTCCTGGTCGACTTCGGCGCGGTCGTGCTTGTCCGGCTCGCTCAGGTAATGGCGCCAGAACTCGGTCGAGGGGCGGTCCATGTACAGCAGCACCATGCCGTGGCCGTCCAGGTCGCGTCCCTGCGGACGGCGGAAATAATGCACTTCGCGGGTCGGCAGGCAATTCGCGTACTGCTGCGGCGGCTGGTCGTAATCCCACCAGGGCGCATTGCTCACAAAGAAAATCTTCAGCATCGGAAAGCCGTTGACGGCATCCAGATGGGTGGCGATGTGCTCCGGCAGATGCTGCGCCAGCTTGACCAGCGGCATGCGCGGCAGCGCCAGGATCAGGCGCGCGGCCGGCAGCTTGATGGTGTCGTTCTTGGTGCGCACGTCCAGCTCCATGCCGGCCTGGCCCAGGCCCGTGGGGCGAAAACCAAGCAGGGTGTGGCCGCCGGCCAGGGTGATGTTGGGCAGGCTGCGGATCTTGGCCATCAGGCCATCGGTCAGCTTGGCCGAACCGCCGGCGATGCTGGCCAGCTTCTGGCCCACGGTTTTGAGCGCGCGCAGCCACCAGATGATCCATTCGATCGCGTTCAGGTTCTCCGGGATCATGTGATAGAAGGTGCCGGTGTCGCGCAGCTTGACCAGCGCCCGGTGGCTGAGGATGCCGTTGCCCGACATCACGTTCCAGAAACCGGTGGCCCACAGCGGATGGCCGTGCAGCTGCGCGTGGCGGCGCAGGCGGTTGTAGTCGGCTTCGGTCAAGCCGTCGATCCAGGTCTGGTCGCTTGGGTCGCGCCCCATCACCAGCATGATGCCGCGCTTGAGCAGCTGCAGCGAGTTCAAACCCTGTTCTTCGGGCGGCAACTGGCTGTCGGGCACGCTGATTTCATCGGCCGAGGGTCCGGAAAAATCGACCAGGCCCACGCCCAGCTCGGCGCACAGCCGGGCGAAGCGCGGCTGCAGGGTCGGCTCGAAGCGCATCGGGCCATATTCGGCGATGAAGCCGTCCATGTCTTCGGTTTCGATGCGCCCGCCCCAGCGATCGGACGACGCTTCCAGGATCAGCACCTGGTGCCCGGCTTCGGCCAGGCGGATGGCGCAGTACAGGCCGGACACGCCGCCGCCGGCGATGACAATTTGTTGTTCAGACATGGGAACGATTCACGCGGATGTTGTGCCTTTGGCACCGAGGGCGCGATTGTGCCATGTAATTGATGAGCTTGGCAGGGGCGGCACGCCGCGCTGGCGCTGTTAGCGCTACCGCGAGATTGCCGGCACGGCCGGCGAGCGCGCCGCTTCGGCTTCAATCCATTCCACGAAAGCGCGCGACCCCGAGGCGGCGAAGCTGTCCGGCAAACCGACCAGGTAATAGCCGAACCGGGTCGGCCATTGCTGCTCCAGCGCCTTGCGCAGGCGGCCATTGGCCAGGTCGGCGCCGGCGTAGATATCGCGCACCAGCGCCAGCCCCTGCCCTTCACTGGCGGCGCGCACCAGCAGATGTTCGTCGCTGAACGACAGGCCGCGCCGCGCCCCGGGCGATGCGCTGCCGTGCGCCTGCAGCCACAAGGTCCAATCCTGGCGTTCGCGCTCATGCAGCAGCGGATAGGCCAGGCAATCGGCCGGGCAGCGAATCGGCGGCCCCGCGTCCAGCAAGGCCGGCGCGCCGACCACGATCATCGCCGGCGCCATCAACCAGCGCGATGCGAGCCCCGGATAACTTCCCAGGCCGTGGCGGATGGCGAAATCGACCGCCTCGCTTTTCAGGTCGACCACGCGCGCATCGCTGTCGATCGAGAGCGAGACGGCCGGATGGCGCCTGGCAAAGTCGCCCAGCCGCGGCAACAGCCAGCCGGACGCGAACGACGGCATCACGCTTACCACCAGTTGCCGCGCGGCGTCATCGGGCACATCGCGGCGCGCAACGGTTTCGATCTGCTGGAACGCCTCCCGCAGTTCCGCATACAAGGCCGCGCCGGCCGCGGTCGGCGTGACGCCGGTCCGGGTGCGCTCGAACAGGCGCTGGCCGTGCCGCAATTCCAGCGCGCGCATGCGCTGGCTGATGGCGCCTGCGCTCACATGCAATTGGCGCGCGGCCTCTTTCATGCTGCCGGCGCGGCAAACGACAAAGAAAGTATAGAAGTTCTGGAGCGGAATGTGCATGGCTTCACTTTAGCCCAGCTAACGTGACAGCGGCAACAGATCGTTTGCGCGCAACGGGTGCGGGCTTTACGCTGGGGCTCGCACATTGAACAAGGTTCGCACACCGCCATGACTACCCTCTCCCCGTTTCGCCCGGCACTGGAAGCCGCCCTCGGCCACGCCCTGGCCCACCTGGACCATCTGGAGCAGCAACCTGTCGGCGCCCGCGCCAGCCTCGACATGCTGCGCGCCCGCTTGTCCCGGCCGCTGGGCGACGCCGGCCTGCCGGCCGCGCAAGTGATCGACGAACTGGCCGCCGACACGGCCGGCGGCATCAATGGCAGCGCCGGCGGGCGCTTTTTCGGCTGGGTGATCGGCGGCGCCTTGCCGGCTGCGCTGGCGGCCGACTGGCTCACCAGCGCCTGGGACCAGAACGCCGCCACGTTTGCCTGCGCGCCGGCCGTGACCGTGATCGAAGAGGTCTGCGGCGGCTGGCTCAAGCAATTGCTCGGCTTACCGCACGACGCCAGCTTCGCCCTGACCAGCGGCTGCCAGATGGCGCACGCGACCGCCCTGGCGGCGGCGCGCAATGCGCTGCTGGCGCGCCGTGGATGGGATGTGGAACGAAACGGCCTGTGCGGCGCGCCACGGGTGCGCATCCTGAGCGGCGACCAGTTCCATGGCAGCATCTCGCGCGCGGCCCGCTTGCTGGGCCTGGGTACGGGCGCGGTCATTGGCCTGCCGGTCAACCCGGCCGGCCAGCTCGACGCGGCGAGCTTGCAGCAGGCGCTGATCGAGGCCGCCGGCGCACCGGTCATCGTGCTGCTGCAGGCGGGCGACCTCAATATCGGCGCCTACGATTGTTTCGCCGAGCTCATTCCGCTGGCGCACCGCTACGGCGCCTGGGTCCACGTGGACGGCGCCTTCGGCCTGTGGGCCAACGCCAGCGCGCGTTACCGCCATCTGCTGGCGGGCGTGGCGCATGCCGATTCCTGGGCCACCGACGGCCACAAGTGGCTCAACGTCCCCTACGACAGCGGATTTGCCTTTATCGCCCACGCCGATGCGCACCGCCGCGCGATGTCCTACGAAGCCAGTTATGTCGCCCACAACGACCAGGTGCGCGAGCCCAAGGATTGGAATCCGGAATGGTCGCGGCGCGGACGCGGCGTGGCTGCCTATGCCGCCATACGCGAACTCGGGCGCGACGGCGTCGCCGCCATGGTCGAGCGCTGCTGCGCGGCCGCGCACGCGCTCGTGACCGGCATCGCCGCCCTGCCCGGCGCGCAACTGGTGTGGGAACCGACGATCAACCAGGGGCTGGTGCGTTTTCTCGATGCCTCGCCGGGCGCCACCGAGAGCGATCACGATCTTCGGACGGATGCGGTCAGCGATGCCGTGCTGGCCGGCGGCGAGGCCCTGTTCAGCAACACGACCTGGCGCGGCAAGCGCTGCATGCGGGTCTCGGTGTGCAATTGGCAGACGGGCGACGCCGAGGTCGCGCAGGCCATCGCGGCGGTCGCGCAGGTCTTGCGGACGCATGAAAATGGGGCGGCAGCGCGTTAAACAGGCTGCTGTCGGGCCGCTGCCGGGTGTTTTTCGTCACCGACACGGCTAGAATCGCTGAATACTCGTGGTTCACCAGCACCGGGATTGAACATGATTCTCAAACAACTTCGCCTCAGCCGCCACCTTTCTCAAGAGCAATTAGCCCAGATGTCGGGCTTGAACGTGAGAACGATCCAGCGGATCGAAAGCGGCCACAAGGCCAGTGTGGAGTCGCTTAAATGTCTTGCATCGGTGCTGGAAGTGGATATTCCAACCCTTAACCAGGAGAAATTCGTGATCGATAAACAGACGGATAATTGGCGTGCGCTGCCGTTGTGGCTGCGCTGCTGGTTCGGCTTTGGCTTTCTGCATCTGCACCCGACCCGGCGCCTCGCCAAACGCATCGAAGCCGTATCGCACGTCAGCGGGTTTCTGTTTTGCCTGCTGGGCTTCGTGAGCGAAGCGGCGCTGGCTGGCGGCTTGCTCATGCTGTCCACCGCGTATCTGTTTTTCTTGCTGTCGCG
>DASVVC010000084.1:0-6392 GCA_036386755.1 Telluria sp.
AGCCTTCGGACGATGAATGTTAATACCTGATAGCTAAGGTGAATAGCGTCTCAGCGAGCTGCGTTCAGGCGGCCGGTTCGGAGCTCGCCGTCCAATACTCAAGCCGACATCTTTTGTTATAGGGGATTATCGATGTTTCGCTGATGACGAAAGTGCGGTAATTTTGATCCTTTGCCATGGCTGCCACGATCATTTGATAAGATGCACCGGTTAATCCGCTGAAATCGATACGCATCACGACCGATCCGCGCGCCCCGAACTTGTTTTGGTCGCGCCACGGAGCGCCAAGGATGTCTACACCGCGAAATCTCGCACTTTTGTGATAGCAAGCCAGGGTTTGCATCGCAAAGTCTGCCGCGCTTGACTGCAGCTTTGCCGCGTCGACCTGCCCTGGTGTGTTGTATTGCTCGACGGCGTTCGCGGTGGCCTGCGGGTTTTTCAACGCCATGGCCAGGATCATGGAAACGGGATCCATTTATACTTTCTCAGTTGAATGCTGGTTACAAGGATCACAGATGTTGACACAAGAAAACTTTTTCTGCAATTGCTAACGTTGGGCAGGCGCTGCGGGCGTTCGGGAACATTCAAATTATTAATGACAATTCAGTGAATATCGAGGGGAGTATTAATGCATCCGATCTGCGTTTGCTCACTAAAAACGGGCCAATTAAGAAGCTATCCCTGACAAAAATGCCTCGGCTGACTACGCGAATTGCCCAAGGCTTCGATTCCTTGGCGTCAGTCGAGCGACTATGGCTATGGTGCGATGTCACGCGGACTGCGATGCGCCATGTCCTTTCGATCCCGGGACTGCGCGTCTTGGACGTGCTCAATATTGTAAAACCCGGCCGGCTGGAAGGTTTTTCGGGCGCTTTATCGCTTGAGGTACTTCGCGCCAATCTTTCTCTTTCCGCCGAAGACATGCTCGAAATCTGCACGTGCCGCACGCTGTGTGAACTCGGCGCGCAAGGGGCGCAATTGTCGCCTGCGGTGATCGCTGCGATTCTTGGGCTGCCAACACTCGCGGCCCTCGACCTTGAAGGTTCCGACTTCGACGACGCGATGGCGGAACAAATCAGCGTGTCCACCTCGATCACTTCCTTGGACATCGGCGCAACGCGCATTTCGCCGGTTGGCCTGGCTCACTTGTGCACGATGAAACAACTGCGTTCCCTGGATCTGTGGGCAACGCAGATTCAGGAAGGCGATCTCGCACTGCTTTCAGAATTGCCGATGCTCGAATATATTTCGGTTGGCGGTTTCGAGCACTTGCCGTCGTTGAACGCGGAATCAGTTTTGCCAATCCTATCGGCACTGCCCTCGCTGAAACGTGTCTGGCTTGACGGGATTGACCTAACCCTGTCCCAGCGCGAGCAACTCGCTGCGCGCTACGAGAACGTTCGGATCACCTGAATTGCCGTGGACGTAGATAGCGCCGGAGCCGGATTAGCCCAGCCGCGCGGTTGGCGGTATTCGGCTGCAAATCGCGCCTGGTATATTGCGGCTTATGCGATGCCAATTATGAGAGCGGCAATCTTTTGTAAGTCGTCTTATGCGCCGATCTACCGCCCAGCGCTCGCACGGCAGCATGAACAAGGGCCTGTCCGGCTTTGTCGATCGCATCGGCAAAACCGGTCATCACTGCCCCAGCAAGCGGGAAGCGCCGTGCCCACCTGCGGGTCAAACGTCCGCAGTGTTGCGCCGCAAGATGAATTTGAGCATGATCGGTTGCTTAAATACCAATTAACACGGCCTTTTAGGTTATTATTGCTACATTGAAATGTCGCGCTCAAAGCGCGCCCCGGCACCGTCACTCAATGGAAGCTAGCATGATCGTAGGAATCGACCTCGGCACCACCAACAGCCTGATCTCCGTCTGGGAAAACGGCGCAGCCCGCCTAATTCCGAACAGCCTGGGCGAGGTGCTCACTCCCTCCTGCGTCAGCATCGATGAAGACGGCACCATCCTGATCGGCCGCGCCGCGCGCGAGCGCCTGCAGACCCATCCGGACCGCAGCGCCGCCGCCTTCAAGCGCCACATGGGCAGCGACAAGCAGATTACCCTCGGCAAGCGCGCTTTCCGCGCCGAGGAACTGTCGGCCCTGATCCTGCGCGCCCTGAAAGAAGACGCCGAAGCGGCCCTCGGCCAGCCGGTGACCGAAGCCATCATCACCGTGCCGGCCTACTTTTCCGACGCCCAGCGCAAGGCAACGCGCGCCGCCGGCCAGCTTGCCGGCCTCAAGGTCGAGCGCCTGCTCAACGAGCCGACCGCCGCCGCCCTCGCCTACGGCATCCACCTGCGCGATAGCGAAAGCAAGTTCCTCGTCTTCGACCTCGGCGGCGGCACCTTCGACGTTTCCGTACTCGACCTGTTCGAGAATGTGATGGAAGTGCGCGCCTCGGCCGGCGACAACTTCCTCGGCGGCGAGGATTTTGTCACCTCGCTGGTCGACCATTTCTTCGAACACAACAAACTGGACAAGCGCTACCGCGACAACGCCCACTTCATGCAACGCCTGACCGCCCAGGTCGAGCTGGCCAAGCGCGAGCTGAGCACGTCCGCACGCGTCCTGGTCCGGGTCACCGATGGCGCCGACAATTTTTCGATGGAACTCGACGAAGCCACCTTCGAAACGCTGTGCGCGCCGCTGCTGGCACGCCTGCGCCAGCCGGTCGAGCGGGCCCTGCGCGACGCCAACCTGGCCGGCGCCCAGCTCGACAACATCGTGCTGGCCGGCGGCGCCACCCGCATGCCGGTGGTGCGCCGCATGGTGGCGCGCATGTTCGGGCGCTTTCCGGCGTGCGATATCAATCCGGACGAAGTCGTTGCCCTCGGCGCCGCCGTCCAGGCTGGCCTGAAAAGCAAGGACGCCGCCCTCGACGAAGTCGTCATGACCGACGTCTCGCCCTATTCGCTGGGCGTGGAAGTGTCGATGCAGTACGATGCGGGCGGCCACTCGCGCGGCCATTTCGACCCGGTGATCGAGCGCAACACGGTGGTGCCGGTCAGCCGCGTCAAGGTCTATTACCCGGTGCACGAGCAGCAGAGCGTCCTGGAAATCAATGTGTTCCAGGGCGAGGCGCGCATGGTGTCCGACAACATCAAGCTCGGCACCCTGAGCGTGCCGCTGGCGCCCGGCACGCTCGACGACAAGGCCGTCAACGTGCGCTTCACCTACGACGTGAACGGCTTGCTGCAGGTCGAAGTCACGCCGCTCAAAGGGGGCGAGCGCACCATGCTCGTTATCGAAGGCAATCCCGGCATGATGTCGCCGCAGGAAATCGCCGAACGCCTGGCATCGCTGTCGCAACTCAAAATCCATCCGCGCGAGCGCATCGAAATGCGCACCCTGCTCGCGCGCGGCGAGCGCCTGTACCAGCAGTTGCGCGGCAGCGTGCGCGAACAGTTGTCGGTGGAGATGACGCGCTTCGAAGGCGGCCTGGAAACCCAGGACACGCGCATCATCGACGCGGCCGCCAAGCGCTTCGTGCAGGTGCTCGATTACGTCGAACACCAGCACGCCGGCAATCCCTTCGGCGACCCCGACCTGTAAGCCGTGCTGCGCCGCCTTTGCGCGGCGCCCACGATTCCTGTTTTGCCGGCCCTGGCGTCCCTTGCTCACGATATGTCCTACGCACCTGCCTTTCTCGCCCGCCTGGGCATCGACGCCACCGCCGACGAGCGCGTCATCCGGCGCGCCTACGCACGCCTGCTCAAGCAAGTTGACCAGGAAACCGAGGCGCCCCGTTTCCAGTCCCTGCGCGAGGACTACGAAGAGGCAATCGCATGGTGCGCATGGCGCGACAGGCACGAGCACAAGCAGCACATCGGGGACAGCGTTGCCGCTGACGGCGCACAGCATGCCCCGCCAGCGGCTAGCGTACAGCGCGTATCCGCACCGCCGCAGCCCCAGTACGGCGTTCGCACTGCGCAGAAGGCCGCACCCGCCGCACCACTTGCACCACTTGCGCCGGAAGCGGCAGCCGTGCTTACGGAGTCCATCGATCCGGACGCCCTCGGCGGCGAGGTATTCTGGTTATTCCAGTCCATCCTGCCACGCCTGCGGGGCGAGCGCTTGCAGTTCGACGAGTCGCTGTGGGCCGACCATCTGCGCCGCTGCCTGGCCGATCAACGCCTGATCAATCTCGGCGCCGGCGCCGCCTTCGAGGCCCGCATCGTGGGCTTTCTCGCCGGCCCCCACCAGCCAGGCCATGGCACGCTCTTTAGCGCCGCCGTCAACGTGTTCGGATGGGCTGCCGACCGCCGGCGCCTGCATCGCCTGCACCAGTCCGGTGAGAAAATCAATCGCGCCATCGACGAACGCATCATGTTCAACGCGCAGGATATGAAAGATCGGCGCGCGCAGAAGCAGGTTTTTGCCGCCCTGCGCTCGCGCGCGCTTCCCCATCCCGACGATTTACGCCGCCTGATGCCGCTCCTGGAAACCATGATCGCGCGCTTTCCCGTGCTGATGAGCATTCTTGTCGGCCCAGAGGCAGTGGGCCGCTGGCGCCTCGCCTTTTCCGGCCCGGCGCGCGCAGCCGCCGAGCGGGCCGGGACCGACACCTCACCTGAACCGTTCTACGACAGCGGTTCTTCCGTTGGCTTCTGGTGGATCGTGGCGATCTTGTTGGTCACGTTCATTCTTGCGAAAATGTTGGCCCCGAGCGCGCCGCCGGTGCCGCTCGCTGCGGTCGGCGGCGCCAGCTGGCCGCACGATCGGCCGGCCGGGCGCGGCGATGCGCCCCTGCGCCAGGCCCACGTCAACGAGATCAAATCGCACTTCAGGTACATGGCCGCTCTCAACGCGCGCCCTGCCATACGCACGGTAGCATTCGCGGTCCATCTCGACCCGAGCGGCAAGATCGATTCGCTCAGGTTGCTGCGCGAGTCCCGCGACCGGCATTTCGACAATGCCGCCGAGACGGCAGTGCGGGAAACCGGCGCCTTTCCGGGGGCGAGCGCCGGCAGTTTCACGCTGACCTTTACCGGCCTCATTGCGCCGGGCGAGGTGAGAATCGCCATCGGAGCGGAGCCGGGCAAGGCCGTCCCGTAACGCGCGCCTCGCCGCCGCGTTCTGGGCGCAGTCGCATTCCCGGCATTGCCTGTCCTTCTTTCCCATTCGCAGATATGCCCCACCAAACCGATTTTCTCGCCCGCCTGGGCCTCGACACCACCGCCGACGAGCGCGCCACTCGGCGGGCTTACGCACGCCTGCTCAAACAAATCGACCAGGAAACCGAGGTTCACCGTTTCCAGCAATTGCGCCAGGATGTCGAAGCGGCGCTGGCATGGCTTGCCGCGCGCCATGAGGGCGATGACGACGCCGGCGGCAGCCAGCCCGTCCGCCCGCGCCCCCCGCCGCCGGCAGCCGGAAGTGGCAGCTGGCCGATTGGCGACGCCGTCGCCGGCGCCGATCCTGAACAAGTGGCCGACCAGGTGTTCCGGCGTTTTCATGATGCCTTGCCGGCGCTGCGCCCGGGGCACCTGCGGTACGACGCCGCGCTCGCCGAACTGCAACGCTGCATCGATGACGAGCGCCTGATCAACATAGCGGCCCGCACCGGATTCGAAGCGCGCATCGCCTGTTTTCTGGCCAGCCGATACGATCCCGATCACGATACCCTGCTCAAGGCGGCCACCCAGGTGTTCGGTTGGAACGCGGATCTGCACCGCCTCGACAGCTTCGGCCACGCCGGCGCCACGCTCAAGCGCGCCATCGACGAGCGCACCATGTTCCAAGCCCAGAACGCGATGGAACGCACGTCCCAGCGCCAGGCGCTCGAAGCGCTGCGCAAGCCCGGCGTGCCCGGGCCGGGCGAGCTGAACCGCCTGACGCCTCACCTGCACACGCTCCTGACGCGCTTCCCGGTCTGGATGACACTGATCGCAGACGACGAAGTCCTGCGGCGCTGGGGCGAGGCCGCCGCAGCGATGGCTGCTCACGATGGCGAACCGGCGCAGCCGAATGGCGTATCCGGCTTGATCGTTGGCGTGATCTTGATGCTCTCGTTCCTTTTTTACGTGGCCAGTCCGATCGACTTCAGCCAGTTGGATGCAAGGTATTTCGGGGATCAGCCGGCCACCGGGCAGGCGGCTGGCGCCGATCCCGCACCCCCTGCGGACCCCTACGACAGCCAGCCGCTCAAGCGCGTTCAACTCGATGAGATCAGCTCGCACTTCGTCTACCGGATCGCCGATGGCGATCGCTCCGGCGTGCTCTCGGTGGTCCATGACGTGCATCTCGACGAGGCAGGCCATATCGATTCGTTGACAATCTTGCGCCGGTCAAACAGCAAGCGTTATGACGATGCCATCGACATCGCGATCCGGGCATCGTCGCCGTATGCGGCCTCGACCCCGCGCGACTTTCGCCTGACATACGCGATCC
>DASVVC010000085.1:0-6487 GCA_036386755.1 Telluria sp.
GCGCCTGCCCAACGAGAGCGCCGCGCGCGCGGACGTGCACTTCCATCCGATCGAATCGCGTTCGCTGCGGCTGACGCTTGTGAAGAAGTGGTAAGAAGGCGATCGCCCCGGCCCCTCACGGCCGGCGGCAAAAAATGCTACGCTATCGGGATGACAACACACGCACCGCCCTTTACCGATATCGCCCAACTCACCAGCGCGCTGCGCTCGACCGGCTACGCCCTGCTGCGCCCTGCCGACGTGGCTTCGCTGGCCGGCTGCAGCCTCGATGACCTCAACACCCTGGCCGCCAGCTGGAACCAGCTCGCGCCGGACAACTACCTCAAAGACGGCGGCAATTACCGGCGCCGGCGCCACTCCTGCTTCGTCCAGGATGGCGCCACGCTGACCCAGACCGCGCATCGCGCGCACTGGCAGCCGGTCGAATACAACGCCCTGCACGGCGGCATGCACCGCCTGTTCGAACCGGTCGACCCGGCCACGGTGGCCCTGCCGGCTTGGGGCAAGCTGCTGCGCGCCCTGGGCGACGCCTGCTCGCGCGTGCGTGCGTCGCATCCATGGTACGTGGAGGCGCACCAGTTCCGCATCGATACGCTCGAAGGCATCGGCCGCCCCACCCCGGAAGGCGCGCACCGCGACGGCGTCGATTTCGTGGCCGTGCTGCTGGTCGGGCGCAGCCATATCAAGGGCGGCGAAACGCGCATTTTCGAGGCTGCGGGCCCGGACGGCAAGCGTTTCACCATGCTCGAACCATGGACCCTGATCCTGCTCGACGACGCCACCGTCATCCACGAATCGACCCCGATCCAGCCCGACGGCGAGAACGGCCACCGCGATACCCTGGTGCTGACCTGGCGCACGGGAGGCTTCCAGGGCGACACGGAGTAAACAATAGTGACATGATGGCATCTGTAAATTTACCATCTGGCGCGACAAATCCGATATAGTCGTGTGAACGCAGCCGCCGTGCAAGGAGCCATGTCGTGGACTCGACGTACCAAATCCAGCCAGAAGAATTCGAGATACTGATCGTCGAAGACAGCCCGACCCAGGCCGAGCGCCTGCGGCGGCTGATCCAGTCCAAGTCGTACCGGGTGCGCGTGGCCCTGAACGGCCAGTTGGCCCTTGCCCTGATCCGCGAGCAGAAACCCGACCTGGTCCTGTCGGACATCATCATGCCCGAGATGGACGGCTACGAACTTTGCCACATCATCAAGTCCGACCCGGCCCTGCGCGAGATTCCCGTCATCCTGGTGACGGCGCTGAACGACCCCAAGGACATCATCCGCGGCATCGAGTGCGGCGCCGACAATTTCGTGCGCAAGCCGTATGCCGAGGATTACCTGCTCAGCAGGATCAGCCACATGCTGCTCAACCTGCGCCTGCGCGAAGGGCCGCCGCCGGAAGTCGAATCGGGCATCGCGCTCTATCTCGGCAACCAGAAGCACTTCATCAACGCCGGGCGCCAGCAAATCCTCGATCTGCTCATTTCGACCTACGAACAGGCGGTGCAGGTCAACAGCGAGCTGCAGGCGCGCGAGCGCCAGGTGATCGAACTCAATATGCGCCTCGCGCACCACGCGGCCGAACTGGAAACCATCAACCGCGAAATCGCGCTCAAGAACCTGGAGCTGGCCGAGGCGAGCCGCATGAAGTCGGCCTTCATCGCCAATATGTCGCACGAACTGCGCACGCCGCTCAATGCCATCATCGGCTTTACCGGGGCGCTGCTGATGAAGCTTCCCGGCCCGCTCACGGTGGACCAGGACAAGCAGCTCAACACCATCCGCTCGAGCGCGCGCCATCTGCTGTCGCTCATTAACGACATCCTGGATGTGGCCAAGATCGAGGCGGGCAAGGTGACCTTGGCGCTGGAGCGGGTGCAGTGCCAGGACCTGCTGAATCATACGGCCGACACCCTGCGTCCGCTGGCCGCGCAAAAGGGGCTGTCGCTGTCGGTGGAGGTGCCGTCGGAGGCGATCGTGATCGATTCGGACCGGCGCGCGCTGACCCAGATTATCATCAACCTGGTCAATAACGCGATCAAGTTCACGGACCACGGATCGGTGAAGGTGGCCTTGTCGCAGCGGCTCGACGCCAGCCAGTTGCTGACCGAATTTAGCGTGACCGACAGCGGGGCCGGCATCAAGCCGGAGGACCAGTCCAAGCTGTTCCAGGCGTTTTCGCAGCTCGATTCGACTTCGACCCGGCATGCCGAAGGGGCGGGACTGGGGCTGTACCTGTGCCAGAACCTGGCCAACCTGCTGGGCGGGAACCTGTATTTCACGAGCGACTACGGCAGCGGCAGCACCTTCACCCTCGCCTTGCGCGAAAAACGTTAAAGCTTGCAAAACCGGGGACAGACCCCGGTTCGCTGGCCGCCGGTTTTACAAACATTTTTCCAAGCCAAAAAAAACGCCCGCGACCTTGACGGTGCGGGCGGCAATCCAATCTTCTGAGAAAACTGGAGGAGACAAGTCCACTATATTCCGATTTATGGTGCACTGCAATACGGTATTTTTACTATGTTGCGCCATGGATACAAATATTCCGGATTATGCCCGTAGTAATTGAAACCCCAGCTCCTTGCGCGGCATATCCGGGAACAATCTCGCCAGTTGACCGTCCGGCAAACGCAGGTGTTTTTCGGCCACCTGCGCCAGCACCGAGCGAAAATCGGTGGTCACCGGCAGGTCACGCCCTTCGTTGAGCGCGTCGTCGCCCACGCCCTGCCAGTCGCCGTACACCTTGCCGCCAGCCACCCGCCCGCCCAGCAGCCACATCGCGTTCCCATGCCCATGATCGGTGCCGGCGTTGCCATTCTGGCGCGCGGTGCGGCCAAATTCCGACATCACCACGATGGTCGTGTGCTCGAACATGGGACCAAGGCGCTGCGCCAGGGTCGCCAGCCCCAGGCCCAGGGGCGAGAGCCGGTTGGCCAGCTGGCCGGTCGCCGCGCCCTGGCTGGCATGCGTGTCCCACCCGCCCAGCGCGATGAACGCCACCTGCATGCGCGCATCGCTGCGCATCAGGCCCGCCAGCCGCGCCGCATCGTCCGGAAAGCCGTTCGGCAGCGGCGCGCCATTGTCGGCAGCCCGCATTTCCTGGCTCATCGCCGCTTGCACGACCTCCTTGTGGGCCACCCTGCCCTCGCTGTAGGCGCGACCGAAGCGCGCGTGCGACGCATACAATTGGTCGAACGCGGCGCCCACCGCCGGGCGGTCGAGCACATCGGCCTTTGTTCCGCCGGCGCCATTGGGCAGGTTGATGGCCGCCGCCGCCCCGCTCAAAATGCGCGGCATCAGCGGGCCGATACTGATCGCGCGGCTGGCCGCGGAGTGGCCCGGCAGCGCCGTCACCAGCCGGTTCATCCAGCCGTCCGGCGTGCTTTTGCGGCCCGGCGTGGCCGTCTCCATATAGATCTGCGCATCGAAGTGCGAACGGCTCTCGTCGGGCGAACCGCTGGCGTGCACGAAGGCGAGCTGCTTTTGCTGCCACAGCGGCATCAAGGGCGCCAGCGCCGGATGCAGGCCGAAGTAGCCGTCCAGGTCGAGCGCGCCGCCGTCCTGCCCCGGCAGTTCGAGGCCGATGGTCGGGCGCAGGCGCCGGTAGTTGGCGTCGCCCACCGGCGCGACCACGTTCAAGCCATCGACGGCGCCGCGCAGCATCACGACGATCAGTTTCTGGCGCGTGGCGTTCATGCCACTGGTGTCATTGACGCCGCTGGCGGCCCAGGCGCTGCGCCCGACCGGCACCAGCAGGCTGGCGCCCGCCGCCATCGAGGATAAAAAGTCTCTGCGTTGCATATGCTTCTCCTGGGTAGTATCTTAACGCTGCATGAAATCGGGGCCGCCCAGCAGCATCGCCGCGCGCAGGGCGACCGGCGACGCCGCCACCAGCTCCTGCGTGCGCGGCGACACCGCCGCGCCCAGGGTCGACTCCAGCTGCAGCGGGTCGAGCGGCGCGGGCGTGACGGAACTGGCGTCCTGCAGCGCCACCTGCGGCGCGCCTTTGGCCAGCGGCAGGCGACCCGCCCCGAGCGCGGTGGCGAACACGATGCGCCGGGTCAGGGCATGGGGATTCATCCAGGCCGCCTCGGTGTTCTTGTAGCCGTCCGGCGTCTGGCAGCCGTACAGCGGCATGCCGAGCTGGTTCATGGTGCCGAGCAGCGGGCCGATGTCGCCCGGCGGCACGGCGCTGGCGCGCGCCGCCGATACCACATACTGGTACGGGGTCTTGAACTTGGCGCCGACATTGGCCGGGGCCATGAATTCGTCGCTGGCGAACAGCACGCTCAGCACGCCGCCGATGTCGCCGCCATTGGCTTGCCAGGTGCGCGCCAGCCGCTCGACCAGCGCCGGCGGCGGCTCGTCCCGTACAAAATACTGGGCCAGCTTGTAGCTCAGGTGGCGCGCCGTGGCCGGATGCACGGCCAGCACGTCGAGCGCCATCTCGCCTTCCTGCTGGCCATCGGCCGGCACCGCGCGTCCCAGCCAGGTCTTGGCGCCCTGGTCGTGACGCTTCGAATCGAAACGGAAGCCCTGGTCTTCGCCGATCAGGGCGCGCTGGTCGTAGGTCCAGCCGGTGAGCATGCGCGCCAGTTCGGTCACGTCGCGCTGGCTGTAGCCGCCGTCCACGCCGAGCGTGTGCAGCTCCATCAGTTCGCGCGCGTAGTTTTCGTTCAGGCCGCGCGCGCGGCCCCTGGCCTTGGCTGGCGCCGGGCCGCTCGAGAGGTAGTTGTCGAGGTAGTACAGCATGGCCGGGTGCTTGGCGGTTGCCCCCAGCAGCTGGCGGAAGGAGCCGAACACGTAGGGCCGGATCGCATCGCGCTCGTAGCTGGCCACCAGCGCCTGCACATTACCCTTGGAAGCGGCCACGTTGAAATGATTGAACCAGAAGTCGACCATCACTTCTTCGAGCTGGCGCGGGCTCTGGATGGCGCGCAGCAGGCGCGCTTCGGCCGACTCGCGGGCGATGCGCCCCACGCGCGCGCGCCGCAGCTCCTGTGCGGCCGGCGTTTCGTCACGTGCGTTGCGGCGCGCTTCTTCGAATTCGGCCAGGGTCTTGCCGGCGCTGCGGTTGGGCGTTTCCAGACTGGCCAGGCGCTCGCTCAGCGCGGACGGCAAGGGGATCGATTCGGGCGCGAGCTGGCTGTCGATGTAGGCGCGCACGCCGCTGCGGGTCACGCGTTCGAGGTCGCCCGGCGCGGGACCGAAAGCGATCCGGTTCAGCACATGGGCAGCCTGCTGGCCGGGCGCCAATGGCAGCGGCAGCGGCTCGGCGCTCGCCGTTGCCAGTACGGCGGCGGCGAACAAGGCCAATACATATCGTTTCATGGGCAGGCCGATCGAAAAATGGCCGGGAACATCCCTGCCTTACAGGTATTGCGCCGGAACGGGCAAAAAGTTCCCGTTATTTGCACACAGAATGGGCTCGAATGTAACCCGAATGTAAAGTTGCGGCTGTTTAGTTAAAACGAACGCTTTAGTTATATCAATCGTTTGATTTTCGTGATTAAATCGCGGAATGGAAAAAACACCGACTTTACTGGCCGACGATGCGCGCCGTACGCGCTCGGACGGCGCGCAGTCGCGCGAGCGGCTGCTGCTGGCGGCAACCCGCCTGTTCGCCGAACAGGGCTTCGCCAAGACCTCCACCCGCGAGATCGCGCTGGCCGCGGGTACCAACATCGCCTCGATCAGTTACTACTTCGGCGACAAGGCCGGCTTGTACCGCGCCGCCTTCACCGAACCGTCGCCCGGCTGCGAGGCGAACCTGGACGCGTTCACCGCGACCGGCGCCACCTTGCGCGAGACGCTGGAGGGCTTCTACGGAATCATGATGGCCGACCTGAAACGCGGCGACATGGCGCGCCTGTCAATGCGCCTGTGGTTTCGCGAGATGCTCGAGCCGACCGGCGTGTGGGACGAAGAGATCGACAACGGCATCAAGCCGGCCCACGCGGCGCTGGTGATGGTGCTGGGCCGCCATCTGGGCCTGGCCACGCCGGACGACGACCTGCTGCGCCTGGGCTTCTCGGTGGTCGGCCTGGCGGTGCAGCTGATGGTCACGCGCGACGTGATCGACCGCATCAATCCGCACCTGCTGGAAAACGACGCCGCCATCGATGCCTGGATGGCGCGCCTGGTCGACTACGGCGAAGCGATGGTCAACGCCGAACTGGCGCGCCGCAAGGCCGGCGCCGCAGAACCGCTTAAGCCGATTAAGCCGATTAAAAAAACACCACGAAAGAAGAAAGCATGAAGATCGTCCATGTAGTGAGTGCGGCCCTGCTGCCGCTGGCGCTGGCAGGGTGCGCGCTGGCGCCACCCGCCAAGACCGAGGCGCCCACGCCGCCGCAATGGCAGGCGCCGCTGCCGCACAACGGCAGCCTGACCGATCTGTCGCTCTGGTGGCGCGACCAGGGCGACCCGCTGCTGGCGCAGCTGGTGGAGGCGGCGCAGACGGCCAGCCCGAACGTGGCCAC
>DASVVC010000086.1:0-5081 GCA_036386755.1 Telluria sp.
CCGAATAATTCGCCGCGAAGTATTTTTAAGTCATCAACCACACCATCAACCGAATCACAGTCCAAACCAGTCAAAGCCTCGTATCTTTCCACAGAAAATTTCTTAGTTAGAATTACGTTATCGAGAATCTGCTTAAATTCGTCCAGCGACATACCACTCTTATCATGCGACAAAGATTTCCGCAAATCATTTGCTGCATCCTGGTCACGTGCTTCACAAAGCCAATACACCTTAAGTTTTTTTTCAAAGTCACTAAATTTTTCCATGATATTTAAAATTATTTCATAAAAACCAATTAACTCGCACAACATCGGTGCGGAGAATAACTTGCAAAGAGTCAAAAGATGCGGCGTTGATGACTCTTCACCCGTAGATTTTGCAATTTTTAGATTGGATTCGGATACATCGTAAGTAGATTCCACTGTCCTGCACTGTCCACCTTAAATACTGCCAGAACGTTGCCACCGGTAAAGTTGGTGGGCGACACACCGGTCGGATTTGCTGTCGAGCCAATTCGCGTTTTTCCAGTGACACTTCCTAAGTAATGAGGACCAAACACGTCTTCTAAGGGTAGTTCGACCGAAAAACGAGATTCAACATTTGCAACAGCGTCAGCCTTGTTAACTGCATATTCGGGGGACTTAACAACAACGTCATGTGCTTTTACCATGCCTTCCTTGCTCGTAAATTTCGAGGCCGTTCGACCGGCGGAATGCAGAGCCGGAGCCTTGTAAAAATCTGTCGTCGTGCCAGTCATAGGATCTTTCTTATACATCGCGCGCGCAACAAGCTTCTCTTCTGAGACTCTCGGACCGTGGCGTCCAACCGCATGCCCTTGGTTTGCAAGATCATCAAATTTCGACTGAAGCGCATTGTTGACCAATCCCCTCGCGTTAATATCAACATCCAACACCCCAGACCGGCCAAATTGAGGAGGAGATAATTCCTTCACTGGCGCAGCCACTCGATTCTTCGAGCCAATGTTATTTAGCGCAGAAACTTCCGATTTCAACAACTCGGCTTTTGCCTGCACGTACGCGCGGCGCATATCTGCCGCTGGCGAGGCAACACGACCTTTTTCGGCCATTCTCTGAATTGCCGCAATTTCCGCCGCGGTTTTACAATTGACGTTATGTACCCAGGTACCCAAATCCCCCACGTAATACGTGTGGAAGCCATCAACTTCAAAATTATAAACGGTAGCAATCTCACCGGTATCAACTATGTCGGTAACCGTAGCGTTCGTGCCGTCGTGCAGCTCCAAAATTGTACCAGCGCTCAGATTCTCTGCAGCAATCCAGCCGATCCCCAGCACGAAGAACGGGTGATTTGGCGTGGCGATTACACTGTCGGGCACACCGGCAGCATCCTCATACGAGACCCGATAGACACTCTTTTCGGTGTATATGAACGTGTCAAGAACCCTTCTGTACGAACGATCGCCAGTTAGTTCAGGCTGCGACCACACCATATCGCCAATGCGGACTTGCTCGATCGGCAATCTGCCTCCATCGGTCCAGACCAGCGTACCCGCAACAAAGCAGCCGCCAACGGTCGTGGGCGTGGACAACTCACGCGTTGGTGACGTGCTGATCGGGTCCGGGCTATTCCGGACGGGCGCGGAAACATTCGGCTTTTCCATGGCCGGAGCGTGAATCTGATCGGGAACCCGTGCACCAACAGAGTCAGCGACAACCCCATTTGGGCTTGCAGAGGTCGCGCCACGGGTCGCGCCGGCGTCCACGCTTGGTGGGCGTCCTACCAGCTCATCTGCATTACGCAGCCCGACCGGATTGTCCGGGTGGCCGGTCCGTGCAGGCTCAAAGCTATTACCCGATTTCCCGACGTTTCCTGCCTCGATTTTTGGTGTCTCGCCGCGCTGCACGATCGACGGCTGGTCCTTGGCTGCCGTAGTAAGCGCCTTGTCCGCCTTCCGCGATGCTGCTGCCGCATCGCCGACGCTGTCGGCGACGTGTTCCGCCGTGCGCCCGATCTGCGCAGCCGAGCTGCCGATCTCCGCCGCAGCCACGGCGCCTGCGGAGCCAACTGCCGCTCCTTGGACACCGGCGCCGCCGAAGATCTTCAGCTCGCCCGCGCGGCCGATGAGATTGCCCGCCTTGGTGGCCGCGCTGATCGTACCGCGCACCGCGCCAGGAAGACCCATGGCGGTGGTGACGATGTTGAAGGTCTTCTCGCCAACAGCCTCACCTGCTTTGTATCCCGCGACACCGCCGACCGTCATGGCGGTTTTTATTTCGCCGAAATACTTTTCTGTCGCATTGGCGCCCCAGGTCCCCACGCCTGCCATGGTGCCGCTAAAATCGGTCGTGAGGGCAGTGAAGGCCTTGTCACTGGCCTTGAACAATTTGTCCGTCGTCTCGCCCAGCGTATAGTGAGCATTCTTGGCGAACTCCGGGGCGTAGTCCCCCAGGCCGACGTTGTCCAACCGCTGATAAAGCGAACTCGCGCCCACGGTGTAGCCGATTGTGACGAGATCCGCAGCGATGTTTCCGACTGCCTTGGTCACCCCGCTGACGATACCTCCGACACCGACGATCTGCTTCTTGAACGCGCCGCCTTCTTTTTCCAGCAGTTTATCGGCCCGCATCGTCCATCGCTTGTTCTCGTTGGTCAGATCAATGTTCGTACCCAACTTGTTCAGGGCGTTGACAGTGGTATTGATGGCGCTCAGTGTCAGTTTGATTTTCATCGCCTCTTTGACGTCATTCACGTCGCCGGCGAACTGGACACCCGTCCTGAAGCCGTCTGCGGCGTAACGCACGACGGAATTAGCCGTGTTTTCGCCAAGCACGCGCTTCATGCCATTGTTAATGTAACTCAATAAACCAGTGTGACGAACCGAGCTCGGCGATACGCCTGCACCAGTCGTGATACGGTAATCCGGCGCATTGCCCGACTCAGGCTTTCCAGGTACCGCACCGAGCACACGGCTCAGGTCGTCGACAGCGAAGCCGCGCGACATGGCATTGAGCGAATTGCGCTCCTCGATGTCATCGGCGCTCAGTGTGGTCGCCGCATGGTCCAGCTTTCCAGTGAAGAAACTCCCGATTTGGTCGAGCGTACTGTTCGGATCCGCCATGCCGTTCAAGTACGACAGACGGCGATCGAGCATGTTGCGGCCCTTGGCATCAAGACTTCCAATCTCCGCTCTCGTGTCGAGCGTACGCACACCCGTCTCAGGATCGACGGTGTAGACACCGCCCGCGTAGCCCAGCTTGTCGCCCTCGGCCTTGAGCGGCTGCAGGGCGGCTTTCGCGCTCAACGATTGGGTTTCGTCCCAGCGATGCCCAACGATATTTACGGTCGCATACAGGCCGAGATCCCTGATCTGTGTACCGTAGTTAACAGGTGCATCAGGGTCCACCGGGCCATTCCTGCGCGCCACCGGCGCGAGGCTGCGCTCTCCCGCATCTGCGCCGGCGCTACCGTTGGTATCGCGCAGACCTTCCAAAGCCATGTTGGCAAACGGCGTGTCCAGTGCCAGCCTGTCGTCTTCACTCAAGTAATTCTGCGTTATTCCTTTCGTAAAGCCACTTGTTTCAGAACCGAACAGATTCTGACGCGCTGCGATACCGGCGGTTTTGTTCGTTGCCGCGCTCTGTTTCGCTGCTGCCTTGGCGTCCTCGCCGTCCTGGAATATCTTCGCCCGTTCCGCCTTCACACCACTGTTGAACGATTCGCTAGCGGCTCCCGATGCCGCCTGCGCGGCAACGCCTTGATCCCGATTGGTCAGCTGAGCCACGGCCTTTCCGACGCTCGATCCGAGCTGACCAACCATCATGCCCATGGTGTCCGCAACGGTAAACATCGGCTTGTAATTGTCTCCGCCAAATGAGTCGAAGAAACCGCCCCAGCTGTTCACCGCTTTCGGATCCGGCAGTTCACTGAATCCTCCCGCGGCACCCATCGGCAGCATCTGCGACGCCAATTGACCTGTGATATTGCCGGCCATGGCGCCCAAGCCTCCCGCCCAGGCATCCTGTTTCTTCAACTTGGCCGTCAATGCGCCTACTGCGCCCTGTGCCAGAGCTTGTCCCATGCCCGGCCCCATGCGGCCCGCCATCTCGCCCAAAGGCATCATGACGGCGTTGACCGCCACCGAACGCCAGTCGACCTTGCCGTTCGATACCAACTGGCTCGCCACGCTCGAGGTCGCGCTGGTGATCTGTTTGTACGCCATGTCGCTAGGCTTGAGGTCGGTTGAATCCTGCAGCAAGCCGCCTACCGCTTGGCCCGCCGCCGCGCCGACGCCCGCCGAGGCCACAGAACGCCAGCTGAACTTCTTCTGGTCGCCCATCATCATGCTCACGCCTTGGGTGGCGACATTCGAAATGGCGCCGCGGATGCCGGCATTGACGGCTGCCGAACCGGTGTTGATACCCGAACTCAAGGCGCCAACGCCGGCCGTGATGGCGCCGGCCAACGCGCCCTTGGCCACGGCTTTCCAGCTGAAGCTGTCCTGCAGTCCAACGGCAATGCTGACGACCTGCGTCACCACGCTCACTGCCGCGCCGGTCAGGGCCGCTGCGGCGACCGTCGCGGCTACGCCAGCGCCGAGAGCGGCATTGGCGAGCAGCAGCATCTGCGGTCCCAGCACGCACGAGGCCACGATCGCCACGATGATCACCAGCACCTGCAGGAAACTGCCGCAACCGCCCTTCTTCGGCGGCGGCGCCTTCAGGTTCGGCAACTTGCTGCCGACGATCTCGCTTTCGTTATAGACCTTGTGGGCCGACGAATCGAGCGTGCCGGTCTGGTTCGCCGACGGCACGCGCAGCACTTGCCCGGCCTTGAGCGTTTCGTTGCCGCTCAAACCGTTGGCGTCGGCAATCATGTACCACAGGCTCGCATTGCCATACATGGAATCGGCAATGTTCTGCAGGCTCTCGCCGCCGCGCACGGTATACGATTGCATGCCGCCGCTCGGGAAATCCTTGCCGATGTTCTGGAACAGCGCGTAGTTCTTGCTGTCCATCAGGGTGTAGGCCCCGCCCTTGATGGTGGTGCCCGTTTCGCCCACGGCATTGCCCTGGGCGTACAGGTAGTCGGCCTTGTCGCGC
>DASVVC010000087.1:0-83378 GCA_036386755.1 Telluria sp.
TCAACTACCTGAAGCTGTACAACCACCACATTCCGCAGCGTGCCATTGGTTCTAAAACGCCGATCCAGGCGCTCAAGGAATGGCAGCAAAACAGACCGCAGTTATTTGTTAAACGGGTTTACGACCAGACGAGACTTGACACTTAGGTTCTGAAACTGAGCTAAATAACGATGGCGGAATGACGTCTGCGTAGATTGTAGACCTTTTGATATAGGCGAACACGTCAGCACGTAAGCCTTCCCGGGTCCGATGCTTTTTGCTGAGGCGTCCCGTTTTGAGCGTGGAAAGGAAACCTTCAATTGCAACGTTGTTCTAACCGATACCAAGAGGGCTCATGTTGCGAACAATTCTATGGCGTTCGAGCCATCGTTGGAAATCTTCGCTTGTGAACTGAGAGCCCTGATCGCAATGATGCAGAAGTGCGAGGGTACGCCCAAGGCGAAAGATAGGCATAACAACGCATCTCTCACCAGCTACGCCGTCATCCTTAGCTGAATCGACAGCCCATAGCGCAACGCAACGCGACGCGAGTAGAGGGGGAAGACGATGGCAAAAACAGGCTGTCTTCACCAATCCACACATAGGTGTTATCAGCTGCCCACTTCTGGTTCGGTCCTGTCTCTTCAAACTGCAGGTCCACCAAATTGCGCGCAACGGCGTAGAACGACGCGACGAGCTGTCTGGTGCAAGTAAAAAAACCGCTGCTCAATACGCCAAACAAACAACATTTCTCCTCTAGGAGGGTCTAGAGGCATTGCACGCAGTAGCGCAAAATGCAAACATAGAAACATCCGACAACGCTAACGAAGAACCGTAGGCACACCGTAAAGGCCCAACACCAGCTGCGCTTCCGTGTTGCAAATATCTGGGCAGCCGCCCGCGACAGCGTCACAAAATAGCGCACAATGCTGGGCCGGCCAACGATTTGCATGTAATATTAGTCAACCCAATCTGATCTTCGACAACATGCTAACTACCAATCAACTTGAATCAATGCGTCCCCACTTGCTTAGTGGCCATTACAATTTGTTGCTGGGTAGCGGGATTTCGCTCGACAGTTTTGACCGAAAAGGGAAACCCCTGCTAGGCGCATACGACCTTACGGTCGAGCTGTGTAAGCTAAAAGGCGTTCCAGACACCACCCCTCTATCGCGTGTCAGCCTTCTGTTGGACGCAGATGAAGTTGAAAAGCATATAACAGTTCCCTATTTACATTGTCGAGCTGGTGAAACGGTTGGCCGTCTTACCTCTTTTGTTTGGAAGTCTGTATTTACGTTGAATGTGGACGATGCCTTAGAAGCAGCATATGAAACTGCACACCATGCAAAACAAACTATTGAAAGTTTAAATTTTGATACGTTGTATAAAAGCCCGTCTACTAAAAATGAGTTAACGATCGTACATCTTCACGGATTTACTCGCCAGCCCGAGAAGGGCTATGTATTCTCAACCACTGAATATGGACGAGTAACTCGTGGGATGAACGCTTGGATGCATGTCCTATCTGAATTGATAGCAAGTGAGCCATTCATAATCGCCGGCACGACTCTAAATGAGCCTGATCTTGATTATTATTTGAGCAGCAGAACCTCTGCCTCTGGGCGAAATCGAGGGCCTTCTTTATTTATTGAACCGTATCCTAATAAAATTACGGAAAATTTATGCGCGCGGCACGGTTTGTTACTTATTAGAGCGAAGCTTAGTGAATTTCTTGCTTGGTTGCTCGCACAGGTTGGCATCCCTCCGACCGTGGCACAGTTAACAGTTCCGAGCCTGCAGGGGCTATTTAAAAAACCACCTTTGCCGCAAGCCCAGATTTCGTTTTTTTCTACTTTTGAACTGGTACGTCCATCAACCCGCAACCCTGATGGTGAGATATCACCTTTTTACTATGGTAGGAGCGCGCGTTGGTCAGACTTTGAGGCTGATCTTGACGTTCCAACGGAGAGCGAACTAAAGTCTGTCGCTAAGGCACGCAATTTTATTTCAGATGGCAGTCCGTCCGTTAAAATACTATGCACTATTTCAGACCCCGGAAGAGGAAAGACAACACAAATTCGTCGTGTAGCGTACGATCTGGCTAAAGATGGGCAAATAGTTTTTTGTCTTAATTCAAAAGAAACGATCGACGCAGAGAACGTCGTTGAAATATTGATGCAGGTTGCTCGTCCAGTTGTTTTGGTAATTGACGGGGTTGCTGACCACGCAGCCTCGCTTCGGCAAATTGTCGGGTCGATGCGTCCGTCTAAGCCAATTTTGATTCTATGCGGAGATCGAGATTATAGAAAAGATCATATCGACAGAATACTTGGAGATTTCGGCATTGAATGGTCAGAGGTAGATGACTGGACAATTGGAGCATACGAACAGTTGATCGAAAAATTGCGTAAAGGTGGATTACTTGGCGATCATGATGCAGTTCACAATCCGAAAAAATTTGCTGATCGTTTGTTAGGAGATCCTGCTGCAATAGCTACTTGCCGTGCATTAAATAATTTTAAGCCACTGGAAATAATATTGCGTTCTATTTGGAAAGATGCAACTGACCCGGCAAAACGTAGTTTCGCAATCGCAGCACTCGGTGAACACTGCTATCAAGGCGGGATATTCTATCCCATTTTGGAGACAGCATATCCGAACCCAAAGCTCTCGGATCAACTCACCCTTAATTGCCCTTTGCCCCTTGCTTATGCGGAAGATGGTGACTATGTGCTTGCGCTGAACGCAGTTGTTGCAGACCGCATCTTGCATATGTTAGTAAGAGAAAAGCAGGCCTATTTGTTGGAAATTTTTTGTGATTTGGCAAAGTCTCTTTCGCCTTATGTAAATCGGCGAACTTCCATATCACGTAGCCCCGAGGCGCGACTCGCAGCAAGATTGTTTAATTCGGAAAAGGTCGCTCGTCCCATGCTAGGTGATTTGGCTGAAAAATTCTATATCGCTACAAGAGAATCGTGGCAATGGAATTCGCGCTATTGGGAACAGCGAGCGATTTTTACGCAGGCTTCAAATATCGATTTAGCTGTCCAGTATGCGCGTCATGCTGTCGCGATTGAGGACCATCCTTTTCCTTGGACGACACTTGCTTCCTTACTTACAAAAAAATTGGAAAATGTCGCCGTCGGTCATCAGTTTATATTTGAAGAAGTGTCAAATCTTCTTACGAAAGTTTTTCGATATGAAGCTGAACGCCAATGGCGGCCGACTCCTCACCCTTATGTTGTCCTGTTCCACGCTGTAGAATTATTTTTAGGAAATGGCGGCCAACTTGCCCCACGAAAACAAGATTTTATTTTGGAAAAATTCCGCTATTGTGAAAAAGCATTTCCCCGTGATTTTAAGCTTATTCAGTCGGGCGAACGAATTTTAACACTGTTTCGATCGTCTAACGGCTGACTTCCTAGTCCCGTTAGATCGCGGGGACGTTTAACAAATAGTTCTGAATTTTGTGCGTTCCCTAATTTGAGAATTAAGAAATCAGTCTTGAGAAAATATTCATTTATAGTAATCATCTTTTATAACGTCAACATGCTAGACTGATCTTTGCATCGAAAAATTTAGCCTGAGCTAATTACTTGGCTGGGCAACCGGCGGGAAGCTTAAAAGAAAAAACTCGCGAAGGAAGCTACATGTCAAGACCCGTAGGGTTATATACGCGCTTTAAAAATAGATCATGTTTTTCTTCGTGCCATTTCTTGAGTGTCTGGATTGGTGTTTGATGGTTCAGAGTGCGTTAAGGAATGTTGTGATTGAAAAATTTTGTGTAGTTGCGCAGCGTTGATGAGGCTCGGCTGCCGAGCCGAAGCGGGTTTGCTTGACGATCTCACTGATGCGCGCATTGAAGCGCTTCACCATGCTATTGGTTTGCGGGTGACGTGGCGGAATGAGTCGGTGTTCGACCTTGGACTGCTTGTACAGGACGTCGAACATATGCTTGCAGTAGGTATCTGGTTGACTTCGGCGTCCTTCTTCCTGCTGGTAAACGGGTCTGTAAATTGACTGCCGTTATCGGTGAGCAACTTGACGATTTTCACTGGACAGGCTGCTTTCACCTTCGACAGGCGTCGTGTTCAACGTGAACGGACAATGCGAGCGGTCGAAAGGACTGTCGCGGTCCTGCCCTGCAAATCGTCTGCCGCGAGACATTGTAGAGGCGCACAAGCTCGGCCTGGGAACAGCATGGGGGTTCGAATTTCCTCGGGTATCAGATGGGTGGTACGAGCTTGGCTGTGCAGGGCTTGAGTTATGAAATCGACAGTCGGTAGTCGTTGATGAGCAGCGTACACAAGACATGCTTGGCTCTGAAGAGCGGTCAGCTACGAATGGGTACATGATCCCACGAGTCCCACACCTATGTAGTTACCGGAAATTCATTGTAAATTCCGTCCCATAATTTGCCATCACGGCATTGACCTCGTCAATCAGCGCGCTGCCGGTCAGGCGAGCGAACTTGCGCCAAAAGTACTTCGCCTGTTTCCAGAGGACTTCGATACTGTTCAGCTCCGGACTGTATGGCGGCAGATAGTACAAGTACAAGTACAGGCCACGGCGCTGCCTGTCATTGTGTGCGTTTCAATTCCATCGCTTCGCCGCAGTGGATGTTGGCATTATCGAGTACGATAATGCACGGTGCCGGATTCGACTGTTCCGCGATGCTACCAAAAAGGCTATCACATTGTCGCGCGCAGTGCGTTGCTCCTTGATCGTCCACAACAGCTTTCCATCGTGGCCCAGCGCACCCAGACCATTGACACGCTGCCGGTGCACACCGGCCTCGGCACAATGGCTGTGGCCGGTTGAGGTCCGGCCATACTGAAGCGGCGGATTGGGGCTGAATCCCGACTCGTCGAGATACAGGAGATCACATTGTTCCGCCTGCGCCATGCGCTGCAACGACGCCACGACGCTTCTGGCATGTTCAAACGCGGCGGGTCGCGCTTGTCCTTCAAGCTAAGGCGGCAACGCTTGTAGCGAAACGCCATGCGCTTCAGATATTCTTTGATACTGTTGCGCCTGAGCGGCGTATGCTTCCTACTTTCCCATTGCCGCTGCAGTGTCCTAGCGGTGCCGCCCGCATCGCGGGCCAGATCGCCGAGCTGGCGCCGCTCCTCGTCGGAAAGCTTCGGCGGTCGTCCGGTGAGCCGCCCTCAAACAAGCCGACCAGGCCAAATTCGTTCCAACGCCGGCGACAGTTCTCGACACTGTTAAGGTGCACTTCGAATTCGTCGGCCACCGGTTGCAGTGTCAAACCCTGCGCCAGCCGGAACATCCCTTGTGCCCGCATCTGTGTGCGGGCATGCGGATGATAGATCCCCATCTCCCGCAGTGTCCTGCACTCCTCAGTGCTAAACTTCAATTGCAGCCTCTTATCTGCCGCCATCCTAATCGTTAACGATCAGGATTTAGCGAGAAAAATCTGGCGATTACTTAGTCCTGTTATAGCCAAAATGGGGTTATTCGAGGTGTTTTTAGGACAGGCCGGCTTCGGCGCGCAGCAGGGCGACCTTGTCGGTGCGCTCCCAGGTGAACTCGGGCTCTTCACGGCCGAAGTGGCCGTACGCCGCACTCTTCTGGTAGATCGGACGCAGCAGGTCGAGCATCTGGACGATGCCTTTCGGCCGCAAATCGAAGTGTTCCATCACCAGCGCCGCGATTTTTTCGTCGGGAATGACGCCCGTGCCTTCGGTGTACACCGTGATGTTGATCGGCTTGGCCACCCCGATCGCGTAGCTGACCTGCACCTGGCACTGGCGCGCCAGCCCGGCCGCAACCACGTTCTTGGCCACGTAACGGGCCGCGTAGGCCGCCGAACGGTCGACCTTGGATGGATCCTTGCCCGAAAACGCGCCGCCGCCGTGGGGCGCCGCGCCGCCGTAGGTGTCGACAATGATCTTGCGCCCGGTCAGGCCGCAATCGCCTTGCGGGCCGCCAATCACAAAACGCCCGGTCGGGTTGACCAGGTAGCGCGTCTTGTGCAGCCACTCGGCCGGCAGCACTTTCTTGATGATTTCTTCAATCACCGCTTCTTCGATCTGGGCGTGCGTCACGTCCGGCGCGTGCTGGGTCGACAGCACCACGGTGTCGACACCGACCGGGCGGCCGTCCACGTAGCGCAGGGTGACTTGCGATTTGGCATCCGGGCGCAGCCACGGCAGGCGGCCATCCTTGCGCAGTTGCGACTGGCGCTCGACCAGACGGTGTGCGTAATGAATGGCGGCCGGCATCAGTTCGGCCGTTTCGTCGCAGGCGTAGCCGAACATCAGGCCTTGGTCGCCGGCGCCCTGGTCCAGGTCGAGCCCGGCGCCTTCGTCGACGCCCTGGGCGATGTCGGGCGACTGCTTGTCGTAGCAGACCATCACGGCGCAGCCGCGGTAGTCGATGCCGTAGTCGGTGTTGTCGTAGCCGATGCGCTTGATGGTTTCGCGCGCGACCTGAATATAATCGACGTTGGCGTGGGTGGTGATTTCACCGGCCAGCACCACCAGACCCGTATTGCATAAGGTCTCGGCGGCAACGCGCGCTGTCGGGTCTTGCTCGAGGATGGCGTCGAGGATGGCGTCGGAAATCTGGTCGGCAACCTTGTCGGGATGGCCTTCGGAGACGGATTCGGACGTGAAGAGATAGTCGTTTGACATGCAAAGCTCCTGTTACTGTGTGAGATGAAAGTCGCAGTAACCGGGTTGCCTGCGACGCTTTAGCGACATTTATATTCCGCTTCGCAAGTTGTCTATTAACTCGGCGGATCCTGCATACGTGGTATTTTACGCTCCTTAAGAAATTTTGGCTAAGCAACTAGCCGTTTGTTGAACCACCCTCAAAAACCATGTTAGTTCTTCTTTTCCGTACCTTATCGAAGCTGCCCTTGCCGGCCCTGCATGTCATGGGCGCCGCGCTGGGCTGGTTCGTGTATCTCGCCTCCCCTTCCTACCGCAAGCTGATGCGCACCAACCTGCGCGCGGCCGGCTTCGGCCAGCACCTGTCGGCCGCCATCGCCGAGTCCGGCAAGTCGATCATCGAGCTGGCCTTCGTCTGGTGCGCGCCGCCCGAGAAAGTGGCAAGCATGGCCACCGACGAGAACTGGGATTACGTGCAGTCGGTCATCGACAGCGGGCGCGGCATCATGTTCCTGACCCCGCACCTGGGTTGCTTCGAAATCACCGCCCAGCAGATCGCGCTGCGCACCAAGCTGACCGTGATGTACCGCCCGCCCAAGCAGGCGGCCCTGAAACCCTTGATCGAGGGCGCTAGAGCGCGTAACAACCTGCATCTGGCGCCGGCCAACCTGTCGGGCGTGCGCATCCTGGCCAAGTGCCTCAAGCGCGGCGAGCCGATCGGGGTGCTGCCGGACCAGGTGCCGCAGGAGGGCGAAGGCGTGTGGGCGCCGTTTTTCGGCCGCCCGGCCTACAGCATGACCTTGCCGGCCAAGCTGGCGCAGCTGGGCAATGCCGAGATCATCCTGGTGTACGCCGAACGGCGTGCGGGCGGAAAGGGTTTCATCGTGCGCTTCGTGCCGTTCGGCCAGGAGCTGGCGGGAACCGCCGCCGAGCGGGCGACGACGATCAACCGCGCCATGGAGCAGCTGATCGCGCGCTGCCCGGCCCAGTATTTCTGGAGTTACAACCGCTACAAGCAGCCCGGCGGCGTGCCCGCGCCCGACGCCCAGGTGGACGCATGAAGTTCCTGCTTGGCCTGATGTGGCTGATGCACTGGTTGCCGCTGCCCCTGCTGGGACGGGTCGGCACGGGCGTGGGCAGCCTGCTGTTCCTGGTGCTCAGGAAACGCCGCCATATCGCCCTGACCAATCTGCGCATGTGCATGCCGGAACTGTCGGAAGCGCAGCGGGTCGTGCTGGCGCGCCAGCATTTCCAGTCGTATTCGCGCAGCGTGTGGGAACGCGGCATCTTGTGGTGGGCGCCGGAAGCGCGCCTGCGCCGCCTGATCCGGGTCGAGCCGGGCGTGCCGCTGGCGCAGATCGCGGCCCATCCGACCATCCTGCTGTGTCCGCACTTCGTGAGCCTGGACGTGGCCGGCGTGGCGGTGATGCTGGAAACGAGCTTGTGCTCGATGTACGTGCCGCAGAAAAATGCCGCGTTCGACGAGGTGTTGCGCAAGGGCCGCTCGCGCTTTCGCCCGGTGCAATTGTTTTCGCGCAAGGAAGGAGTCAAGCCGATCATCCGCGCCATGCGCGAGCATCTGCCGTACTTCATGCTGCCGGATATGGATTTCGGCGACAAGGATGCCGCATTCGTGCCGTTTTTCGGCATTCCCGCCGCCACCTTGACGGCACCCGGACGCATCGCGGCGGCCACTGGCGCCCAGGTGATCCCGGTGGTGGCGACGTTCTTGCCGAATTACACGGGCTGGAAGGTGACCTTTTATCCGGCCTGGGAAAACTATCCGGGCGACGACATGGCCGAGTCGGCGCGCCGCATGAACGCGTTCATCGAGGACCGGGTGCGCGAGGCGCCGGCCGAGTATTTCTGGACGCATAAGCGCTTCAAGACCCGTCCGCCCGGCGAACCCTCGCCGTACCTGAAACAATAGCTTTTACAGCGCCATACTGCGCACCATACTGACCATCATGAAACTCAAATTTACCAAGATGCACGGCGCCGGCAATGATTTCATCGTCATCGATGCGATCAACCAGCAGGTCGATTTCACGCCCGCCCAGTGGCAACGCCTGGCGGACCGGCGTTTCGGCATCGGTGCCGACCAGATCCTGGTGGTCGAGGCGGCCCGGGGCGGCGATTGCGATTTCCGTTACCGGATTTTCAATCACGATGGCGGCGAAGTCGAGCAATGCGGCAACGGCGCGCGCGCCTTCGTCAAGTTCGTGACCGACAAGGGATTGACCACGCAGTCCAGCATCCGTGTGGAAACCATGAAGGGCATCATCACGCCGCGCCTGGAAGCGGACGGCAGCATCACGGTCGACATGGGCGCGCCGGTGCTGGAAGCGGCCAGGGTGCCGTTCGATGCCGCCGGGCTGGCGGGCTGGGCCGAGGGCCAGGATACCTTGTGGCCCTTGCCGCTCAAATATCAGGGCGGCAAGATCGTGTTCGTGTCGGTCGTGTCGATGGGCAATCCGCACGCGGTGCAGGTGGTCGAGGATGTCGACCTGGCGCCGGTGCAAGAGACCGGCCCGCTGATCGAGGCGCATACGCGCTTTCCGAACAAGGTCAATGCCGGCTTCATGCAGGTGGTGGACCGGCATCATGTGAAGCTGCGCGTGTATGAGCGCGGCGCCGGGGAAACGCTGGCCTGCGGTACCGGCGCCTGCGCGGCCGTGGTGGCCGGGATTCGCCGCGGCCTGCTCGATTCGCCCGTGCGCGTGACGGCGCGCGGCGGGGAATTGTCGATTGCCTGGGCAGGCGATGGACAGCCGGTGATGCTGAGCGGACCGGCGGTGACGGTGTTCGAGGGCGAGATCGAGGTGTAGCCAGAGTACTCTTGGCCACTAATTTTTAAAACCGTCGTTCCCGGCCTCGGCGGCCCCCTTGGCGGGAACCCAAGTTTCGCGAACCGCCGATGACAGTACGAGGTTGGGCGGGAAGTCGGCTTAGGCGCTTCCAAAGCCGACGGTTCCGAGCTTGTCGCCTCCCCTCAAGCCGCCATCTCGTACGCCTCCACCTCACCCTGCTCCGCATGCTCCGACTCCGGCACCAGGGTCTTGAGGCGGTACAGCCGCTGCCGGTAATTGCCCTCGGGCCCGGTCGGCCCGCAATCGACGCCGTCGAACAGGCGCACGATGCGGTCCAGCGCGTGCCGTTCGTGCATCGAATCGATCACCACCAGACGCCGCTTGCTGCGCCCGTAACTGCCGCGGATATCGATCACCAGGCAATGCCCCTGGTCGGCCGCCGTCACGTCGAGCAGCAGCGCTTCGGCGCGCGTGAGCCCGAACAGGGCGGCCAGCTCCAGGCGCGCGGCCAGCAGCGGATGCGTGCCGCCGATCTCGTACGCGGCCAGGGTTCCGGTTTCGGTGTAGGCGGCGCCCTCGCAGCGCGGAGCGATCTTGTGCAGCGCCGCGGCCGCCAGCGGACAGCCTTGCAGCGCCGCCTTCTGCAGCCAGTACACCGCCCGCACATCGTTGTTTTCATTCTCGCGGCGCGCGCGCCAGGCGCTGTTGCCGCACTCGAGCTGGGCGTCGCGGTAACCCATTTCGGCGGCGCGCTCCAGGTAGCGCTGGGCGTCGAGCACGTTGCGCTGGGAGAACTCGGGCTTGATGTAGATGCGCGACAGCGCATACCAGGCTTCGGCCAGGCCCTGGTTGCCCGCCAGCGTCAGCCAGCGGATGGCTTTCTTGAAGTTGGCCGAGCCTTCGCCCACGGCAATGCGCTTGCCGTCGACCTGCATGCGCGCGCACCACAGCCCCACCGCGAACTGGGCATGGGCGTCGTGCTCGGCCGCGGCAAGTTCGAAGAAATGACGGATCTCGGCGTTTATCGCGTCGGCGCGGCCGGCACCGGCTTCCAGCGCCCCGGCATCGGCCGCCAGCGCGCGCGCGCAGCGCGACAGCAGCGTGACATCAGCCGGGCTGAGCTGGCTGGCGGCGCGCGGGGTCGCACCCACCTGGCGCGCCAGGGCGCGCGCCAGCGGCAGCGCGCGCGCCGCGTAGACGTCCAGGCGTCCGTCTTCCCAGTCCAGGTCGAGTTGCGACAGCTGGGCCTGCGGTAAACCATTGTCGGCGGCGCGCGAGAGCCAGCGTGCATCAAGCGTGCGCTGCGGCGCCACGGCGCCGGCCAGCCCCGCCGCCGGACGCAGCAACGGTGCCGCTGGCGGCGCCTCGGGCGCCACCGCCAGCGCGCCGGCCAGGCGCCGGTGTTGCGACAGCAGCCACTGGGCTTCGGCCAGGCCGGCCGCCGCGCCGGCTTCGAGCGCGCCGAAGGCTTTGTCGCGCCGCGCCACGCCCGGCGTGTCGCCGCCATGCCCGCCCAGAATCAGCTGGGCCAGCACCAGGCCGGCGCGCAGGTTGCCGTCGTCATAGGCTTGCTCGAACCAGCACGCCACCGGGCGCTGGCTCTGCACCGCCACGTCGAAGGGAATATGGGTGCCGATCAGCTGGCACGCGCCGAGCTGGCACGCACCGGCGCAGTCTTGCTGGGCTGCACGGTCGAGCCAGTGCAGCGCCGTCGGCAGGCTCTTGGGCAAGCCGGCGCTGCCGAACAGATAGAGGGTGCCCAGTTCGAGCTGGGCTTGGGCGCGGCCTGCGCGCGCGCCACGGATGAGCGCTAGTTCTTCGCGGTTTGCCATGATTATTGCCATCACCTTGTTGGAGGGGCCCGGGAGGAGATTTATTCCTTGAGCCTGCTACACCGCATGGTGCCGGTCGCGTTGCCAATATACAACGTTTGCCTGCTGATGCGGGTGCAGCCGACGTTTTAAAGTCTACGTCAGGTGCGCGGCGCGATGGCCGCTGATGGCGACTTCCTTGATTTTGCACAAAGCTTGTTAGTAAGAATATCTGGGATACCGCATGAAACAATTTCATAAAAATGCAGTTGGTCTTGCCTGGATCAATACGCACCTGCGTTTCATAAATACAACAACACTGCTGGAATGATTGGCTTTCAACCAATTCTACCCCTCATAATCGACCACGACAGCCAGAAGCACATGGCCAGGCAATAAGGTTTCTTAATCCGGGTGTTCAGAAGATTGAAAACTCAACGCACTTGCGGATTCGACTGATTCACATTTTAAGGACGTGTACATGAAAAAATCTCTGGTTGCTCTGGCAGTTCTCGGCGCAAGCGCCGGCTTTGCACAAGCACAATCTTCCGTGGTCATCTACGGCACCGTCGATGCCGGCATGATCAAACGTACCGACCAATCGCTGGCCATCGGCAAGCGCGCCAATAACACCCTCGGTTTCAAAGGCGTCGAAGACCTCGGCAGCGGCCTGAAAGCCTTGTTCCAGCTCGAAATTCGCTATGAACCGGACACGGGCACCATCGAGCAGGGCGCCGGCGGCGTCCAGCGTCCCCTGTTCCAGGGCCAGAGCCGGGTCGGCCTGCAAGGCGCCTTCGGCATGGTGCGCCTCGGGCGCGGCCTGACCGCGTTCCAGGAAACGAGCACCCAGTTCGAGCCGTTCCATGGCGTGCCGAGCCCGGCCGGTTTCCAGACCGACCTGATGGTCGCCGGCTACACCTCGGACCCGCTGGGCCTGGTGGGCAATTCGACCAACCGCTTCAACAACGCCCTGTTCTATAACTCGAACGTGTACAACGGCTTCCAGATCAACGCCACCGTCGGCACCAAAGAAGCGAGCTCGGGTTCGGCAGCCGTCGTCGGCCGCGGCACCCTGGCCAACCCGCAATACCGTCCCGGCTCGGAAGCGTCGGCCAATCCGTACTCGGTCTCGGCCACTTACACGGGCGCCGCCGGTTCGCTGATGCTGGCCGCCGAACGCAACGCGGTCGAATCGCGCCTGCTCTCGATCGCCGGCTACGTGATGGCCACGCCGGAACTGAAACTGATGGCCACGCGCGTGCAGCAAGACCGCGGCCACACCTTCTTTAACAGCGAAGAAGCCCGTTCGTGGGTGGTTGGCGCCAATTACAAGATGGGCGCGGGCAAGATCCTGGCCGGTTATGGCCAGAAGAACCAGGGCGCCTTGAACCAGGGCATGCAAAAGACCAAGCAAATGTCGATCGGCTACGAATACAGCCTGTCGCCACGCACCTATGTGTATGCCGATGCGTCCAACAAGAAAGGCCCGACCATTCCGTCGAGCATGAATATCTATGCATTGGGCGTGAATCACGCTTTCTGATGCAGTGCGATATAAATCGCAGGCAACATAAGTCGGTCGGATAAAACAAAGGGCGGCGATGGCAACATCGGCGCCCTTGCCTTTTGCGTCGCATCTTGTGGTTATTCAGATAAGACGGTATTGACGTTTTTGCTTCGTCTGTGTCTTTTTCGCAACCAGCACTTGCGCGCGCGATGGGCTTTCTGTACAAGGCTAAAAAACGATGGCATATTGGTTAAAACGAATTAGTACGCACGTTCGTTTTTAAACAAAATAATCTCCTGGAGACACAATGAAAACAAAATTAATCGCTGGTGTAATCGCTACCTGTTTCGCAGCCCCGGTCCTGGCCCAGTCCAGCGTGACCATTTACGGTATTGCCGACGCCGGTTTCATGAAAACCAAGGGTGAATCGGTCAAGCTCGTCAGTGGCATCGCGGACGGTTCCCGCATCGGTCTCAAAGGTACCGAAGACATCGGCGGTGGTTACAAGGCCATCTTCAATCTGGAAGCGCGCGTCGAACTCGACACCGGTACCCAGAGCCCTGGCCTGGTGAACCCGAATCAAGGCCTGTACCTGACCAAGGGCATGGATGCCTTTAAAACCCCGGCCCTGGCGCCGACCCTGGCGACCCTGCGCGCCGGGCTGCAGCCAGCCGTTGCCGTCAACGCCGAGAAAGCCCTGTTCGACCGCACCGCCATGGTGGGCCTGGTCACGCCGTTCGGCGCCATCCTGGTCGGGCGCATGTACACCCCGGGCTACGAAGTGTTCGCCGCCGCCGACGCGTTCGAAACCGGCACCGGCGGCACCTGGGGCGGCATCACCGGCGGCACCGCCGGCTTTACCGCGCTGGGCGCCGACATCCGCTCGCAGAAATCGATCCAGTACCGCATCGCCACCCCGTCCGGCTTCGGCGGCTCGCTCATGTACGGCACCAAGAATTCCGGCTACCTGGGCCGCTACAACAAGTTCATGGGCGGCGCGCTCACCTACAAGACCAGCATTTTCGACCTGGGCGTGGGCCACAACCAGGGTGAAGACCTGCAAGGGCGCAAGAGCCTGACCACCACCACGGTGGGCGGTTCGGTCAAGGTCGGCGACTTCAAGTTCTTCGCCGGTTACCATGACCAGGTCAACCGCAATTCGGCCCTGCTGGCCGATTACCTGGCCGTGTTCAACGGCCAGGTGGCCCCGGGCCTGCGCGCCGCCGGCGTGCCGGCTGCCAACGTTGCCGCCCTGACCAGCATCTACACCACCAACATCACCCGCAACAGCCAGGTCGATGCCAGCAGCTACCAGCTGGGCCTGCACTACCGCCTGGGCCAGGGCCGCCTGATGGCGTCGGCGGCACGCCAGAACGACCGCACCGCGTCCAACAGCGATGCGACCCTGATGGCCATCGGTTACGACTACAACATCTCGGCCCGTACCGATGTCTACACCGTGCTGTCGAACATCAAGAACCAGAACGACGGCCAGTACACGCCGGGCGCGGCCGGCTCCCCAGGCGGCTTCACCAAAGTCGCTGGCGAAGACAGCCACGCGATCCAGATCGGCGTGCGTCACCGCTTCTAAGCACCGCGCGCGACGCTGCCGCACTGCAAAAAAGACGCCTCCGGGCGTCTTTTTTCATGGGCGCGAGCAAGCTGTCGGTTAGAATTGCGGGACGTTTTTTCGCCTGCAACACGATTCTCCGCACCAAGACTTCACGTAAAGACATTCAATGACCGCCACTCTGGACTCCACCGCCGTCGCCGATTACCTGGCCGACCATCCGACCTTTTTCCAGGAACACGCCAACCTGCTGGGCGAGGTCAAGCTGTCCAGTCCGCTGACCGGCAAGGCCGTCTCGCTCCAGGAGCGCCAGATGGAAGTGATGCGCGACAAATACAAGGCGCTCGAACTGCGCATGTCGGACCTGGTCCGCCTGGCCGAAGCGAACGCGGCCATCGCCAACAAGTTCCACGGCTGGACCCAGGCCCTGCTCAAGACGCGCCACGACAGCGACATGCCGCGCGCCCTGGTCGACGGCCTGGCCACGCATTTCGGCGTGCCGCAGGCCACCCTGCGCCTGTGGAACCTGGGCCCGGCGCATGCGGGAGCCTGGTACGTCAACGGCGTATCGGAAGACGCGCGCCTGTTCGCCAACAGCCTGCTGGCGCCGTATTGCGGCAGCAACCACGACTTCGAAGCGGTGCGCTGGCTGGCCGACGCGGGGGCGGTGCAGTCGACCGTGATTCTCCCGCTGCGCAGCAACGGCAGCGCCTTTGGTCTGCTGATCCTCGGTTCGCCCGATCCGGAACGCTTCACCGCCAGCATGGGCACCGATTTCCTGGTGCACATCGGCGACACCGCCAGCGCCGCGCTGGCCGCGTTGCGCGCCTGACATGGACCAGCCGGCCGACAGCAGCGCCGACGCCACCGACTGGGTCGCGCGCTACCTCGACCAGCTGGCCACCCAGCGCCAGCTCTCGCCGCACACCATCGACGCCTACCGGCGCGACCTGCAACAACTGCACCTGCTGGCCAAGGGCATGCCCTGGCAGCAGATGCGCCAGGCCGACATCCGCCGCCTGACCTCGATCCTGCACAGCCAGCAGCTGGGACCGCGCTCGATCGCCCGCAAGCTGTCGAGCTGGCGCGGCTTTTTCGGCTGGCTGTCGGAGCACATCACCCTGGCGGCCAACCCGACCGACGGCGTGCGCGCCCCCAAGCGCCCCAGCCCGCTGCCGAAAGCGCTGGCGGTGGACGACGCCGTGCAGCTGGTGTCGAACGAGCCGTCCGGGCGCGTGCCCACCAGCGCGGAGCTGTGCAACCGCGCCATGTTCGAGCTGCTCTATTCGAGCGGCTTGCGGGTGGCCGAACTGGCGGGGCTCGACGTCACGTATCACAAGGGCGGCGCCGGCCAGCCGCCGTCGCTCGGCTGGATCGACCTGGCGTCGGGCGACGTGCTGGTCACCGGCAAGGGCAACAAGATGCGCACGGTGCCGGTGGGCAGCCATGCGCGCGCCGCGCTGGCGGCCTGGCTGGCGGTGCGCCCGCCGCCGACCGACGGCAGTGCCGCCCTGTTCCTGTCCGAGCGCGGCACGCGCGTTTCGCCGCGGGTGGTGCAGCTGCGCCTGAAACAGCACGCGATCGCCGCCGGCACCCCGGTGCACGTGCATCCGCACATGCTGCGCCACTCGTTCGCCTCGCACGTGCTGCAATCGTCGGGCGACCTGCGCGCCGTGCAGGACATGCTCGGCCACGCCAGCATCACCTCGACCCAGGTCTACACCGCGCTCGACTTCCAGCACCTGGCGGCGGTGTACGACCAGGCCCATCCGCGCGCCAAGGCGAAATAGGGCCGATAAGGACAGATCCGGGACCGAATATGCCTTTTGCGCATGATCCGCCTCAAGCGAACTGGCGGTAGTTGGAAGCAATTGGCGAAATCCGGCATAATCGCTCGATTATTCGCCCGGCCCCGGGCAGCACACTGACTGACGACAACATGGCCTTGATACCCAGCACCATCCTGACCGGCTTCCTCGGCGCCGGCAAAACCACGCTCCTGAACCGCATCCTGCAGGAAGACCACGGGCTGAAGATTGCCGTCATCGAGAACGAGTTCGGCCAGGAAAACATCGACAATGAAATCCTGGTGCAGGACAGCAGCGAGCAGATCGTCGAGATGAACAATGGCTGCATCTGCTGCACCGTGCGCGGCGACCTGATCGTGGCATTGACCAACCTGGCGCAAAAGCGCGAAGCGGGCGAACTCCACTTCGACCGCATCATCATCGAAACGACCGGCCTGGCCAATCCGGGCCCGGTGGCGCAAACCTTCTTCATGGACGAGGAAGTCGGCGTGCACTATATGCTGGACGCCGTGCTGACCGTGGTCGACGCGCGCCACGCCATGACCCAGCTCGACGAGTACGAGGAAGCCCAGCGCCAGGTCGGTTTTGCCGACAAGCTGCTGATCTCCAAGGCCGACCTGGTCGACGCGGCCCAGTTAGATGCCCTCAAGGCGCGCCTGATGCGCATCAACCCGCGCGCGCCGATCAGCCAGGTCGACTTCGGCCGGGCGCCGCTGGCCGAGGTGCTCGACATCCGCGGCTTCAACCTGAACGACAAGCTCGAGATCGACCCGGACTTCCTCAAGGCCGAGGAAGCGCACGAGCACGGCCATGACCACGAGCACGACCATGTGCACACCGACGCCTGCCGCCACGAGCATGGCGAGCACGAGCACGGGGGCAGCCATAACCACCACCACGGCCACCACAGCGACGACATCGCCGCCTTCGTCTTCAAGAGCGCGCGTGCGTTCGACCCGGCCAAGCTCGACGAGTTCCTGGCCAGCCTGGTCAATGTCTTCGGTCCGCGCATGCTGCGCTACAAGGGCGTGCTGCTGATGCAGGGCGCCGAGCGCAAGGTGGTGTTCCAGGGCGTGCACCAGATGATGGGCAGCGACCTGGGCGCAAAATGGGGCGAAAACGAGGAACGTGGCAGCAAAATGGTTTTTATTGGCAAAAATTTACCGAAAGACGTCTTTGTCAGCGGTTTGGAACAATGTTTGGTATAAACTATCCGGGTTTTAAGATGCCCGCTTCAGCGCACCTGCAGTCAATCGGTATCCAGGTGCGGAAAGTCACGAACAAGGCGGCAGTTCAGCAAGCCGTCAAGGTAGGCGCTTCGGGCGCAGCATCGCCGCTTTACCGGTGCCGCAGCCGAGTTAGCTGATAAAATGAAACCACCGTCGTATCGAAGGTAAGTGAAGTCATGACTAAAACAACTAAATCGACCGCCGTCAATACGGAAGGCCATCTCATCTCCGAAGACGAAATTCGGGCCATGGGTGAGAAGGACTACATGAATCCGGCGCAGCTGGCGTTTTTCAAGGCCCGTTTGCAGCAGCTCGAAAAAGACCTGCTCAAGAATGCCGGCGAGACCACCGAGCACCTGCGCGAGACCGTGCTCGTGCCCGATCCGGCCGACCGCGCCACGATCGAGGAAGAGCATGCGCTCGAACTGCGCACGCGCGACCGCGAGCGCAAGCTGCTCAAAAAGGTGCAGCAGTCGATCGCCGCCATCGACGCGGGCGACTACGGCTGGTGCGAAGAGACGGGCGAGCCGATCGGCATTCCGCGCCTGATCGCGCGCCCGACCGCGACGCTCTCGCTCGAAGCGCAGCAGCGGCGCGAGCTGAAACAAAAACTGTACGGCGATTGAGCATCGCCGCACGCCACCTCCGAAGAAGCATGCGGGTTCGCCCCCGCATGCTTTTTTGTTTTGCCGCTCCCGCCGATGCCACTCAAAGCTTGCCTATCGGCTACACTATGCTTGCATGTCCAAGGTGGCTGGCGGTATGGGTGGCTGGCGCGGTCCGGGCCGGCATGCTACCGTGCGGCTTGGCACCGCGCTTGGTACCGGGTTTGGTACCGGATTTGGTGCTGCGGCCGGTGCCGCAGTCGGATCAATGGTGGCGCACGCCGCGCGCGCTGCGCCCGGAGCAGTTGGCGCAGTTGGCGCAGTGCGCAGCGTAGAACAGGACAGGGAACGACGTGGGTATCTTCTCCATCTTCAACAAGAAGAAAACTGACCAGCCCGGCGCCAAGAATGCGCCGGACTCGCGCCTGCGCGTCGGCGAACCGTCGCGCCTGGCCGCCGACACCGATGCCGACCGCGCGCGCCAGCGCGAGATCGCCCGTGCCACCGCGGCCAAGATCGACGCGATCGAATCGGCCATGTCGAACGATATCTTCAACACGCCCGAGCCGGCCTGGGGAAGCGGTCCGCGCAAGGCCAAGGCCGAGGTCAAGGCCGCGGCCGACGACGCCGCCACCGATACCCTGCCGATGCTGGAACTGGCCACCACCGAGCTGCTGGCCGACGAAGACTTGCCGGACGCTCTCATCTCGCCCCAGACCGCGCCGGTCATCGAAGAAATCGCCATCATGTTCGCCAACGACCAGATGGCCGTGACCGAACACATGCTGCTCGACAGCCTGGCCGAGCTGGGCAAGGACGACCGCACCATCTGGTGGATGCTGTTCGACCTGTACCAGGTGGGCGGACGCCAGGATGATTTTGACAACATTGCCATCGATTACGCCAGCCAGTTCGAAACCTCGCCGCCGTCCTGGTCGCCGCCGCTCATGCCCCCCGGCATGGAAGAGCGCACCTTTGCCGGCGTCACCCCGACCGAAGTGTTCAGTGGCGTGCTCGACGGCGAAGTCGCCCCGCGCCTGGAGCGCCTGCTGCAGCGCGCCAGCGAAAACCCGGTGCTGCGCCTCGAATTTGCGCGCATCCAGAGCGTGACCCCGGACGGCTGCGCCCTGCTGCTCGAAACCATGAACCGCCTGCGCGCCAGCGAACGCGAGCTGATCGTGGCCGGCGCCGCCGAACTGGCCGAGCTGGTCCATTCAAGCATCGAGATCGGCAAGCGCGACGCCAGCGAAGCGCCCTGGCTGCTGCTGCTGGCCCTGTTCCAGCTGCTCGACCGCGAAAAAGACTTCGAAGAAACGGCGATGGATTACTGCGTCACCTACGAGGTCTCGCCGCCGTCGTTCGAGCCCTCTTCCACCGCCGCCACCGCGGTCAGCATCCTGCACACGCCGCCGGCCACCGAGGGCTTCATGCTGCCGTCGGTGATCGAAGGCGCGACCTCGGCCCTGTTCGACGCCATCGACGCCTACGCCGCCGCCAGCGCCGAAACGGTGCTGTTCGACTGCTCGCGCCTGGCGCGGGTCGACTATTCGGCCGCCGCCGCCCTGCTCAACCGTCTGCGCCCGATCGCGGCCGCGAAAAAAATCGAACTGCGCGAATTGAACCATCTGGTCGCCGCGCTGTTCAAACTCCTGGGCTTCACGGAAGTGGCCAAGCTGTTCCCGCACAGGTACTGAACGGCGCCGGGCGCCGCTGTCTGTCTTGCAATTTCCGTGAGCATCCCCATTTCGGGGAAGCATGCAGCCGTGCGGGAGTCCGTTTCCTTGCCGGCCGCTCCATCACTGAGAGGCAACGATAATGGAACAATTTCACGGCACCACCATCCTGTGCGTACGGCGCGGCAAGCAAGTTGCGATCGGCGGCGATGGCCAGGTCACGCTCGGCAACATCGTCATGAAGGGCACGGCCCGCAAGGTGCGCAAGCTGTACCAGGGCAAGGTCCTGTGCGGCTTCGCCGGCGGCACCGCCGACGCCTTCACCCTGCTCGACCGCTTCGAAGGCAAGCTCGAAAAGCACCAGGGCAACCTGCTGCGCGCCTCGGTGGAACTGGCCAAGGACTGGCGCACCGACCGCGTGCTGCGCCGCCTGGAAGCCATGCTGCTGGTGGCCGACCATGAATCGACCCTGGTCATCACCGGCAACGGCGACGTGCTCGAACCCGAAGACGGCGTCGGCGCCATCGGTTCCGGCGGCACCTATGCCCAGTCGGCCGCCAAGGCCCTGCAAGAAAACACCGACCTGTCGCCGGCCGAGATCGTGAAAAAATCGCTGACCATCGCCGGCCAGCTGTGCATCTACACGAACATGTCGCACATCATCGAAACACTGGATTAAGGGGAAGCACCATGCCAAGCACCATGAATATGACGCCCCGCGACATCGTCTCCGAGCTCGACAAGCACGTGGTCGGCCAGGGCAAGGCCAAGCGCGCGGTCGCCATCGCCCTGCGCAACCGCTGGCGCCGCCAGCAGGTGGCCGAGCCGCTGCGCCATGAAATCACGCCCAAGAACATCCTCATGATCGGGCCGACCGGCGTGGGCAAGACCGAGATCGCGCGCCGCCTGGCCAAGCTGGCCGACGCGCCCTTCATCAAGATCGAAGCGACCAAGTTCACCGAGGTCGGCTACGTCGGGCGCGATGTCGATACCATCATCCGCGACCTGATCGACATCGGCATCAAGCAGACCCGCGCCAGCGAAATGAAAAAGGTGCGCCAGCGCGCCGCGGACGCGGCCGAAGACCGCATCATCGACATCCTGGTGCCGCCGGCGCGCGACTTCGGCTTTAACGTCACGCCGGTGCCGGCCGAGACCAAGGAAGGCGACGGCACGCGCCAGACGTTCCGCAAGCGCCTGCGCGAAGGCGAGCTGGACGACCGCGAGATCGAACTCGAAGTGGCCGAGCCCGGCCCGCAGATGGAAATCATGGCCCCGCCCGGCATGGAAGAAATGACCGAGCAGATCAAGTCCATGTTTTCCGGCATCGGCGCGGCGCGCAAGAAGCCGCGCAAGATCAAGATCCGCGAAGCGATGAAGATCCTGATCGACGAGGAAGCGGCCAAGCTGGTCAACGACGACGAGTTGAAGCAAAAGGCGATTTCGAATGTCGAGCAGAACGGGATCGTGTTCCTCGACGAGATCGACAAGATCGCCTCGCGCTCCGAAATGGGCGGGGCCGATGTGTCGCGCGCCGGCGTGCAGCGCGATTTGCTGCCGCTGGTCGAGGGCACCACGGTCAACACCAAGTACGGCATGATCCGCACCGATCACATCCTGTTCATCGCCTCGGGCGCGTTCCACCTGGCCAAGCCGTCGGACCTGATTCCCGAGCTGCAGGGGCGCTTTCCGATCCGGGTCGAACTCGAGTCGCTCTCGATTGCCGATTTCGAATGCATCCTGACGAGCACGGACGCCTGCCTGACCAAGCAGTACGAGGCGCTGCTGGCGACCGAAGACGTGAAGATCGCGTTTGCGCCGGACGGCATCACGCGCCTGGCCGAGATTGCGTTTTCGGTCAACGAGCGCACCGAGAACATCGGCGCGCGGCGGCTGTACACGGTGATGGAAAAGCTGCTCGAAGAAGTCTCGTTTACCGCCAGCGAGACCGGCGGCAGCGTGGTGGCGATCGATGCCGCGTACGTGAACGAACGCCTGGACAAACTGGCCGACAACGAAGACTTGTCGCGCTACGTGCTGTAAGGGGACGCGCGATGGCGAACAAGGCACTGGCGACGCGGCAAAAGATGCGCATCACGGTCAAGCCGACGCAGCAGGTTGCCAAGGTGCGCAATCCGGTGGCCGTGGCAGCCAAGCTGCGCGCGGCGGGGCCGCATGCCAAAGGGCCGGCGCAGGAACGCCAGGCGGCCAAGCGTGCGCTCAAGAAGGCCAAGCTGGAGCCGGAGCCGGATTAAGAATTTTACGCGTCGACCTAAACATCCTCGCCCCGGCAACCGCCCCGCTGCGCTGACCTCAAGACCGTCATTCCCGGCCTCGGCGGCCCCCTTGTCGGGAACCCATAGCACCTTCGCTTAGTTGAGGTGCTATGGGTTCCCGCCTGCGCGGGAATGACGGTTTCAGGGATAACGGTGTTGTCGTATCGGTGCTGGAAAAATGGTGTCGAGATCGCCAAGGGCCGCCAGCGGGCGCCCTGGCGGGCGCCCGCGATCAGGCCATCTGGTGCGCGCCGCCTAGAACTTGTAGGCCGCGCCTAACGTCAGTAAATGCACATGCGTGCGTGCCAGCGCGCCAAAACCGGCCTTGAGCACATCGTAATCGGCGGTCAGCGACAGGTGCTTGTCGAGCGCATACGCCATCCCCAGCCCGCCCGTCACGCCGGTCGACGCGCTTGAAACGCCATCGAACTTGCCCGACAAGCGCGCCAGCCCCGCCCTGGCATGCACCGACAGCGCATCCGTCTCGCGCGAACTGATCCGGTACGACAGCCCGGCGCCACCGAACGATGCCGCGCCGCGCTGTCCCAGGCTGGCCTTGCCGCCCCGGTAACCCACCAGTTCGACCGAACTGGTCAGCTCGGAACCCTGCCACGCGCTGAACGGCGCAAAGTTAAAACCCGCGAACAGCTTGCCGCTGGCGTTATCCTGCCCCTTGCACGCACCGGCAGCGCCGCATTGCGCGCTGAACTGCATCCGTCCGATCCCGCCACCGGCATAGATCGGGCTGGTGTCGCCGTAGCTCGCGGCGCTGGCGGCATTGCCGAACACGGTCAGCAGGAGGGCGGCAAGCAGCGGGGTTGTCGGCATCGGTTCACTCTCAAACGTGGGCGTTTCTGGTATGAAGCCAGTGTCCTGCTTTTCCTCAAAAAGTCCTATCTGCTTGTGCGAAGCACCGAAATTCGGTACATTGGGTATCGAATTACACTACATTTCGTCGTCAAAGGAATCGCATGAGCTCACCTGAGCTGGTCATACAAGTGCTGCGCGCCGAGTTGCGCGCGGCGGGCATCACCTACAAGGCGCTGGCCGGGCGCATCGGCATGAGCGAGTCGAGCGTCAAGCGCATGTTCGGCCAAAAGGATATGGCCCTGTCGCGCCTGGCGCAAATCTGCAAGGCGGCCGGGGTGCCGCTCGAAGACGTGCTGCGCCGCGCCGCCGACGCCCGGCCGCAAGCCGATACCCTCACGCCGACTCAGGAAAAGTCGCTGATGGCCAATCCGCGCCTGCTGCTGGTCGCCATCTGCTGCCTGGGCAACTGGACGCTCGACCAGATCATCGAAACCTACCGGCTCACCGAACCGGAATGCATCGGCCTGATGGTCGAGCTGGACCGCCTCGGCCTGATCGAACTCAAGCCCCTGAACCGCTACAGCATGCGCGTCTCGACCACGTTCCGCTGGCTGCCGGACGGGCCGGTGCAGCAGTATTTCCGCGAGCATGTGGTGGAGGATTATTTCAGCGGGCGCTTCGACGGCGCCGGCGAAACCCTCATGTGCCTGCCCGCGCGCCTGTCGCTGGGCAGTTCGCGCGAACTGCTCGTCAAAATCCAGCAGCTGGCGGCCGAACTGGCGCGCCTGCACCAGGCCGACCGCCGCCTGGCCAGCGACGAGCGCGACGGCGTGACCCTGCTGCTCGGCTTTCAATCGTGGGAGTCGAGCGCGTTTACCGCCCTGCGCCGCGCCTAGGCAGGCCGGCTACCAGATCGGCCCGAGGAACAGGTAGGCGGTGCCGGCGCCGTCGATGGTCTTGCCGGCGCCTACATACACCGGGCCGAAGCGCGTGTCGACCGACAAAAAGCCGCTCACGGCCTGCTTGAAGGCGGCGTCGCGCTGCGCTCCCTGGCGGTCGAAAGCGCCGCCCGCTTCCAGCGAAAAGCCGGCGCGCAAGGTGCCGCCCAGGGTCACCGGCAAGGCGCCGATGCGGCGCGCCATCACCAGCCGGCCGAAGGCGATGCGGTTGCCCTCGACCGATTCGGGCAGGGAGCCGGACAAACGCAAGAATCCCCCCAGGCTGAGCGGCGCGGCGCCGCTGCTGGCGATCGCATATTCCCCGTACACATGGCCGGCCCAGTCGCGCGTGCGAAAGGCGGACAGGCCGAGCAGGGAAAACTGCGCCAGCGCCCCGACGCCGTCGCGGTCGCGGCCACGCCCGGCCAGCTGGGCGTCGAGCAGGTTGCCGCGGCTGGGAAAGCCGAGCGAGTCGAGCGTGTCGATCCGGTAGCGCAGGAAACTGTAATTGTTCGCCGCGCGCTCGCTGCCGCTTTGCTCGGGAATCACGGCGCGCGCGCCCAGTGCCTGGCGCACCACGCCGGCCTGCACGTCGCCCCAGGTGCCCAGCTCGCGCCCCACCACGACGCTTGCCGAGCGCTGCGAAAAGGCGTAGCGGCTCTGGCGCCGGCCGTATTGGAACACGTCGATCGAACTGGAACCGTACTGGAGCTCGGGCGCGATGTACCAGGGCGAACCGGGGCCGAGCGGCTGGTGAAACTGCACGCCGATGCCGCGCTCGTCGCCAATCTGGGCGCTGGTGCGCAATTCGCCGCCCCACGGGTTCATCGAGGAGCGCACGTGCATCACTTTCAGGGCGAAGCGGTTGGCGTCGTCGAAGTCGCTGGCCAGTTCCAGGCCCACGCGCAGGCGGCTGTTGGTCCAGCCGGCCTCGGTGGCGCGGATGGCCACGGAGCGCTGGCCGCCCTCGTCGTCGATGTCGGTCTCGACCCGCTCCAGGTCGCCGCGCCCGTACAGGCTGTTGGCGGCGCGCCGCACCTGTTCGCGCGTGCGCGTCTGGCCCTGCGCCAGGCCCGACTGCACCTGCAGGATTTTCGGGTTGATGCGCCCGCCGCTTTCGACCTGGACCTCGGCCAGCAGCATCGGCGTGTCCGACAGCGGCGGCGTGGCCAGGCGGTTGTTTTCGAACAGCGCGTATTCGGCCGCCGGCAGCGCCAGCGCCGCCAGGCGCGGCGACAGTTCGCGCGCGGCCGCTTCGCCACCCTTGATGGCATTGTCGATATTGCGAAAGTCCAGAAAACTCGTGCCGCTCAGTTCCGGCGAAATGAGCACGTCTTCCGGGCGCAGCTCGCGGATCGAGCGCTGCACGTTCTGCTCGGTCAGGATGTTGATCATCTGCTGCGCCACGCCGAGCGCGCTGCCGAGGTTTTTCTCGGGCGCCAGCGGCGTGCCGACATTGACCGCGATGATGATGTCGGCGCCCATCTTGCGCGCCAGGTCGATCGGCAGGTTGCGCACCAGGCCGCCGTCGACCACCAGGCGCCGGTTCACGCGCACCGGCGCGAACACGCCCGGCACCGCGAGCGAAGCGCGCATGGTCAAAAACAGCGGGGTGTCGACCAGGTCGACCAGGTCGCCCGTGACGAGGTCTGAGGCGACCGAGCGAAACGGCAGGCTCAGTTGATTGACGGGCCGGTCGCGCGTGCCGGCCGGCAGCAGGCGCGCCAGCGCCAGTTCCAGCGCGGCATTGCCGGCGGCGGCCGGCGGCAGCGAGATGCCGTCGCTGTGCACGCCGAATTCGATGCGCGACGGCAGCAGCACGTCTTCTTCGCGGCGCCGGAATTCGAGGTCTTCGCGCGCCGGCCGGTCGGCCACCACGCGGTCCCAGTCGGTGTGGCGCGCCATCTGCTCCAGGTCGGCGACCGAGGAGCCGGCCGCATAGGCGCCGCCGATCACGCTGCCCATGCTGGTGCCGACGACGATGTCGACCGGCACGTGCATGTCGCGCAGCACGCGCAGCACGCCGATGTGGGCAAAGCCGCGCGCGCCGCCGCCGGAGAGCACCAGCGCCACGCGCGGACGGGCCGGCTTGGCGAGCGCCGCGCCGGCGTCGGGCGCGCTAGGCGCCTGGGCCTGCGCGGCAAGCGCGTGCAGGCCCACGGCGCAGGCAGCAACCAGTACGCGCAAACGCATCATGGCTGTCTTATTGGGTCGGCGGCTGGTTGTTGTTGCCGGGGCTGACCACGGTGCGGTTCGGAACCGGCATCTGCGCCGATGGCGCGACCGGCGTCGGCGGCACCGGCGAGAGCCCTTGCGTCGGGTCCGGCGGCGGGCCCGGTGGCGGATTGCCGTTGTAGTTGGCGTTGTAGTTGGCGTTGTTGTTGGCGTTGTTATTGGCGTTGTTGTCGCTCGGCGGCATCGGGGGCGGGGCCGGCATCGGCGGCGCCATCTCGGGGCCGGCCTTGGCGTCGGTGGCCAGCTCGATGCGCTTCTCGACCCCGCCTTCGGACAGGATCACGTAGCGCGGAAACACCGCGCTGACGGTCACGCCGGGAGCGACTTCGCGCCCGACCTTGAGCGCGCGCGGCGGCTGGCCGTCGGCCACCAGGATGGCGGCGCTGTCGCGCCCGGCCGAGACCACGCCGGTCAGCTGGTAATTGCTGACCACCACGGTCGACGCCTGGCCGCCGAACAGGGTGGCGGCGGCGTCGGGCGCGGGCACCGGATCGGGCGCGCTGGCGACCGCCACGATCGGGCGCTGCTCGCCCTTGATGAACTGCATGGCCCAGTAGGCGATCGAGGCCGACAGGAGAACCACGGCGAGCAGGCTGAAAACTATTGGCAAACGCTTCATTACATTCCTTTTTACCGCACCAGCTGATTGATTTCAATGATAGGCATCAGCACCGCGAGCACGATCAGCAGCACCACCACGCCCATGGCCAGGATCAGCACCGGTTCGAGCAGGCCGGCGATGGTGAGCGTGCGCCGCTCCAGGTCCTGCTGCTGCGAATTGGCCGCCCGTTCCAGCATGGCCGGCAGTTCGCCGGTGATCTCGCCGGCGCGGATCATGTGGATCAGCATCGGCGGAAAGTGCTTTTGCGCCGACAGCGCGCGCGCCAGGCTGACGCCCTCGCGCACGCTGGCGCTGGCCTGCTCGACCAGCTCCTTCATGGCGACGTTGGACAAGGTGTCGCGGCTGGTGTCGAGCGCGCGCAGGATCGGCACGCCCGAGCCGGTGGTGATGGCCAGGGTGCTGGCGAAGCGCGCCGTGTTCAGGCTGCGCTCGAACTTGCCGTAGACGGGGGCCGTCAGCAGCCAGGTATGCCAGCGCCGCTTGAGCACCGGGTTGCGCAGCGCGCGGCGCCACATCCAGAACCCGGCGACCATCAAAATGCCGACGACAATGCCCCAGGCGCGGACAAAATTGGACACGGCCAGCATCATGACGGTCAGCAGCGGCAGCTTCTGCTTGGTGTTGGCGAACACCGAGACGATCTGCGGCACCACGTAGGTGAGCAGGAAGATCACGATCGCGAACGCCACCACGGTGACGATGGCCGGATAGGTGAACGCCAGGCGCACCTTCTGCACCAGCGCGTTGCGCCGTTCGATGTAGTCGGCCAGGCGCGAGAGCACGCGCGCCAGGTGGCCGATCTGCTCGCCCGAGGCGACCAGCGCGCGGTAGATCTCGGCAAAGTCGCGCGGATGGCGCGAGAGCGCGTCCGAAAACGGCGCCCCGCCCATCACTTCCGAGCGGATCGAAGCCACCAGGTCGCGCACGTACGGACGCTCGGCCTGTTCCAGCAAGGCCGTAAACGCTTGTTCGAGCGGCAGGCCGGCTTCCAGCAAACTGGCCAGCTGGCGCGTAAACAGCGCCAGTTCGACCTGCGAGAGGCGCTCGCCGAAGCCGCGGCTTTTCTCCACGCCGGCGGCGTCGAGCTGGGCCGCGATGGCCTCGACCATCAGGGGCGTCAAGCCCTGCAGGCGCAGGTCCGAGCGCGCCGAACGGGCGCTGTCGGCGTTGACCACGCCCTTGCGGGTGCTGCCGTCGCCATCGACGGCTTCGTAACGGAATGCGGGCATCGTTGTCGGCCTAGTCCTTGGTCACGCGCAGCAATTCGGCCTGCGTGGTGGTGCCGTTGTCGAGCCAGCGCTGGCCATCCTCGCGCATGGTTTTCATGCCGCTGGCCTGGGCCGCGGTGCGGATTTCGGCTTCGGAGGCGCGGTTGTGGATCTGGGCGCTGATCTTGTCGTTCGTCTCGAGCAGTTCGTACACGCCAACCCGGCCGTGGTAGCCGGTCTGGCCGCACTTGTCGCAGCCGACCGCCTTCCACTGCACCTTGCGGCCCTCGGGCGTTTCGACTTCGTCGCGCACCTTGCAGTGCTCGCACAGCTTGCGCACCAGGCGCTGCGCCATCACGCCCAGGAGCGACGACGAGAGCAGGAACGGCTCGATCCCCATGTCGAGCAAACGCGTGACCGCGGCGGCGGCGTCGTTGGTGTGCAGGGTGGCCAGCACCAGGTGGCCGGTGAGGGACGCCTGGACCGCGATCTGCGCCGTTTCCAGGTCGCGGATCTCGCCGATCATGATCACGTCCGGATCCTGGCGCAAGATCGCGCGCAGGGCCTTGGAAAAGCTCATGTCGATGCGCGCGTTGACCTGGGTCTGGCCGACCCCGATCAGGTCGTACTCGATCGGGTCTTCCACGGTCAGGATGTTGGTGGTCGACGCGTTCAGGCGGCTCAATGCCGCGTACAGGGTGGTGGTCTTGCCCGAGCCGGTCGGCCCGGTGACGAGCACGATGCCGTGCGGCTGGTTGATCAGTTCATCGAACTGCGGCAGCAGGGCCGCGTTCATGCCCAGGTGCGACAGGTCCAGGCGCCCGGCTTCCTTGTCGAGCAGACGCAATACGGCGCGCTCGCCGTGCCCGGTCGGCAGGGTCGAGACGCGCACGTCGACCGGTTTGCCGCCCACGCGCAGGGTGATGCGGCCGTCCTGCGGCAGGCGCTTTTCGGCGATGTCGAGCTGCGCCATGATCTTGATACGCGAGATCAGGGACGCGTGGATGGCCTTGCGCGGCCGCACCACGTCGCGCAGCGAGCCGTCGATGCGAAAGCGCACCACCGACGTCTGCTCGAACGGCTCGATGTGGATGTCGGAGGCGCCTTCGCGCAAGGACTGCGTCAGCAGCGCGTTGATCATGCGGATCACCGGCGCGTCGTCGGACGATTCGAGCAAGTCTTCGATGGCCGGCACGTCCTGCAGCAGCTTGGTGAGATCGAGGTCGGCGTCGAATTCGTCGGCCACCTGCGAAGCGTCGCCGCCGGCGCCGGCGTAGGCGCTGGCGATGGCCGCTTCCAGGTCGGCGCGCTCCATCGAACGCAGCGCGATGCGCCCGAAGCGGCGCGACACTTCGGCGATCGCCGCCGGCGCGGTCGCGCCCGAGACCCACACTTCGATCGGATGCTCGCCGCTGTCGGGCGAGCGTGCCAGCACGCCGAAGTCGCGCGCGAAGGCGTAAGGTAAAAGATTGCTCATCGCTGGGTTGTCCGCTCTCTTGTCCGCTTCTTCATCACTTCGTGGCCGGGCGGTACATGTTCACATCGGCCGGGTTGATCGTGGGCGGCGGGCTCAAGGGACGCTCGGTGGTGCTGCCCGGCGCGGGAGCCGGCGTGGCAGGGGCCGGCGCCGGACGCTGCAGCATCGGCGCCATGGTCCCGCCCGGCGGCGGCTGGCCGTTGGTCAATGGCGGCAGCACCGGGGTGCCGTAGTCGGGCATGACGATATCGTCCTTCGGTCCGCCCACGGCCTGGCCGGCCGAGCGCATGAAGTCGTAGCGGTCGCTGGCGATGGTGTTGCTGTCTTCCTTGCTGCGCACGATCACCGGGCGCAGGAACACCATCAGGTTGGTCTTGGTGCGGCCGCGCTTGCGGTACTTGAACAGGTTGCCGAGCACGGGAATGTCGGCCAGGCCGCGCACGCGCTCTTCGTTGTCGCTGGTGTCGTCCTTGATCAGGCCGCCCAGCACGATGATCTGGCCATCGTCGGCGATCACATTGTTTTCGATGATGCGCACGTTGGTGGTCACGCCCGAGGGCGCCGCCAGCGAGGACTGGTCCACGTTCGAGGTCTCGTGGTAGATCGCCATCTTGATGGTGCCGCCTTCGGAAATCTGCGGACGCACCTTGAGGGTCAGGCCGACATCCTTGCGCTCGATGGTCTGGAACGGGTTGCCGCCGGCGGCGCCGCCGGTGTTGGTGGTGAAGCTGCCGGTGATGATCGGCACGTTCTGGCCGACCTTGATGGTCGACAGTTCGTTGTCGAGCGTGAGCATGTTCGGCGTCGACAGGATGTTGGCGTTGCCGGTCGTTTGCAGCGCGTGGGCGATCGCGCCCAGGCCCAGTTCGCCCGCGACCTGCTTGAAGATGCCGATCGACAGGCCGGCGCCCGGGGTGGCCGCGCGTCCGGCCGCGGCCAGCTTGAGCAAGGCGTTGTTGCCGGCCACGTTGGTCGAATTCTGCAGTGCGCCGACCCGGTACTTGCTGTTTTCGGTGCCGGTCAGGCCGAGCCACTGGACCCCGAATTCGGCCGCGTTTTCGGCGTTCACTTCGACGATCAGCGATTCGATATACACCTGGGCGCGGCGCACGTCGAGCTGGTCGATGACGGCGCGCAGGTTGCGGTACACCGCGTCCGGGGCGGTGATGATCAGGGTGTTGGTGGAGGCGTCGGCCTGGATGAAGCCGGCCCCGCTGCCGCCGCTGCCGCCGCTGGTCTGGTTCTGCTGCGCCATGCTGTTCCCGGCGCCGCTGTTCTGGTTGGTGCCGCCGCCCAGGGTGTTGCTGCCGGTCGCGCCGCCGCCGCTGGCCACGCTGCCGCCGGTGGTGCCCTGCTGCTGCTGGGGCAGCGCCGACGAGTCGGACGAGACCACCGCGCGCAGCGTTTGCGCCAGCTTGGTGGCGTCGGCGTTTTTCAGGTACACCACGTGCACATTGCCGGCCTGCGAGGTCGGCTGGTCGAGCTTGGCGATCAGGGACTTGGCCAGGTTGGCGCGTGCCGGCGAGGGCGCGCGCAGCACCACCGCGTTGGTGCGCGGATCGGCCACCACCGAAATGCGACCCGAATCGCCGCCGGCGCTCGGCTCCATCAGCTTGTTGACCATGGTGGCCAGGTCGGAGGCGATCGCGTGGCGCACCGGGATCACGTCGAGGTCGGCCGCCACCGGGGCGTCGAGCGCGGCGACGATCTTGGCCAGGCGGCGCAGGTTGTCGGCGTAATCGGTGATGACCAGGCTGTTATTGCCCGGATTGGCCATGATCGAATTGTTCGGCGAAATGAGCGGGCGCAAGACCGCGGTCAGGTTGGCCGCCGATTCGTGGCTCAGGTGGAAAATCTGGGTGGCGATCTGGTCGCCCTTGATCTTGGCGCCGCCCACGCCGACCTGGGTCGGCGACGATTGCAGCTTGGCCTCGGCTTCCGGCACCACCTTGGCGTAGCCGTCGCCGGTGACGACCGCGTAGCCCTGCAGGCGCAGCGCGGAGGTCAACAGGCCGAAGGCCTGGGCCTTGGTGACCGATTTTTCCGACACCACGGTCAGGGTGCCCTTGACGCGCGGATCGATGATGAAGGTCATGCCGGTGTAATGGCCGACCGCCTTGATGACCGATTCGATGTCGGCGCCGACGAAATTGAGGGCGGCCGAATCTTCCGGGGCCGCCAGCGCGGGGCTTGGTGCCCCCGCGACCGAACAGCACAGCAGGACGCCGGCGGCGATGCGGCGCAGCGCCGGGGAAGGGAAAGTGCTCAGTGACTGTTTTTTCATCATTTAAACTCTAAGGCGATAGTTTTCTTGCCGTCCACCATTCGGCGCTGGCCCAGTAAATTCAGGAGATTGCCCAGCGTTTCTTCATATCCATCGGCGGCCTGCGCCGTGCCGGAAAACTGGAAGCGGCCCTGGTTCAGGCTGCCCTTTCCGGCCAACAACAAGGCACCGCGTTCGGTCTTCAAATTCAGTTGTGCCTGCTGACCCTGCCAATCCATGGTCATCTTGTAGCTGCCCAGCACCTTGATCGGGGCCATGCGCGAGCCCATTTCGTTCAATTCCAGGGTGGTCACCCCATCCACCGCCACTGCCTTGCCGCCATCGACCGTGGCCAGGCCCAGGGTGGTCCACGACAGGCGCATCTCGCCCGACAGCGCCAGGGTATTGAGCGGCGCGCCCAGGCCGGCCAGGCCTTCGGCCGGCAGCAGCAGCGCCGACGGACTGAGCTGCCACTGCGACCAGCTGCCGGTCAGGCGCACCGGCTGGCTCAAGGCCAGTGGATTTTCGAGCGTCATGTCGACCTGGCCGAGCAGGACCATGGGCGACAGGGTCCAGGCGAAGCGCCCCGGCAGCAGCGGCGTGACCGAGCCGCCAGGCCCGGGCGCGCCGCCGAGAAAGGCCGAGCCGCGCCAAAGCGTACCCTGCGCATCCCCCAGAGTCAAACGCCCGCCGGTCTGGCGCTCGACGACGTCGCCCAGCCAGGTGGCCGGCGCGAACGCCAGCACGGTGAGGGCGACGGCCAGCACGATCGCGCCCAACCATAGCACGGCGCGCATCATCGCGAACCCGCATCCGCGTTCTGGCGTAACGTCAGGGTGGCGTCGACCTGGCCGGCCGGGGTCGAGGCCGTGATCGCCGCTTCCAGCACGCCGACCCGGTTTTCGAGGCGCTGCGCTTCGAGCCAGGCGAACAGGTTGGCGAACGACACGCCCGTGACCTGCACCTTGGCGTACTCGCCCGTCATGCTGAGCGACTCGGGCTTGATGCCGCGCGCCGTCAAGCTGGCGGTGAGCGTCTCGCGCGACATGGGCGTCACTTGCGGCGGGGCCTGGCCGGCCAGTCCGGCGGCGGTCTTGGCCAGCGCTTCGAGCTGCGCCTTCTGCTGCTTGAGCAGCGGCAGTTCCTTGCGCAGGCGCGCGCTGCCTTCGAGCGCAGGCGCCAGGAACACGCCGTACACCAGCGCCAGCACGGCAATGGCGCCGCCGATCGACAGGAACTTGCGCTCCTGCTCGGTGCGCGCCATCCAGAACAGCGCCAGCTTGTCCTTGAAACCGCTGACCGCGGTCAGGGCGCTCATGGCTTGCCTCCCGGGGCGCGCAGCAGGATGGTATTGGCGGCTACTTCAGTGACGTCGAGCTTGTGCTTCTGCACGCCCGGCTTGAGGTTGGCGGCCAGGGCCGGATCGGCGCCCTCGGGCTTGACCTTGACCGTCATGGCGCGCTCGCGGAAGGTGATCGAGGCCAGCTCGGGCGGCTTGCCGAGGGCGCGCATGGCTTCGCCCAGGGCGGCGGCCTGGAACGTGAATTCGTCGGGGCCGACCTGGCCCGAGGCGCCGCGCGCCTGGGCGATTTTCTGCTGCATCTGGCGTTCCAGGTTGTTGCTGATGACCGTCTCCTTCGGATAGGCGGCGCGGAAGATCTGCACCATCCCGGTGCGGGTGTTGTCGGCTTCGCGCTTCAAGCGCAGCCACTGGTAATTGATGCCGGCCAGGTTGACCGCCACCACCAGCAGGGCCAGGCGCACCGGCCACTTCCAGCGCTGCCAGTCGCGCGCCTTGGCGCCGGCCGCGCCCAGGCCCGGCACCAGGTCGAGCGCGGTGCTTTTCGAGCCGGCGATCCAGTGCGCCCAGTGCTCGGCTTCGAGCGTGACGGCAGGCCCCGCTTCGGCCAGCAGGGCCTGGTATTCGCCCAGCTGCTGCTCGGGCACGTACAGGGTCAGCGGCGTGTCGCCGGCCAGCGCGCGCACCGTTTGCAGCGCCAGGGCCGGTTCGCCCGCCAGCGCCAGCCCGAGGCCGTGGTACTGGCCGTGGCGGATGGTGATGCCGCTGCCGTCGATGGCGGCCGAGGCATTGCCCGGCGCCAGCGGCAGGCACAGCTGGGCGGGAAAGGCCGCCACCGAACGCGCGCCCATCGCCAGCAGCGAGCGCACCAGCGCTTCGAGCCAGGCGCGCTGGGCCACGGCGACCGGGCGCAGTCCGTCCGGCGCGGCGGCGGGCGCGGCCACCAGCACGCATTCTTCCGGGTCGCCCAGCACCTGCTCTTCGACCAGGTTGGGCAGCGCGGTGCGCAGGCGCGCGGCCGACAGCGGCGGCACCTTGATGTGCAACAAGGTCACATCGGCCGCGGCCAGCAGCAGCACCACGCGCCGGCTCGACGCGACCAGGTCGCCCATGCCTTTCAGGACGCCCTCGCCCTGCTGCATCAGCGCGCCGCCGTCGGCCACCAGCGCGAAGCGGGCCAGTGTCCCTTCGCTGTCCGCCCTGGCCGGATGCCGGATATATAAAGTAGTCAAACCATCTCGCTTTCGTTCTTAATTTTGCCGTACCCAGACGGTCGTGGTCGTCACACGATCGTCCAGCCTGCGCTGGACCAGCGCCTCCGCGTCGAGCGCGGCACGGTCCAGGCGTATCCGGCTTTTTACCAGGAAAAATTCGCTTTTTATGTCATAGCTGTTTGTCACCACGTCCTTGCCGTACAGCTGGCCGGTGAACTCTGTCAGCTGGCGATAGTAGGCCTGCTTGCGGCGCAAGACCAGCGCATTCGCTTCCGACACCGAATACCCTTCCACGATGGCGGCGATGACTTCGGCCGGCGCGGTGTTGACATTGACCTTGGTGCGCTCGGGCAGCACGATGGCGAACAGGCGCAGCTTGTTCACCGTGTCCAGCGTGTAGCCGGGAATGGCGAGCAGGTCGTCGAGCTGGGTCAGGGCCAGCGGCACGTTGCTGGCCGAAACCGGCACCGGCACCAGCGGCTGGCCGGATTCCTCGGTTTCAATCTTCGCGGGAGGGTTGGCCTGGTCGCCCTCGCCCTTTTGCTCGTTACCCGGCAGCACCGGGAGCGGCAGGCCGGCCGAGGCCACCGCCAGCGCGGTGCGCTGCGCCAGGGCCGGATCGAGCTGCAGGTTTTGCAGCAGGCGCTGGTAGACCTTGACCTGGTTCGGGAGGATCTTGCGTCCATCGGCCAGGTTGAGCAGGTTGTAGCGCGCGGTGGCGTCGCTGATCTGGCCCGACAGGGTGGCATCAAAAACTTCGCCCTCGACCCGCTCGCGCTCGATGTACTGGTCGAGCCGGGTTTCGGCCAGCGGCGTGTTCCACACTGCGCTAAGGCTGGTATAGCCGCGGTTGTCGATGCCGTCCTGGCGCAGCACCAGGCGCGCCCAGTCGAGCGCGCCGCGCAGGATCCACTTGGTCTGCAGGTGCAGGCGCTGGTTTTCCATCGAGCGCACCTGGACCTGCTGCTGCCAGAACAGGCTGGCGACGATGGTCACCGACAGCATCGTCAGCAGCAGGGCCGTGATGATGGCCACGCCCTGCTGGCGGCGCCGATACAGATAAGGACCAGGCCGGCGCATCACATGCCCCCCAGCAGGAAGGATTTGGTCATGACGGACGCCACATTGTCGACCTGCAATTGCACCTGCAGCCCGGTCGGCGCCTGGCTGGGCGGCGCGAGCTGGGGAATCGGCTGCTGCTGTTGCTGCTGTTGCTGCTGCTGTTGCTGCTGCTGCGCCGCGGCGCTGGCCGACAGCGCCACCGGCTGGGTGTTCTGGCGCCAGCCATTGTTTTCCCAGTTCATGACCCGCATCGCGCTCACGCCCGATTGCAGGGTGACCGAGGGGCTGGTGTCGGCATTGCTGATGGCGGCCTGCCACATCACGTCGAGCTGGACCAGGTCGCGCGTGCCATTGCTTTCGCGCCGCGTGAGCATGCGGTCGACGACGCGGTAAGTGACCACTTGCATGCGCGCCGCGTCGTTTTCGTTGTAGACGCTGCGCACCAGGGTCAGGCGGTCGGGAGCGGACAGCAGGTAGGGACGGCCCTGCAGCAGGCTTGGCGTGCCCAGGTGCTCGCAGTCGCTCTGCATCTGGGCAAAGGCGAGCTGCATGCCGCGCGCCGATTCGAGCTGGGCGGTGAGCGCTTCGCGCGCGCGCACGATGCTGTCGAGCCCGCGATAGCCGAGCACCGCCACGATGGCCAGGATACTGATCGCCACCAGCAGTTCAATCAGTGTGAAACCACGCTGCCGCCGTTGTTGCCGCCATTGTTGCCGCCGTTGTTGTTGCCCGATCTGCCTCATTCGTTGAGCACCAGTTGGACCAGCTTGATGATGCGGCGTTCCGGACTGGCGCTGTCGAACACGCTGACCTCGACCCGGCGCAGGCGTGGATTCGGGCTGGCCAGCACTTCTTCCTGGCACAGCAGCTTGAGGTCGCCCTGGGGACATTCGTAACTGTTCTTGCCGATGGCCGGATATTCCTTGGCCAGGCGGATCTGCACCAGCCGGTTTTCGGCCGACCAGGTGGCCATCATGGCCGCGCGCAGGCCGGCGCTGTTGGACGTGAGGCTCCCGACCGCGCGCAGCGAGGCGCCCAGCGCGGTGCCGATGATGACGAGCGCCACCAGCACTTCGAGCAGGGTGAAGCCTAACTGGCGACAGGATGGAAAACGGTGGGGAGCACGCATCATTTTTTCAACAGGGTTACTCAACGCCAGGGTTACTCAACAACAAGGGTTACTCAACGACAAAATGGCCGATACCGTCGGCCCGGATGGCGACCCGGTCGTCGCCGATCGCCAGCGTCAGCACGAACGGCTTGTCGACCGGCTCGCGCCCGAAGGTGATGCGCACCGGACCGCCGCCCACCGACACCGGCGGGTCGAGCAGCAACTGCACCGGCGCGCCCTTGAAGGGCCGCTCGCGCAGCAGGTCGTCGCGCGTGACCGGTTCCCACACCGCCTCGTTACGCACCAGGAAGCGATAGCGTTCGGTATCGGCTTCGAAGGCCACCAGGCGGTTGCGCACGATCGCTTCGTCGCGCGCCAGCTGCAGCAGCAAGGCCAGGCGGCGCGCCTCGTTCTCCAGATTCTGGCGCGGACTGGGCATCGCATTGATCGATACCATGCCCAGCACGATGCCCATGATCACCATCACGACCATCACCTCGATCAGCGTGAAGCCGCGCGTGGCGCGCACTGCTTTCATGGCGTTCAAGACACCCGGCCTGGCTTACTGTTCCCAGGAACCGATATCGGCATCGTCGCCGGTACCGCCCGGCAAGCCGTCGGCGCCGAGCGAGAACACGTCGACCTCGCCCTGCACGCCGGGCGAGAGGAACTGGTACGGATTGCCCCATGGGTCCTTGGGCAGTTTATCGATGTAGCCGCCCGACTTCCAGCCGTTGGCGGTCGGGCCGTTGGTCGGCTTGGCCACCAGCGCCTGCAGGCTTTGCTCGGTGGTCGGGTAGCGCTGGTTGTCCAGCTTGTACAGCTTGAGCGCCTGGGTCAGGCTGGCGATATCGCTCTTGGCGGCGGTGATGCGCGCCTCGACGGTGCGGCTGAGCAGCCTTGGCACGACCAGCGCGCCGAGAATGCCGATGATGACCACCACCACCATGATTTCGACAAGGGTAAAGCCCCGGGCAGTAGCGCCACGGGCGGTAGAGCCGGGCGCGGTGCGCTGGCGGAGTGTGCGGTGTGCAGCAAGTTTCATAGTCAAGTCTGTAATAAGTTTCTACGATGAAGTCGGAGTATAAGGCCAATAAGGCCCGCCGTCGCTATACAACTGCGGGCTATTTTGCGTCATCTCACAGTCATAATTGCGCAGGTGAAAGCTTACGTCGCCGGACGTCATACAAGTTACCTTGATACACCCGGCAGCGCTGCCGATCGGGCAGATCGACCGTCCAATTGTAAGGCAGCGCGGCGGCGCTTTCCAATGATGGACGAATCGACAGTGCCAGCGCGCGCAAGCTTTGGATGATTAATGGTGATGGCGGGCGCTGCTGCCGGTGAAGCGATGCAGCGCGCCATCGTTGCCGCCCTCGGCCAGGTTGCTCGATACCGGGGCCAGCGCTTTCACCATCGGCGCATCCTTGACGAAAGGAACGATGCCGAGTGCCTTGTCGACTTCATGCGGGTAGATGACGTAACCGCGCGTGATCACCGCGGCCACCTTTCGGATGTCGCCGATCTGCCTGGTCGGATCGCCATCGACCAGCACCAGGTCGGCCAGCTTGCCTTGCGTGACCGTGCCGCGTTCGTTCAGGGTACGGGTATAGCGCGCGCCGTTCAGGGTGGCGACCTGGATCGCCTGGGCCGGCGTGAGACCGGCCTTGACCAGCAGTTCGAGTTCGGCCTGCAGGGTGAAGCCGGCCATTTCATCGGTGCCGGCCACGAGCGGCACGCCGGCCTTGTACAGGCGGCCGACGAAGTCGACCATCTTGGCGTAGGATTTTTCGTAGCGCTTCTGGGCCGCTTCGTCGGCGATCTTCATGGTGCCGACGTAAAAGCCGCGTTTCACGTCCGGCGGCATGTGCTCGGCCACGGCCGCGAAAGGCTCGTTCAGGTCGCCGTCGCGCTGCTTGAGGAAGGCGAACGTGGCCAGGGTCGGATCGATCACGATCTGTTTGGCTTTCAGGCGCGCGATGAATTGCTTGACCCGGGGCGAATCGAAGTCCAGCGACGCCACTTTTTCGGACGGCAGGATGAAGCGTTCCAGGGTGCGCGTTTCGGTCTCCGGCGTGGCCAGGAAGTTGAGCATGACCTGGTTGATGTGCTGGATTTCATCGTAGCCGGCGTCCAGCGCTTCATGCGCGCGCAGGCCGACCGGGATGTGGCCGGAGACGCGCAGGCCGCGTAAGTGGGCGTACGCCACGGTATCTTTTAGGATGGCCTTGGGGAAGGAGTTGTAGATCTTCAGCTGCGGATAGCCGTGTTCGGCGTACCAGTCGATCGCGTTTTTAGCGGCCGGCAAGTCCTTGACGACAAAGCCGCCGTTCGACGAGAACGGGCTTTCGCCTTCCAGAAAGCCCGCCGGCACCACTTGCGGCGAGAGCAGGCGGCCATCGGCGACTTCATCGAGGATCTGCTGCAATTGCTCGTTATCGTTGCCCATGTCGCGTACCGTGGTCACGCCTGCGGCCAGGTTCAGGCCGCCGTCCCAGCGGCCGACGTGGCCGTGCATGTCGAACAGGCCCGGCAGCATGATGCGCCCGGCGGCGTCGATCTCGTTGACGGCGCCGCGCACCGGGGCGCCGGCCGGCACGATGGCGCTGATGCGTCCGCGCAGCACATAGACGTCGGACGGCGCGCCGAGGGTGGCTTTTTCGCTGTCGAAAATGCGCGTGTTCTTGACTACCGTCAAGCCGGTCAATTTATGCTGGAGTTGGCTGGCGAGGTCGGTCAGCATGTTGCTCTCGGCCCGTTTCTGGCGTTCGGCCAGGACCTTGCCCACGCCGATCCAGCCTTCTTCGGCGGCGGTCATGAAGCCGGGAATGACCATCGCGAACAGGCGCGGTTTGGCGTCGGTGGTGGCCCAGTAGAACTGCGGCGACATGCCCAGGCCCGTCTGGGCGAACAGCTGCACCTTGCGCGTCTTGCCGTTGGCGGTGACTTCCACTTCGTCGAGTTTACGCTGGGTCAAGGTGCCGGAAGGCAGCAGCGGCAGGCTGCCGGTCTTGCTGGCGGCCAACGCGCCGATGGCGATCGAGGCCATTTCGGCCGAGCCGTTCAGGGGCACGTACATGGCCGGGCCGGTGACCGATTTTTCGCCGGTTTCGGAGGTCGATTTCCAGGTCGCCTTGTCGCCCTTGCGTTCGAAGCGGTCGTCCACCACCGCGCCGTAGGTCGAGTTGCCCTTGACCGTGTAGTCGGTCATGGTGCCGTCGGCGCCCAGGCGGAACTGTTCGGTCAGCTCGGGGCCGCGGCCGTTGTCCTTGTAGATGAAGCGTACGCGGGTGAGGCCATCGTCGTCGCGCTCGACGACCTGTTCCCCGATGCGCTTGCCGTTTTCGGCATGCATTTCATAGCGGATGGTCTGGGTGGCGGCATGGGCCGGCCAGCTCAGGGCGGCAGCGACAGCAAGGACGAGCGGACGTTTCATGTGATGCATCTCCTGGGCGGGATGGTGGAATTATGCTGGAATGAAAGAATAGCACGGGGAAGTACGGGTTAGAGCAATGTCAGAAAGACAAATTTGCAAATGGCGATGTTGGGGAAGTGGATGGGGGAAAGGTTGGTCGCCGAGGTCGCCGATATTGCGTACAACTCGTCGTCCCCGCGAAGCCGGAAGGCGGGGATCCATAGCACCTCCGCTCATAGGTGCTATGGGTTCCCGCCTTCGCGGGAACGACGGTTTTAAGGGTATGGGCTACAAGTGAGCAATACGTGGATGCTGAAGCTACCCAGTGCACCCGCACACCGGGCACCCCGCATTGCGCGCCACGCCGATGCTGGTCCACTCCATCGCCCGCCCGTCGAGCAGCAGCAAGCGCCCGGCAAGCGATTGCCCGACCTGCATCACCAATTTGAGCGCCTCGGCCGCCTGCATCGCCCCGATCACGCCCACCAGCGGCGCGAACACACCCATGCTGCTGCACGCCACATCCTCGAAGCGCTGGTCTTGCGGAAACAGGCAGCTGTAGCACGGCGAATCCTCACGGCGCCCATCGAACACGCTGATCTGCCCGTCGAAGCGGATCACTGCCCCCGACACCAGCGGCACCTTGCGCGCCACGCAGGCCCGATTGACCGCGTGCCGCGTGGCAAAGTTGTCGCTGCAATCGAGCACCACCGACGCTTGCCCGACCAGCTCGGCCAGGCGAGCGTCGTCAGCCCGCTCGCGCAGGGCCACCACCTCGATACCGGGATTGATCGCCAGCAGCGCCGCGCGCCCGGACTCGACCTTGGGCTGGCCGATGCGCGCGCTCGTATGCAGGATCTGGCGCTGCAGGTTGGTCAGGTCGACATCATCGTCGTCGACCAGCACGATGCGCCCGATCCCGGCCGAGGCCAGGTACAAGGCCGCCGGCGAACCGAGCCCCCCGGCGCCGATCACGAGCGCGCTGGCCGCCAGCGCCCGCTGCTGGCCTTCGATGCCGATGTCGTCGAGCAGGATATGGCGCGAGTAGCGCAGCAGCTGGTCGTCGTTCATCGGGTGCGAGCCGTACTGTGCTGCATTATTTCTTGTCGCCTTTGTTCAATTCGGGCGGCTTGACCTCGGTCGCCGGCACTTTGACGCCTGGGGCAGCCTTGTCCTTCGACTTCTCGGCTTCCTTGTCGTGCACCGGTTCCACCTTCGACAGCTTGACCGGCAAGCCCTTGAAATGGTTCAACGCCTGGGCCAGCTGGAAGTCGTCCTTGCTGCCGAATTCGAGCGGCTTGCGGCTGCGCGCGAGCGCCTGGGCACGCTGGTCTTCCTCGACTTCGTCACGGCGCGCGCGGCCCGGGTCGATGCTGTCCTTGCCGCTGCCGTCGGACAGGTGCTTTTCCAGGTCGGCTTCGCGCACGCGCAGGCTGTTCAAGCCGTCGCCCTCGGCCGTTTCGTCGACCATCACGTCGGGCACGATGCCCTTGGCCTGGATCGAGCGCCCGTTCGGGGTGAAGTAGCGCGCGGTGGTCAGCTTGACGGCGGTATCCTTGGTCAGCGGACGCAAGGTTTGCACCGAGCCCTTGCCGAAGGTCTGGGTGCCCATGATGATGGCGCGCTTGTAATCCTGCAAGGCGCCGGCGACGATTTCGGACGCCGAGGCCGAACCGGTGTTGACCAGCACGATCACCGGCACGTTTTTCAGGGCCGCCGGCAGCTTGGCCAGCGGATCGGCGCCACTCTTGGCGGCGTAAAACTCGCGGCGCCCGTAAAACACTTCGTTCGAGTCGCGCCGCTGGCCGGCGGTCGAGACGATCGGCTTGTCATGCGGCAGGAACGCGGCCGACACGCCGATCGCGCCCGGCAGCAAGCCGCCCGGATCGTTGCGCAGGTCGAGCACCAGGCCCTTGAGCTTGGGGTCCTGGGCGTACAGGGCGTTGACCTTTTTCACCATGTCGTCCACGGTCTGTTCCTGGAACTGGCTGATGCGCAGCCAGCCGTAGCCGGGTTCGACCATCTTGGCCTTGACGCTCTGCACGCGGATTTCTTCGCGCGTCAGCGGCACGATCCACGGCATGTCGTCGCCCTTGCGCGCAATCGTCAGCACGACCTTGCTTTTCGGCTCGCCGCGCATTTTCTTGATCGCTTCGTCCAGCGACATGCCCTTGATCGGGGTGCTGTCGATGCGGGTGATCAGGTCGCCTGCCTTGATGCCGGCGCGAAAGGCCGGCGAATCCTCGATCGGGGTGACGATCTTGACGTAGCCCTCTTCCATGGCCACTTCGATGCCCAGGCCGACGAAGCGGCCCTGCATGCTTTCCTGCATTTCGCGCAGGGCTTTTTTATCGAGGTAGACCGAGTGCGGGTCGAGCGAGGCGACCATGCCGGTGATCGCTTCGGAGAGCAGCTTGCGGTCTTCGACCGGCTCGACGTAATCGGTCTTGATCAGGCCGAAAACATCGGTGAGCTGGCGCAGCTCGTCGAGCGGCAGGGGCGCGCTGCCGGGTTTTTGCGCCATGGCCGAAAACTGGAAGGACGCGGCCACGCCGGCCACCATGCCAATGCCGATCAGGCCGATACTTTTGACTTTCATTCTTACACCCATTCTGGAGACCGTCGGAAGCTGCAGCGAGGCACACGCGGGCGTATCGACCCGCTCCGGCCCGGATGACTTAAAAGTTCACCCAGCCCGCCGGATCGACCGCCGCACCCTTGTGCCTGATTTCAAAGTATAGCCCCGATTCCTCGTTGCCGCCGGTGTTTCCCGCGCTGGCAATCGGCTCGCCGCCTTTGACGGCGTCGCCCTCGCGTTTCAGCAAGGCCTGGTTGTTGCCGTAGATCGAGAGGTATTCGCTGCCATGGTCGACCAGGATCAGGTTGCCGAAGCCGCGCATCCAGCGCGCGAACACCACCCGGCCGCCGGAGACGGCGCGCACTTCGCTGCCTTCGGCGGCCTTGATGAACATGCCTTTCCAGCTCGGACCGCTGCCGCGCTTGGCGCCGAAGCGGGCCGCCAGCTTGCCGGACACCGGCGCGCGCAGCTTGCCGCGCAGGCTGGCAAAAGCGCCGTCGAGCATGGCCGGGGCGAGCGCGATGTCGGGTTTGCGCGGCGGCGCCGGCTCGGGCTTGTCGGGCACTTGCGCGACCACGGGCGGTTCGTCGTCGTCGATCGGGTCCAGCGGGACCGGGGCTGGAACCGGCACCGGAACCGGCACCTTGGCGCCGGTGCGCGGATCGATCTTGGGCGGCTTCTTGGCCGCTTCGCGCGCCAGGCGCTCGCGTTCGCGCTCACGTTCGCGCTCTCGTTGGGCGAGCCGTTCGGCTTTCTTGGCGGCCGCCAGCACCCGGGCCTGTTCGGCGGCCTTGGCGCGCGCGGCGGCCAGCGCTTCCTGGCGCCGCTGCTCGGCGGCCGCCGCTTCGGCTTGTTCCTTGATCAGCTTGGAGAGTTTGTCGACCAGCCCAGCCATGCGCTGCTCGTCGCGCTCCAGGCCGCCGATTTCCTTGCGCTGGTCGGCCAGCCGCTCAGACAGCGAGCCGAGCAAGGCGGCGCGGCGCGCCTTTTCCTTCTCCAGCACGGCTTTCTGCACGCGCTCTTCCTGGGCGATTTCGTCGAGTTCCTCGCGCGCGTTTTCGGCCTTGTCGCGGTTGCTGGCGACGGCGGCCAGGTTGCCGTGCAGCGAGGCGAGCAGCCTGGCCTGGGCTTTCGACACATAGGCCATCAGCTGCAAATCGCGGTTGATGCGGTTCGGATTGTCGCCCGAGAGCAGCAGCTTGATGCGGTCTTCGTTGCCGGCAACGTATTGCTCGCGCAAGAGACGCGACAGTTGCTGTTTCTGGCTGGCGATGGTGGCGGCCAGCTGCTCTTGCGACGCGGCCAGTTGGGCCACGGTGGCGTTGGTCTCGCTCTGTTCGCTGGCCAGGTCGCGCAGCACGCGGTTGGCGTTGGAAATGGCTTCCTCGGACTCGGCCAGGGTATCGGCCGCATCCTCGCGCTCGCTTTCGGTCTTGCTCACTTCGCGCTTGAGTTCGGCCAGCTTTTGCTGGATGCCGGCGCGCGTCTTCTCGGCCAGCACTTTCTGCTTGCTGCGCTCGGTCTGGCGGGGAGCAGGCGCGGTCCCCGACGCGGTAGCCGACGCGGGTGCCGCACTGCACGTGGCGACGGCCACGAGCGCGCACAGCGCCCCGGCCGCTAACTGCTTGAACTTAAAAGACAAAACTTACTTGGCCTTTCCTTGATTGGCCACGGCCGCGACGGCGGCGGCGATGGCGTCCTGGTCGCCCAGGTAGTAGTGGCGGATCGGTTTCAGGTCGGCGTCGAGCTCGTACACCAACGGCTGGCCGTTGGGGATGTTCAGGCCGACGATGTCTTCGTCGCTGATGCCGTCGAGCATTTTGATCAGGGCGCGCAGGCTGTTGCCGTGGGCCGAGATCAGGATTTTCTTGCCGGCGCGGATGGCCGGGGCAATTTCCTCATCCCACACCGGCATTACGCGCGCGACGGTGTCTTTCAGGCATTCGGTCAGGGGAATGCTGTCCTTCGGCACGCCGGCGTAGCGCGGGTCGTTGAAGGAGGTGCGCTCGTCCGAGGCGTCGAGCGGCGGCGGCGGCGTGTCGTAGCTGCGGCGCCAGACCAGCACCTGGGCGTCGCCGTACTTGGCGGCGGTCTCGCCCTTGTCCAGGCCCTGCAGGGCGCCGTAGTGGCGCTCGTTGAGGCGCCAGTCGTTCTTGACCGGCAGCCACATCATGTCCATGTCGTCGAGCGCCAGCCACAAGGTGCGGATGGCGCGCTTGAGCACCGAGGTGTAGGCCACGTCGAAGGTGAAGCCGGCCTCTTTGAGCACCTGGCCGGCGCTGCGCGCTTCGCGCACGCCTTTTTCGGTCAGGTCGACGTCGGTCCAGCCGGTGAAGCGGTTTTCAAGGTTCCAGGTGGATTCGCCGTGGCGCATGAAGACAATTTTGTACATAAGCAATTTTCAAGAAGGTGGAGGAAAGGAAACCGATACCAATAATGTGAGTGCAAAGGGCAAGCAAAGACGAGGCAAAGCGTAAGTTATAGCAGATCCGGCTTCTATTTTATAATGCGCGGATTGTCCTAAACCATTGGAACCCCGTGAAATTCATTATTGACCATATTTTTATCGTCAGCATCGTCGTGCTGTCGGGCGGCGCCCTGCTCTGGCCGGCGCTGCAACCACGTGGCAAACGTGCTTCCTCGCTGCAGGTGACCCAGCTCATCAACCGCGGCAAGACCGTGCTGGTGGACGTGCGCACGGCTGAAGAATTTGCAAATGGGCATTTGCGCGACGCGAAAAACATTCCGCTGGCAGACTTGTCGTCCCGCATCGCCGAGCTCGACAAGGCGAAAAGCAAAACCGTTGTCGTCGTGTGCCAGACCGGCGCGCGTGCCGACAAGGCCATCAAGATCCTCGAAAGCGCCGGTTTTACCGACGTGTTCAGCCTCGATGGTGGCCAGACCGCATGGCAAGCCGCTGGCTTGCCGATTGCAAAGTGAGAAAGGAAACACCATGACAGCCCATGTAGTGCTCTACCATACCGCCTCCTGCCCGTATTGCGTGCGCGCCGAGCGCCTGCTCGAAGCGAAGGGGGTGACCGACATCGAAAAAATCCGCGTCGACCTCGACCCGGAACAAAAAGTGGTCATGATGAACAAGACCGGACGCCGTACCGTGCCGCAGATTTACGTGGGCGAGACCCATGTCGGCGGTTTCGACGACTTGTATGCGCTCGATCAACAAGGACGGCTCGATCCCTTGTTAAAAGGGGTTTGATCGGCATATAGTCCCGGGTCGCCGCTAATCGATTGCGCAAAACTATTTGAAGTCGTATGATTTTGCTACAATTGCCGTCGCGTTTGAAGTCCAAGCACAGAGGGAACGGCGTGTCGCCGTTCTGTTAATTTCTCAACGAAAGCGTTCCATGTCTGACGAAAATCTGCAACCCGTATTCCAAATCCAACGCGTCTACCTGAAAGACATGTCGCTGGAACAGCCGAATTCCCCAGCTATCTTCCTGGAACAAGAAGCGCCGTCGATCGAAGTGTCGCTGGACGTTGGCGCCGAAGCCATCGCCGACGGCATCTACGAGTCGACCGTCACCATCACCGTGACCGCCAAGGTCAAGGACAAGGTTGCGTTCCTGGTTGAAGGCAAGCAAGCTGGTATCTTTGAAGCGCGCAACATTCCTGCGGACCAGATGGATCCCCTGCTGGGAATCGGCTGCCCGAACATCGTTTATCCTTACCTGCGCGGCAATATCGCCGACGTGATTACCCGTGCCGGTTTCCCGCCTGTGCATCTGGCAGAGATCAATTTCGAAGTGTTCTACCAGCAGCGCCGCCAGGCACTCGCTGATGCAGCCGCCGCTGCCCCGGCAGACAGCGCAGCACACTAAGCACGACCGCAGGGTGGGCCAGGCCGCCCGCGCGCACCCATTGCGCGCGGGTCCTGTCCGGGCACGGCTCACGCCGGCGTCCCTGGCGGCCGCCACCCTGCACTTTCACGGCGAAGGCCACGCAATGACAATTCCCCGTTTTTTACTCAGTGCCGCATTCGTGCTGGCCTCGGCCTCGGCGCACGCCCTCGAATTCAAGAGCGTCGGCGCGGCCAGCCTGATCCTGTATGACGCGCCCTCGCTCAAGGGCGCCAAGCTGTTCGTCGCGCCGCGCGGCATGCCGGTCGAAGTCGTGCTCACCTATGGCGAATGGGTCAAGCTGCGCGACGTCAGCGGCGACCTGGCCTGGGCCGAAGCCAAATCGCTCAGCACGCGCCGCACGGTGGTGGTGCGCAATGCCAATGCCAAGATGCGCAGCGCGGCCGACGCCGACGCCAATCCGGTGATGATCGCCGACAAGGGCGTCATGCTGGACCTGGTCGATGCCCCGGCGTCGAGCTGGATCAAGGTGCGCCATCGCGACGGCATCGTCGGCTATATTCGCGCTGCCGACGTGTGGGGCATCTGAGCCCCATGCCGACCAGCACGCACAACGTTTCAAACCGCAAGATTACCATCCTGGGCGCCGGCGCCTGGGGCACGGCCGTGGCCATCGCCCTGGCGGCGCGCCATGATGTGCTGATGTGGGGCCGCAATGGGCTCGCCATGGAGGCGATGGCGCTCGATCGCGAGAATCGCGCCTACCTGCCCGGCTGCGCGTTTCCGCCTGGCTTGCGCGTCACGGCCGATGCCGATGCCGCGCTGGCGCATGTGCTCGGCACGCCAGAGGCCGAAGCGCCGCTGCTCATTGCCGCCTGTCCGGTGGCGGGGCTGCGCCCGCTGCTGCTGCAACTCAAACCCCACGCAATTTCGCATATCGTCTGGCTTTGCAAGGGCTTCGAGGGCGATACCGGCCTGTTGCCGCATCAGGTGGTGAGCGAGGTGCTGGGCGCCGGGGTGGCTGGCGGTGCGCTGTCGGGGCCGTCGTTCGCGCAGGAAGTCGCGCGCGGCTTGCCCTGCGCGCTGACGGTGGCGTCGCGCTCGGAGATGCTGCGCGAGCGGGTGGTGTCGACTGTTCATGGTGGCAATATCCGCGTGTATTCCTGCGACGACCTGGTCGGCGTGGAAGTGGGCGGCGCGGTCAAGAACGTGCTGGCGATCGCCACCGGCGTGGCCGATGGGCTGGGACTGGGCTTGAATGCGCGCGCGGCCTTGATCACGCGCGGACTGGCCGAAATCACGCGCCTGGGCATGGCGCTGGGCGGCGTGCCGGGCACCTTCATGGGACTGACCGGGATGGGCGACCTGATTTTGACCTGCACGGGCGACTTGTCGCGCAACCGCCGGGTGGGGCTGGGGCTGGCGCAGGGCAAGGCGCTGGCGACGATCGTGGGCGAACTCGGGCATGTGGCCGAAGGCGTGCCGTGCGCGAAGGCGGTGCGGGCGCTGGCGCTCAGGCTGGGGGTGGATATGCCGATTACCAATGCGGTGGCGGGCGTGCTGTTCGATGGCGGAACGCCGCAGGTGATGCTGGCGCAGTTGCTGGCGCGGGATCCAAGGGATGAGATTGCTTAATTACGCGAGTGCTGTTCGGCGCCAGCCGTCGTTTCCGCCGTCTAATAGCGCTAACCTCCGCTCCGTCTCTCCCGCGAAGGCGGGAGAGACGGTTTTGAGGTTAGTGGTCTCAACGCTTTGACTTGGCTTCATTCAGGCCAGTTCCCGCCGAGGGCCGCCTTGGCGCGGGAACGACGGTTTTTGGGGCAAGGGCCTCAATACACCTCTCGCCTTGAACAAATAAGCCCTACGGCTTCAACAGAATCGTCAGCAACGCCACCGCATCTTCATTCGCACGCAAGCCGTGCGGCACGCCGCCGAGCAAATACAGCATCTCGCCCGGACGCAGCACCACGCTGTTGCCGTACGCATCGCACACGATTTCGCCCTGCAAACACAGCAAGGTCATCTCGCCATCGACCTTGTGCACCGGCATGTCCCGGTCCTTGGGCAGCACCAGCCGGATCAGCTCCATGTTCTCGGTCTTGGCCAGCGCCACCGAGGTGAAATGGGCGATGTCGTCGTCGCCGCGTTGCAGTGGAATCAGCTCGCCCGAGGCGGCATGTGGTAAGGCCATGATGTTTCCCTTTATTCTTCTACGTTGCTCATCTCCACGCTGCGCAACCATGTCACCAGCGCGAAGGCATCTTTGAATCCGCGCGCCAGGTTCGGGACCAGCTGGTCCGGTTGGTTGACCTGCAGGTCGATCTCGGTCCAGACGAAAAAGCTTTTCAGCTTCAGGTACTCGACATGCACATGCTGCGGGTCGAACCCCTTGGGCGGACGCTGCAGCTTGTCTTCGTCCAGCAAGTCGCCGTAGGTGGCGCGCAGTTGTTTATTCTTCAGCACTTTGGCAAATCCTGTCGCATCATTGACAATTTGCTCACGAATCGCCTTCAGGCGCGGCGCCGGCGGCAGGTATTCGCCGACACCGAACTGCAGCTTGCCGTTGCCTTCGATCTGGAAATAGTAGGTGGAACCGCCGCCGGCACTGGGCCGGCGCAAATCCTTGGGCGTGATGCCGGCCGAAAAACGCGTCTTGTAGGGGCGCTTGTCGTTGGCGAAGCGGATGTCGCGGTTGATGCGGAACATCGCCTTCTTGGGATTGCAGGCCGCCACCTGCTTGTCGAACCTGGTCAGTTCGCGAATCAGTTCGGTCACGACGGCCAGGAATTCTTCGCGCAAAATATCGTAGCGCGGTTTGTTCATAATGAACCAGGGACGGTTGTTATTTTCGCTTAATTCGTTCAAAAACTGCGTCAAGTCGCGCAAATGCATTGTGGGTCCGGAAAAAAAGATAAAACAAAGAGCGTAACAGCGGGATGGTTACTGCGGCCGCGGGCGCTTGCCGACGGTGACGTCGACCATTGCCGGGCGGTTCTTGCGCATCACGGTCATTGTAGCCTTGCCGCCCGGCGCAAGCTGCGCGATCAGGTTGAGCGTGTCGCTGGTGCTGCCGGCTTGCTTGCCGTCGACGGCGAGCAGGATGTCGCCCGGAAGCAGCCCGGCGCGGTCGGCCGGGCCGTTGCGCACCACACCGGCGATGATGGTGCCGCTGCGGCGCTCCAGCCCGAAGCTGTCGGCCAGCTCGGGCGTGATGTCCTGGGTTTCGATGCCGATCCAGCCGCGCACCACGGCGCCGTGGCGGATGATGGCGTCGAGCACGGTCTTGGCGGTGGTGACGGGAATCGCAAAGCCGATCCCGACCGAGCCGCCGCTCTGCGAATAGATGGCCGAGTTGATGCCCAGCAGGTGGCCGTTGGTATCGACCAGCGCGCCGCCCGAGTTGCCGAAGTTGATCGCGGCGTCGGTCTGGATGAAGTTTTCGAACTGGTTGATGTGCAGGTTGTTGCGTCCGAGCGCAGACACGATGCCCAGGGTAACGGTCTGGCCCACCCCGAACGGGTTGCCGATGGCCAGCACCACGTCGCCCACGCGCACGGTGGCGTCGTTGCCCAGCACGATCGCGGGCAGCCTGGGCACGTCGATGCGGATCACCGCCAGGTCGGTCTCCGGGTCGCTGCCGACCAGGCGCGCCGGTGCCTTACGCCCGTCGGCCAGCACCACCTGGATCTGGTCGGCGCCTTCGATCACATGGTTGTTGGTGAGGATATAGCCGTCCGGGCTGACGATCACGCCGGAGCCGAGGCTGGCCTGCTGCTCTTCGGGCGGCAGGCGGTCGCCGAAAAAGCGGCGGAAGAACGGGTCCTTCAGCAGCGGATGCTCGCGTCCGCGGTTCTTGCTGGTGAGGATGTTGACCACGGCCGGCATGGCGCGCCCGGCCGCCTCGCGGTAACTGCCCGATGCGGGCGCGACGCCCGGCGCCTGCAGCACCGAGACGTTGTCGGCGACCTTGGCCGGTTCAACCCGGCGCGCCAGCCAGTCGGGACGCAGGGCCGCAGCCACGAAGTACAGCGCCAGGGCAATCGTCACCACTTGTGCAAACAACAACCATAAGCGCCGCATCGCGCCCTCCTGTTATTTTTTGAGGCAATCCCGGATCTCGCGCAGCAGCAGCACGTCTTCGGGGGTCGGGGACGCGGCGGCCGCCGGCGGTTCCTCGGCGCGGCGCAGCTTGTTCATCAGGCGGATCATCTGGAAGATGATGAAGGCGAGAATGATGAAATTGAGCAGGATGGTCAGGAAATTGCCGTACGCGAGCACCGCGCCGGCTTTCTTGGCCTCGGCCAGCGTCAGGTTCATGGCCTGGTTGTTGAGCGGCAGGTAATAATTGGCGAAATCGAGCCCGCCGAACAGGCGGCCGATGGGCGGCATGATGATGTCTTGCACGAGCGAATCGACAATCTTGCCGAAAGCACCACCGATGATCACGCCGACGGCGAGGTCGACCACGTTGCCTTTCATTGCGAACTGCCGGAACTCGCCCATCATCGTCATTATTGCCCCCAAGATTGTGAAATAGCCATCTCGATCATACCTGATCGCTGTTAGAAACCAAACCGGGTCATCGGTTCCCACCGAACCGCTATCGCCTTGCAAAGAGGGCTGACGGGCGCGAAATGCGCGCAACGGGCGTCAGAATCGTTTCAAATTGGCGATGAATCGCGTTTCACAGGCGCACGTGCAACATTTTTTCTTTAACTCGCCCCCCTATTCCCTTATAATTTAAGGTTGCTAGAAGCTCTAAGTAGCTTTTTAAGATTTCGCATTTTGACTGATTGGGGTTGGTATGAGTAACGAAAAGCAGGTCGATCCGGGCCGACGCGTCATGCTCGCCGCTACGTGCGCGGCGGGTGGTGTTGTCGGTTTGGCCACGGCGGGAGCCTTGGTAAGCACATTCCAGCCGTCGGAGAAGGCAAAAGCCGCTGGCGCGCCGGTAGAAGTAGATATTGCCGGCATGGCGCCGGGCGAGATGAAAACCGTGGAATGGCGCGGCAAACCCGTGTGGATCCTCAAGCGTTCGCCGGAAATGGTCGCTTCGCTGAAAAAGACCGACAACGCGGTTGCCGATCCGGAATCGAAGCGCACGCCGGACGCGCTCACGCCCGAGTACGCGCGCAACGAACACCGTTCGATCAAGCCGGAATACCTGATCGCGGTCGGCATCTGCTCGCACCTGGGCTGCTCGCCAACCTCGAAGTTCGCGGAAGGCGCCCAGCCTAACCTGCCGGACGACTGGGCGGGCGGTTTCCTGTGCCCTTGCCACGGTTCGACCTTCGACCTGGCCGGCCGCGTGTTCAAGAACAAGCCGGCACCGGACAACCTGGAAGTGCCGCGCCATATGTACTTGAGCGACAACAAGCTGATCATCGGTAAAGACGAGAAAGGCGAGGCATAACATGGCCGCTTTTAAAGAAACCAAGTTTCCCCCGAATGCGCCGGTGGCCGACAAGGCACTGGGCTGGGTGGACGACCGCTTTCCACTGACCAAACTCTGGAACGACCAGTGGGGCCAGTACTACGCCCCGAAAAACTTCAATTTCTGGTACATCTTCGGCTCGCTCGCGATGCTGGTGCTGGTTTTGCAGATCGTTACCGGCATCTTCCTGACCATGCACTACAAGCCGGACGCCAACCTGGCCTTCGGTTCGGTCGAATACATCATGCGCGAAGTACCGTGGGGCTGGCTGGTGCGCTACATGCACTCGACCGGCGCCTCGGCTTTCTTCATCATCGTCTATCTGCACATGACGCGCGGCCTTCTGTACGGTTCCTACCGCAAACCGCGCGAACTGATCTGGCTGTTCGGCTTTGCGATCTTCCTGTGCCTGATGGCCGAAGCCTTCTTCGGCTACCTGCTGCCGTGGGGCCAGATGTCGTACTGGGGCGCCCAGGTGATCGTCAACCTGTTCGGTGCGATTCCTTTCATCGGCCCTGACCTGTCGCTGTGGATCCGCGGCGACTACGTCGTCTCCGACGCCACCCTGAACCGCTTCTTCGCCTTCCACGTGATCGCGATTCCGCTGGTTCTGCTGGGCCTGGTTGCTGCCCACCTGATCGCACTGCACGAAGTCGGTTCGAACAATCCTGACGGCATCGAAGTCAAGGAAACCCTGGGTCCGGACGGCCATCCGCTCGATTCGATCCCGTCGCATCCTTACTACTCGGCGCACGATCTGTTCGGCGTGTCGGTGTTCCTGCTGATCTTCAGCGCGGTGGTGTTCTTTGCCCCGGAAATGGGCGGCTACTTCCTGGAGTACAACAACTTCATCCCGGCCGATTCGCTCAAGACCCCGGCGCACATCGCCCCGACCTGGTACTTCACGCCGTTCTACTCGGTGCTGCGCGCCACCACGGCCGACTTCATGTATGTGCTGATGGGTGCGATCGCCCTGTACGTGGCCTTCATCTGGGTCAAGACGCGCCTGCCGTTCCTGGTCAAGGCCGCCATCGCCGGCTTCGCGCTGCTGGTCATCATCGGCATGCTGCCGCAGGTGCTGGACGCGAAATTCTGGGGCGTGGTGTTGTTCGGTTCGTCGGTGATGATCATCGCCGCCCTGCCGTGGCTGGACCAGTCGCCGGTCAAGTCGATCCGCTACCGTCCCGACTGGCACAAGTATGTGTACATCGTCTTCGGCCTGTCGTTCGTGACCCTGGGCTACCTCGGCACCCAGCTGCCGACCGCCCTGTTCACGGCACTGTCGCAGGTGTGCACGCTGTTGTACTTCGGTTTCTTCATGTTGATGCCTTGGTGGAGCTCGATGGGCACCTTCAAGCCCGTGCCGAAACGTGTGACGTTCCAGCCGCACTAATCGACGACATCACAGCAAAAGGACATTACATGAATTTTCCGAAAAAACTGATCGCGATCCTGGCATTGCTGCCAGGCTTGGCGCTGGCCAGCGAAGGCGGCCATACGCTGGACAAGGCGCCTGCGCGCCCGAGCCTCTCCTCGCTGCAAAACGGCGCCAAGCTGTTCGTCAACCATTGCCTGAACTGCCACTCGGCTTCCTCGATGCGCTACAACCGCCTGAAAGACCTGGGGCTGTCGGAAGAGCAGATCAAGGAAAACCTGCTGTTTACCGGCGAAAAGGTCGGCGCGCTGATGACCACCGCGCTGCGCCCGGCCGACGCCAAGGAATGGTTCGGCGTAGTGCCGCCCGACCTGTCCGTGATCGCCCGCGCCAAGGCTTCCTCGCACGGCACCGGCCCCGACTATCTGTACACCTACCTGCGTACCTTCTACAAGGACGATACCCGTCCGACCGGATGGAACAATCTGGTGGTGCCGAACGTCGCCATGCCGCACGTCATGTGGCAGCAGCAGGGTGTGCGCACCGTCAAGATGGAAGAAGTCAAAGATCCGCATGATGCAAGCAAAACCGTGCACAAGTTCAATGGTTTCGAGCAAGTCACGCCTGGCACCATGACCCCGCTGCAGTTCGACGAAGCCACGGCCGACCTGGTTGCCTACCTCGAGTGGATGGCCGAACCGGCCGCCGCCACCCGCAAGAGCCTGGGCGTGTGGGTCTTGTTCCTGATGTCGATCTTCGCCCTGTTCGCATGGCGCCTGAGCGCATCGTTCTGGAAAGAAGTCAAGTAAGGCAGGCTGCACGCTTCATTCATTGCCCGCTGACTCGGTCAGCGGGCACATTTCGGGGTGATCCGCTCGTCGTTTCACCCCTTTGTTTCTAAGGAACTATAAAAATGATGGTTCTCTACTCCGGCACCACGTGCCCATTCTCCCAACGCTGCCGCCTGGTCCTGTTCGAAAAAGGCATGGACTTCGAAGTGCGCGATGTGGACCTGTTTAACAAGCCAGAAGACATCTCGACGATGAACCCGTACGGCCAGGTACCGATCCTGGTCGAGCGCGAACTGATCCTGTACGAATCGAACATCATCAACGAATACATCGACGAGCGCTTCCCGCATCCGCAGCTGATGCCGGCCGATCCGCTGATGCGCGCGCGCGCCCGCCTGATGCTGTTCAACTTCGAAAAAGAGTTGTTCGTCCATGTGCACGTGCTCGAGAGCGAGCGCGCCAAGGCCAACGACAAGAGCCACGACAAGGCCCGCGCCGAAATCCGCGACCGCCTGACCACGCTCGCGCCGCTGTTCCTGAAGAACAAGTACATGCTCGGCGACGAATTCTCGATGCTCGACGTGGCCGTCGCCCCGCTGCTGTGGCGCCTGGACCACTACGGGATCGAACTGTCGAAGACGGCGGCGCCGCTGATGAAGTACGCCGAGCGCATTTTCTCGCGTCCGGCCTACATCGAAGCGCTGACGCCGTCCGAGAAAGTCATGCGCCGCTGATCGGCCTGACGCCCGCCGCAACTTTCGTACCACGCCAGTGACGACGCCTTCGGGCCAATCGCAGTAGACTGGCGTGGTCACCGCGTATTACACCACGACAGAACATGCCCGAGATCTCAACCAAGCCCTACCTGCTGCGCGCCATTTACGAGTGGTGCACCGACAACGGGTTCACGCCCTACCTCGCCGTCAAGGTCGACGCCGCCACGACGGTGCCGATGGAATACGTCAAAAAAGGCGAAATCGTGCTCAACATCAGCTTCGGCGCCACCTCGGGCTTGAAGATGGACAATGACGCGATCCAGTTCCACGCCCGCTTCGGCGGCGTCTCGCGCGAGATCTACGTGCCGGTGCAGAACGTGCTGGCGATCTACGGCAACGAGAACGGCCAGGGGATGGCGTTCGAGGTAACCAGCACGGCGTCCGAGAACGCCGCCGGGCAGCCGACCGACAGTCCGCTGTCGAGCGTACCGGCGCCGGCCAAGCCAGCACCGGTGGGACTGTCGAGCGTGCCGGTCACGAGTGCGGACAGTGCGCCGGCGGGTGTGCCGGCCACGCCGCCCGGGCCGGACGACAACAACGATCCGCCTAAAAAAGGCGGCCGTCCGACACTCACGCGCATCAAATAGCGTATAATCGCGGCTGTAAAAGTTTCGCCGACTTAGCTCATTTGGTAGAGCAGTTGATTTGTAATCATCAGGTGGCCAGTTCGAAACCGGCAGTCGGCACCAGGATTAAGCAGCAAGACTAGGGGTTACATGCGCACGCATGTAACCCCTTTTTGCGTTCGGACAGCCTTTCCGTCACCGCAGCCTGAGATACCTGCATCGCTACCCCGTGTGTAATGGCAGCTCACTCCAATTTGCGATAGCATGGCTGATGCGAGTCATCTCCAATAAGGCCTTGAAGAACTTCTCAGCGATCCATCCTGACGCAGACGCTCCCATGCAGGCATGGCGAAAAATCATCGAGTCGAAAGCCTTCCTAAATTTCGCGGCGCTCAAGCAGACATTCAACGCGACCGACAAGGCGGGTGACTATTACGTTTTTGCTATTGGCGGCAACAAATACCGGATCGTGACTTCGATTCACTTCAACAGTCAGCAATTGTTCATACGGCACGTGTTTACGCACAAGGGATACGACAAATGGAAACCTTGATGAGCCGGGCAGTCGTCGACACGATCACCTCCCATTTTCGCGCGCTCACCGCCCTCGTTCCTCTGAATCCGATCCGCTCGGAGCAAGACTACGACAAGGCAGTCGCCGTGTTGAATCAGTTGCTCGACGCGGGTGCCGCAGAAGAACAGCATGCACTGGCCGATCTTGCCACCATGCTGGGAACCTTGATTGCCGCCTACGACGAAGTGCATTATCCGGCAGCGCCCGTATCACCCGTTGCGATGCTGCGGTTCCTGATGGACCAACATCAACTTACCGACTCGGCGCTTCCGGAACTGGGCAGCCAGAGTACAGTTGCGGAAATACTTAACGGCACCAGAGAGCTCGATACGCGGCAAATCAAGGCCCTTGCCGCCCGTTTTCACGTGCCTGCATCGCTGTTCCTTTAATCCTCCCCTCTGCTGGGTTTTTTACGTTTGCGCTTGCGTTAGAACCCGCTGGGCGGCGCATCAGCGTATGCCGTGGCGTCGGCGCAGTTGCAACAACTACTGAAACCTGCGCCAATGCCTTTCGACGGTACGGACGAGGTGTCGAGCAGAAACGCGGCCACAAGTTCCATGCTTCATGATCCTCCTGCTTCGAAAGCGAAAGGCGGCCGCCCCCGGGGTGACCCGGCGGCCGTGCAATGACTAGCGTCCGGTTGGCGCCGTGTAGCCCCATGTTGACCTGTACGCTTGACAGCTCCCGCGCACGATCTGATGATCGTGGCATGGAAACTCCCACTGCGGAACTCGAAGCCGACCTCGCCGCCGTCAAGGTGGACGTGGCAGTCATGCGCGCGAATTACGCCACCAAAGCTGACATCGCCGAACTGCGTGCGGACATGCACAAGGCAACTGTTGACGTGCAGAGGTGGATGATCGCCACCTTCATTGGGCTGTTCGTCGGGTTTGGCGGGCTATTTCTCGCCATGAGCAATGCGCTGAAGCCAGGTCCCGGTCATGCCGCGCAGCCGGCCCCCATCATCGTCACCACGCCCCAGACAGTCGCACCGCTAACCGCCCCCGCCCCTGCACCGCCAAAGTAATCTTCGCGCCCCAACATCAACTGCCCGGAGCGGGTAACGCCGTCAAGTTAAGCGGCTTTCTTGCTACAAACCTCAAAACCTGCGCAGCCGGGAATCCAAGGCGGCGCAACCCCCTCCTCCCGCCGTGCAATTACCCCGCGCACGCCCCAATTTTCGCCTAAGTAAGCGCGTGTATTCTTTGGCAACGAGCTGAAACGATCCTCACGCGCCGCCCAAGGGTGCGCGCTACCCGCCTGGACCGGTTCGGCTTCCCTTTGCCAACTACGCCAGAAAGCCCCCATGCGCCTGCCCCTGATCGCCCCTTCCGACCTCACCCCCGAACAACAGCCCCTGTACGACGACATGCGCAAAGGCATCGCCTCGAACTTCAACGCCTTCGTCTCCCAACGCGAGGATGGCGCCCTGATGGGGCCGTGGAACCCGTGGCTGCACGAGCCGGCCATCGGCAAGGCCATCTGGAACCTGACCCTGGCGATGACCGCCAACGCCGTGCTGCCGGACAACGTGCGCCAGATCGCCATCCTGGTGGTCGGCGCGCGTTTCGATGCCGCCTACGAGCTGTACGCCCACATCGCCGTGGCCGAGGCCGAAGGCATGCCGCTGGAACGCCTGGCCACCCTGGTGGCCGACCTCAAGCCATCCGACCTGAGCAAGGAAGAGAGCGTGGCCTACGACCTTGCCTACGCCCTGTGCCGCGGCGGCCTGCTGCCCGAGCCGGTCTACCGCCTGGCGCTGGCCACCTTCGGCCAGAAAGGCACGAATGAACTGATTTACCTGGTCGGACTCTATTCCATGGTATCGACCACGCTCAATGGTTTCGACGTTCCGGTGCCCGAACATGCGTGACGGCTCGACCTTGCATAACCGCGCCACCGCCCCGCCCGAAGCGGCGCGCCCGTGCGCCTCGGCCTTCGGCAGCATCGCCCTGCTGCTCCAGGGCGGCGGCGCGCTCGGCGCCTACCAGGCCGGCGTCTACGAGCGCCTGCTCGAAGCGGGCATCGAGCCGACCTGGATCGCCGGCATTTCGATCGGGGCGATTAACAGCGCCATCATCGCCGGCAATCCGCGTGCGGACCGGGTCGCCAAATTGCGCAGTTTCTGGGAAAAGGTCAGCAACGCGGGTGACGGCGGCGCCAGCGACTGGTGGACCGGCCTGCTGAGCGGCGACACCCTGCGCGGCTGGGCCAACCAGATGGCGGCCGGGCGCGTGCTCTCGCACGGCGTGCCGGGCTTTTTCGCGCCGCGCATGCCGCCGCCGTACCTGCCGCTGGCCAACTGCGGCGCCACCAGCTACTACGACACCTCGATGCTCGAAGGCACGCTGAACAATCTGGTCGACTTCGATCGCATCAACAGCCGCGAGATGCGCCTCTCGGTCGGTGCCGTCAACGTGCGCACCGGTAACTTCGCCTACTTCGACAACGCGGTCGACACCATCGCCGCCAAGCACATCATGGCCAGCGGCGCGCTGCCGCCCGGTTTCGACGCGGTCGAGATCGACGGCGAGCATTACTGGGATGGCGGACTGGTCTCGAATACCCCGCTCGACTGGGTGCTGTCGTCGCACTCCGGCGTCGATACCCTGGTGCTGCAGGTCGACCTGTGGAGCGCCAGCGGCGAACTGCCGCGCGACCTGACCGAGGTGGCCGTGCGCATGAAGGAAGTGCAGTTTTCGAGCCGCACGCGGGCCGCCACCGACAAGTTCCGCAAGCTGGCCGAGCTGCGCACCGCATTCAACGAACTGCTGGCGCAGATGCCGCCCGCGCTGGCCGGCACGCCTCAGGCGCGCCTGCTGGCCGAGGCGTCCGACGAAGCGGTCTACAACATCGTCCAGCTGGTGTACCGCTCGCCCAATTACGAAGGCCAGTCGAAAGACTTCGAATTTTCGCGCGTCACCATGAACGAACACTGGCGTTCGGGCTACGATGACGCCGCGCTGACCTTGTCGCATCCGCAGATCCTGGCCTTGCCGCCGGCCGACAAGAGCCCCGCCATTTACGATTTCCTGACCTCCCGGCACGCAAGTGCCGCCACTCATTTGCTGAAAGAGGCATCCCATGAACTTGCAAGATAAAGTCACCGTCATCACCGGCGCCGCCAGCGGCATCGGCAAACACATCGCCAAGGTCTATTTTGAGAGCGGCGCCAAGGTCGTCATCGCCGACCTCGACCTGAAAGCGGCGGAAGCGGCCGCGAAGGAACTCGATCCGTCGGGCGAACGCAGCATGGCGGTCGCCATGAACGTCACCAGCGAAGCCGAAGTCGACACTGGCATCGCGGCTGTCGCGGCGCGTTTCGGCGGCATCGACGTGCTGGTGTCGAACGCCGGCATCCAGATCGTGGCGCCGGTCGAGAGCTTCGCCTTCGACGACTGGAAGAAAATGCTGGCGATCCACCTCGACGGCGCCTTCCTGACCACCCGCGCCTGCCTGAAAGTGATGTACGCGCAAGGCCGCGGCGGCAGCGTGATCTACATGGGCTCGGTGCATTCGAAGGAAGCGTCACCGCTCAAGTCGGCTTACGTGACTGCCAAGCACGGCCTGATCGGCCTGTGCAAGGTGGTCGCCAAGGAAGGCGCGGCGCACGGGGTGCGCGCCAATGTCATCTGCCCGGGCTTCGTGCGCACGCCGCTGGTCGAAAAGCAGATTCCCGAGCAGGCCAAGGCGCTCGGCATCTCGGAACAGGACGTGGTCAAGAACGTGATGCTCAAGGAAACCGTGGACGGCGAATTCACCACCGTCGAGGACGTGGCGCAGACTGCCCTGTTCCTGGCGGCCTTCCCGAGCAATGCGCTGACCGGGCAGTCGATCGTGGTTAGCCACGGCTGGTACATGCAGTAAGCTGGCGCGCGCAGCTGGCGCGCGCTAGCTGGCGCGCGCCAGCAGGGCAAGCCGGCAGGATCGATGGCGATCCTGCGCGGCGCGCGCTTGCGTATTAAGATGGCTTGCTCGCCAGGCGAGCTGCCGCGCGTCCGGCCGGACCGGCACGAACTGACATTGAGCGCGGACGCCATGCACGCCAAACCTGTTGCAACCACCGTTCCCGCCTCGAGCGCGCTGGCCGCGTCGCTGCCCGGCGCTTATTTTTACGATGCCTGGGCGATCGCGCCCTTTGACGCCGACGCCACCGCGCTCGAACTGTTCCTGAAGGTGAGCGCCGGCACGCCGGGCTGGGTCAACACGCTGATGACCTTGCGCAACCGCGTGGTGTCGATGCTGGGCCTGAAAAACCTCGGCACCTTGTCCGGGCTCGATCAGGCCAAGCCGGCCTCGGCCTACCAGATCGGCGACCGGGTCGGCATCTTCACCCTCTTCGCCAACACGCCCGACGAAGTCCTGTTGGGCGACAGGGACAAGCACCTCGATGTGATCCTGTCAGTGCACAAGGCGTTTGACGCGCGCAGCGGCAAGGTGCTGGCCACGGTATCGACCGTGGTGCACGTGCATAACTGGCTCGGGCGCCTTTACATGCTGCCTGTAACACCCCTGCACCGCGTGATCGCGCCGGCGGTGCTCAGGGGTGCGGCACGGGCGTAGCGCGGGCCTAGCGCGGGGCGGAGCGCGGAACGCCGACGCGGCAAGTGACATTGCATCTTGTAAGCAAATTTGTCCATTCTGACAAGATCGTATTGACTGAGCTACACTGGCGCCATTCTGACCTTCCATGGATTCCCGATGAGCCGTCGACTCCTGTCCGCAGGCGCCTGCGCCGCCCTGCTGCTGACCGGATGCCTGGTCCCCGAACGCTTTACCGCCAGGGCCGCGTTCCAGTCCGATGGCAGCTACGAATACTCGTACGCCGGCACCGCCGTGCACACGCTGGCGGCCGGGCACATGGCCAGGGGCGACAAGCCCAGCCCGAAGGACGAGGCAGGCCTGCGCGACGAAGCGGCCAGCCTGGAGCGCGGTGGCGAGATTCGCCAGGCCACTTACAACGGCAACGCGCGCTACGACGTGAGCGTCGACGGCAAGCGCCAGCGCGGCCAGGCACTCGACCTGCTCGGCATGCTGCGCGTTCATACCGGTCCGGATGGCGTGCTGACCCTGCAAGCGGGCAAGCTCGATGACAAGGAAAAAGCCAGCATGGCCACGCTCGGCATCAAGCTCGACGGCACGCTGTCGGTGACGGTGCCGATCAGCGCCGAAGTGATCTCGCACAATGCCACCTCGACCCCGTCGTTCTTCGGCCTGATCGGCACCTATTCGTGGAAAATCGGCAGCCTCGAACAGCGTCCCGAAATGCGGATCCGCTTCAAGCAGTAAGCGCCTGCCACACACCCGCGCGCGCAGCCGCCGGCGCTGCCGCCAGCCACGTTTTTACCCCGAATCGGACGCTTCATCCCGCCAAACCGGCAGTCCGTCGCAATCGGGGTGTTGACGACCGCCCCTGTGGCTATAGTTCACTCAACCGAACGAACTTCACTCACAGGAACCTATCATGAACATCGCAAAAAACATGGAAACCATCTTCGTCGCCGCCCTGGTCGTCGTCTCCGCAACCAGCTTTGCCACCGCCAGCGCACCGGCCCCGCGCCTTGCCCCGGCGGCCGCGGTGCAGGCCGGCGCGGATGCCAACATGACCGTCGTCACCGTCAGCGCCAAGCGCCTGAGCGCCGCCGAAAAGGCCCAGCTGAAAGGCTGAGCACGAACACGTACGCAGGCCGGCCCGGCGCGCGCATGGCCGCGTCAGCGCTTGGGCACCATGTCGTTCTTGACGTCCTTGACGCCGTCGATCCTGCGCACCAGCGACACCGCCCTCGGGATGTGCTCGGCCGGAACGAAGCCGCTCAGCTGCACCGTGCCTTTGAACGTTTCGACATTGATCTGGGTGGCCTTGAGGTCCGGGTCGGCCACCAGCGCGGCCTTGACCTTGCCGGTGATGATGGTGTCGTCGATGAATTCGCCCGTGCCCTCGCGCTGCGGCGTTGGCGCGCAGGCCACCAGCGCCAGCAGCGCGAGGCCGCACAGGAAGCGGATAAAACGTTCTGCAAAGTTCATGAAAATCCTCCGGTAAGTGGTTCGATCACGCTATTGTCGCGTGCGAGTCCACCCCGGATTTGATATGGCACAAACGGACCGGCCCTGCATGCCGCATCAGCCTTGCCCCGGCAGCGCTTTGGTGCGCGCGAGCGCCACGCTCGCTGACGCGTCCGGCGCCAGGTCGCGCCCGATCACCAGGCGCACGTCGGCGCGCCCGATGTCGCCCACCGCCACCACGCGCGCGGCGCCGAAGCGTTCGGCCAGGCGCTCGGCGGCCTCGCGAAATTCCGGCTGATACTCGATGCGGGTCTGGCGCACGCCGAACCCTTTCTGATTGGTCAGGCGCACCACGCGCACGGCGCCCTGGTCCATCGTGCCGGCCAGCGAGCGCGCCATGCCGGTCACGCCATTGCCGTTACGAATTTCCAGCAGGGCCTGGCCGGAGCGCACCGCCGCTGTTGGCGCTGTTGCCGCTGTTGCCGCTGTTGCCGCTGTTGGCGCTGTTGCCGCTGTTGGCGCTGTGGCCGCTGTGGCCGCTGTTGCCGCCGTTGCAGCCAGCGGCGCCGCGCGCGCCGGCAACGGCGCCGCGCGCGCCGGCAACGGCGCGGGCGGCGCCGATGCGGCAGCGACGCCGCTGGCCACGCGCTGCACCACGAACACGCCGGAAGCATCCTGGCGCACCTCGGTACGGTCCCACTGCGGCTCTAACGGCGCCGCCTGCCCGCCGGCCTTGACCGCGCTATCGATGGCGGCCACGCCGGCGCGCTCGGCGACCGCGTAGTCGGCCTTGAAATCATGCGTGCGCAGGGCCCCGGCCTGGCGCAACATCTGCTGCGCGCGCGCATGCTGCCCGACCTTCTCGAGCGCGCCGCCAAGGTGCTCCCAGGCGCGCGCGTTGAGCGGATCGAGCAGGCAGGCTTTTTCGAGCGCGGCCAGGGCTTGCTCGAACTGGCCGTCGAGGAAATGGGCGTAGCCGAGATTACTGTACAGGAAGGCGCTGGCCTGGCCGTCGCCACCCTTCGCCTCCTGCGTCATGGCTTGCCACAGCGCGATGGCACGCGCAAAATCGCCCTGCTCGGCGTACAGCGTGGCCAGGCCGTTGCGCGCCTTCAGGTGGGCCGGATCGCGCGCCAGCGCATCCCGGTAGGCGGCCAGCGCCGCGGCGTGGCGCCGCGCCAGGTGCGCGCTGCGGCCGGCCAGGTAGGCGTCCTCGGCGCTGGCCGTGGCCGCCGCCGGAGCGGGTCCGGGCTCGACGCGGGTGCGCGGGTCGGCGCAGGCCAGCAGCAGCGCGCCGGCGCACAGCAGGGTGGTGCGTTTCAGGGTGCTTCGCATGAGGAGCTCCGGTAGAGGCAATGCATGGACGTCACTGTCCGTTGACCGACCTGAGCGTGCGCATGATCTGCATGCCGGCGGGGCCGAGCAGGACCATCAGCAGGGTCGGGAAGATAAAGAAAATCAGGGGGAACATCAGCTTGACGCCGATCTTGGCCGCTTGTTCCTCGGCCATCTGGCGCCGCTTGGTGCGCAGGGTGTCGGCGTGCACGCGCAGCGAGGTGCCCATGCTGGTGCCGAAGCGCTCGGACTGGATCATCATCGCCACCAGCGTGTCGACGTCTTCCACGCCGCTGCGCAGGGCAAAGTTGCGCAGCGCTTTTTCCTTGCTGAAGCCGGCCCGCATTTCCATCAGCACCAGCTGCATTTCCTGGGCCAGGACCAGGGACTTGATGTGGATTTCGCCGGCCACCTTGATCAGCGCGCGCTCCAGGCTCAGGCCGGCCTCCACGCACACCGTCAGCAGGTCGAGCGCGTCGGGGATCGATTCGAAGATCTCGCGCCGGCGCCGCCGCGCCGTCATTTCGAGCACGATGTTGGGCAGGTAGTAGCCGCAGGTGGCCGTGCCGAGCAGCATCAGCATGATGGTCTGCCCTCGCATCACATCGCTCGAGATGGCGATCCAGATCCCCACCAGTGCCGGCAGGAACAGCGCCAGCAAGGTCTTGGAGGCGAAATACAGGGGCGCCACGGTCGGCCCGCGCCAGCCGGCATTCATGAAGCGGGTGCGCAGGGGCGATTTTTCCCAGCCCTGCTCGGGCAGCGACAGGGTGCCGAAGGGCTGGGCTACCTTGGCCACCTTTTCCACCCAGCCATCGTTGCGCCCGACGCTGGTGTCGACCGTGGCCGCGCCCACGCGCGCCAGGCGCTGGCGCATGTAGCCGGGCCAGAAGGTGGCCATCGCCAGCGCCGCCAGGCCGACCACGACCGCGAACACGATCAGCAAAAACAGTAATTGCGAGCCGCTCATGGCTTTCTCCTAGACGCGAATATGAATCAACTTGCGCAGCCACACCACCCCGATGCAGATCATCACGCCGGCGTAGCACAGCAGGCGCACCCCGGCCGGGTCGGTCCACAACATGCTGATGTACTCGGGATTGGCAAAATACATCATGGCGGCGACCGCGAACGGCAGCAAGCCCAGGATCCAGGCCGAGATGCGTCCTTCGGCCGACAGCACCCGGATCTGGCCGAGCAGCTTGAGGCGCTCGCGGATGATGTGGCTGATATTGCCCAGGATTTCGGCCAGGTTGCCGCCCGATTCGCGCTGGATCAGCACCGCGATCACCATGTAGCGCAGGTCGGTCAGGGGAACCCGTTCGGCCAGGCTGTGCAGCGCTTCGTTCAGCGGCACGCCGTAGTTGATTTCCTGGTGCACGATGCGAAACTCGCCGCTGAGCGGCTCGGGCAGTTCGTTACCGACCATTTGCATCACGTTCGTAAACGAGTGGCCGGCGCGCATCGCACGCGCCAGGAAGTCGGCCGCCTCCGGCAACTGCTGTTCGATCTTGCCCAGGCGCTTGGCGCGCGTGCGCCGCAGTACGCCATACGGCAGGGCCAGCCCGGCCAGCATCAGGCCCCAGGCCAGCAGCGATGGGGCGTTCCAGAGGTGCGCCGCCAGCGCCGCCGCGCACAGCAGCACCAGCGAGGCGCCCATGAATTGCGCCACCATCCAGTTGACCCCGGCCTGCATCAGCAGGCGGTCGACCGCCTGCGCCAGGCGCATGCGGTGCAGCGCGCCGTCGAGCGAGTCCGACCCGCTGTAGCGACGCCGCTTGAGGATCGAGATCTCGCCCCCCTCGATGTCGGTGCCGCCCGACATCACGCGCAGGCGGCGCGCGATGCGCTTGGCGCCGCCGCCGCGGGTCTGCGACCAGAACAGGTAGCCGCCCTCGATCATCAGGATCACGGCCGCGAACAGCAGCACGGCAAAACCGTAAAAGACATAATCCATGGTCGTTCCTATTCGAAAATGCGGCTGGGGTCGAAGGCCGCATCGGGCACGGGCGCGCCGAACAGGCGCAGGCGGTCGGCGAAGCGCGGGCGCACGCCGGTGGCGCGGAAATGCCCGATCACCTTGCCGTCGGGGTCGACTCCGGTCTGCTCGAAGCAAAAGATTTCCTGCATGGCGATCATCTCGCCTTCCATGCCGGTGATTTCCTGCAGGCTGACCAGCTTGCGCGCGCCATCGGTCAGGCGCGTGACCTGCAGCACCACCGTGATGGCCGAGCAGATCTGCTGGCGCACCGCGCGCGGGGTCAGGGTCACGCCGGCCATGCCGACCATGTTTTCCAGGCGCGCCAGGGCGTCGCGCGGGGTGTTCGAGTGGATCGTCGCCAGCGAGCCTTCGTGCCCGGTGTTCATGGCCTGCAGCATGTCCATCGCCTCGGCCCCGCGCACCTCGCCCAGGATGATGCGGTCGGGCCGCATGCGCAGCGCGTTGCGCACCAGCGCGCGCTGGGTCACCTCGCCCTTGCCTTCGATGTTGGGCGGGCGCGTTTCCAGGCGCACCACGTGCGGCTGGCGCATCTGCAGTTCGGCCGCGTCTTCGATGGTGATGATGCGCTCGTTGGCCGGAATGAAGCCCGACAGCAGGTTGAGCAAGGTGGTCTTGCCGCTGCCGGTGCCGCCCGAGATCAGGATGTTGATCTTCGAATGGCCGAGCGACTGCAGCACCTGCACCATGGGCGGGGTCATGCTCTTGTAGCGCAGCAGGTTCTCGACCGTCAGCGGGGTGGCCGAAAAACGCCGGATCGACAGGATCGCGCCGTCGACCGCCAGCGGCGGGATGATCGCGTTCACGCGCGAGCCGTCCGGCAGGCGGGCGTCGACCATCGGGCTCGATTCGTCGACCCGGCGCCCGACCCGCGAGACGATCTTGTCGATGATCTTCATCAGGTGGGCGCTGTCGTGGAAGGTGATGTCGGTCAGTTCCAGCTTGCCGCGCCGCTCGACGTAGACCTGGTTGTAGGTGTTGACCAGGATGTCCGAGACGGTCGGGTCGGCCAGCAGGGATTCGAGCGGGCCGAAGCCGAGCATCTCGTGCTGGATGTCGAGCACCAGGTCGTGCCGTTCGTGCTGGTTGAGCACGATGTGTTCTTCCTCGATGATGTGCTGTACCAACAGGCCCAGCTCGTGCTTGAACTGCTCGGGCGTGAGGCGCTTGAGGCGCTCCAGGTCGATGCGGTCGAGCACCATCTGGTGCATGTTTTTCTTCAGGTCGTGGTAGGCGTGGTTGGACGGTTCCGGCTCGGCCGGCTGGGTGTGGCGGCTATCCTCGGCCGCCGTCAGGCGTTCGCGTAAGGTCATGGGATGCTCCTGGGGGTGACTGTTCGTTTATTGTTCTGCTTCGGCGCGCCCGAACAGGCGCGTGAGCAATCCCTTCGCTTCCGGCACCCGGCGCGCCGTCACCAGCTCGACCAGTTCGGCCAGGCTGCGCGCCACCGGGCTGGCGCGCGAGAGCTGCAGCACCGGCACGCCCTGGTTCACCGAATCGGTTACGTTCACGTAATCGTTCGGCACGGTATGCATGACCTCGGCGCCGAGCGAGGCTTGCACGTCCTGCAGGCGCAAGCGCCCGCCCTTTTCGTAGCGGTTCACGATCAGGCGCGTGTTTTCGATGGCGTAGCCGAGCGAGCGGAAGATGTCGAGCAGGCGGCGCCCGTCGCGCAGGTCGGGCAGGGCCAGCTGCAGCACCGGGTAGATGGCGTCGGCGTTGTCGAGCGCGCGCAGCGAAATGGCGTCGATCTGGCGCCCCACGTCGAGCACCACGTAGTCGTAGTGCTGGCGCGCCACGCGCAGGATCACGTCCATCTGTTCCGGTTTCAGGTCGACCGCCTGGGCCGGGTCGTCGGCCGCGGCCAGGATCCCGAAGCCGGGCGTGACGTGCACCAGGCACGAGTCGAGGAAGGCGCCGTCGATGCGCGCGATCTGGCCGCACACGTCCGACAGCGTCATGGCCGGCTTCTGGTCCGACACATACAGGGTGGCGTCGCCGAACTGGCCGTGCAGGTCGATCAGGATCACTTTCTTGTCGGCCAGGCTGGCCAGCGCATAGGCGAAATTGGTCGACAAAAAGGTGGCGCCGCTGCCGCCCTTGCAGGAAATGAAGGCCAGCACCTTGCCATCGCACAGCTTGCCGGCATTGGCGGCGTCGGCGATGCGGTTGACGGCGTCGTGGAAGGCGCTGTGCACCAGCGGCAGCTGCAGCACTTCGCGCACGCCGGCGCGCATGGCGCGGATCAAGAGGTTTTGCTGCTGGTCGCGGGTGAGCAGCATGAAGGTCGACCCCGGGTACAGCTTGGCCAGGCGCACCAGCAGTTCGGCCTCGTCTTCATCGAGGCCGCTGGCGTCGACGATCACCAGCGCCGGGTTGTCAGGCAGCACGCGCTCAAGCGCGTCGCGCAGGCGGCTGCGCACCGCCACCAGGGTCACTGGCGGCATGCGCGCCGCACCCTGGGCGGCAATTTCGGCTTGCAGCTGGCTGTCGTGGGTGATAAGTAAAGCTTTCATGGAACATCCTCGTGGGTAAGGCCGCGCGGCTCAGGGACCGGGGCAGACTTCGGTGCTACCTGCCTGGTGCCCCAGCGACGCGGCCGGCGTGATCGTCGCAAAGGTCGGGTACGTCATTTCCAGGCCCAGCGCCGTGCCGGTAAACAGGGGTTTGTAGGTGGCCGGAGCGCATTCGGTGCCGCTGCCCGGGGCGCACAGCTGGGCGCGCACGAAACGCACGCAGTTCGATCCATTCGGATTGGCGTTGCATTTCACAATGTTTTGCGAAGGACAGGCCGGCAGCGCCACGACCTGCTTGAAGGTGGCGTCCAGGTGCGTGATGACGATGCGCGCATCGGGCTGCTGCGCGGTGCCCAGCGCCATGCCGCCGGCGCGCGCGGCCAGGCCGGCCGCCTGCGCCAGCGCGTCCAGCGCGCCCTGGTCGGTGGCGTCGACCATGGCCGCGCTGCGCGCCGCGGCAGCGGTGGCGTTGGCCAGCACGTTCCACAGGTACAGCGCACGCGCCACTTCGAGCAGGCCCAGCATGAAGAGCAGGAACAGCGGCAAGGTGAAGGCAAATTCGATCATGGTGGCGCCGCGGGTGCGGCGGCGATGGGGGCGAAAGGCTGCTTGCATGGCGCTCTCCGGTGCTCAGCGTGCGTAAGGAACGGTGACGGTGGTCTTGACCGTCAGGGTTTCGCCCATGCCCAGGTCGGACATGATCATGTAGCTGACCGGCATGTGCACCTGCAGCGTGACCGACACCATTTCCTGGCGCTCGCCGCCGCACAGCGTGCCGCTGTCGCCGTTGCAGAAGTAGCCGGCGTCGAACAGCGGGATGGCCGGCGCCACGCCGGCGTCGAGCAGGGCGTTCTCGGCCATGAGGAACACCTTGTTGCGCATCGGATTGCCCATCACGGCGTTCGAGTTCCACTCGGCCTGCGGCAGCGTGGCCAGGTAGGTGGCGACCGTGGCGGTGCTCTGCCTGAGCACCATGTAGACGTACAAAATACGCCCCATGCTGAAGATGAGCGGCAACAGGAACGCCATGGTCGAGAGCAGCAGGGCCAGTTCGATATGCGCGATGCCGCGCGCGCGCCGCAGGAATGGGCCGCCCGGGAAAGGGCCCCTCAGGGAAGAGGCCGGCATGAGGGAGCGCGCCTTCATCGGTACAGCTCCACCGAGGCGCCGAGCGCGTCGGGCGCGGTCAGGCCGCCGAATTCGGCGTACACGCCCAGCTTGGGCGAGGCGGTCGCGCGCGAGGTCATCAAAAAGCTGCCGACCGCCAGCACCGTGGCCGGGCCGCCGGGGTCGACCGGGCAGGCCAGCAGCGGAATGTTCAGGATGCGCCGCCCGGGCACCTTGAGCGTGCCGGCCGGGCTCGGCTGCAGGCGAAACGCCGCGTTCAGGGAGACGTACGGCACGGACGGATCGGTCGGATAGGAACCGACCACGCCGACCTTGTCGCTGGAGGCGACCGGATACAGGACCGGCCAGGCGCTGGTGGGGAAGCTGGCCCCGGGCGTGGCGGGCGTGGCCGCGACGTAGCGGCGCGGCCTGGCGAAGGTCCACAGCGGGCCGTAGCTGACCGGGTCGGTATTCGGGCTGGCGCCGCTGACCTCGGCAATGGTCTTGCGCGTGTTGCCGCTGACGATCACGGCGGCGCTGGCGGGAATCACCGCCAGGTTGGGCGTGGCGGCCGGCATGCGCATCCAGAAGGTGGGCACGGTGTATTCCTTGACGTTGGTATCGGCCGGCGCCGAGGACGCATTGCAGCCCGAGCCGGCCACGCTGCCGAAGCGCGAATTGAGTTCGGTCGTGAGCGAGGCGGGAAAGCCGGCGCTGACGTAGATGCGCGCGCCGGTGGCCAGGAATGGAATCGCCAGGTTGCCGGTGCACACCATCGGGCGCAGGGTATCGAGGCCGCGATGCGCCACGTTCTCGATGGCCGGCGGAAAATCGATCGGATTGACCTGGAAATGCAGCGCGGCGGCACCGCCGGGATTGAGATCGAGCAGATTGTAATTGACCCCGCGCCGGAAGCCATGCTCGACGAATTCTTCGAAGCCGGCCGTATTGGCGCGCATCGAGGTGCGCTGGGCGTCGAGGGCGCAAATGGCCAGCGGCGTGATCTGGACCGCGCCGCGTCCGGCCACCGCGTGCACGCCGACCTGCAGCGTGGCGTAGCTCTTGTCCTTGTCGATGGCACCGGCGAACACGGCGCGCACCTGGCCGTAGGCCGCCGCCAGTCCGGACGAATCGACGCGGGCGTAGCGCAGCGTGGTCACATTGGCGGCGTTGACGGCGCCGGCGCCGAGCCAGACGCCGCCGGGCGCGTCGCTGAAACGCAGCGCGCCCGGGGACCAGACCATGGCGCCGCCCAGGGCCAGCTTGCTGCCATTGACAATGCCGGCGGCGCGCAGGGCGGCGTTGGCGATGCCGTTTTCGGTGCCGTCGAGCGCGCGCGCCGCCGCCAGCGCGGCCGCGTCCACCGTGGTCTGCAGGTCGGTGCGGCGCATGTGCGCTATCGACAGGTCGATCGCCATGCCGCCGAGCAGGATCAGCGGCATCAGCATCAGCGCGAACACGACCGTATATGCGCCGCGCTGGCGCCGCCGGCGGCCCCGTGCAAGGCGCGGCTGCCTCATTTTGTGCCCCCGCCGATGGCCATGGGCGCCAGCGCGGCGGGCGCCTCGGCCGAGCGCTGGTAGCGTTCCTGGGCGGCGGCCGCGCTCTTGCCGTCGAGCCCGTTCACCGGACGGTTGTCGCGGGCGGCGCCCGGGGCGATCTCCTGGGCCGCGAGCGCGCTGCGCAGCGACTGGCCGAAGCGCGCGTCCCAGTGCGGCGTGCTCGACGCACAGGCGCTGAGCAAGACGGTCGAAGCCAGCAGGCTGGCGATGCTGCATGCGATGCGTGATGTCATGGCATTCTCCTATTTCAATTCAAAGCCGCCGGGCGACGACTCGCCGGGCGACGAAACGCCGGGCGACGCATCGCCGGGCGACGACACGCCGGGCGACGCAGCGCCGGGCGACGGCGCCGCGCCGGCCACCGCGGGCCGGGCCGGGCCGCCTTCCATCTGCGCGCCGAGCAGCGCCTGGGCGCGCGAGGGCGGCGTCAGGGCATCGGTCGGCAAGCTGTAGTTCGGCGGCAGCGGCTTGACCAGGTGGGCCGTGACGACGAACACCAGTTCGGTGCGGTCTTCCTGGAAATCGGTGCTGCGAAACAGCGCCCCGAGCACCGGCACTTCACCCAGCATCGGCAAGCCCTTGCGGTTGGCGATCAGGTTGTTCTTGATCAGGCCGCCGATGGCGAAGCTCTGGCCGTCGTGCAGCTGCAAGGTGGTGCTGGCGCGCCGGGTGGTGATCAAAGGCAGCACCGCGCCGCCCGAAAAGCCCGCGGCCGAGATGCCGATGCCTTCGCGCGAGACTTCCGACACTTGCGGCGCCACCTTCAGGTTGATGCGCCCGCCGGCCAGCACGGTCGGGGTAAAGCGCAGGCCGATCCCGAATTCCTTCTCTTCCAGGGTGACCTTGTTGTTTTCCTGGGCCACCGGGATGAAGATGCTGCCGCCGGCCAGGAAGCTGCCTTCCTGGCCGCTGACGGCCATCACGTTCGGCTCGGCCAGGATGCGCACGATGCCATCCTGTTTCTGGGCTTCGAGGCGGGTGCCCTTGCCGCCGGGCCGGCCCACGCCGAGCGCGGCCTGGGCATTGCCGGTGATGAAATCGGCCAGCAGGGTGGTGGCCCAGCTGCCCGAGCCGAAGCCCCACCTGACGCCGCCTTCGAGCCGTTCGACCAGGCTTTTCGAGACTTCGGCGATCTTCACTTCGAGCATGACTTGCTGGGGTGCGCTGACGGCCAGCAGGTTAATCACGCGCATGGCGGGGGCCGCGCCGCCGGCGGCGCCGCCGGAAGCGCCGGCGCCGGTAGTGGCGGCGGCACCGCCCGTGGCCGGGTCGCCGCCCTGCTGCGCCAGCGAGCGCAGCGGCCGGCTGACGAAAGCGGTCGCCAGTTCGACCGCGCGCAGCAGGGCGGCGCCATCGGCCACGGTGCCGCTGAGCACGAGCGAGTCGGCGGCGCTGTGCACGCGGATATCCTTTTCTTCAGGCATCAGGGTTGCCAGGCTGGCCTGCAGCCCGGCCGGATCCATCCCGACCACGATGTCGACAATGCTGCAGGCGCCGCTCTTGCCCTGCACAATCATATTGGTGGTGCCGACATCGACCCCGAGCAGGTACAGGGTATCGGGCGCGACCAGCATGGCTTGCACCACGGCGGCGTTGCCGATGCTGCGGTTGCGCACCGGTTCGGGCAGGCGCATCAGGTTCGATTTGCCCACCAGCAGGGTCATGTTGCCGGGACGCGCGGCCTGGCCGCTGCAGCGCGGGCCGCTGTCGGCGCGTTCGGCCTGCGGCTGCGCTTCCTTGGGGGTGGCGGCGGCGCCGCCGCCGGCGGCCAGCGCCAGCAGCACGCCGAGCGCGCCGGCCCGTGTGATCGTTCCTTGCTTGATGTAGCTGTTCATATCGGCCATCCTGTGAGGTGATTGCTCGAACATCAAAAACATTCTTGTGACGTGGTCACGCCGTTCAATACGCTGACGCAGTCGCGCCGGGCCTGCGCTACCAGCGGCGCGCGCGGCGCGCTGCGGGCAACGGTTTTCGGCTTGGGCGGCGGCGCGCTGCGCGCTGCCTGCGCCGGCGCCGCCGCCGGGGCCCCCGCCGCGGCCGCCGCAGCCAGTTCGTCCAGCAGGCTGGCCTTGGTGGCGCCGGCCGTCTGCGGCGAACCCGGATCGACCTGGTTGCGCAGCGCCAGCGACAGGGTGCCGACCCCGCGCGCCAGGTCGAGCGCCTCAGCCTGTTCCGGCGTGACTTCGAGCGTGACGGCGTTGACCACTTTCGGCTTGGTTTCGTCGCGCCCCACTTCCTGCGCCACCGCCAGCACCAGAATGCGTTCGAGCACGATCTTCGAGATGTGCAGCCCGTTGCGCGACTGCTTCGCGTGCTCGTCCGGATCGCGCTCGGTGTGCACGATGATGTCGACGTAATTGCCCGGCAGCGCAAAGCCGGCCACGCCGATGACATCGTTCACGCGCACCGTGATGGCGCGCTTGCCTTCGCTGATCAGGGCCGACAGGCCGCCCAGGGTGCCGGCCGGGGCCAGCTTGGCTTCGGTCAGCGGCTCGCCCTTCAGGACGTTGGCCTTGAGCACCCGGTCGCTCAGCTTGAGGCTATCCTTGAAGGCATCCTTCGGCATGGTCGCGGCGGGCCAGTCGGCCAGGCGCAGCATGTCGGGCGAGATGCGCTGGCCGCGGCTGATGTCGCCGCTGGCGACGACGATGCGGCTGGCCGCGTTGCCCGGCTGCGCAAGCAGCCACAGCGACGCCAGGACGACGGCGCCGATCCCGAACAGGACCGCCACGCCCATGGTCAGCAATGCGCGTTTGTTTTTCATATGATCCTCTCGTACAGGGTGGTGCCGCTATCGGCGGAAAAGGAAACCGGTGGGTGGGATGCGGCGCTGGCCGGCGCCAGCTCGGCCAGCGCCATGCTGTGCCAGGCTTGTTCGATGGCGCCGATGCTCAGGCGCGCGGTGGTGCCGGCGAAGGCGGCGAAATCGTGCAGGCGCCCGATCAGCTCGGCCGGGTAGCTGGCCAGCAGCGGACGGCCGCTGGCGTAATGCAGGCGCATGATCAGGTAGCCCAGCACGTCTTCGTCGCAGGCCAGCGCATGCTGGCGGCACTGGCGCCGGAACAGGGTGGCGTAGGACGCCTCGGAGAGCGGCCCGACCAGGATCTTGTAGCCGATGCGGCGCAGGAACGATTCGTCCAGCAGCACCTGCGGCGCCAGGTTGGTCGCCAGCACCACCGTGACGTCGAACGGCACCGTGATCTTGTAGCCGCCCTCGATGGTGAGCTGGTCGCAGCCGCTGTCGAGCGGGGCGCTGAAACGGTTCAGCAATTCTTCGGTCGGCAGGCGCTGGCGCCCCAGGTCGTCGATCACCAGAATGCCATTGTTGGCCATGAAATGCGGCGGCGCGCGGTACACGCCGCTGGCCTGGTCCAGGCGCAGGTCGAGCATGTCGTAGTCCAGCTCGGCGCCAACCTGGACCACCGGGCGCCGGCACAGCGTCCAGCGCGCGTCCGGGTTGCGCCGGTCTTCGTTCTGGCGCGCGTGGACGGGCGAGGCCGGCAGGTGCACGGCGGGATCGTGGAACTGCACGATATGGCCTTCGACCAGGATCGCATGCGGAATGGCCACCACGCCGGTCTGCAGCTGGCCGAGTTTGCGCGCCAGGGTGCTCTTGCCGCTGCCGGACGGGCCGTGCAGCAGCAGCGGGCGGCGCGACTGCAGGGCCGCGCCGAGCAGGTCGCGCACGCCCGGCTCGAGCACGTCGTCGGCAAAGGCGGCGGCCATCTCGGCCATGCCGATCTGCTGCGCCCCGGCCTGGCGGCCCGACTGGCGCTGGGCCAGGTCGCGGTACGCTTGCAACGTCACCGGGGCCGGGCCGACGTAGCGGCAGCGCGCCAGGAACTCGGCCGCGCGCAGGCGCCCGCCCTCGGTGAGCTGGTAGTGCACGTCGAGATCGGAATCGCCGCGCCCGGCCACTTCGGCCAGGTGGCTGGCCTGCATGGCGTCGAGCGCTTCGCGCAGGACATTGATCGACAGCTTGAGCTTGCCGGTGAGGACAGGCAGGTGGATCTTGCCGATCGAATACATCGCCTTGGCAACCAGTTCGACGATCAGCGCCAGTTCCAGGCCGGTATCGCGCACGCAGCGCGGCTGCGGCGGCGCGCTGCTGATGCCATAGTCGGGTGAAGGAGCGCGGATCCGCAGGCCGCTGGGCGGAAGCGCTCCGGTCGGGGCGGTATAACTCATCGTGGGTTCCTCGCATAAACAAGTGGCGTTTCCAAAAGCCACAATTTATTTTAGTCACCGGTCTCTGCGCCGACTTGATAAGGCACAAGCTATGGCCCCACGGAAACTAGAGCCAGGGTTGGGCCAGAGTGAAAAAGGTGCCGCCGGCGATGGCCACCGCGTATGGCATATTTCCCACACTCGGGGTCGGCATCGGTTCGGCCACCACCGGCATGCCGCCCAGGCGCAGGAACAGCGGGCGCAGCAGCGACATCAGGTTGGCGCCGGTATCGCGCAGGCGCCCGCTGGCGAGGATGAGCACGAGCGCCATCAGGCCGCCGGCGCAGAACGCGGCCAGGGCGATCTGCAGCGCCAGCGCGGGACCGGTGAAGGCGCCCACGGTGGCCATCAGCTTGACGTCGCCGGCGGCCATGCCGCGCAGGCAGTACAGCGGCAGGAACAGCAGCAGGCCGGTGCCGAAGCCGGCCAGGCCGGTATCGAGCAGCGCCAGCGGCCTGCCGGAGCACAAGTGCACGATGGCGGCGCACGCCAGGCCGGCGGCCAGCAGGCGGTTGGGAATGCGGCGCGACGCCAGGTCGGTGGCGGCGGCGGCCAGCAGCAGGGCGATCAGGATCAATTGCGGGACGGTCAAGGCGGGCATGGGATACTCACGTAAAAATGCTTCCCGGAACAGGGCCCTGTTCGGGGAAGCGTGGTACAGCAAATGGCTCAGGCAGTGCCTGGGACGGCTTAGTTTTGCAGGCTCGTAACCACCTTTCCGAACAAGACGGACAATTCCGCCTGCACTGATTTGAGCGACGCGACGATCGCGACAGCGATCAGGGCTGCAATCAGGCCGTACTCGATGGCGGTGGCGCCGTCTTCGTCGTTGATAAAGGCTTGCACTGCGGTGGTGATGGTGCTCATGATGGCCTCCGGTAAGTTAAGGACTGCGGATGTCTGGCACAGGGTTCGGCTACGCTGCTGCCTCGCCGTGAAGTACGCTGCTGCACTTCAATCTTTCCGCCATTGAGTTCACTATAAGGATATGGAAAATCAGCGACTTGACCTGAGACAACTTTTCTAAGTGGAATTATTGTTGTCAAAAAAGAAGCTGTCGGTATGAAACACGGTCTGCCGGCACCGGGGCACTTGTCAGGCGGGGGTGAACGGCAAGTCGGTCGGGATAGATCACGAGAGGGAGCGCCAGGGATAGCTGCAGGCCGGGTCGAGGCAATGGACGTGAAAATCTCCCGGAACAGGGCCCTGTTCCGGGAGGCGAGGTGTAGCGAACGACGTCGTATCAGCGCTGCAAAGGAATTTAGGTACCTTTGAGGCCGGTCACAACCTTACCGAACAAGGTGGAGAGTTCCGTCTGCACTGATTTCAGCGACGAAACGATCGCAACGGCGATCAGCGCGGCGATCAGGCCGTATTCGATGGCGGTGGCGCCGTCTTCGTCGTTGATAAAGGCTTGCACTGCGGTGGTGATGGTGCTCATGGTGACCTCCGGTTAGTTAAAACTGCCAACTTCTGGCACAGGGTTCGGCTGCGCTACTGCCTTGCCTTGAGGTACGTTGCTGCTGTACTTCAATTTTTCCGCCATTGAGTTCACTATAGAGACGTGAAGAAACAGCGGCTTGACTTCACACAACTTTCCTCAAAGGTATTCTTTTTGTTATTATGGAAACGGTCGATATGCGACAGGATGGCGAAAAAGTTGCTGTGCGGTGAGCCGCAAGGTGTCACACAACGGTAGAATCGGTGAACGCAAGCGTTTATGCACGACAATTGCCGAAGAAGCAAAATGAGCTTATCGTGCACCGCGTCGCATAGCGCCGGCTGGTGCGCTCGGCCTGGAACGCGGCATCAGCCCAGGGGGTCCGGCGATCAGGTAGACTAGCGCTCGCCGTGTCGATGGACATGCCTGCGCTACGTGGTAGTTGTTTGATTTACATTTCTGAGAACGACATGGATTCCCTTCTTAAACACATGGTGGACATGACTGGCCACCGCGACCACACGATGCTCGACATCTCGGTGATCTCGGCGGTGCAGGAACTGGCGCGGGCGTCGCAGACGCGCGTGCTGACCATCATGCATGTGCGCGGCCAGCAATACGTGCGTGCGCGCGCCAGCATCTGCGCCGGCGGCGCGGCACGCATGGAAGAGCCTGCCGATGTGAATGCGCTGGGCGAGCCGATCGGCAGTTTCCCGGTCCTGGCCGCGTGCATCGCCAACAAGGAAACCAGCGCCGAGAGCCTCTCGCCCGACGGCAAGCGCACCCTGTGGCTGCCGATCTGGATCGGCGAAAAAGTCGACACCTGCCTCGAAATCCTGCACCCGACCCCCTACACGAGCGACACCATCCACGTCATCGGCGGCATTGTCAGCGTGTACCGCAATTTCCAGAACCTGCTCGACTACAGCGAGCGCGACTCGCTCACCGGGCTGCTCAACCGCAAGACCTTCGACGACCAGCTGGCCAAGATGCTGCATGTCACGGCCGAGCAGGAATCGCTGGAACCGGGCCAGGAAGAACGGCGCCAGCATTCGGATGCCGAAAAACAGTGGCTGGCGGTGGTCGACGTCGACCATTTCAAGCTGGTCAACGACAAGTTCGGCCACCTGTACGGCGACGAAGTGCTGATCCTGATCGCCAACCTGCTGCAATCGTCGTTCCGCTCGCAAGACCGGGTGTTCCGCTTCGGCGGCGAGGAATTCGTGGTGCTGCTGCGCTCGACCACGCTCGACAATGCGCAAAAGATCATCGACCGCTTCCGCACCAATGTCGAATCGCACGATTTCCCGCAGGTGGGACAGGTGACGGTGAGCGTGGGTTTTGTCAGCATCAGTCCGTATGAATCGCCGGTGATCATCCTCGGCCATGCCGACCAGGCGCTGTACTACGCCAAGAGCCACGGGCGCAACCAGGCGTGCCACTACGACCAGCTGGTCTCGGGCGGCCTGCTGCAGGCGGTGGCGTCGAACGATACGGCGGAGTTTTTCTAAGCGCCGCGGGCGACCTGGCAGCCTGCTAGCCGATGCTGATGAACTGCATCGGATCCACATTCCACGTCCGGGGCGACTCGGGGCGCACGATCTTGTCGCCGCCGCCAAAACCGAGCGGGCGCGACAAATCGACGGTTTCCGGCTTGATGTAGACATTGCGCCGGGTGTTGAAAAACACATTCACCTTGGGCGCCAGCAGGTTGGTCTGGTGCGGCTCGATCACCACCGCCAGGCGCCCCGATTCGAGCATCACCATGGTGCCGACCGGATAAATCCCGACGCAGCGCATGAATTGCTGGGCATACGTGGGATGAAAGTGGAACTTGCTCCACTCGTAAATCTTGCGCAGCGCTTCGGCCGCGGGAATGCCCTTGTGATAGCAGCGCTCGGCCGTGATGGCGTCGTACACGTCGACAATCGCCGCCATCTGCGCCAGCTCGCTGATGGTGCCCTCGCCCTGCTTGTCCGGATACCCGCTGCCGTCGCGCCGCTCGTGGTGATGCAGGGTGATGTCGAGCGGGATCGGGCCCACGTCCGGCGACTTGAGCAAGATATCGTAGCCGTCGCGCGGGTGCTTCTTGACGATGGCAAATTCCTCGTCCGTCAGCGGACCGGGCTTGTTGAGGATATGGTCCGGCACCAGCGCCTTGCCGGTATCGTGCAGCAAGCCGCCCAGCCCGGCCTGGTAAGTGGTCTCGGCATCCATCCCGCGCGAACGGCAAAACGCCACCAGCAGGGTGCACACGCTGACCGAGTGCAAGAGGGTGTAGTCATCCTTGTTCTTGATGCGCAGCATGCCCATCAGCGCGCCGGGATTACGCAGGATCGATTCGGCGATGTTCTGCACCACCGGCGACACATTGTCGAGTTCGATCGCCTTGCCCAGGCGCGCATCCTGCATCACGGTACGCACCAGTCCGGTGGCCTGCTGGCGGATCACGGCGGCGCGCTTGAGCTCCTCGCCGAGCGTGGTGCGGGTGACGATCACCGGCGGCGCGGCGATCGCCACCAGCGCTTCTTCGGTGCTGCGGCGCGTTTCTTCCAGGGTCGCCGCGTCGTCCACGTCGAGCCCCTTGGCGCAATCGATGACCACGTCGTGGATGCCGGCGCCGACGATCTTGCGGATTTCATCCTCCGTGCTGAGCAGGAAACGGTTGCGCACGAACGGATGCGTCATCCAGTCGCAGCTCAGGTCATGGATGTACATGCCAGGCTTGAGTTGGGAAGCATCGACTTTCTTGAGCATGGTGTGGTCCGTCTGTGGTGTAATCTCGCGCAATGGCGGCAACAGGGCCAGTATAACGCCGATATTTCCTTGATGCATCAATGCTTTCCAAAAACCACTAATTACTCACCACCGCCCGGGCCACCATGGAACTACGCCAGCTGCGCTATTACGTCGCCATTGTCGACCACGGCTCGCTATCGCGCGCGGCGCTGGTGCTGCACGTGGCCCAGCCGGCCCTGACCCAGCAGCTGCGCCAGCTCGAAGACGATCTGGGCGCGCAATTGCTGCACCGCTCGGCGCAGGGCATGCTCGCCACCGACGCCGGCAAGGTGTTCTACGAGCATGCGCAAGCGATCCTCAAGCAGGTCGGTGACGCCCGTTCGGCCGTGATCCAGTCGACCACCAGGCCATCGGGCAGCGTCACCCTGGGGCTGCCGCACAGCATCTCCGGCGCCCTCGCCCTGCCCTTGCTGATGGCCGCGCGCGACACCTATCCCGAAATCACCCTGCAGCTGACCGAGGAGCTGTCCGGCAACCTGAACGAGCAGCTCAAGTCGGGCCGGATCAACCTGGCGGTGCTGTTCGACGACGGCCAGCTGGGCGCCTTTGCCAGCAGCGCGCTGGTGGAGGAAGAACTCAGTTTCATCTGCCGCGCCGGCTCGGCCTTCAGCCCGCCGGGCGAGCGGGTGGCGCTGGCCGACGCGCTGGCCACGACCCTGATCTTGCCGGCCCAGCAGCAGGGCGTGCGCCCGCGCATCGAAAACGTGGCGCGCAAGGCCGGCCTGCATCTCTCGAACGTGATTGAAATTAACTCCATCGCCATCCTCAAGTCGGCGATCCTGGCCGACATGGGCGCCACCATCCTGCCGGTCGCGCCGCTGCTGGCCGACATTGAACGGGGCGCCATGCTGGCCCGGCCGATCCACAGCCCGGCGCTGGCGCGCAGCGTCACCCTGTGCGCCTCGCGCAATATTCCGCTGACCAACGCCGCGGCGGCGGTCAAGCGTCTGGTGCACCAGGTGACGGAACAATTGTGCGCCAGCGGGGCGTGGCCGGGCGCGCATCTGCCTACACATTTGCCTACATAAGTAGCAGACAGCAACAGCTATCACTTTTTCTTATACCCCCATCCGAAAACCGTATTTCCCCTATGGCCAGGAAGGTCATACACTCCACGCCAACGGCGCTCCATACCGGAGAGTCTTGTAGAATCAAGCCATACAACAAGCCGCATACAGCGGCACCTGTCCCGCCACCGACGCGCCTACCCGGCGCCGATTTGGCGAGGCAACATCCCGAATACCCTTTTGGAGACACACCATGCCAGATACCACGGCAACGACGCCTGCCAAGCAGGACGTCGCTTCACGCCTGACCACGGTCACCCTCGACGACAAATACACGGCGACCACGGGCAATATTTTCCTGTCCGGTATCCAGGCGCTGGTGCGTCTCCCGATGATGCAGCGCGAACGCGACCAGGCCGCCGGCCTGAACACGGCCGGCTTCATTTCCGGCTACCGCGGTTCGCCCCTGGGCGGCCTCGATGAAAACCTGTGGAAGGCCAAGGCCCACCTCGAAGCCCACCACGTCAAGTTCGTGCCGGGCGTGAACGAAGACCTGGCCGCAACCGCCGTGTGGGGCTCGCAAACGGTCGACCTGATCGGCCCGGCCAAGTACGACGGCGTGTTCGCCATGTGGTACGGCAAAGGCCCTGGCGTGGACCGCTGCGGCGACGTTTTCAAGCACATGAACCATGCGGGTACGAGCAAGCATGGCGGCGTGCTGCTGGTGGCCGGCGACGACCACGGCGCCTATTCGTCGACCCTGCCGCACCAGTCCGACCACATCTTCTCGGCCTGCATGGTGCCGGTGCTGTACCCATGCAATGTGCAGGAATACCTGGACCTGGGCGTGCACGGCTGGGCCATGTCGCGTTTTTCGGGCTGCACGGTGGCCTTCAAGGCGCTGGCCGACACGGTCGAGTCGAGCGCCTCGGTCGACGCCAACCCGTTCCGCGTGCAGGTCAAGATTCCGCAGGATTTCGTCATGCCCGAAGGCGGCCTGAATACGCGCCTGTCGTCCGATCCGCTCGGCCTGCAGGCGCGCAAGCAGGAAGCGCTGATGCAGGACTATAAAATCTACGCGGCGCTGGCTTATGCGCGCGAGAACAAGCTCAATCACACCACCATCGACAGCGCCAACGCCAAACTGGGCATCATCGCCTCGGGCAAATCGTACCTGGACGTGCTGGAAGCCCTGGAAGAACTGGGCATCGACGAGAAGATGGCGGCTGATGTGGGCCTGCGCCTGTTCAAGGTCGCCATGCCATGGCCGCTGGAGCCCGATTCCGTGCGCGAATTCGCGCAGGGCCTCGACGAAATCCTGGTGGTCGAGGAAAAGCGCCAGATCGTCGAATACCAGCTCAAGGAGCAGCTCTACAACTGGCGCGACGACGTGCGCCCGAAAGTGATCGGCAAGTTCGACGAAAAAGGCGAATGGGTCGCGCCGCGCGGCGAATGGCTGCTCACCTCCAAGGCCGACTTCTCGGTCTCGCAAGTGGCGCGCGTGATCGCCTCGCGCATCTCGCGCCTGATCACCGACGCGCGCACGTGCGACCTGATCAAGGCGCGTTTGACGTTCCTGGACGCCAAGGATGCAGTGCTGCGCAAGGCCATCAACACGCCGTTCCGCCCCGCCTTCTACTGCTCCGGATGCCCGCACAACACCTCCACCAAGGTCCCCGACGGCAGCTTCGCGCTGGCCGGCATCGGCTGCCACGTGATGGCTACCGCGATCTACCCGGGCATGAACAAGCTGACCACCCACATGGGCGGCGAAGGCGCGCCGTGGATCGGCCAGCAGGCGTTTTCGGAAGTGCCGCACGTGTTCCAGAACCTGGGCGACGGCACCTACTTCCACTCCGGTTACCTGGCCATCCGCGCGACGGTGGCGGCCAAGGTCAACATGACCTACAAGATTCTCTACAACGATGCGGTGGCCATGACGGGCGGCCAGCCGGTCGACGGCCAGACCTCGGTGCCGATGATCGCCCAGCAGATGGCGGCCGAAGGCATCAAGCGCATCGCGCTGGTGACCGAAGACCTGTCGCGCTACAGCGACCGTTCCTCGCTGCCATCGATCGTGACCCTGCATGACCGCAAGGAGATGGACGCGGTCCAGCGCGAGCTGCGCGAGGTCGAAGGCGTGTCGGTGCTGATCTACGACCAGACCTGCGCGGCCGAAAAGCGTCGGCGCCGGAAAAAAGGCGAATTCCCCGACCCGAACAAGCGCATGGTCATCAACGACGCCGTGTGCGAAGGCTGCGGCGACTGCGGCGTGCAGTCGAACTGCGTCTCGATCCTGCCGAAGGAAACCGAATTTGGCCGCAAGCGCACCATCGACCAGTCGTCCTGCAACAAGGACTACTCGTGCGTGAAGGGCTTCTGCCCGAGTTTCGTGACCGTCGAAGGCGGCACGCTCAAGAAAACCAAGACCGGCGTCACCAAGGGCAACGTGGACGACGGCTTCGGCGCGCTGCCGGAACCGGTGCTGCCCAATATCGACCAGCCGTACAACATCCTGATCAACGGCATCGGCGGCACCGGCGTGATCACCGTCGGCGCGCTGATGGGCATGGCCGCCCACCTCGAAGGCAAGGGCGCGTCGGTGCTGGACATGACCGGCATGTCGCAGAAAAACGGCTCGGTCACCTCGCACGTGAAAGTGGCGCGTTCGCCCGAGCATTTGCGCGCGCAGCGCATCGCCACCGGCGAAGCGGACCTGATCCTCGGCTGCGACATGCTGACCGCCGGCGCCCAGGATGCGATTTCCAAGATGCGTCCGGGCCGCACCATGGCCGTGATCAACCTGCACGAGCAGCCGCCGGGCACCTTCGCGCAGAACGCCGACTGGGAGTATCCGGCCGAGGAAGTGCGCGCGCTGATCATGGAATCGGTGGGCGCACCGGCAATTGAGGCGGCTGATTTTATCGGCGCCACAAAATTAGCCACCGCGCTGATGGGCGACTCGATCGCCGCCAACCTGTTCATGATGGGTTACGCATGGCAGAAGGGCCGTATTCCACTGACCGAAGCGTCGCTGCTGCGCGCCATCGAGTTGAATGGCGTGGGCGTGGAGCCGAACAAGAAGAGCTTCCTGTGGGGCCGCCGCGCCGCCGTGGACTTGAAGCGCGTGGAGAAGGTCGCCACGCCGACCCAGGCCATCGTGGTGCAGATGCCGCAAAGCCTGGAGAACGTGATCAAGAAGCGCGTCGAGTTCCTGACCGACTACCAGGATGGCGCGTATGCGGCGCTCTACGAGCAGTTGGTGGCCAAGGTGCGCGCGGCGGAAACGGCGCAGGGGCTGGGCAACCGGCTGTCCACCGCCGTGGCCAAGTACTACTTCAAGCTGATGGCCTACAAGGACGAATACGAAGTGGCGCGTTTGTACACCGACGGCCGTTTTGTCGAGCAGCTCAAGTCGCAGTTCGAAGGCGATTTCTCGGTCAAGTTCAACCTGGCCCCGCCGATGTTCGCCAAGAAGGACGCCAAGGGACACCTGGTGAAAGCCGAATTCGGATCGTGGATGTGGAAGGCGTTTGCATTGCTGGCCAAGTTCAAGGGCCTGCGCGGCGGGGCGTTCGACATGTTCGGCCGCACGGAAGAACGCAAGATGGAGCGCGCGCTGATCGTGGAGTATCGCCAGATGATCGAAGGCTTGATCGCCGGGCTCAATGCCGACAACCATGCGACGGCGGTGGAACTGGCCAACCTGCCGGAACACATTCGCGGGTATGGACATGTGAAGGAAAAGGCCGTGGCGCAGTTCCGCGTGGAGAAGGCGCGGCTGCTGGGGGATGGGGCGCGCAAGCACGCGGCGTAATCCGCCGCGGACACTAGCGCCAGCTTCGTCGCTCCCGCGCAGGCGGGAGCCCAATTTTGTTCGCGTACCTCCGAACTTGGGCTCCCGCCTGCGCG
>DASVVC010000088.1:0-65849 GCA_036386755.1 Telluria sp.
CCCGAGACGGTGGCCGCGCCTTACCTGTCGGCGCTGCTGGCATGAACGCGCAACAACGCCAGCACTTGCGCATGCTATGGCGCTCCGACCTGTACCGCCACCTGGCCGGCGGCAGCGGCTGGAAGGCCGGCCTGCGCGCCTACCGCCTGGTGCCGGGTTTCCGCTTCCTGTTCTGGCTGCGCCTGGCCGCCGCCACGCGCACCTCGAGCCTGCTGTGGAAGCCGGTGTACGTGGCGGCGCGCGTCATGCACAAGCACTACACCTTCAAGTTCGGCATTTCGATTCCGTTCGACACGCGCATCGGGCCCGGCTTTTACATCGGCCACTTCGGCGGCATCGTGGTCAACAGCCAGGCCGTGATCGGGCGTAACTGCAATATTTCGCAGGGCATCACCATCGGCCAGCTCAACCGGGGCGAACGCAAGGGCGTGCCGACCCTGGGCGACAATATCTATGTCGGCCCGGGCGCGGTGATCGTCGGGGCGGTCACCATCGCCAACGGCTGCGCCATCGGCGCCAACGCCGTCGTCACGCGCGACCTGGGCGAGAACTCGGTCGCGGTCGGCATTCCGGCCAAGGTCATCTCGACCCAGGGCAGCGAAGGCTACGTCGATTACTGCGATTATCCCGATGCGTAGCGTGGTGGCGCCATGACGGCGTCGAGTCTGAAACGCGGCGCCATCTCGCTCACGGCCGCCAACATGCTCGACTTCGGCCTGCAGTTCATGCTGCCGATCGCGCTGGTGCGCCTGTTGCCGACGGCCGCCTTCGCCGACTACCGGCTGGCCTGGCTGGCGATCGCCACCGCGATGGCGGTGGCGCCGTTCGCGCTGCCGCGCAGCCTGTTCTACTTCTTGCCGCGCACCGAGCAGGCCGCGCGCGCGCCGTATGTGCACCAGACCTTGCTGATGCTGCTGTTCACCGGCGCGCTGGCGGGACTGTTGCTCGGACCGTGGAACCCGCTCTTGCCGGCCAGCCTGCGCGCCATCGACAGCGCGGCCTGGTTCATGCCCGCCTTCCTCACCCTGTGGGTGGCGGCGAACCTGATCGAATACCTGCCCAACGCCGGCGGCAACGTGCCCCAGCAGGCCCGCATCATCGTCGGCCTGGCCGTGCTGCGCGTGCTGATGGTGGCCGCGGCCGCCTGGTCCGGGCGCGCCGACGTGGTGTTCGGCGCCCTGGTCCTGTACGCCGCCATCAAAGTCGTCTTGCTGCTGGTGCATATCGGCCGCCATTACGGCTGGAAAGTGTTCCCGCTCGACCGCGCCGCGCTGCGCACCCAGACCGTCTACGCGCTGCCGTTCGGGCTGGCCTCGGCCCTGTTCCTGCTGCGCGGCCAGGCCGACCAGTGGGTCGCCGCCGCCGTGTTCCCGGCCTCCGCCTTTGCCGCCTTTTCGATCGGCGCGGTCATCATGCCGGTCGTCGCGCTGGTCAGGAACAGCGTCAACAACGCCATCGCGCCGCGCCTGTCGGCGCTCGAGTCCGGCAAGGACCAGGCCGGCATGCTGCGCCTGAACCAGCGCGCCAACCTGGCCGCCGCCTTCGTGCTGCTGCCGACCCTGGCGCTGGCGGCGGTGCTGGCGGTGCACATCGTCACCGTCGTCTACACCGCCAAGTACCTGGTCGCGGCCGACGTCATGCGCATCAATTGCCTGGCCCTGCTCGGGGTCGCGGTCGAGGTCAGCACCCTGACCGTGGTGCTCAACCAGGGGCGCTTCCTGCTCATGGCCGACGGCGCGATGCTGTTCATCAGCCTGGCCGCCGGGTTTATCGGCGCCACCCTGTTCGGCATTCCGGGCGCCGCGCTCGGCAATGTCGTGACCCTGGCCGCCGGCAATGCCTTCAGCTTCTGGCGCGTGGCGCGCGTGACCGGCGTGCCGGTGCGCCGCCTGCAGCAGTGGGGCACCCTGCTGCGCATCCTCGGCGCCGCGCTCGGCGCGGCCGCGCTGGCATCCCTGTTCGACCATGCCGACCTGGTCGCCGCGCCCTTCGTCGAGGCCCTGCTGATCGGCGCCGTGTATGTCGTGCTGTACGTCGCGCTGCTCAAGCTGGCCGGCGTCATGGCCGAGGCGCGCTCCCTGTTTACGCACCAAGTGCCCAACCCATCTCCCTCCACTCAGGATTAATCATGCCCGCTACGCAAAAACTGCTCTTCGTCTTCGGTACCCGTCCCGAGGCGATCAAACTGGCCCCGGTGGTGCTGGCCGCGCGCGCGCACGGCGGCTTCGAGGTCGTCGTCTGCGTCTCGGCCCAGCATCGCGAGATGCTCGACAGCGTGCTGGCCTTCTTCGGCATCGTGCCCGAGTTCGACCTGAACCTGATGAAGCCGGGCCAGACCCTGACCGGCGTGACCACGGGCGTGCTCGACGGCCTGGCGCCGGTGCTCGAGCAGGTGCGCCCCGACTGGGCCATCGTGCAGGGCGACACCAGCACCGCCTTCGTCGCGGCGCTGGCCGCGTTCTACGCCAAGGTCAAGGTGGCGCACGTGGAAGCCGGTCTGCGCACGGGCAATATCTACGAACCGTTCCCGGAAGAGATGAACCGCAAGCTGGTCGGCCAGATCGCCGAAATGCATTTTCCGCCGACCGCCCCGGCCAAGGTCAACCTGCTGCGCGAAGGCATCGCAGAAGATCGCATCCTGATCACCGGTAACACCGGCATCGACGCCTTGTACCTGGTGCGCGAACGCCTCAACACCGATCCGGCCTGCCGCGCGCAGGTATCAAGCGCGCTGGCGCCGCAAGGCCTGGAGCGCTTCATCGGCCCGCGCCGTCCCTTCGTGCTGGTCACCGCCCACCGGCGCGAGAGCTTCGGCGCCGGGTTCGAGGCGATCTGCACCGGCATCGCCGAACTGTGCGCGCGCTACCCCGATATCGACTTCGTGTTCCCGGTCCACCCGAACCCGGCCGTGCGCGGCGCGGTCGACCAGTACCTGGTGCCGCACGGGTTCGCCAACCTGGTGCTGTGCCAGCCGCTCGACTACCTGCCGTTCGTGGCCATGATGATCAACGCCTCCGTCGTGCTGACCGATTCGGGCGGGGTGCAGGAAGAAGCGCCGAGCCTGGGCAAACCGGTGGTGGTGATGCGCGACGTCACCGAGCGCATGGAAGGCACGGCGTCGGGCATGGTGCACCTGGTCGGGCCGAACCGCGAGCGCATCGTGAACGCGGTGGCGAGCCTGCTCGACGGCGCCCTGGGCGACGGGGCGGGCGGCAATTTCTACGGCGACGGCCATGCCTCCGAACGCATCCTCGATTCCCTGGCCGGCTTTGGAGAGCGCGCTTGAAGGTATTTGCCATTTGCTACTATGCGCCGCCCAAGCTGACGCCGCAGGCGATCCAGATCGGCCGCCAGCTGTATCACATGGATGCGCAGGTGACCTTGCTGCACGCCGACGACGCCGAGCATTCGAACGCCTACGACCAGTATCCGGATTTTTTCGAGCGCATCCGTTCCCTGTGCGTGCTCAATCCCGGCACCTTGCTCAAGGGCCGCCTGCAGCGCCTGGCGCGGCGCCTGTATCCGGATTACGGCAACACGCCCGATACCCTGGGCCGCTGGCGCGCCAGGGCGCAGCCGCTGGCGCTGGCGCACATCGCGGCCGAACGCCCCGACGTGCTGGCCAGCTTCGGCGTGCCGATGAGCGACCATCTGCTGGCGCTCGAACTCAAGCGCGCCACCGGCCTGCCGTGGCTGGCGCACTTCAGCGACCCCTGGGCCGGCAATCCCTTCCATGACTACTACACGCCCAAGGCGCACAAGATCAACGCCGAGCTGGAAAAAAGCGTGATCGAGGCGGCCGACCAGGTCCTGTTCACCTCGGTGCGCACGCTCGACATGGTGATGGGCAAATACCCGGCCGCCTTGCGCGCCAAGGCCGCCGTGCTGCCGCACGCCTGGGACATGGAGCACTTTCCGGCACTGGCCGCGCCCGCGCAGCCGCTGGCGCAGCCGCACGACGCACGGCGCGTGATCCGCCACATCGGCGCCTGCTACGGCGCCCGTTCGCCCGAGCCGTTGTTCAAGGCGCTGGCGCGCATGCTCGAGCGCCAGGCCAGCGCGCTCGACGGCGTGCGGTTCGAATTCGTCGGTCCCCTGCAAAAAACCTTTCTCGGCCTGCCGGCCCTGACCTCGCTGCCGCCCGGCCTGGTGACCCTGTCGGGCCAGGTGCCGTACCGCGAATCGCTGCGCCTGGCGCGCGAGTCCGATGCGCTGCTGGTGATCGACGCCCCGAGCGCCACCCCGAGCGTGTTCTTGCCCAGTAAGCTGGTCGAATACATCGGCGCGCGCCGCCCGGTGTGGGGCATCACCTCGCCCGGCACCTCGGCCGACCTGATCGCCGAATGGGCCGGCAGCTTTGAGGCCTGCGCCGCGCCGGATGATATCGAAGCGATCACGCGCATGCTGCGCAGTGGCCTGGCCGGGCTGGCCACGGGGCAGGCCCCGGTGCTGCCGGAAGAGGTGGCGCAGCGCTTCGCGCCCGAGCGCGTCTCCGCCGGGCTGCGCCAGCACCTGCAGCAAGCCATCGCGCGCGCCGGCGCCTGACGCGCCGGCGGCAGCGCCGCCGGCCTTGATTCTTCATGCGAAAGCCTTCATGACAACGATGAAAATTCTGTTCGTCGCCGACCAGCTCAAATTCGGCGGCGGCGAACGCCACACGGTCGCCCTGGCCACCGGCCTGGTGCGGCGCGGCCACCAGGTGGCCCTGGGCTACCTCAAGGATTCGGCCGAACTGGCCCCCGACCTGCTTGCCGGCGGGGTGGCGCCGCTGCTGTGCTGCCACGCCAGGGACGGCTTCGACTACGCCGCCATGGGCCGCCTGGCGGCCCTGGTCGACCAGTTCGAGCCGGACGTGATGATCGGCACCTCCCAGTATTCGCTGATGTGCGCGGCGATTGCCGGACTGCGCGCCAAAAAGCGCCCGAAGCTGGTGTTCATCAACCACAGCATGGGCGTGGTCAAGCGCGGCGGCAAGCAGCGCCTGCGCTTCGTGGTGTACCGCCAGTTTTACCGCATGGCCCAGTGCACCATTTATATCAGCGAACTGCAGCGCGGCTTCTTTCAAGCGCTGGGCGTGCGCGACGCGCGCAGCGAGGTGGTCCATAACGGCGTCGACCTGAACCACTTCGCGGTCGCCCGCGTGGCCGACCAGGCGGCCGCCATGCGGCGCCAGCACGGTTTCGGCGAGCATGAACTGGTGATCGGCCTGTGCGCCATCTTCCGCGAAGAAAAACGCCAGGTCGACCTGCTGGCCGCGCTGGCGCGCCTGCGCGAGCAGGGCGTGGCGGCGCGCGTGGTGCTGGTCGGCGACGGCAGCATGCGGCCCCAGATCGAAGCCTGCATCGATGCGCTCGGCCTGCGCGAGGCGGTGCTGCTGGCGGGCTTCCAGACCGATGTGCGCCCGTATATCGCCATGTGCGACGTCATGGCGCTGACCTCGCACGATGAAAATTTCCCGATCGCTACCCTGGAGTACATGGCGCTCGGCAAGCCGCTCGTTGCCAGCGACGTCGGCGGCATGCGCGAGCAGGTCGAGCACGGCGTCAACGGCCTGTTGTATCCTGCCGGCGACGTCGACGCGCTGGTGGCGGCGCTGTCGCGCTTTTCCGACGAGGCCCTGTGCGCCAGGCTCGGGAATGGCGCGCTGGCAACCGTGCGCGCGCGCTTCGACGCCGAGCGCATGCTGGACCGCTACGAAGCGATTTTCCAGGGCGTGGCGGGCAAGCTGGCCCGTACCGGGCAGGTGTGATGGCGCCGCGCCCGCGCGCGCCCGGCGCTTGCCGCCGGCGCGCGCGAACCAGGACGGGCCAGCCGGCCCGCCAGACCCAACAGAGCGATTCCCTATGCCCATAGAAGACATGGTCCACCCCTTCCTCAAGTTCTACACGGCCGCGCCGCAGTGGATCAAGAGTTCGCTCGGCCAGTTGTACGCGCTCGCACCCGCCAGCCTGCGCTATGGCGCCAAGTACCACGAGTTCGTCGGCGAGATCGCCCGCAGCGGCGACCTGGCGTGGCTGCGCCAGCGCGCCGAGGAAAAACTCATGGAAACCTTGCGCTGGGCCATCGAGACGGTGCCGGCCAACGCCCACCTCCAGCCGGCGCTGGCGCGCGGCGACTCCGCCAGCGCCCTGCTGGCCGCGTTCCCCCTGCTCTCCAAGGAAGACATCAAGGCCGACACCAGCCGCTACCTGTCGACCCGCATGGGCCCGGAAACCCACCTGATGGCGTTTACCGGCGGCTCGACCTCGGTGCCGATGAAGCTGTACCTGGAAAAATACGTTTCGCGTTCCAAGGACTTTGCCTACAACACCACGTTCGACGACATCGCCGGGGTCGGGCGCGGCGACATCATCCTGGCCCTGCGCGGGCGCACCGTGCCCGGCGCCGGACGGCCCGACGGCACCCTGTGGATGTTCGACCCGATCAAGCGCTACCTGCACCTGTCGTCGGACCACCTGGAGCCGGCCTTCATGCCGCGCTACATCGAGGCGATCCGCAAATGGAAGCCGACCTTCATCCACGCCTTTCCCTCGGCCCTGGTGCCGCTGGCGCGCTGGCTCAAGGCCAATCCGGCGCCCGACATCACGGCGCGCATCCGCGCCATCCAGCTGTTTTCGGAAAATATCTACGATTACCAGGTCGACTTGCTCAAGGAGGTGTTCGGCTGCCCGGTGCTGCTCGACTACGGCCACTCCGAGCGCGCCGTCAAGGCCATCTCGGCACCAAGCGATGCGCGCTACTTTTTCTGGCCCCTGTACGGCAAGGTCGAGCTGGTCGACACGTCCGGGCGCAGCATCGAGGCGCCCGGCGTGCTGGGCGAGATCGTCGCCACCGGCTTCGACAACCGGGTCATGCCCCTGGTGCGCTACCGCACGGGCGACCTGGCCATGTGGAGCGCCGAGCCGAACCACACGCGGCCCGGCTTTCCCGTGGTCGAGCGGATCGAAGGGCGCTTGCAGGAGTTTCTCGTCTGCCACGACCACCGCTTGGTGTCGATCTGCACCATCGGCGCGGCCCACTTCGAGCAGCTCGCCAGCGCCGACCGCATGCAGTTCGAGCAGAGCGCGCCGGGCAAGGCCACGCTCAAGGTGCTCTCGAACACCGAACTGAGCAAAAGCGCGCGCGACGCGCTCGCGGCCGGCATCCACGCCAAGACCCAGGGCGGGATCTCGGTCGAGATCGTGCGGGTCGACGAGATCCGCCGTTCGGTGTCGGGCAAACACAAGCTGCTGCTGCAGCACCTCGACATTTCCACTTACCTGGGCGCGGCCCACCTCGATTCGGAGGGAACAACATGAGCAAACTGGTCGTCATGATCGGCCCGTCGCCGACAGCGCGCGGCGGCATCGCCAGCGTGATCAAAACGTATTATGAACACGGCTACGGTACCGACGGCAACTCGCGCTTCATCGCCAGCCATGTCGACGGCTCGATGCCGCGCAAGGCGCTGCAGGCGGGTATCGCGCTGGCGCAGTTCACCAGCCTGCTCATGCGCGGCAAGGTGGCGCTGCTGCACGTGCATGTGGCCTCCGGCGTGAGTTTCTGGCGCAAGGCGATTTTCATCCGCACCGCGCGCCTGTTCGGCTGCCCGGTGCTGTTCCACCTGCACGGCGGCGCCTTCTGCGACTTCATGGACAACGGCCTGTCCGGCTGGGCCCAGCGCTTTGCGGTGGCCACCGTGGGCAAGTCGACCGCCGCCTTTGCCCTGACCGACGACTCGGCCGCCTGGCTGCGCGAGCGCGCCGGCCTCGCCGCGGTCGAGGTGTTTCCGAATCCGGTGGCGGTGCCGCCTTTTACCCCGCGCAAGGCCGGCCTGCGCGACGTACTGTTTCTGGGCCGTATCGAAGACAAGAAGGGCGTGTTCGACCTGATCCGCGCATTCGGGGTGGTGCATGCGGCCCGGCCCGATGTGCGCCTGGTGCTGGCGGGGGAGGGCGATATCGCCCAGGCGCGCGCCCTGGCAGATGAGCTAGGTCTGGGCGCGTCGGTGGTGCTGCCGGGCTGGGTCGACGGCGCCGCGCGCGCCGCATTGATGGACGAAGCCGCCGTTTTCGCGCTGCCGTCGCACACCGAACAGATGCCGATGTCCATTCTGGAAGCCATGGCGTGCGGAATTCCTGTCGTTGCAACAAGTATAGGCGCGATTCCCTTAATGTTGTCGCAAGGAAAGTGTGGTATTTTGGTGCAACCACGCAATATCCTTGATCTCGGTGCCTCAATTTTGCGCATCCTGGAAGATAATGTTCTTGCGGATACGATCTCTGCTTCCGGACTGGCGCGTGTCAGGTCCGAATATATGGTCGAAACAGTATTGGAACGTCTTGCGAGACGTTATAAGGAGTTAGCAGCATGATAAAAGTAATAAGTGCTCTCGCGTTGACCGTTGCCGCGACCGCCTTGCCCGCTTCGGCACAGACTTTTACGGCCGCGCCGAAGATGTTTACGACGGCTGAGCTGGCCGCTACGGCGACCGCATTGAGCCCGACATCCTTGACCGCCGCGATCACGAAATTCGACAGCGCCAGCCCGCGCATGGGCCATCCGCGCCTGTTCAAGGGCCAGGCCGACTACGCCGGCATTTCGGCCGCCACCAAGCTTGAACGCGCCAAGGCCCTGGCGGCCATGACCGCTTACCTCAAGCGCACCACCGTCAGCGGCATCACGACGACGCTGCGCAGCCAGATCGCCTCGAACACCGAATCGGTGCGCATGAGCAGCTGGTGGGAACAGAACCGCATCCTCGAAGGCATGGGCGAAGCGGCGCTGGGCTGGCACCTGACCAAGGACCAGTGGTTCCTGACCGAAATGCGGGCCCGCATGCAATTGTTCGGCCCGCCGGTCCTGGCGCGCAAGTGCGCCGGCGACGTCGCCGAAACGCGCGACTACGCCTGGTCGTACGCGCTGGCCTACGATTTCGCCTACAGCGCCATGACCGCGGCCGACCGCCAGATGGTCAAGGACATCATCATTGCCTGCGGCAATGCGAATTTGCTCAAGACGCCGGAACAGGTGCGCAAGTATCCCGAGAACAGCATTTCCTTCAACGCCCTCGGCAAATTCGTCGGCGCGCTCTTGATCGTGCGCGGCGACATGCCTGAAACCAACGCCTGGCTGCTGCCGGCGCTGCAGGAATACGTCTTCAGCACCAGCCCATGGGGCGGCGAGGATGGCGGTTTCGCCAACGGTTCGAGCTACGCCGAGTGGGATGCCGGCGAATCGCTGCTGATGTGGGACTTGATCGAGCGCGTGCTGGACGTGCCGTTCTACAAAAAACCGTGGGTGGCCGAGTTCGCCCGCTTCGTCTCCTATGCCCTGCCGCCCGGTACCCCGGCCGGCGTGTTCGGCGATGGCGCCGAAGTGCTGCGCGGTGAAGACTGGGCCCGCTTCGGCAAGGCCATCATGAACCGTTCGGATACCGTGCTGTCGCGCTGGTACGCCAAGCAGATGAGCGGCGAAGACTATGCGCGCCTGCACATCATGCTCAGCCCGCGTGAATACCAGGGTACCGCCGAACTGCCGATCAACCAGCCCAACGGTGCCTACTTCCCGGCCGTCGGCTGGGCCGCCATGCACAGCATGCTGGTCGACCGCAACCGCACCTCGGTGTTCTTCAAGAGCAGCCCGTTCGGTTCGCTGAACCACTCGCATGCCGACCAGAACAGTTTTGTCATGTATTCCAAGGGCAAAATCCTGGCCATGGACAGCGGCCACTACGACTACTACAACTCGCCGCACTGGCGTGAGTACTACAAGCAGACCAAGGCCCACAACGCCATCACCTTCGACGGCGGCCAGGGCCAGTTCCTGGGCCTGTCCGGCCTGGGCGAAAAAGCCTCGTCCGGCAAGCTGACCAAGTTCATCCAGTCGGCCGGCTGGGACATCGTGACCGGCGACGCCACCGCCGCCTACGCCGGCAAGCTGACCCAGGCCAAGCGCACGCTGGTGTTCATCCGTCCGTCGACCCTGGTGACGATCGACCAGTTGAACAGCGCCACCCCGCGCAAGTACGAGTACAACCTGCACACCGTGGTGCCGCTCGTGGGCGTGCCGTCGACCTTCCGCGTGACGGTGGCGCCGGCCGAAATGTGCGGCGCGGTGGTGTCGCCGGATGCCCTGACGCAAACCGCGTCGGTCGGCTACAGCCCGGCGCCGAGCATTACCCCCGGCCCGCACCACTGGAACAAGTTCTCCTACGGCACGGCCAAGACCAAGGGCATGTTCGTATCGATCCTGCGCGCCGACTGCCTCAGTCCGCAACCGTCGGTGAGCTTTTCCGCCACCGGCGGCAGCATCACCCTTGGTGCCCGCACCATCACGGTGACCGAGGCTGACGTGACGGTGAAGTAAGCGGCGAGCAGTCAGCAGCAACAGGCAAGCGAACACGTAAGAGATGTAACAAAGTGCAAGCGCAGGGCGGGGGAAACGGTCCGGATCGTGGGACCAGCCCCCGATTCCGGTGCCGCCAGCCCCTTGCGGGCACTGCAACAAGAAAAGGCCGCGCAATGCGGTCTTTTTGTTTTTGCGCGCCGCGTTTCCCCTGCCAGCAGCGGCCGCGCCCGGCTGCCCGCCATGCGCGCGCCACCCCAGTCCGGCACTTGCTAAACTTATTTTTTATGCATCAGGAATGAGGAAACCAAGTTTCTGCTGCAATGCAACAACGGCAGGCGCGCAGATCCGACAAAGTGCGGGACAAACGTGCCTTTCCCACTATAATTATGGTTTTGATAAATCCCGGATGACTATGCCCCTGATCTACCTGGTCGCTGGTGCTCGACCTAACTTCATGAAAATCGCGCCGATCGTCCGTGCCCTGCAAAGCCAGGCCACGCTGACCTTCAAAATCATTCATACCGGCCAGCACTACGACCGTGAGATGAATGATGTTTTCTTTGAAGAGCTCGGCATCCCCCAACCCGACATCTTCATGGGCGCCGGCGGCGGCAGCCATGCCCAGCAGACCGCGAAAATCATGGTCGCCTTCGAGGAACTGTGCGTGGCCGAGCGTCCCGCCGCCGTGCTGGTCGTCGGCGACGTCAATTCCACGCTGGCCTGCTCGATCTCGGCCAAGAAGCTCAACATCCCCGTGGCCCACGTCGAAGCCGGCCTGCGCAGCGGCGACATGACCATGCCGGAAGAAATCAACCGTCTCGTCACCGACAGCATCACCGACTGGTTTTTCGTCACCGAGCCGAGCGCCGTGAGCCACCTGCAGCGCGAAGGCAAGCCTGACTCGGCCATCCACTACGTCGGCCACGTCATGGTCGACAACGTGCTGTACCAGGCTGACAAACTGACCAACACCGATACCGCCGGCTACGAAACGGCCGCCTTCAAGGCGGCGCGCACGGCCAACGGCGGGCGTTACGGCGTGGTGACCCTGCACCGTCCTAGCAATGTCGACGACGCCGCCATGATGACCCGCATCGGCGGCGCCCTGAAAGAGATCGCCGCCGACCTGCCGCTGATCTTCCCGGTCCATCCGCGCACGCGCGCCAACCTCGCTTCCTTCGGCATCGACCTCGGTCCCAACGTGACCCTGGTCGGCCCGCAAGCCTACATGGCTTTCCTGAACCTGTGGAAAGACGCGGCGGTCGTGCTGACCGACAGCGGCGGCCTGCAGGAAGAAACCACGGCGCTGGGCGTGCCCTGCATTACCATCCGCGACAATACCGAGCGCCCGGTCACCGTCGACGAAGGTTCGAACGTGCTGGTCGGCACCGATCCGGTACGCATCGTGGCCGAGGCGCGCAAGGTCTTGCAAGGCGAAGGCAAGCAGGGGCGCCGCCCGCATCTGTGGGACGGCAAAGCGGCCGAACGCATCGTCGCCATCCTCACCACCGAACTGGCGGCCCTGGCATTGGCGGCCCAAAAGGAGCCGGTGTGAGCGGCCGCATCAGCATGATGGGTTGTCAGATGGATAACCTGACGATGGATGAAACCTTGCAAAAAGTGGAAGGCTTCATCGCCACCGGCCAGCCGCACCAGCACGTCTGCGTCAATGTCGACAAGCTGGTCAAGGCCGACCGCGATCCGGAACTGCGCCGCATCGTCAACGAGTGCGCCCTGATCAGCGTGGACGGCATGCCGGTCGTGTGGGCCGCGCGCCTGCTCGGCAAACCGCTCAAGGAGCGCGTCTCCGGGGTCGACCTGTACGAAGCGCTGATGAAGCACGCCGCCCTCAAGGGCTGGCGCGTGTACCTGCTCGGCGCGCGCGAGGAAGTCGTCTCCGAAGTCAAGCGCCTGTACGAACTCAAGTATCCGGGCCTGGTCATCGCCGGCTACCGCAACGGTTACTGGAAGGCGGAAGAAGAAGAGGGCATCGTCGACCAGATCGCCGCCGCGCGCGCCGACCTGCTGTTCGTGGCCATCAGCTCGCCTAAAAAGGAGCATTTCCTCGGCCAGTACCAGGCGCGCATGAAGATTCCCTTCGCCATGGGCGTGGGCGGCACTTTCGACGTGGCCGTCGGCCGCGTCAAGCGCGCCCCGCTGTGGATGCAGAAAAGCGGCCTGGAGTGGTTCTACCGCTTCCTGCAGGAGCCGCGCCGCATGTTCCGCCGTTACTTTATCGACGACATGGCCTTCATCGGCCTGTTTTTCAGGGAAGCCATCCGGCGCTAGGCATTCCCGGCAGTCGAAGACCTACCCCGCATCCTTACCGTATTTTCACCGCATTTCCACCCTTTTATTCAAAGGCAGTTTTTTATGAGCACAATTGGCGTCATCGGTCTCGGCTACGTCGGCCTCCCCCTCGTTGTCGAGTTCGCGAAACTGGGCCCGACCATCGGCCTCGATATTTCGGTCTCCAAAGTCGAATCCTGCCGGCGCGGGGTCGACCCGTCGCGTGAACTGTCGGACGAGCAGATGGCCGCGGCCGTGCACGCCGAGTACACCAACGATCCGGCCCGCCTGGGCGACGCCGACCTGATCATCGTGGCCGTGCCGACCCCGGTCGACATCGCCCACAATCCCGATTTCGGCCCGCTGATCGGCGCCAGCCAGGTTGTCGGCAAGCACATGAAGAAGGGCGCCACCGTCATCTACGAGTCCACCGTGTATCCGGGCGCGACCGAGGAAGTGTGCATTCCCGTACTCGAAAAAGCCTCGGGCCTGAAGTGGAAGGACGACTTTTTCGTCGGCTATTCGCCCGAGCGCATCAACCCGGGCGACAAGGAGCACACGCTCACCACGATCCTGAAAGTGGTCGCCGGCGACACCCCGGAAACGCTGGAAAAGGTCGCCAAGATGTACGAGTCGATCGTCAAGCCGGGCGTGCACCGCTGTTCGAGCATCAAGGCGGCCGAAGCGTGCAAGGTGATCGAAAACACCCAGCGCGACCTGAACATCGCGCTGATGAACGAACTGGCCATCATCTTCGACAAGATCGGCATCGACACCTCCGAAGTGCTCAAGGCGGCCGGCACCAAGTGGAACTTCCTCAAGTTTTCCCCGGGCCTGGTGGGCGGTCACTGCATCGGCGTCGACCCGTACTACCTGACCCACAAGGCCGACATGCTGGGCTACCACCCGCAAGTCATTCTGGCGGGGCGGCGCATCAACGACGGCATGGCCAAGTTCATCGCCGAGACCACGATCAAGAACATGATCGCCGCCGGCAGCTACATCAAGGGCGCCAAGGTCAACGTGCTGGGCCTGACGTTCAAGGAAAACTGCGCCGACCTGCGCAATTCCAAGGTGGCCGATGTCATCACCGAACTGAAAACCTACGGCGTCGAGGTATTCGTGCACGACCCGTATGCGGACGCCGAGGAAGCGATGCACGAATACGGCGTCAAGCTGGTCGGCTGGGATGAACTGCCGCGCGCCGACGCCGTCGTGGCCGCCGTCTCGCACCGCCAGCTGATGGCGACCTCGATCGAAGACTTCCAGAAGAAGCTGATCAAGGGCGGCGTGTTCATCGACGTCAAGGCCGCGTTCGACCATGCCGCCCTGGTCGAGGCCGGCATCAAGGTATGGCGCCTGTAAAGCGCGTTTCTCAGCGCACGTCCAGCGGGCCGCGCAAGGCATGGGGACGCCAGCGCGGCGCCGCCTTGCTGCTGATGCTGGCCGTGGTCGGCCTGGGCGCGGCCTCGCTGCTGATGTCGGGTGTCAGCAAGACCGATACCCGCTCGGGCCCGGAGCGGCGCAGTAAAGCCGCGCTGGCCCAGGCGCGCGAAGCGCTGATCGGCTTTGCCCTCGTCAACGGGCGCTTGCCGCGCCCGGCGCTTGATGGCGGCGGCGGACGCGAGTTCGACGGCCGCTGTGACAGCGAAGAGCGTTGCAGCGGTTTGCTGCCCTGGGTCACACTCGGCCTCGCGCCGGGCGACGGCTGGGGCAAGCTGCTGCGCTACAGCGTCACGCCGGCCATGAGCGCGGCGCCCATCCAGCCCACCGTGGCCTTCGGCACCAAGTCGATCCTCACGCGGCGCGACGGCCGCTTGGCCTGGCAGGCTGGCGCGCCGGTCTGTTCGATGGCGACCCAGTGCGGCGCCGCGGTGGTGTTTTCGTTCGGACGCGAGCATGGCGGCACCAGCGTGCACGGCGTGCGCCAGCCCGATGCCTCCCGCACCAACGCCGACGAGCGCGTCAACGCGCTGGCCGTCACCACCTTCATCGAGCGCCCCCTGGGAAGCGATCCGCTTGCCGCCGGCGGCGAGTTCGACGACCAGCTGGTGCTGCTGCCGGTCGGTATTCTGTTTAATCGCATGAGCCTTGCGCGCACCTTGCCGCAGGGAGAGTAGGGCGGCAGCGCCGCCTCCACCTTTTTCGAAAGCCTCACACCATGAAAATTCTCGTTACCGGCGGCCTGGGCTACATCGGCTCGCATACCTGCGTCGAACTGATCAAGGCCGGCCATGAGCCGATCGCCTTCGACAACCTGTCCAACAGCCAGCGCAGCGTGCTCGAGCGCGTCGAGCGCATCAGCGGCCAGCCGCTCACCTTCATCGAAGGCGACATCCGCGAGGCCGCCGCCCTCGACGCCGTCTTCAAGGCGCACCAGATCGGCGCCGTGATCCACTTCGCCGGCCTGAAAGCTGTGGGCGAATCGGTGTCGCAGCCGCTGCGCTACTACGACAACAACGTGTCCGGTTCGCTGGTGCTGTTCGACGCCATGGCGCGCCACGAGGTCAAGTCGCTGGTGTTCAGTTCCTCGGCCACGGTCTACGGCGATCCGGTCTCGGTGCCGATCCGGGAAGATTTTGCGCTGTCGGCCACCAATCCCTACGGCCGCAGCAAGCTGATCATTGAAGACATGCTGCGCGACCTGATCAAGGCCGACCCGAGCTGGCGCATTGCGCTCTTGCGCTACTTCAATCCGGTCGGCGCCCACGAGAGCGGCCTGATCGGCGAAGAACCGAACGGCATCCCCAACAATCTGCTGCCCTACATCGCCCAGGTGGCCGAAGGACGGCGCGAGTTCCTGTCGGTGTACGGAGGCGATTACCCGACCCCGGACGGCACCGGCATGCGCGATTACATCCACGTGGTCGATCTTGCCATCGGTCATGTCAAAACCTTAAGCAAGCTGGCGACAGGTCCCGGCGTTGTTACGTACAATCTTGGCACCGGGCGCGGCAATAGCGTGCTGGAAATGGTGCGCGCGTTCGAACAGGCCAGCGGCAAGCAAGTGCCCTACCGGATCGTGGCGCGCCGCCCCGGCGATATCGCGGCCTGCTACGCCGATGCCAGCCTCGCCGAAAGCGAGCTCGGCTGGAAGGCGGAGCGTGACGTGGCCCAGATGTGCGTCGATGCATGGCGCTGGCAATCCCTGCCCAAATAATGTTCGAGCAAGTGCTTGAAAAGTAACCTAAGGAAAGAACTCCCATGAAAGCGATGATCCTGGCCGCTGGTAAAGGCACCCGAGTGCGCCCCCTGACTTATGATCTGCCCAAGCCGATGATCCCGATCCTGGGCAAGCCCGTCATGGCCTACCTGGTCGAGCACCTGGCCAAGTACGGGGTGACCGAGATCATGGTCAACGTCAGCTATCTGCACGAAAAGATCGAAGAGTATTTCGGCGAAGGCCACCAGTTCGGGGTCCAGATCGGCTACTCCTTCGAGGGCTACACCAACGATGACGGCACCGTGGTGCCGCAGCCGATCGGCTCGGCCGGCGGCATGAAGAAGATCCAGGAATTCGGCGGTTTTTTCGACGACACCACCATCGTGCTATGCGGCGACGCCCTGATCGACCTGGACCTCAAGTCGGCCCTGTTCGAGCACCGCCGCAAGGGTGCGCTGTGTTCCGTCATCACCAAGGAAGTGCCGTGGGATAAGGTATCGAGCTACGGCGTGGTGGTCACCGACAAGGATGGCCGCATCACCGAGTTCCAGGAAAAGCCCTCCGAAGCCGAAGCGAAGTCGAACTTCATCAGCACCGGCATCTATATTTTCGAGCCGCAGGTGATCGACCTGATTCCCTCCGGCGTGCCGTTCGACATCGGCTCCGAACTGTTCCCGCTGCTGGCCAAGGAAGGCATGCCGTTCTACGCCCAGACGCGCGGTTTCAACTGGATCGACATCGGCAGCGTGTCCGACTACTGGCAGACGCTGCAGAGCGTGCTGCTGGGCGAAGTCGCCCACATGGACGTGCCCGGCATCCAGGTCGAAGACGGCCTGTGGGTCGGCCTGAACACGCGCATCGACTGGGAAGGCACGACCATCGAAGGGCCGGTCTACATCGGCTCGGGCGCCTGCATCGAGGCCGGCGTGACCATCATCGGCCCGAGCTGGATCGGGCACGGCAGCCACATCTGCGAAGGCGCCAGGGTCGTGCGCAGCGTGCTGTTCGAATACACACGGGTCTTGCGCGATGTAACGCTCGATGAAATGATCGTCTTTAAGGATTACAGCGTGGACCGGGCCGGCGAAATGAAGCACGTGTCCGACTACGCCTCGGACGAGTGGGTCAATGCGCGCGACCGCCGCTTCACCCGCCGCACCGATGCGCCGCTGGAAGCGGTCAGGTAGCCGCGCTGGATAGATAAAACGGCGAGATAAAAACGGCACTATAAAAACAGCGGTATACAAACGACCTGAAAGAGATGCAATGAAAATCTACCCAGTGATCCTGTCCGGTGGCGCGGGAACGCGCCTGTGGCCGCTGTCGCGCGCGGTGCTGCCCAAGCAGTTGCTGCCCCTGGTGACCGACAAGACCATGCTGCAGGACACCGTCCTGCGCGTATCCGGCTGGCCCGAACTGATGGCGCCGCTGGTGGTGTGCGGCAACGAGCACCGCTTCATGGTGGCCGAGCAGCTGCGCGAACTCGGCGTCACCCCGCTCGGCATCCTGCTCGAACCGGTGGGGCGCAATACCGCCCCGGCGGTGGCCGCCGCCGCCAATTACCTGCGCGCCATCGATCCGGACGCGGTCATGCTGGTGCTGCCGGCCGACCATGTGATCGACAAGAACGTGCCGTTCGCCGAGGCGGTGGCCCAGGCCGCCATGCTGGTGGCCGACGGCGCCCTGGCCACCTTCGGCATCGTGCCGCAGGCGCCCGAGACCGGCTACGGCTACATCCACCGCGGCGTGCGCGCCAGCGGGTCCGACACGGCCTGGCAGGTCGACCGTTTCGTCGAGAAGCCCGACCGCGCCACCGCCGAAGCCTTCGTCGCCGACGGCGGCTATTACTGGAACAGCGGCATGTTCCTGTTCCGCGCCGAAGGCTACCTGCGCGAGCTGGCCGAATTCGCCCCGGCCATTGCCACGGCGGCCGAAGCGGCCGTGCGGCTCGGCTACCGCGACCTCGATTTCTGCCGCCTGGACGAGGCCTCGTTTTCCAGCTGCCCGTCGGACTCGATCGATTACGCCGTGATGGAGCGCACCCGCCACGCGGTGGTGGTGCCGGCCGACATCGGCTGGAGCGATGTCGGTTCCTGGTCGGCGCTGTGGCAGGTGCAGCAGGGGCCGCAGGGCGACGCGCAGGGCAATGTGCAGCGCGGCGACGTCTACCTAGACGGCGTGAGCAATTCGCTGGTGCGCGCCGAGAGCCGCATCGTGGCGGTGATCGGCGTCTCCGACCTGGTGGTGGTGGAAACCCCGGACGCGGTGCTGGTGGCGCACAAGGACCAGGTGCAGCGGGTCAAGCAGATCGTCGAGCACCTCAAGTCGAAGGAGCGTACCGAGCACCTGCACCATACCCGGGTGTACCGCCCGTGGGGGTATTACGAGGGCATCGACGCCGGGGACCGCTTCCAGGTCAAGCGCATCACCGTCAAGCCGGGCGAGAAGCTCTCGCTCCAGATGCACCATCACCGGGCCGAGCACTGGGTGGTGGTGAGCGGCACGGCGCGCGTGACCTGCGGCGAGAAAGTGAGCCTGTTGTCCGAAAACGAGTCGACCTACATCCCGATCGGCATGAATCACCGCCTGGAAAACCCGGGCAAGGTGCCGCTGCACATCATCGAGGTGCAATCCGGCAGCTACCTGGGCGAGGACGATATCGTGCGCTTCGAGGACATTTACCAGCGCGCGTAGGCGCCGGCTGGACAAAAAAGGGAGCTGCGGCTCCCTTTTTTATGCCGCCGTCGCGCGCGCTGTTGCGTATTGGTCGTCCGACAACAGAAATGCTGCGTTGCAACAACGCGGCAATGGTCATTTCTAGCGCGTCGTGCCGGCAAATTGTTGCAAAAAACACTTAGTTACAACTTAGCGCTTTTTCCGTCTCCTTAAATTGACGTTTCCAGAAAATTTTTAATGTTTCCTGATGGATATATTCGAGTTACGTGAGCGCTTCATCGGCCAACGCCGCCGAAAAGTCATAAAAATAAGCAATTTGTTAAATCTTGAAATAAATTTCCCCAGCAGAATTGTTTCCTCACGCATAGAATTCGGTCCGTTATCTGAATTTATCTGATGTGAGGAAGTATGTTTTTTAACGTATTCAACCGTGCCATCGTTTGCGCCGGGTTCTTTGCACTGACCGCTTGCGGCGGTGGAGAACCGGCCGACACCCCGACCAACAGCGTGCAGCCTGCTTCCCATTCCGTGGTGCAGCAATCCGCTGTCGGCCAGGGTGCGGGAAGCGCCACCGGGCAAGGGGGCGGCGCCCTGCGCCTTCCGCCGGCGGTCAGCATGGCCGAGCGCGAAGCCGAGCAGCTGCGCATGGTGCCTTACGAACAGGCTTTCGCCCTCGAGATGCAGCGCCGCGCGCAAGAGCGGCCCGAGCATCTGCACGAGCAGCCCGCGCCTGCGCCCGCGCCCGACTCCGCGCTTGCGCCCGCGCAAACCCAGACTGTCTGCGACGCCGCGCTGCAGGTGCGCCCGGCCGACTGCATCCCGACCCAGCCGGGCGCCGTCACGGAGAGCGCCGGCCAGGCGCTATAATCGGCGCTGCGGGGCAAACGGCCCCCTTCACCCGACCCCTGGCGATTCCATGACCCTGCGCGCTGCTCCTGTCGTCTCTCTTGGCCTGATCCTTGCCCTGACGGGCGCCGCCAGCGCGGCCCACGCCCAGGCCAACGCCCAGGCCAGTGCACCCCGGCTGCGGCCCAGCCAGCTGGCGCTGGTCGTCAACGACGCCGAACCGAACAGCGTGGCCATTGCAGCGTATTACCGCAAGGCGCGCTCAATTCCGGCCGCCAACGTCATCCACGTGCGCATTCCCGGCAAGCCGCAGCGCCTCGACGCCGCCGCTTTTCGCGCCCTCAAGGACAGTATCGACAGCCAGCTTCCGCCAGGCATCGAGGCCGTGCTGATGGTCTGGACCGCGCCCTACGCCGTGGAGTGCAACGCCATCACGGCCGCCTACACGATGGGATTCGACCCCGGCCAGTGCAGCAACACCTGCGCCGCCAGCCGCCCCAGCGCCTACTTCAACGCCAGCTCGGTCCAGCCGATGGCCGACTTTCGCATGCGCCTGTCGATGCTGCTGCCGACCGACTCGGTGGCCGAGGCCCGGGCCCTGATCGACCGCGGCGTGGCCAGCGGCTTTCGCGTGCCGAACGCGAGCGCTTACTACCTGGTCACCTCGCAGGCGGCGCGCAATTCGCGCGTGGACCTGTTTCCGCGCGACGGACAGATCGCCGCCAAAAAGATCCGCACCAAGACCCTGCACAGCGACGCGCTCGACGGCGCCCAAGACATCATGGTCTACCAGACCGGCATGGCGCGCGTCGACAAGCTCGATAGCCTGACGTTCTTGCCGGGCGCGCTGGCCGACCACCTGACGTCCTTCGGCGGCGACCTGTACGGCACCAGCCAGATGAGCAGCCTGCGCTGGCTGGAAGCGGGCGCCACGGCCAGTTACGGCAGCGTCAGCGAACCGTGCAACCACTGGCAAAAGTTTCCACATCCCAGCATCTTGCTCAAGCATTACCTGGGCGGCAGCACCGCCATCGAAGCCTACTGGCGCAGCGTGGCGTGGCCGACCCAGGGCTTGTTCATCGGCGAGCCGCTGGCCGCGCCCTACGGACGCTGAGCGCCGGCTGCGTTCCCGGTTCCGGAAGTCGGGCAGCGCCTGTTTCGAAAGCCGCGTGACCAGGCTGCACGCTTGCGCCATGCCGCGCCGTCCCCCAGCGCAGCGCGTAAGCTGGTCCGTTGGACCGCCCTCAATGCGCACCCGGCACACTTTCCGCTTTGAATAAGTGAAATTTGGCAAGTCCTGGTCATCATGTTGTCATTTATCACAATTATGATGAAATTTACTATGGAAGAATACTTTTTGCTAACATAGAACTCCAACGTCCGTAGTCATCATGACAATGACGATTCCACTCTACTCCCTTCAGGAAGTTTCGATGAAAAAGCTCGCAGCAACCATCCACGTTCCCGGCCGGCTGACCGTGCTGGCCGCACTGATGGCAGGTTTTGCCGTTCCCGCCATGGCGGCCTCGCCCGACCTCGTGATCAGCCAGCTGTACGGCGCCGGTGGTAACGCGAACACCACGTTCTTTACCCATGACTACATCGAAATCTTCAACCGCGGCAGCGCCCCGGTCACCGCCGAAGGGTGGAGCGTCCAGTATGGCTCGGCCACCAGCACCGGCGCCTGGAGCGGCAAGTCGGCCCTGCCGACCTTTACCGTCGAGCCGGGCCAGTATGTCCTGATCCAGCAGCAGAGCGGCGGCACCGGCCAGCCCTCGCTGCCAACTCCGCTCATCACTCCGGCAAGCGGCTTTAACATGTCGGGAACCACCGGCAAGGTCGCCCTGGTGCGCAATACCGTGACCTTGAGCGGCGCCACCCCGGTGGGCGAGCACATCGCCGACCTGGTGGGCTTTGGCACCGCCAACGGCGCCGAAGGCACGCGCGCGCCGGCCATGTCGGCCTCGCTGGCCTTGTTCCGCGCCAACGGCGGCTGCGCCGATACCGACGACAACAGCGCCGATTTCGCCACCGGCGCACCGGCCCCGCGCACCAGCGCTTCGGCCCGCAACACCTGCGGCGCCACGGTGCCGCAAGCCAAGCCGATCGTGCCGGTCTGCCCGGCCAGCCTGGCCATCGAACAGGGCGTGCCGGGCGCGGCGCTGCTGCGCGCCTCGGATGAAGACAGCATCGTCAACGGCGCCGTCATCGCCAGCGGCGCGGTGCCGGGCATCAGCCTGGGCACCCTGACGGCGGCCGGCGCCGACGGCGGGTTCGCCAGCGTCAACCTGCAGGCGGCGGCAAGCCTGGCAGCGGGCAGTTATCCACTGGTGATTCGCTTCACCAACAGCGAGGGCCAGGAAGCGACTTGCCCGGTCAATGTCAGCGTGGCCGGCGGCGCCACCATTTCGCAAATCCAGGGCGCGGGCGCGGCCAGCCCGTACGCCAATGCCAGCGTGAGCACCGAAGGCGTGGTCACCCACAAGGTGTCGAACGGTTACTTCATCCAGGATGCCCGGGGCGATGGCGATCCGGCCACCTCGGACGGCCTGTTCGTGTTCAGCGGCACCGCGCCGACTGTGGCCGTGGGCGACCTGGTGCGCGTGAAAGGCACCATCGTCGAGTACAAGCCGACCGGCGCGCTGCGCACCTACACCGAAATGAAGGATGTCACCAGCACCACCGTGCTGGGCAGCGGCAACAGCGTGACGCCGGTAAATATTGCCTTCGAGCCGGGCATCGACCTGGCGCGCTACGAGGCGATGCTGGTCAATATCACCAATACCCTGACCGTCAACCAGACCAGCTACCTGGGCGACCGGGGCGAACTGACCTTGTCGGCCGGACGCCGCGAAACCGCGACCAACCGTTTCCGCCCCGGCACGCCGGAAGCGCTGGCGCTGGCGGCGGCCAATGCGGGCAACCAACTGGTGCTCGACGATAGCCTGTTCGTCGCCCCGCCGGCCGCGACGCTCCCTTGCGCCGATGCCCCCGCCTGCTCGGGCATTCCTTACCTCGGCCAGGATGGCACGGTGCGCGCCGGCGACACCGTCAGCAACCTCGTTGGCGTGGTCGACTTCGGCGCCATCGGCGGTGGCGGCGTGGCCTTCAAGATCCAGCCGACCGCGGCGCCGTCGTTTGCGCGCAGCAATCCGCGCCTGGCCGCACCGGAACTGCCGGTCGGTAACGTCAAGGTGGCCAGCGCCAACGTGCTCAATTTCTTCACCACCTTCCTCGACGGCGCCGACGCCTGGGGCCGCACGGGGCAGGGCTGCAAGGTCGGCTCGACCACGCGCGCCTCGAATTGCCGTGGCGCCGACAACCTGCCCGAATTCGTGCGCCAGCGCGACAAGATCGTCAGCGAACTCAAAGCCATCGACGCCGACGTGGTCGGCTTGATGGAAATCCAGAACAACGACGACATCGCGGTCGACTACCTGGTCCGCCAGCTCAACGCGGCCATCGGCTTCGAGACCTATGCCTACGTGCCCAAGCCGGCCGCCACCGGCACCGATGCGATCCGCGTGGCGATGATCTACAAGCCGGCCAAGCTGGCGCTGGTGGGCGGCGCGCTGTCCGATGGCGACGCCGTCAACAACCGCCCGCCGATGGCGCAAACCTTCAAGGCGACCAACGGCGCCAGGTTTTCGGTGATCGTCAACCATCTCAAGTCGAAGGGCGGCTGCGGTTCCGGCGCCAACGCCGACCTGGGCGACGGCCAAAGCTGCAATAACGCCACCCGCGTGCTGCAGGCGCAGCGCCTGGCCGCGTACTTCATTCCGCAGGTCGTCGCCAGCGCGGGCGACCCGGACGTGCTGGTCATCGGCGACATGAATGCGCACGGCTTCGAAGATCCGATTCACCTGCTCAACCAGGCGGGCCTGGTCAACCAGCTCGAACGCTTCGTGCGTCCGGCCGGGATTCCTTACTCCTACGTCTTCGACGGCGAAAGCGGCTACCTCGACCATGCGCTGGCAAGCACCTCGCTCAACGCCCAGGTCGTCGGCGCCACCGAATGGCACACCAATGCGGATGAACCGACTGTGATCGACTACAACCTTGATGCCAAGAGCGCCGCCGCCCAGGCCTTGTTCAGGAACGATGCCTTCCGCTCGTCGGATCACGATCCGGTGGTGGTCGCCCTGGACCTGGCGCCGACCTACCTCGACGTCACCACGGCGTTCCGCGAACAGCGCTCCGGCCTGTCCGTGGACCGCCTGGCCAACAAGTTCACCGCCACCATCACCCTGACCAATACCTCGGGCGCGGCGATTGCCGGTCCGGTTCATCTGTTGCTTTCCGGCCTGACCGAGGGTGTCACGCTGGATAATAAGTCTGGTGTTGTCGGAAATGAACCTTATGTGAGTGTTAACAATGCTACAATTCAAGCCGGGGAAAAGATCACACTAAAAGTTGTTTTCAGCAATCCGGCGCGACGGGGTATTGGCTTCGTCAGTAAAATTCTAAGCGGTTCATTCTAAGGGAGCAACATGTTCAATTTTAAGACTTTCGTTAAACAGGCTTTACTCGCTGCAACTCTGGCCTTGGGCGTCGGTAGCGCAAGCGCCGGCCCGACCTACCACGTCGACATCGATACCACCAACTACGCTGGTGCCGGCTCGATCGATTTCTGGTTGTCCAGCTTTACCGGCGCCACCGGCGCCACGGCCACGGTGAGCAATTTCGCCGGTAAGCTGGGTGCAGAAACCTTCCGTTTCGGCAGCGTTGCCGGCGCCTTGCCTGTGTCGGCCAGTTTCGACAACAGCGAGTCCTTCAGCTCGGTCACCCATGCAGTTACCTTGGGCAACAAGTTCGGCTTCGATGTGAATTTCAGCGGCGACTTCCTGACTGTGCCGGGCTTTGCCTCGACCTTCAGCGTCGCGATGTACGATGCAGTGGGTAACTACCTGGTGCAGCCGGACTTCCTGATCGAGTTCAGCCTGACCCCCGCCACCTTCGACGAGGCCGCCAGCGTGAGCTACTCGGCTGCGCGCAATGTGCGCGTGTCGGTGCCTGAACCGTCCGACATGCTGCTCGTGATGACCGGCCTGGGCCTGGTTGCCCTGGTACGCCGCCGTTCGCGCAAGGCCGCACCGTAAGCAGGCCGCGCCGGGCCGCGAGGCCCGCCGCCATGCACAGCACATTTGTCCGGCAACGGCAAATGTGCTTTTTTTTGCCCGTTTCGGGTGGCTGTCATCGCTTCGCCGGCACCCTGAAATGCCTTGCTCAAAAGCATGCAAAATAGTCCTGCGTCCGCTATGAAAGAATAGTTGTCGCAACCGTCGGCGGCATGGTAGCCTTGCACGCCAAATTCAGCATTGAGGAGCCGAACGGATGTTTGCAGCAACGAAAATCAACCACTCCCGGGGCGCGCGCCACGCGGGCTTTACCCTGCTCGAATTACTCGTCGTTATCGTCATCATCGGCTTGCTCGCCGCGTATGTGGGACCGAAGTATTTTGCCCAGCTCGGCAAGTCGGAAGTGACCGTTGCCAAGGCCCAGATCGAAGCGTTCGAAAAGTCGCTCGACACCTACCGGCTCGACGTCGGCCGCTACCCGACCACCGAAGAGGGCATGGCCGCGCTGCTGGTCGCGCCCGCCACCGCCGGCGCCAAGTGGAATGGTCCCTACCTGAAAAAGGCCGTGCCGCAGGATCCATGGGGCCGTCCGTACCAGTACCGCGCGCCTGGCACCAAGGGCGACTACGAAATCATGTCGACCGGCAAGGACGGCCAGCCCGGCGGCACCGGCGAAAACGCCGACATCACGTCGCAATAGTTTCCTGACCCCGCAGTTTTCCGTTTCTCCGTAAAGGCCTCATGCAGTTTGCTGTCCGTACCCTCGCGCCCGACCTGAGCATCAGCAGCCAGGTGGTCGACGCCCAGGATGAGGCCGATGCCCGCCGCCAGTGCGAAGCGCGCGGGCTGTTCGTCAGCGCGGTCGAACCGGTGCGCGCCGCCGGCCTGCGCCGCAGCCGCGGCGCCAGCCTCTCGCTGGTGCTGTTCAGCCAGGAACTGCTGGCCTTGCTCACGGCCGGCCTGGGCATCGTCGAAGCGCTCGAAGCCCTGCTCGAAAAAGAAACCAGCGTCTCGACCCGCAACGTGCTCGAGCGCCTGCTCGGCGGCTTGCGCGAAGGCAAACGCTTTTCCAGCGTGCTGGCCGACCAGCCCGACCTGTTTTCGCCGCTCTACATCGGCATCGTGCGCGCCGCCGAAGGCACCAGCGACCTGCCGCGTTCGCTCGCGCGCTACATCGATTACCAGCAGCGCATCGACGTGGTGCGCAGCAAGATCGTCAGCGCCGCCATTTATCCGGTGATCCTGCTGCTTGTCGGCGGCGGCGTGAGCATGTTCCTCATTACCTATGTGGTGCCGCGCTTTGCCGAGGTGTACCAGGGCGCCGGGCGCAACCTACCATGGATGTCGCAGATGCTGCTCGGCTGGGGCCAGTTCGCCAGCAGCCACACCACGCTGCTGCTGGGCGGCCTGGCCGCGCTGGTCGCTTGCCTGGTGCTGCTGTGGCGGCGCCTGACCCGCAACGGCGGCCTGGCGCGCCTGGTCACGCGCCTGCCCGGCATCGGCGAACGGGTGCGCATTTATGAACTCTCGCGTTTGTACCTGACGCTCGGCATGCTCAGCGAAGGCGGCATCACCATCGTCAACGCCATCGATACCGTGCAGGCGATGGTCTCGACCTCGATGCGCGCCTCGCTCGCGGCGGCGCGCACCAGCATCGAGTCCGGCCTGCCGCTGTCCTCCGCGTTCGAGGCCAACAGCCTGACCACCCCGATTTCGCTGCGCATGCTGCGGGTCGGCGAGCGCACCGGCGACATGGGGCCGATGCTGACCCAGTCGGCGGCCTTTTACGACGGCGAAATCAGCCGCTGGATCGACCGCTTCACCCGTACTTTCGAACCCCTGCTGATGGCCGCCATCGGGCTGGTCGTCGGCGCCATTGTGGTGCTGCTGTATATGCCGATTTTCGATCTGGCCGGAGACATGTCTTGAGTTCCGCGGTGCCGCCTTCCATCGCGCCTTTCGTGCTCGATCCGTCCCTGCTGGCGCGCGCCCGCGCCCAGAGCCTGCAGACGCAGCGCCCATTGGTGGCCGAACTGGAAGCGGCCAGCGGCGTCGACGCGCGCCAGATCGTCCAGGCCCTGGCCGAGCCGTTCGGCTTGACGGTGATGGAAACGGCCGAAATGCTCGGCTGCGCCACCGCCTTCGACCTGCTGCCGCTGGCGCAGGCCCTGGCGCGCCACTGCGTGCTGCTGCGCGCGCCCGGCGGCCAGGTGCTTGGCGTGATCGCCGACCCGTTCGACGTCGACCTGCAAACCTGGCTGTCCACCTGCGCGCGCGCCACGCCGTCCGCGCCGCTGCATCTGCGCCTGGCGCTGCAAGCCGATATCCAGGCCTACCTGTCCAAGCAGGAAGAATCGGCGCGCGCGGTCGACACCCTGGTGGCCAATGTGGGCGACGCCCGGCGCGACGGCAAGACCGCCGCCGTGCTGTCGTTCGCCTCGGTGTCCGAGGCCGCCAGCCCCGCCGTCAAGCTGGTCAACTCGACCCTGTACGACGCCCTCAAGGCCGGCGCCTCCGACATCCATTTGGAGAGCACCGCCGGCGGCCTGGCCGTCAAGTACCGCGTCGACGGCGTGCTCGATCACGCCACCTCGGTGGGCGGCGTCGAAGTGGCCGAGCACATCATCTCGCGCCTGAAGGTGCTGGCCGAACTCGATATCGCCGAGCGCCGCGTGCCGCAGGACGGCAGCTTCCGGGTCGAGTCGGGCGGGCGCGAGATCGACCTGCGCGTGTCGATCATGCCGAGCATTCACGGCGAGGATGCGGTGATCCGGATCCTGGACAAGCGCGCCATGATCGAAGCCTACGGCGCGCTCACGCTCGAAGCCCTGGGTTTCGATGCCGCCTCGCTGGTCACCTTGCGCATGCTGGCGCAGGAAGCCTACGGCATGCTGCTCGTGACCGGCCCGACCGGCTCGGGCAAGACCACCACCCTGTACGCGGCCCTGACCGAAATCCACAACGGGCGCGAAAAGATCATCACCATCGAAGACCCGGTCGAATACCAGCTGCCCGGCATCCTGCAAATCCCGGTCAACGAAAAGAAGGGCCTGACCTTCGCCAAGGGCTTGCGCTCGATCCTGCGCCACGACCCGGACAAGATCATGGTCGGCGAAATCCGCGACCGCGAAACGGCCGAAATCGCGGTCCAGTCGGCCCTCACCGGCCACCTGGTGCTCACCACCGTCCACGCCAATAACGTGTTCGACGTGTTCGGCCGCTTTACCCACATGGGCATCGATCCCTACGCTTTCGTCTCGGCCTTGAACGGCATCTGGGCCCAGCGCCTGGTGCGCATGAACTGCCCCCACTGCGCGGAACAGTTCACGCCGAGCGACGCCGAACTCGATGCGGTCAACCTGGAACGCCAGGACGTGGGCGATTACCTTTTTATGCAGGGCAAGGGCTGCGGCGACTGCCGCGGCACCGGCTACAAGGGGCGCCGTTCGATCGCCGAAATCCTCACCCTGAACGACGAGATCCGCGAACTGATCGTCGACAAGCGCCCGATCCGCCAGATCAAGGCCGCCGCCCACGCCAACGGCACCCGCAGCCTGCGCCTGGCCGCGCTCGACCTGGTCAAGCGCGGCGCCACCACGCTGACCGAAATCAAGCGGGTGACCTTGCATGCGTAGACGTTTCGGACAATCGCTGCGGGTCGGCATCGCGCCCGGCGCCGTTGCGCTCCTTAAAACCAGCCGCTTCGGCGCAAGCGCACCGGAACTGGTGGCCGAACTGGCTTTCGATGGCGGCAGCCATCCCGAGTCGATCGCCGCGGCCCTGCGCCTGCTGCTCGAAGGCGCCGGCTGCGCCAACTGGCCCGTCAGCATCGTACTGGCCGATGAACTGGTGCGCATCTGGCAGGTCGCGCCGCCGGCGGGCAGCGCGCGCCTGGCCGACCTGGAAGCGGCCGCCGCGCTGCGCTTTCAGACGCTGTTCGGCGAGCCCACCGGCGCCTGGCGCCTGGCCGCCGGCTGGGATGTGGCGCAGCCGTTCCTGGTCGCCGCGCTGCCGCGTCACTTGCTGGCGCTGATCGAACAGGTATGCGCCGCCCAGCGCGCGCCGCTGGTGGAACTGGTGCCGCAATTCGTCGCCGGTTTTAACCAATGGCGTGGGACGGTGAAGGCCGGCGCCTGGTATGGCCTGGTGCAGCAGCGCGTGCTCACGCTTGCCGCGATCGAGGACGGCACCATCCGCGCCGTGCGCGCCGCCGCACTGCCCGAGGATGCCGATCTCGACTGGCTGGCCGCGCACGTGGCGCGCGAAGCGCTGCGCCTGAATGTTGCGGTCCCGGCGCACTTGAACGTATCGGGCTACGCGCCCCCCGCCTGGAGCAAGGGAGCCACCCATCCCGCGCTGGCCTGCCATCTGCTCGGGCAAGGGCAGGGCGCTGGCTGGTCCGACTGCGCGCGCCTGGCCGCGACCGGGAGCCGGACATGAGGAACGAGCCATGAGGAGTCAGTCATGAAACCGGTCCGCATCGATTTCGCGCCGCCTTCCGTGCAGCGCACCTTGCATCGCGCCGGTCCCGGCACCTGGGCCGTGGCCGTGCTGGGACTGGCGCTGTGCGTGGGCGCCGCCACCCTGGGCTGGCGCCTGGTGGCGCAGCAGCGCGCCGACACTGCCGAATTGAACGCGGCGCGCCTGCGTTCGCGCGCGCCCGTCGTGCTGGCGCCGGTCGTGCAGGCCGCGCGCATTTCAGAAGCGCAGGCCGCCGGCGTGAATGCCGCCGTCATGCAGCTGAACCTGCCGTGGCGCGCCCTGTACGACGCCATCGCCGCCGCCACGCCGCCCTCGATCGGCATGCTGGCGCTGGAACCGGACGCGCGCAAACGCAGCATGAAAATCACCGCGCAAGCCAAAAACAGCGATGCCATGATCGAATACGTCGAACTGCTCAAGCGCGAAGAACTGTTCGCCGGCGTGACCCTGATCCGCCACGAGATCAACGAGCAGGACCCGAACAAGCCGATCCGCTTCCAGCTCGAAGCCGAATGGGTGGCGCCATGAGCGCGCCGACGATGTCAAGGCTGGCGCTGCGCGCGCGCCTGGCCGTGGCTGCCCGCGGTCCGCTTTTCTGCGGCGCCTGCGTGCTGCTGGCCGCCGGCGCCGCCGCCGTCGCCTGGCTGCTGCCGCAGGGCGCGCTGCAAGAGCGGCGCCACGCCGTCGCGCTGGGCCTGGCGCGCATGCCGCCGCCCGTCGACAAGCCGGCCCCGGTCGTTGCCAACGAAAACCTGGCCCTGTTCTACGGCGCCCTGGGCGAGAAGCGCTACGCCGAGCAGCAGGTCAAGACCCTGTTCGGCATCGCCGCCAAGAGCGGCCTGTCGCTCTCGCAAGGCGACTACAAGAGCGCGTACGACCGCAACGCGCGCCTGCACACCTATCAGGTCACCTTGCCGGTCAAGGGCAGCTATGGCGCTATCTGGAAGTTCACCTTGCTCTCGCTGCGTGCGATTCCCTTCGCCTCGCTCGACGAAATCAGCTTCAAGCGCGACAGCATCGGCGAGCCGGCGCTGGAAGCGCGCGTGCGCATGACCTTTTACCTGCAAGATGCGCCGGGAGCGCCGCAATGACCCCGCGCCATCTTGCGATGGGCGCGGCCGTGCTGCTCGCCGCCGGCCTGCTCATTTTCGGCGACAACAAGCCCGAGCCGGACGTGGCCGAAGCGGTCGAACGCAGCGCGCCCAAGGCCCCCGTTGCCCGCACCAGTGTCGTCAGCGCGCCGGCCGAACCGGCCATCCTGCGCCTGGCCGCGCGCGACACCCTGATCGGCGACGATGACGCCTTCGGCGCCAACAGCGTCTTCGGCAGCCAGAACCTGAATCCGCCGCCGCCGGCTGCGCCTCCGGTCGACAATACGCCGCCGCCCCCGCCACCGGCGCCGACCGCGCCGCCGCTGCCGTTCGTCTTCATCGGAAAAGCGGTGGCCGAAGGCGCATGGGAAGTATTTCTCGCGCGCGGCGAGAAGACCTATATCGTACGTAACAAGATGGTGATCGACGGCGTGTACCGGGTGGACGCCATCGCGCCGCCTACCTTGACCTTGACCTATCTGCCTTTGAACCAGGTTCAACAGCTCAACATTGGAGTCTTCGACTGATGGCTAGTCACCGGATTGGCACGCGTTGCCTCAATTTGCCACCCTGGCGCGGCCTTGCGCGCGCCGCCGCCGTTCCGCTGATGGTGCCGCTGATCGTGCTGGCGCTGTCCGGCTGCGCCGGGCGCGCCGCTTACCTCGAAGGCAATGCGCTGGTCGAGAAAGATGAAGTCGAGGCGGGCCTGATCAAGTACCGCCAGGCGGTCGAGGCCCAGCCCGAAAACCCGGTTTTCCGCGCCGCCTACCTGCGCGCGCGCGACCGCGCCGCCACGCGCCTGCTCGACCAGGCCGACCGCGCGCTCGCCGCCGGCCGGCCGGCGCCGGCGCTGCAGGATTACCAGCGCGTGCTGGGGTTCGACCCGGCCAACGAGCGCGCCAGAGCCGGCCTGCGCCTGATCGAGATGGACGCTCGCCACACCAAGGCGATGGAAGAGGCCAATGCCGCCTTCGAGCGCAAGGAATACGAGCCGGCACGCGCGCGCGCCGCCGCGATCCTGGTCGAGCGGCCGCAGTACGAACCGGCGCGCCAGTTGCTGCTGCAGGTGGCCGAAAAAACCTCGGCGCCGGTCGCCGAAACGGGCCTGGCCGCCGCCTACAAGACGCCGATCAGCATCGAGTTTCGCGATGCGCCGCTCAAGCAGGTGCTCGACGTGATCGCGCGCCGCTCGAACCTGAACTTCATCTTCGACAAGGACGTCAAGACCGACCAGAAGACGTCCATCTTCCTGAAAAACAGCACGGTCGAATCGGCCATCTACTACCTGATGGTTTCCAACCAGCTGGACTACCAGGTCATGGACGGCAATACCCTGCTGGTGTACCAGAACGTGGCGACCAAGCTCAAGGAATACCAGGAGATGACGGTCAAGACTTTCTTCCTGGCGAACGCTGAAGCGAAGGTGGTGGCCAACACGCTCAAGACCATCCTCAAGTCGCGCGACGTGGTCATCGACGAAAAGCTCAACCTCGTGATCGTGCGCGACAACCCGGAAGCGATCAAACTGGCCGCCAAGCTGGTGGCGCTGCAGGACGTGGCCGAGCCGGAAGTGATGCTCGAAGTCGAGATCCTGGAGATCAAGCGCAGCCGCCTGCTGGAACTGGGCGTCTCGTGGCCCAACACGCTGACCCTGGCGCCCCTGACCACGCTCGGCGGCGGACCGCTCACGCTCGACACCGTGCGCGGATTGGGCCGCGCCGACATCGGCCTGTCGTCGCTGTCGACGACGATCACCGCGCGCAAGACCGACGGCGACTCGAACACCCTGGCCAATCCGCGCATCCGCGTGCGCAACAAGGAAAAGGCCAAGATCGTCATCGGCGACAAGGTCCCGAACATCACCACCACCTTGTCCTCGGGCGGCGTGGCGAACGGCTTTTCGCAGGAGTCGATCACGTATCTGGACGTCGGCCTGACCCTGAACGTGGAGCCGACCATCTATCTGAATAACGAGATCGGCATCCGGGTCGGCCTGACGGTGAGCAGCCTGCTCGACACCATCACCACCGCCTCCGGCACCACCGCCTACCGCATCGGCAACCGCGAAGCGTCGACCATGCTGCAACTGAAGGATGGCGAGAACCAGGTGCTGGCGGGCCTGATCAACAACGAAGACCGCAGCAACGGCACCAAGATTCCGGGCTTGGGCAACCTGCCGGTAGTGGGGCGCCTGTTCGGGCGCGTCGCCGACGGCGCCGACCGCACCGAGATCGTGCTGTCGATTACGCCGCACCTGATCCGAAACATCCAGCGCCCGCCCGCCAGCGCGTCCGAGTTCAGCGCCGGCACCGAAACGAGCTTCCGGCGCCGTCCGGACACCACGCCGCGCGCGCCGGTGGTCATGCCGCCGTCGCCCGGGGTGCGTGCGCCCGCGCCTGCTCCAGCGCCGCTTCCCGTGGCGCCCGAAGCGCCGGGGGCCGCCGTCACCCCGGTGCCGGTTCCGGAAACCACGCCCGCGCCGGAGCAATGATGGCGCAGGGGCGGGGCCGCGGCTTCACGCTGATCGAATTGCTGGTGACCCTGGCAATTTTGGCCCTGCTCGGCACCCTGGTGGTGCCGGTGACGCAAGTGACGATGCAGCGACAGCAGGAGCAGGAGCTGCGCCGCTCGTTGCGCGACATCCGCCAGGGCATCGACGCCTACAAGCGCGCCTGGGACGAAGGCCGCATCGCGCGTTCCCTCAACAGCAACGGCTACCCCAAGTCGCTCGAACTGCTGGTCGAAGGCGTGCCCGATGTGCGCAGTCCCACGCGCGCCAAGATTTTCTTTTTGCGGCGCGTGCCGCGCGACCCGTTCAGTGCCGGCGGCGATGTCAATCCCGCCCAGACCTGGGGCAAGCGCAGCTACGCCAGCGAGGCCAACGACCCGCGCGAAGGCGAGGACGTGTACGATGTGTATTCGACCTCGGACCGGGTCGGCCTGAACGATGTACCGTACCGCAAATGGTAAAGATGATGCAAGCACGGATGCAAGCAAACCACCGCCGCCGGGCGCCCGGCTTCACCCTGATCGAACTGCTGGTGGTGCTCGGCATCGTCGCGCTGCTGCTCACGCTTGCGGTGCCGCGTTTTTTTCCGAGCATCGACAGCGCCAAGGACACGATTTTGGCCGACAACCTGCGCAATACGCGCGCCGTGATCGACCAGTACTACGCCGACACCGGGCGCTATCCCGATTCGCTGGAACAGCTGGTCGAGAAAAAATACCTGCGCAGCATTCCGGTCGACCCGGTGGCCGACAGCCGCACCAGCTGGATCCTGGTGCCGCCGGAAGACACCACCAAGGGTAACCTGTACAGCATCAAGAGTGGGGCGCCCGGCAATGACCGCAACGGCAAACCGTATCTCGACTGGTAGGCGCCATCCGCGCCGGCTGCGCGCGGACGGCTTTACCTATCTTGGCTTGATCATCCTGGTCACCGTGATCGGGCTCGTTGGCGCCGCCAGCCTGAAGGTCGGCTCGCTCATGCAGCGCGCCGCCGCCGAGGAAGAACTGCTCGCCATCGGCGCCGCCTTCAGCGATGCGCTGCGCAGCTACGCCGCCGCCACGCCGCCGGGCCAGCCGCAGCAGCCGCCCACCTTGCAAGAGCTGCTCAAGGACCCACGCTTTCCCGGCACGCGGCGCCACCTGCGCAAGATTTTCGTCGACCCGATCACCGGCAAGGCCGAGTGGGGCGTCATGTATGTGGGCGACAAGCAGGGCGTGCTGGGCGTGTACAGCCTGTCGGACGCGCCGCCGCTCAAGATCGGCAATTTCGATGCGCGCTTTTTAAACATGGAAAACAAGACCAAGCTGTCGGAGTGGAAGTTCACGCTGTCGACGCTGACCATGGCGCCGCAGGAGCCGGTGACCCTGCCCGGGCAGAACCAGCCGGGCCAGCCGGCGCCGCTGTTCCCGCCGGCCGATGGCGCGGCGAAACCGGCGCAGCCCACGCCGGCCATGCCGCCGCCCGTGCCGGCGCCTGCGGATGCGCAAGAGCCGGCCGCCGATGCCGTTGCGCCGCCGCCCGAGGAAGCGCAGCCGGAGAAGACCGAGCCGCCCGCGGACAAGCCGGACGAGCCGGTGGAACCGCCGCAAGAAGATCAGTCCGGCAAGAATGGACAGGAGAGGGACGGGAACGACAAGGCCGGGCAGGACGAGCGCCAACGCGACGAACGCCAGCGCGACGACGGGCGCCGCAACGAGCCCAAACGCGAAATGTAGCGCTTGACGAAGACCTTAACGGAAACCCTAGCGCCCGCTGCGCTTGAAATCCCTGAAGCGAAATCCCAGCCCGAACAGCACCACGAAGTAGGCCATGCCGCTGCCGGCGACGATGGCGAACAGGGCGCCGGCGCGCAGCCATGGGCGCGCTTGCAGCGCGGTCCAGTCGAACTGGATCTTGCAGTACCAGGCGAGCAAGCCCATCACGGCCACGGCGACGACCAGCTTGGCGAAGAACATGATCCAGCCCGGCTGCGGCACGTAAATGCCGCGCTTGCGCAGCACGGTGTACAGCACGGCGGCATTCAGGCAGGCGCCCAGGCCGATTGAGAGCGCCAGGCCGGCCACATTCAGGAGCGGTACGAATACCAGGTTCATCAGCTGCACTGCCACCAGCACGCCGATGGCGATGCGCACGGGCGTACGCACGTCCTGGCGCGCATAGAACGCCGGCGTGAGCGTCTTGACCAGGATAATGCCGACCAGGCCGGCGCTATAGGCCATCAGCGGCATGGCCGAGGCGTGGACGGCCTTGGCGGTGAAGGCGCCGTAATGGAACAGGGTGGCGATCATGGGCTCGGCCAGCATGGCCAGGCCGACCGAGGCGGGCAGGGCCAGCAGGAAGGTCAGGCGCAGGCCCCAGTTGAGCAGGGCCGAGTATTCGGCGCTATCGTCCTCGGCATTCGCCTTGGCCAGGCTGGGCAGCAAAATGGTGCCCAGCGCCACGCCCAGCATCGCCGTGGGGAATTCCATCAGGCGGTCGGCGTAGGTGAGGGCAGAGACGCTGCCGGCGCCCAGGCGCGAGGCGATGCCGGTGTTGACCAGCAGACTGATCTGGGCGGCGGAGACAGCGAACACGGCCGGTCCCATCTTTTTCAGCATGCGGTGCACGCCCGGGTCGCGCAGGGCGGCGAGCGGATTGAGCGAAATGCGCGGCAGCATGCCGATTTTCATCAATGACGGAATCTGGATGCCGACCTGCAGCAGGCCGCCGACCACCACCGCGAACGCCATCGCGTAGATCGGCTGTTCGAGCCGCTGGGCCAGGAACAGCGAGGCCAGGATGAACGAAATGTTCAGCAGCACCGGGGTGAAAGCCGGAATCTTGAACTGGCGCCAGGTGTTGAGGATGCCGCTGGCCAGCGACACAAACGCCATGCAGATAATGTAGGGGAACATCATGCGCGTCATGAACACGGCGGCCTGCTCGGCCTGCGGCGTCTGTTTCGACGTGTCCATGATCCACATGATCAGCATCGGCGTGGCGATGATGCCGGCAATGGTGATCAGGAGCGTCGACCAGATCAGCACCGTGGCCACGCTGTCGACCAGCGGGCGGGTGCCTTCGTCGCCGTGCTGGGTCTTGACGTCGGCCAGGATCGGCACGAAGGCCTGGGCGAAAGCGCCCTCGGCGAACATGCGGCGCAACAGGTTGGGAATGCGGAAGGCGACGTTGAAGGCGTCGGTGAATTCCGAAGCGCCGAAGGCGCGCGCGAAAAGACTTTCGCGCAGCAGGCCGGTGACGCGGGACAGCATGGTCATGCTGGAGATGGCAGCCAGGGTTTTGAGCAAGTTCATGGGCCGGGATTATAGCTCGGCAAGCATGGTGCGAACGGGCGTGGCCGACAAATGTTGATTTTTGAATTGCCCTTACCGGAAGTCTTCGCTATAATCGAAGGCTGTACAGAATTCTGTTACGCAGACACTAATGTTTGGCAGGCACTGGTTTGACACACAAGGTGTAGAAAAAACACTGGTTTGACAGACGCTATTGTTTGCAAACGCAACTTGACCCCGATTTAGGAAATTCCATGGCAAATACCGCACAAGCACGCAAGCGCGCTCGTCAAGCAGTTAAGCAAAACGCTCACAATTCGTCGCAGCGTTCGACCCTGCGTACCGCTATCAAGGCAGTGCGCAAGGCTATCCAGGCTGGCGACAAAGCCGCCGCAGCATCGATCTTCCAGGCATCCGTGTCGACCATCGACAGCATCGCCGACAAGAAAATCATCCACAAGAACAAAGCAGCGCGTCACAAGAGCCGTCTGGCTGCTGCTCTGAAAGCGCTGGCTTAATAGCCGGTGCCGCCGGTGGACTTCGGTCCGCTGGCGTGAGCTTGTGAGCATGAACAAAAACCCGCCTGGCTTCGGCCCCGGCGGGTTTTTGTCGTTTGCGCTTCGGCTTGTCAGGTTCCCCTATTGCGCAACCGGGCTTGTTTCCACACCGGGCTTGTTTCCACACCGGGGTCAGACCCCAAGCAGGCAACACCGGGGTCTGACCCCGGCGTGGAAACAAGCCCGCTCCCGGATGCGCTTCAGATTTTCTTCATCTCCCCAGCCGGCACTTCCACCCATTCCCCCGGCATCAAGGGATGCGTCGCCAGCGAAAACGGCCCGATGCTGCTGCGTACCAGCCGCAGGGTCGGCAAACCCACCGCCGCCGTCATCCTGCGCACCTGGCGATTCTTCCCCTCCTGCAAAGTAATCGCGATCCAGCTGGTCGGCTTGTCGGCGCGTACCCGGATCGGCGGCGTGCGCGGCCACAGCCAGAGCGGTTCGGCAATCCGCACCGCCTTGCACGGCTTGGTCACAAAATCGCCCAGGTCGAGCGGCGCCTGCAGCCGCGCCAGCGCGTCGGCGTCGAGCGCGCCGTCGACCTGCACCAGGTAGGTCTTCGCTTCCTTGTGGTCCGGATGGGCGATGCTGTGCTGCAGGCGGCCGTCGTCGGTGAGCAGCATCAGCCCTTCGCTGTCGGCGTCGAGCCGTCCCGCAGGGTAAATATTCGGCGTGCGCAGATAGTCGGCCAGCGACTCGCGTCCCGGCTGGGGCGAGAACTGGCACAGCACCTGGAACGGCTTGTTAAAGAGAATGAGGGGCATAATTGGATGGCTGGAAAGATGTGTCGGCCCGCCGTTCGCCTGGCAGGCCATTTGTTAGTGTCGCAAAACCGTAGCGCCTAGTAAAATACTGGTGCATAATATGAAACGCGCGTCTTATGTCTTATAGAAGACTACAACTCTCGTCGTATTTATAGTAACCAATTCAGATTGCAGACCATGCCTGACAGACGCAACTTTGTTGCCGCCTGCTATGCGTCCACTTCGGAGATCACGATGTATCAACATATCAAAGTACCTGCTGACGGCCAAAAAATCTCGGTCAATGCCGATTTTTCGCTGAATGTACCAGATAATCCAGTCATTCCCTACATCGAAGGCGACGGCACCGGCGTCGATATCAGCCCGGTCATGATCAAGGTCATCGACGCAGCCGTGGCCAAGGCCTACGGCGGCAAGCGCAAGATCAGCTGGATGGAAATCTATGCCGGCGAGAAGTCGACCACCGTGTACGGCCCCGACGTGTGGCTGCCGGAAGAAACCCTGGAAGTGCTGAAGGATTACGTCGTCTCGATCAAGGGTCCGCTGACGACCCCGGTCGGCGGCGGCATCCGTTCGCTCAACGTCGCCCTGCGCCAGCAGCTCGACCTGTACGTCTGCCTGCGCCCGGTACGTTATTTCACCGGCGTGCCTTCGCCAGTGCGTGAGCCGGAGAAGACCGACATGGTCATCTTCCGCGAAAACTCGGAAGACATCTACGCCGGTATCGAATACCAGCAAGGTTCCGAAGGCGCCAAGAAGCTGATGGATTTCCTGATCAAGGAAATGGGCGTTACCAAGATCCGCTTCCCTGAAACCTCGGGCCTGGGCATCAAGCCGGTCTCGATCGAAGGTACCGAGCGCCTGGTGCGCAAGGCGATCCAGTACGCCGTGGACAACGACAAGCCTTCCGTGACGATCGTTCACAAAGGCAACATCATGAAGTACACCGAAGGCGGCTTCCGCGATTGGGCGTACGCACTGGCACAGAAGGAATTCGGCGCCGAGCTGATCGATGGCGGCCCATGGTGCAAGTTCAAGAATCCGAAGACCGGCAAGGACATCATCGTCAAGGATTCGATCGCCGACGCGTTCCTGCAGCAGATCCTGTTGCGTCCGGCCGAGTACAGCGTCATCGCGACCCTGAACCTGAACGGCGACTACATTTCCGACGCGCTGGCCGCACAAGTGGGCGGTATCGGCATCGCTCCTGGCGCCAACCTGTCGGACTCGGTCGCCATGTTCGAAGCGACCCACGGCACCGCACCGAAGTACGCAGGCAAGGATTATGTGAACCCGGGTTCGCTGATCCTGTCGGCTGAAATGATGCTGCGTCACATGGGCTGGCTGGAAGCGGCCGACCTGATCATCTCGTCGATGCAGAAATCGATCGCCTCGAAAAAGGTCACCTACGATTTTGCCCGCCTGATGGAAGGCGCGACCCAAGTGTCGTGCTCCGGTTTCGGCGATGTGATGATCGAGCAGATGTAAATATCGACCTGCCGCTGCGCCCAGGCGCGGCGCGTAGAGCCCCGTTCTCGCAGGAGGGCGGGGCTTTTTGTTATGGGGCTTTTGCATGCATGGCGCATGCGCTTGACTTACCTGTGAAGAAAGAAATGCGTGATGCGATGTCTGTTAATGCTGGCGCTGTGCTTATCGCTGAGCGGATGCTTTGAACTGTTCTCGTGCGGTAACGAAGTACTGTGGGAAGGTAAGTCCCCAAGCGGAAACCTGACTGCCACCATGTTCAAGCGAAATTGCGGTGCGACCACCGGCTATTCGCAAGTGATCGCCGTGCGCGCAAGTGCGACCGCTTTCGATGGCGAGGACAACACCAACTGGGTGTTCCTCTCCGACGCCGAGCCGCCCACCAAGGCCGCATGGGAAGGCAACGACGTCCTGCGCATTCACCGTTTATCCGGGAAAGGCGTCTTTCTGGAAGTGCACGTGTTTCGCGGCATGCAGATCCGCTACAACGACGAGCCGCTGTAATCCTCGCCAGCCGCTGAGCGGGCGCTACGGTGCATCGCGGTGCACATCCCGGTAGATCAGCATGTCGACCAGCCGCTCTTCCTTGTCCGCATCGAATCCGCAAGTCGCCTCGAAACGCTGCGGGTTCTCGTAGGTGCCGAACAGCATGTCCCACCACACGATATCGCCATAGTTGTTCTTGTGCCGCCCGTACTGATGATGAATGCGGTGCATTTCCGGACGCTGGAAGACATACCCGATCCAACGCGGCGTGCGCACGCTGGTGTGATAGAAGAATTCCCCCAGCGCCGTGCACAGCGTGTAGTACGCGCCGGCCTCGGGCGACAGTCCGAGGAACGTGTACACCAGCAAGCTGCCGATGACCGAGTTCACCAGCATTTCGCCCGGATGCTTGTAGAACGAGGTGATCACTTCGATGCGGCGCGGGCTGTGGTGGATCTGGTGAAAGTGCAGCCACAGCCAGTCGATTTCGTGGCGCCAGCGGTGCCACCAGTAAAACACGAACGTGGCGATGAAATACGCCAGTATCCCGCCCGCGACCGGGTTCAGGTGGTGCGACAGATGGAAGACCGACACGGCCGACAGCCAGCGTTCCCAGCTGATGCCAGCCAGCACGACGATGCCCAGCTGGGCCGCGTTGATCAGCAATACCCGCAGCGGCCAAGTGCGGATATTGGGCAATTTCCAGCCGGGTATGACGCGTTCGAGTACGAAGCACGCCGCGAACACGGCAAAGATAACGGGTAGCATGACAGTCTCCAGTGCGGGTCGGGAAGGCAGTCTTGCATGCCCGGACAGCATGGTAAGATGACATGCCCAAGGTGCTGCCACGCGATGCCATCGGTAGCACGTCGCGATGCCATGCCCGATCGGCTGTCGACCAGCGCGCGCCGTTCGACCCCGCGCCTGCGCTCTCCTGCATTGATTTACGGCCCCGTCCGGCGGCGCTGGCGGTCGCTATGTTCACCCTGACCGGAAGCGGCAGGGCTTCAATTGCAGGCGGTTGACGGGCCGGAATGGTTTATGATCAAGATGTACAAAAAACCATATCCAGGAGACGACCATGCTGACAATCAGTGCTTTCCAGTACGTTCCTCCCTTTGCCCAGGGCGTGGTGCGCGATTTGCGGGTGCGCTGGGCGCTCGAAGAGGCAGGCGAGCTGTACGACGTGCGCCTGATCGGCCCGGCTGACCAGAAGTCGCCGGAGTACCTGGAGCTGCAGCCTTTCGGGCAAGTGCCGATGATGCAGGATGGCGACTTGACGATGTTCGAATCGGGCGCGATCGTGCTGCATATCGCGCAGCGCAGCGGGGCCTTGTTTCCCAAGGAAGAAGCGGGCAGGGCACGGGCGACAGCGTGGATTTTCGCGGCCTTGAATACGGTCGAGGTGCCGCTCCAGCAGCTGGCCGCGCTCGACCTGTTTTACCCGGATGAGGAGTGGGCGAAGCTGGCGCGTCCCGGCGCGCTGGCGGCGGTCCACAAGCGCCTGGCGCAGCTGGCCGCGTGGCTCGGCGAGCGCGAGTATCTGGACGGCGCCTTCAGCGCGGGCGACCTGATGATGACCACCGTGCTGCGGCTCCTGCGCCACACCACGATCATCGACGAGTATCCGACCCTTCAGGCCTACCAGGCGCGCTGTGAAGCGCGTCCGGCGTTCCAGAAAGCCTTGCGCGACCAGATGGCCGCCTTCGAACGGCGCTAGGCAGGTTTGTGCAGCACCCACTGCACCAGTTCGTCGCCGTCGGCGTCGATCACGTTGGCGCCGGCCTCGAAGCCGAGCTTGCCGGCCACGCGCAGCGATGCGATGTTGTCCGGCGCAATCTGCGCCAGCACCCGCTCCACCTTGCCGCTGGCAAAGGCGATGCGCGTCAGTTCGGCCACGGCCTCGGTGGCGATGCCTTGCCCATGCCAGTCGGACGAGACGCCGTAGCCGATTTCCACCTGCCCGTCCTGCGGTTCATCCTTGAAGCCGCAGGCGCCCACCACCATCTGGTCGCTCACGCGCAGCATGACAAAGGTGGCGCACCAGGTGGCGCTTTTGCCGGCATCGAGCAGGTCGAGCGCGCGCTGCGCGACAAAGGCGGGCGGCAGGGCGCCCGGGGCGGCGCGGCCGTCGTAATGGCGCGGTGTGCGCGACGCGGCAAGCGTGCGCAGGTCGGCAAGGCCGAGAAGCTGTAAGATGATCGTCATGGAATGTGTAGCGGGGATAAAAAAGCCCCGCTCGAGAGCGGGGCTTTTTACATCGGTGAGTGCTTAAGCAGCCTGGATGTTGGAAGCTTGCTTGCCTTTAGGGCCTTGCGTGACTTCGAATTGAACTTTTTGACCTTCTTTGAGGGTCTTGAAACCGTTCATGTTGATTGCGGAAAAGTGCGCGAACAGATCTTCGCCGCCGTCATCTGGAGTGATGAAGCCAAAACCTTTGGAATCATTGAACCACTTAACTGTACCTGTTGCCATAAAAGAACTTTCAAAATTATAACCAATCACACGAGCCATAAAAGCAAGAAGCTTCTGCCCCCTCCTCAGCCTGCTCACTTCTTATCAACAAGTACATAAGTACAAGTCGATAACCGCATTGTTGGTTGAAAAAATATTCAAGTCAAGCGCTTTTGCGTCGGAATTGCCAAATTCCTCACACTCTGCGAAAAAGCAACTCTTGATTTACCGAATTGGGGTCCCATCTGCGCATAGATCGGAAAGCGCGTAAGATGGAAAACAAATGTAAATGCCCTGATATTTACCCATAGCATCATCGTCGAAAGCATTAGAATAAGCGTATGGCCACTAAGCAAGATACCGAACAACTGCTGGAGCGGCAGACGGTCAAGCCGCCGCCGCTGTACCAGGTAGCTCTACTGAACGATGACTACACGCCCATGGAGTTCGTGGTCGCCGTCATCCAGGAATACTTCAACAAGGACCGAGAGACGGCCACGCAGATCATGCTGTCCGTTCATCGTCATGGCAAGGGAGTGTGTGGCGTGTTTTCCAAAGATATAGCGTGTACCAAAGTGGAGTTTGTATTAACGCATGCGCGCAAGGCGGGGCACCCCCTGCAGTGCGTGATGGAGGAAGTATGATTGCGCAGGAATTGGAAGTCTCTTTACACATGGCCTTTGTCGAAGCTCGGCAAGCACGGCATGAATTCATCACCGTTGAGCATTTGCTGCTGGCGCTTCTGGACAACCCATCGGCCGCGGAAGTCCTGCGCGCCTGTGCTGTCAACATTGAAGACCTGCGCAAAACGCTGACCAATTTCATCGGCGACAACACCCCGACCGTGCCCGGCACGGGCGAGGTCGACACGCAGCCGACGCTTGGTTTCCAGCGTGTGATCCAGCGTGCCATCATGCACGTTCAATCCGCCTCGAATGGCAAGAAGGAAGTCACCGGCGCCAACGTGCTGGTGGCGATCTTCGGCGAAAAAGACTCGCATGCGGTCTACTACCTGCATCAGCAGGGCGTAACCCGCCTCGACGTGGTCAATTTCATTTCGCACGGCGTACGCAAGGACCAGCAGGTCGACTCGCAAAAAACTTCCGAAGGCGTGGAAGAAGCGCAAGTCGAAGGCCAGGCCAAGGAAAGCCCGCTCGACCAGTTCACGCAGAACCTGAATAAGGCCGCTGCCGAAGGCAAGATCGATCCCTTGATCGGCCGCGAGGACGAAGTCGACCGCGTCATCCAGATCCTGTGCCGCCGCCGCAAGAACAATCCGCTGCTCGTCGGTGAAGCCGGGGTCGGCAAGACCGCGATCGCCGAGGGCCTGGCCTGGCGCATCACGCAGGAAGAAGTGCCCGAGATCCTGCAAAATGCCATCGTGTATTCGCTCGACATGGGTGCGCTGCTGGCCGGCACCAAGTACCGCGGCGACTTCGAGCAACGCTTGAAAGCGGTGCTCAAGCAGCTCAAGGAAACTCCGCACGGCATCCTGTTCATCGACGAGATCCACACGATCATCGGCGCTGGCTCGGCCTCCGGCGGCACGCTCGACGCGTCCAACCTGCTCAAACCTGCGCTCGCCAACGGCCAGCTCAAGTGCATCGGTGCGACCACGTACACGGAATTCCGCGGCGTGTTCGAAAAAGACCACGCCCTGTCGCGCCGCTTCCAGAAAGTGGACGTCAACGAGCCGACCGTCGAACAGACCGTGCAGATCCTGCGCGGCCTCAAGTCGCGCTTCGAAGAGCACCACGGCGTGAAGTACTCGTCGTCGGCGCTGTCGACCGCGGCCGAACTGGCGGCGCGCTTCATCAACGACCGTCACCTGCCCGACAAGGCCATCGACGTCATCGACGAAGCCGGTGCCGCGCAACGCATCTTGCCGAAGTCGAAGCAGAAAAAGACCATCGGCAAGGCCGAGATCGAGGACATCATTGCCAAGATCGCGCGCATCCCGCCGCAAACGGTCAACCAGGACGACCGCAGCAAGCTCCAGACCATCGACCGCGACCTGCGCAACGTCGTGTTCGGCCAGGAGCCTGCGATCGATGCGCTGTCGTCGGCGATCAAGATGGCGCGCGCGGGTCTCGGCAAGACCGACAAGCCGATCGGCTCCTTCCTGTTCTCCGGCCCGACCGGCGTCGGCAAGACCGAGGTGGCCAAGCAGCTGGCCTTCATCCTCGGCATCGAGCTGATTCGCTTCGACATGTCGGAGTACATGGAACGCCACGCCGTCAGCCGCCTGATCGGCGCGCCGCCGGGCTACGTCGGTTTCGACCAGGGTGGCTTGCTGACCGAAGCCATCACCAAGAAGCCGCACGCGGTGCTGCTGCTCGACGAGATCGAAAAAGCGCATCCGGATATCTTCAATATCCTGCTGCAGGTGATGGACCATGGCACCCTGACCGATAACAACGGACGCAAGGCGGACTTCCGCAACGTGATCATCATCATGACGACCAATGCCGGCGCCGAGAGCCTGACCAAGCGGTCGATGGGCTTTACCGACTCCAAGGCGGCGGGCGACGAGATGGCCGACATCAAGCGCATGTTTACGCCGGAGTTCCGCAACCGGATCGACGCCACCATCAGCTTCCGCGCCCTGGACGAAGAAATCATCCTGCGCGTGGTCGACAAGTTCCTTATGCAGCTGGAAGAACAGCTGCACGAGAAGAAGGTCGAAGCCATCTTCACCGAGAAACTGCGCAAGTTCCTCGCGAAGAAAGGATTCGATCCGCAGATGGGCGCACGGCCGATGGCGCGCCTGATCCAGGACATGATCCGCAAGGCGCTGGCCGACGAACTGCTGTTCGGCCGCCTGGTCAGCGGTGGCCGGGTCACGGTCGACATGGACGAGAAAGACGCGGTCACGCTCGAATTCCCCGAGTCCGACGCTGCGCCTCCACCGGCGGCACCGGAAACGGTCGAAATCGAATAAGTACCGGCAGCACACAAAAAGCCCGCAGACGATGCGGGCTTTTTTTATGCGCATCCAGCACGGATCGACGCGGATAAAGCCGATATCGGTCACGCCGACTTGCCCGCGCCGCAGTATCAGGTGCAAGCGCGACATTAACGCACATGCCGGCCGTTCCAGGTGGGCGATGGCGATTGCCCGGTAGTTGTGATCAATCGACTTCTTTATGCTGCGTGCGCGGCCAGGTTAATTGCCGGATAAACAAGGGCGCTACATATTGCATGCAAGACAATATGTGTGAAAACCGTCCGGTTTACCTGAGTGCATCGGTTCCGCACCGCCATGGCGCAGCGCCGGCCGTATCGTGGCATCGATACATCGCACGGCTTGTAGTTAATCGCGCCCGGACTGGTTTTCTCCCGGCGCTGTCAAGCCGCCTGCGCAAGACTATTGCCGAGTCCGCCTGCATCATTGATCAATATCAAAGATATCGTTTTCAAAGCGCATCTAATAGCTATATCGCCGCAGTTTGATGCAGCCGTGAATAGAAGAACGAGTCAGGAGATCCCATGCATGCCGCAATGAGCTACGCAAGCACCGTGCCCGAGCAGCTTTCCACAGCTGTGCACCCGATAGCCGGTGTAGCCACCGCGATCACCGCGTTCGTCGGACGCGCGCTGCGCGGGCCGGTCGACGAACCGGTCAGCATCGCCAGCTTCGCCCAGTTCGAGCGCCTGTTCGGCGGCTTGTGGGAGGGCAGCGCGCTCGGCTTCGCGGTACGCGATTTCTTCCTGAACGGCGGCGCCAGCGCCGTCATCGTGCGCCTGTACCACGCCCCCGCGCCGGTGGACGGCGTAGTGCACAGCCACGCCATCGTGCGCGCCGGCGCATTGACCTTGCAGGCGCGCGATCCCGGCACCTGGGGCAATGCGCTGCAGGCGCGCGTCGACCATGACTTGCTCTCGGGCGATCCGGACAGCTTCAACCTGTCGGTGCGCGACAGCGGCACCGGCCAGGTGGAGCTGTTTCGCAACGTCTCGCTCGGCGCCTCCCATCCGCGCCGGGTCGACGTGGTCTTGCGCAGCATGTCGCGCCTGGTGACCATGAGCGGCAAGCTGCCCCTAGAGCGCCCCGCCAGCCATGCGCGCGCGCCGGAGCATGGCGACGCCTGGGAGTGCGGCGCCGCCAGCAATGCCGGCGTGGCCGGAGCCGACCGAGCCGCCGCCGAACTGCCGCTCACGCTGGCGGACTTCATCGGTAACGGAAAAATGGCGCGCAAGGCCGGCCTGTACGCGCTGGACCGGGCCGATTTGTTCAACCTGCTGTGCATTCCTCCCTACCTGGACAACGGCGGCGACCTGCTCGACGCCGGCGTGCACAGCGCGCTGGTAACCGAAGCGGGCGCTTACTGCGAACTGCGGCGTGCCATGCTGCTGGTCGATCCGCCGCCGGCCTGGGACAGCGTCGAGAACGCCCTCGAAGGCGTGGCCGCCCTCGGCACCGGCAGCAGGAATGCGGCGCTGTTCTTCCCGCGCCTGTTGCAGCCGGTCGACCAGCGCGGCGGGCGCCTCACGCGGCTGGCTCCCTGCGGCGCGGTGGCCGGCATCATCGCCCGCACCGACCAGCAGCGCGGCGTCTGGAAGGCGCCGGTCGGCATGGATGCCACGCTGATTGGCGTGCCGGAACTGAGCGTGCCGGTGTCCGACAGCGACAACGGCATGCTCAACCCCCTCGGCATCAACTGCCTGCGCAGCATGCCGTCGGCCGGACGCATCATCTGGGGCGCGCGCACCCTGCACGTGGACGACCCCGATGACGCGCAAGGCAAATACATCCCGGTGCGCCGCACCGCGCTGTATATCGAAGAGAGCCTGGTGCGCGGCACGCGCTGGATGATGTACGAGCCGAACGACGACCAGCTGTGGGCCCAGGTTCGCCTCTGCATCCACGCCTTCATGGTCGGCCTGTTTCGCCAGGGCGCCTTCCAGGGCAAGGTGCCGCACGAAGCGTTTTTTGTCAGCTGCGGGCCCGAGACCACCAGCCAGGACGATGTGGAGCACGGCGTGGTCAACATCAGCGTCGGCTTCGCCCCGCTCAAGGCCGGCCAGTTCGTGGTCGTGCATTTTCAGCAGAGCGCCGGCCAGCTGCGCAGCCACTGAGCGGCTTGACGCACGCCTTTGGCGCCAACCGGTCCAGTCGGACACGCCGCGGCCCATGACCAGTTCCGGGTCGTCTGCCAGCGCCTGCTCCGCCAGCGCGCCGATGCCGCCGTTGTTGCAGCATGCGCCAATGCGCGGGGCGGGATAATTATTGCGCGACCCTTTTCGGTTTGTTCGTTGCTTACTGGCTGAGTGAATGGCTGTATTAATGGGGGTATATTGGCGAACATCCGCCATCAGTCCCATTGAAAGACACCGTATGACAAACACCGCCAACGCCGCCGACCTGCTCGCCATCGATGCGCCACCGCTCACCACCTTGCCGATCCGTGGCCGCAGCGAGCGCTTTCCCGTCAACCGCGTGTTTTGCGTGGGACGTAATTACGCCGACCACGCGCGCGAGATGGGGCACGACCCGCAGCGCGAAGCGCCGTTCTTTTTCATGAAGCCGTCCAGCGCGGTGGTCGGCGACGGCGCCGCGTTTCAGTACCCGTCCATGTCGAACGACGTGCATCACGAGGTGGAACTGGTCGTGGCGCTGGCCGCCGGCGGCAGCCGCGTGAAGGCGCAAGACGCCAACGCCCTCATTTACGGCTACGCGGTCGGCCTGGACATGACCCGGCGCGACCTGCAGGGCGAGGCCAAGAAGCTCGGCCGTCCATGGGAAACCGGCAAGGCCTTCGACGGCTCGGCGCCGTGCTCGGACATCGTGCCGGCGGCCCAGTGCGGCCATCCGAACGCCGGCGCGGTGCAGCTGGCCGTCAACGGCCAGACCCGGCAGAAGGGTGATATTGCCGACCTGATCTGGTCGATTCCCGAGACGATCGCCTATCTGTCCACCTTGTTCACCTTGCAGCCGGGCGACCTGATTTTTACCGGCACGCCGTCCGGCGTCGGCCCGGTCGTGCGCGGCGACCAGCTCGCAGCAAGCGTCGACGGCATTGGCGAGCTGCGCATCGCGGTGATCTGATCCGGGATCAAGCCCGGACTGGCAGCTGGCCGAGTCCCACTTTGTCAAAGTAGCCGGCCAGTGCCTCCGGCGCGCCGGAGCGCACGCTCGCCCCCACATAGCCATCGGGACGCACCAGCACCCAATCGCCGGCGTTCAAGCCGTAGGCCTCGCGCAGGTGGCCGCCTTCTTCGGCAAGCTCGGCATGCTGGCCGAGCACATGGATATGCAAGCCCGGACGCGCGGCGATGGCGGCGCGGCCGGTGTCGTAGCCGAGCAGCGTCCAGTGCGGACCCTTGAACAGGTCGAACAGGCGCCTGGCCTGGCCGGCGGCGCCGCGCAGCGGGGCGTCGGGCGCGCGGCTGCCGGCGGCAAGCCCATGCTCGCGGCCTGGTTCTTCCAGCGCGAGCGACGACTCCGCATAGCCGAGATCGAGCTGGTGCACCTCGCGCCCACGCTTCATGTCACCGCGCCTGGCGGCATCGAGCAGCCGGCTCGCCAGACCGAGCATGGCCGCCGCGACCGGCCGCCGTTCTTCCTCGTAGGTGTCGAGCAGCGCATCGGGCGCGCCGCCGACCACCGCGGCCAGCTTCCAGCCCAGGTTATAGGCATCCTGCACGCTGGTGTTGAGCCCCTGGCCGCCGGTGGGAGGGTGGATGTGGGCAGCGTCGCCTGCCAGGAACACGCGCTTGACGCGATAGCGCTCGGCCAGCCGCGCGTTCATGGTGTAGGTCGAGGCCCAGGACACGGCATCGACGACGATATCGGTGCGCCCGGTGCGCTGCGCGATCATGGCGCTCAAGCCTTCGGCCGACAGGTCGACATCGCCTTCGGGCGCAACCGGCGCCTGCAACTGGAACAGGTCGGTGCCGCCCAGCGGACACAGCGCCATGTGGCGTTCCATCGAATCCTTGTTGAAGCGGTGCCACGCGTCGCGTCCCAGCCCGGTCAGCGCGACATCGGCCACGACCGCGCGCACGCCCAGTGTCTTGCCTGGAAATTTGATCGCCAGCGCCTGGCGCACAAAGCTGCGCCCGCCGTCGGTGCCGATCAGATAGCGCGCGCGCACCACTTGCGCGCCGGTCTTGCTCAACAGGTGCGCGGTCACGCCCTCGTCATCCTGTTCGAAGCCGGTCAGCTCGCAGCCGAATTGCGGCGCGTGGCCCAACTCGGCCAGCCGCTCGCGCATCACGGCTTCGGTCAAATATTGCGGCACCATCAGCGCCAGTTGATACGGTTCGGCCGGCGTCGGCGCCACAACTTTCCCGGCCTCGGACACGGCGCTGATGCCGTCTTCGCCATACAGGCGCTGCGGTGGATAGAGGCCGCCGGCCGCGACGATCCGGTCGATGATGCCCAGATCCTCGAAAATTTCCTGGGTGCGCGGCTGGATGCCCTTGCCGCGCGATCCGTGGAAGGGTCCGTCCATCTTGTCGACCAGGCGGAACGACACGCCGCGCCGCGCCAGGTCGATGGCGAGCGTCAGCCCGGCGGCGCCGGCGCCGCAGATCAGGATGTCAATGTCCATGTTCTCTGTCATAATCATTCCCTATATGTGTAATATGCACTCAACTGAGGGAATAGTATGTCATCAAAGAAAAAAGTGCAAGATACACTTAATTCCGAGAAATTGAAGCACGTGCACAGCGCCATGACGCGCATTGTCAGCTTCATGAGCCGGCCGCAGGTCGACGAAAGGATGGTGCGCGAAGCGGGCATTGCGCTCGACCGCGCGCTGTTTCCGCTACTGGTGAGTATCGACCGGCTGGCCCCGATCGGGGTCATCGACCTGGCCGAGCATATCGGGCGCGACTACACGACGGTTAGCCGGCAGGTGGCGAAACTGGAGAGCCTGGGCCTGGTGAAGCGCCGGGCGGGGGAGAAAGATGGGCGGGTGCGCGAAGCGCTGATGACGGAGCAGGGCAAGGCAATGACCGACGCGGTCAATATCGCCCGCGAACGGATCGGACGGGCGATCTTCGAACAATGGGACGAGCGCGAATTCGACGAGCTGGTCAGGCTCCTGCAGAAATTCGTCGGGGACATCGAGCATTTCGCCGCCAGCGACCCGGCGAAGAACGCCGATGCCGGCGCCTGACATCCCGACGGCACAGGGCGGTGCAATACCGGCCCCGCTTCGATGTATTTGTCTGCCGGAGTTGACCGGATCAACAGGCTGTCAGATGGCCGCGAGCGCGGCGCGCAGGTCGTCGCGCAGGTCTTCCACGTGTTCCACGCCGACCGACAGGCGAATCAACCCATCGCTGATGCCGAGCAGCGCGCGCTGCGCCGGCGGAATGGTGGCATGCGTCATCAGGGCCGGATGTTCGATCAGGCTCTCGACCCCGCCCAGGCTTTCGGCCAGGGTGAACACCTCGCAGCGTTCCAGGAAGCGGCGCGCGCCGGCCAGGTCGGTATCGAGCTGGATCGAGATGATGCCCCCAAAACCGTTCATCTGGCGTTTTGCCAATTCATGCTGCGCATGCGAGGCCAGGCCGGGATAGAACACGCGGGCCACCTTCGGCTCGTTTTCTAGCCACCCGGCCAGCTCCAGCGCGCTGGCGCAGTGGCGTTCCAGGCGCAGCGCCAGCGTCTTGATGCCGCGCAGGACCAGGAAACTGTCGAATGGACCCTGGATCGCGCCCACCGAATTTTGCAGAAAGCCCAGCTGCTCGCCCCATGCCGCCTGGTGCTCTTGCGCGCCGACCACCGCGATGCCGCCGATGACGTCCGAGTGGCCGTTCATGTACTTGGTCGTCGAGTGCACCACGATGTCGATCCCCAGTTCCAGCGGACGCTGGACGATCGGGCTGGCGAAGGTGTTGTCGCACACCGAAATGATGCCGCGCTCGCGGCAGATGTCGCCGATGGCTTTCAGGTCGGCCAGCTTGAGCATCGGGTTGGTCGGCGTTTCGACCCACACCATGCGTGTTTCGGGGCGGATGGCGGCCAGCAGCCTGGCCGGGTCGGTCAGGTCGACGTACGTAAAGTCGTGGCCCGCGCTGCGCCGGCGCACGCGCTCGAACAGGCGGTAGGTGCCGCCGTACATGTCGTCGCCGGCGATGATGTGCGAGCCGGCGTCGGCCAGTTCCAGCACGGTCGAAATGGCGGCCAGGCCCGAGGCGAAGGCGAACGCCTGCGCGCCGCCTTCCAGGTCGGCCACGCAGCGCTCCAGCGCCCAGCGGGTCGGGTTGTGCGAGCGCCCGTAATCGAGGCCCTTGTGCACGCCCGGGCTCTCCTGCACGTAGGTGGAAGTGGCGTAAATCGGCGGCATGACCGCGCCGGTCGACGGATCGGGCGACTGGCCACCGTGGATCACGCGCGTGGAAAGGTGTTTTTTGCTGGTCGATTCGGTCATGGGTTTGCTCACGGTTTTGCTCACGGGTTGGCTCACGACAGGGTCCTGCGCAAGTGGTTAAGAAGGTCGAAGCGGGTAATCAGGCCATAAAAATGGCCCTCGTCGCTGATCACGGCAGTCAGGCCGCGGTCGAGTATATCGCGCAGTTGCGCCATGCTGGCGGATGGACGCAGGGTTTGCAGTTCGGACGTCATGGTACTGCCGACCGCATCGCGAAAGCGCGTCGCGTCGCCGGTCACATGCAGCAGCAGGTCCGACTCGTCCAGGATGCCGGCCAGGCGGCCATTGTCGATCACCGGCAGTTGCGCCAGGTCGGCGCTGCGCATGCGGTTGAACGCCGTGAGCAGGGTGTCGGACGGAGCCACGGTGATCACGTCGCCATCGTCGAAGCGGCGGCCGATCAGGTCGCGCAAGTCGCCGAGCGTCGGGCGCTGCAGCAGGCCCTGGTCGACCATCCAGCCGTCGCTGTACACCTTGGTCAGATAGCGGGTGCCGGTGTCGCAGACAAACGTCACCACGTTTTTGGGCGTGCTCTGCGCGCGGCAATAGCGCAGCGCGGCGGCCAGCAGGGTGCCGCTGGACGAACCGGCCAGGATGCCTTCTTCGCGCAGCAGCATGCGCGCGCTGCCGAAACTGTCTTCATCGCTGATGGTGTAGGCGCTTTTGACGCGCGACAGGTCGGCGATGGCGGGAATGAAGTCTTCGCCGATGCCTTCGACCGCCCACGAGCCGGCGTCGTCGCGCAGCACGCCGGTATTGATGTAGTCGGCCAGGATCGAGCCTTCAGGATCGGCCAGCACGAATTCCAGGTCAGGCTGCACCGTTTCGAAGTAGCGCGACAGGCCGCTCAGGGTGCCGGACGAACCGATGCCGACCACGATGGCGTCCAGGTCATGCCCGGTCTGTTCCCACAGTTCCGGGCCGGTCGTCGTCTGGTGCGCCAGCGGATTGGCCGGGTTGTTGAACTGGTCGGCGAACCACGATCCGGGAATCTCGCGCGCCAGGCGCGCCGCATAATCCTGGTAGTACTCCGGATGGCCCTTGCCGACGTCGGAGCGGGTCAGGTGGATTTCGGCGCCGAGCGCTTTGAGGTGCAGGATTTTTTCGATCGCCATTTTGTCGGGTACGACCAGCACCACGCGGTAGCCCTTCAGGCGCGCGACCAGGGCCAGGCCGAGGCCCGTATTGCCGGCGGTCGCTTCGACCACGACGCCGCCCGGTTTCAGGCTGCCGTCGGCTTCAGCCGCTTCGATCATGGCACGGCCGATGCGGTCCTTGATGGAGCCGCCCGGGTTTTGGGATTCGAGCTTGAGGAACAGGCGGCACGGACCGGTGTCGATGCGGGTCACTTCGATCAGCGGGGTATTGCCGATCAGGGAAAACAGGGCGGGCTGCGGTGCGGATGACATGAGAACCTCCGAAAGCCGGGCTTGGCGGCCTTGTGGGCAGCCGCCGCGGCGGAAAAAGGGCGGATCATAGGCGTGCGATGACGGCGATGGAACGAATAATTCTATGCTTTGATATATGAATTCCGATCCGGTTTGCTCAAGTCATCCTCGTTTCCATGTTAGTTGGGATGCTGCGCCAGTGGCCCGGGCTGCGCCAGGATGGCGCTCGCGATCACATCGAACAGATGATCGACGCGCGCTGCGAACGGGGCCTGGTCGTTGAGCCATGCCAGTGCCGACACCAGCGCCAGAAGGTCGGTGCCGTCGATATCCTGGCGTGCCTTGCCTGCGGCCTGGGCGCGTGCCAGCAGAGCGGCGCCCGAGGCGCGCAGCATGACGCAGGACCCGTGCAGCGCGGAGTTCTCGTCCTCGATGGCGCTCGCCATCGATGCGATCACGCCCCGGTGATCGTAGGTCAGCGCGACCATTTCGCGCAGCCACGACACGAGTGCGTGGTCGGGGGCTTCGGACTGGGCAAATTCGGCTGCCCTGGCCGTCACATGGTCGAAGCTCTCGCGCAGCAGCGCTTCGAGCAAGGCTTCGCGGGTGGGGAAGTGGCGATACAGCGTGCCGATGCCCACGCCGGCCCGGCGGGCAACGTCGCGCAGGGATGCCTCGACACCCTGCTCGGCGACGACGCTGCGTGCAACGTCAAGTAGATGGTCGTAGTTTTTTTTGGCGTCGGCGCGCATGGATGGCCTTGACAAGCGGAGCCATGCTCCGTATATTAAATTAAGTGGAGCGGCGCTCCGAATTTTCTGGAGCGGTGTTCCGTTCATCGACGCCCATTCTTAACGAAGGAGAATCCAATGTCAACCAAGACGATGAAGGCGGTGCGCGTGCACGCATTCGGCGGCCCCGAGGTGCTGCGCTACGAGGATGCGCCGAGGCCTGAACTGCGAGCCGGAGAAGTGCTGGTGCGCGTCTGCGCGGTGGGGATCAATCCGCCCGACTGGTACCTGCGCGACGGCTACAGCGCACTGCCGCCCGACTGGCGCCCGCCGGTCCGCCTGCCGGTCATTCCCGGTTCCGACGTCTCGGGCGTGGTCGAAGCCGTCGCTGCGGACGTGCGCGGCTTTGCCGTCGGCGACGCCGTGTTCGGGATGATCCGCTTCCCCAGCTTTGGCGACAGCGCCGCGTATGCAGAATATGTCGCCGCGCCGGCCTCTGACCTGGCGCATAAACCGCACGGCATCGATCACGCAAGCGCCGCCGCGTCGCCGATGGCGCTGCTGACGGCATGGCAGTTCCTGATCGCGCTCGGACATGAACACCCGAACCCGTTCCAAGCCACCGCGCATCGTCCCGTGCCGCTCGACGGCAGGACGGTGCTGGTCAACGGTGCCGCGGGCGGCGTCGGTCATCTGGCGGTCCAGCTGGCGAAATGGAAGGGAGCGCACGTGATCGCAGTCGCGTCGGGCGCGCACGAAGCTTTTTTGCGCGATATCGGCGCCGACGAATTCATCGACTACACGCTGGTCAAGCCGGAACAGGCCGTCCACGGCGTCGATGTGGTGCTCGATACGGTCGGCGGCCCGGAAACCGGCCGCTTCCTGGCAACGCTCAAACCCGGGGGCGCCTTGTATCCGGTTTACCCGCTCGGCTTCACCGGTGGCGAGGAGGCCGCGAAAGCCGGTTATACGGTCTCGGCGACCCAGGTGCGGTCGAACGGCGCCCAGCTTACGCAAGCCGCACGCCTGTTCGAGACGGGCACGGTGCGGGTGGCCATCGACAGCAGCTTCCCGCTCGCGCAGGCTCGCCAGGCCCATGAGCGCGCGGCACGCGGCCACATTCGCGGCAAGATCGTGCTCGTGGTGCGGGAAGAAGCGTGAATGCGGCCGGGTCGTCGCGGCTTTACTTCGATGCCGATTTCAGCTTGCGCCACAAGGTGGTGCGGCTGATGCCCAGATGCGCCGCCGCCTCGTCGCGCCGTCCGCCGAAGCGCGCCAGTACGTCCTCCACCGTTGCTGGCACCGGCGCCTGCACGCTCGCTTGCACGGGCAGCGGCGCTGCATCCCGCCCCAGTTCCGGCGCGACCGACAGCACAAACGCCGGCGTGAGTGCCTGCAACGGTTCGGCCGCCAGGAACAACGCCACCCGTTCCATCAGGTTGCGCAGTTCGCGCACATTGCCCGGCCAGCCGTAGCGCTCCAGCAGCGGCGCGCAGCCCGTCATCTCCGCATGCAGGTTCGGATGCGGCCGCGCGCCCAGCGCCGCCAGCGCGTTCTTGAGCGACCACTCGGCCAGCGCCGCCACGTCGCCCGCGCGTTCGCGCAGCGGCGGCAATGTCAGCCGCAGCACCGCCAGCCGGTAAAACAGATCGGCCCGAAAGCGTCCGTCGCGCACCCGCTGTTCCAGGTCGCAGTGGGTGGCGCACACCACGCGCACATTGATCGCAATCGGGCGCGTGCCGCCGACGCGCACCACTTCGCGTTCTTCCAGCACGCGCAAGAGGCGCGTTTGCAGCGGCAGCGGCATTTCGCCGATCTCGTCGAGGAACAAGGTGCCGCGGTTGGCCGCTTCGAACAGCCCCGCATGGCCGCCGCGGCGCGCACCGGTAAACGCGCCTTCCTCATGCCCGAACAGTTCCGATTCCAGCAGCGACTCGGCCACCGCGCCGCAATTGATGGCCACGAACGGCCGGTTCGCGCCCAGGCTGCGCGGGCTCTCGCGGTGAATCGCCTGCGCCACCAGTTCCTTGCCGGTGCCGGTTTCGCCTTCGATCAGTACCGTGGCGGGCGAGCGCGCATACAGCACCACCGCCTGGCGCAAGGTCTCCATGGCTGGCGACTCGCCGCGCAGATCGTTCAGGCCATGCCGCGTGCGCAGGGTGTCGGCGACCACCGGGCGGCGGCCGCTGTTCGATTCGAGCTGCGTCAGGCGCGCCAGTTCCAGCGCATCGTCAAAAGCCTGGCGGATCGACGCGGCCGAATACACGAACACGCCGGTCAGTCCCGCTTCTTCGGCCAGGTCGGTGATCAGGCCCGCGCCGACGATGGCTTCGATGCCGGCCGCCTTCAGGTCGTTGATCTGGGCGCGCGCGTCTTCTTCCGTCACGTAGGTGCGCTGCGCGATGTTCAAGCCGAACGTGCCGGCAAATTCGGCCAGTTCGGGCAGCTGCTGCTGATAGGTGATGACGCCGATGCGCGTCGATACGCGGCGCGCGCGCGCCAGCGCCTGCATCATGTCGAAGCCGCTGGCCTTGGCGATCACCACCGGCACCGATACGCGCCCCTTGAGGTAAGCCGCGTTGGAGCCGGCCGCAATCACCACGTCGCAGCGTTCGGTGGCCATGCGCTCGCGGATATGCCGCGCCGCGTCGTCGAAGCCGAGGTTGACCGGCTCGATCGACGCCAGGTGGTCGTATTCGAGCGTGATGTCGCGGAACAGGTCGGACAGGCGCGAGACGGAAACCGTCCAGATGACCGGTTTGTCGTTGGCGTCGGAAGCGGTACGGGAAGAGTAGGGCATGTTTCAATTGTACCGTATCGGCGTTTCGATGTTTCACGATGAAACAATTGTGAAACATCGCTATTGAGCACTATTTCCGCTAGGCTCGTTTTGATTTAGCGCAAGCTATTGAATGTAAAGCCGTTTACGTTGTTGTCTAACTGCGCGTCGCCATGCGACATGGGTGGCACGGCGCTTGCAATGCTGTCAGGGTCGTCTGTTTAACGCATCATCCCAGGAGAAACGTAATGAGAGAATCACGAGGCGCGATGTTCCGCCGTGCAGTCCAGGAAGAGTCGCCATTGCAGGTGGTCGGCACCATCACCGCCTACACCGCGCGCATGGCCGAGCAAACCGGCTACAAGGCCGTGTACCTGTCCGGTGGCGGCGTGGCCGCCAACTCGCTCGGCATGCCGGACCTCGGCATCAGCACCATGGACGACGTGATCACCGATGCCCAGCGCATCACCGACACCTGCGGCTTGCCGCTGATGGTCGACATCGACACCGGCTGGGGCGGCGCCTTCAACATCGCGCGCACGATCCGCCACATGATCCGCGCCGACGTGGCTGCGGTGCACATGGAAGACCAGGTGTCGGCCAAGCGCTGCGGCCACCGTCCGGGCAAGGAAATCGTCAGCAAGGAAGAAATGGTCGACCGCATCAAAGCCGCCGTCGATGCCCGCCATGACGAAAGCTTCGTCATCATGGCGCGGACCGATTCGCTGGCCGTGGAAGGCCTGAACGCGGCCATCGACCGCGCCTGCGCCTACGTCGAAGCGGGCGCCGACATGATCTTCCCGGAAGCGATCACCAAGCTGGAGATGTACAGCCAGGTGCGCGACGCGGTCAAGGTGCCGATTCTCGCCAACCTGACCGAATTCGGCGCCACGCCCCTGTTCACGCTCGACGAACTGCGCGCGCACAAGGTCGACATCGCCCTGTACTGCTGCGGCGCCTACCGCGCCATGAACGCGGCGGCCTTGAACTTCTACAAGACGCTACGCGCCGAAGGCACCCAGAAAAACGTCGTGCCGACCATGCAAAGCCGCATGGAGCTGTACGACTACCTTGGCTACCACGAGTACGAGCAAAAGCTCGACTCGCTGTTCGCCCAGGGTAAAGAGAAGTAACAGATCGACAGTAATCACATAATTGATAAGAATCGCGAGTTCACATGACTGACATCACCACCCCGGCCGACGCCGTCCCATTCAAGCCGAAAAAATCGGTCGCGCTGTCCGGCGTCACCGCCGGTAACACCGCACTGTGCTCGGTCGGCAAAACCGGCAACGACCTGCACTACCGCGGTTACGACATCCTGGACGTCGCCGACAGCTGCGAGTTCGAAGAAATCGCCTACCTGCTGGTGCACGGCAAACTGCCGAACGACGGCGAACTGCGCGGCTACAAGGCGCACCTGAAATCGATGCGCGGCCTGCCGCAGGCGGTCAAGAGCGCGCTCGAAGCGCTGCCGGCATCGAGCCACCCGATGGACGTGATGCGCACGGGCGTGTCGACCCTCGGCTGCGTGCTGCCCGAAAAAGACGACCACAATGTCCCTGGCGCGCGCCACATCGCCGATCGCCTGATGGCCTCCTTCGGCTCGATGCTGCTGTACTGGTACCACTTCAGCCATAACGGCCGCCGCATCGAAACGCAAACCGACGACGACTCGATCGGCGGGCACTTCCTGCACCTGCTGCACGGCTTCAAGCCGCCAGAGGCGTGGGTCAAGGCGATGCACACCTCGCTGATCCTGTACGCGGAACACGAATTCAACGCCTCGACCTTCACCGCGCGCGTAATCGCCGGCACGGGTTCGGACATCCACTCGGCCATCACCGGCGCCATCGGCGCGCTGCGCGGACCGAAGCACGGCGGCGCCAACGAAGTCGCGCTCGATATCCAGAAGCGCTACGAGAACCCGGACGAAGCCGAAGCCGACATCCGCAACCGCGTCGCCAACAAGGAAGTCGTGATCGGCTTCGGCCACCCGGTCTATACCGTGTCCGATCCGCGCAATAAGGTCATCAAGGAAGTGGCGCGTTCGCTGTCCGAAGGCGCAGGTTCGACCAAGATGTTCGACATCGCCGAGCGCCTGGAAACGGTCATGTGGGAAGTCAAAAAAATGTTCCCGAACCTGGACTGGTTTTCCGCCGTGTCGTACCACATGATGGGCGTGCCGACCGCGATGTTCACGCCACTGTTCGTGATCTCGCGCACCTCCGGCTGGGCCGCCCACGTGATCGAGCAGCGCATCGACAACAAGATCATCCGCCCGAGCGCCAACTACGTCGGTCCGGACGACCTGACCTTCGTGCCGCTGGCCGACCGCAAGTAAATAAGCAGGTAAGGATCCGACATGAACACGAATCACCGCAAGAACCTGCCGGGGACCAAGCTCGATTACTTCGACGCGCGCGCCGCGGTCGACGCCATCGCGCCCGGCGCCTACGACAAGCTGCCCTACACCTCGCGCGTGCTGGCCGAAAACCTGGTGCGCCGTTGCGACCCCGCGACCTTGAACGCCTCGCTGGGCCAACTGATCGAGCGCAAGCGCGACCTGGACTTTCCGTGGTTTCCGGCGCGCGTGGTCTGCCACGACATCCTCGGCCAGACCGCGCTGGTCGACCTGGCCGGCCTGCGCGACGCCATTGCCCTGCAGGGCGGTGATCCGGCCCTGGTCAATCCGGTGGTGCCGACCCAGCTCGTGGTCGACCATTCGCTGGCAGTCGAATGCGGCGGTTTCGATCCCGACGCTTTCGACAAGAACCGCGCCATCGAGGACCGCCGCAATGAAGACCGTTTCGACTTCATCAACTGGACCAAGAAGGCGTTCAAGAATGTCGACGTAATCCCGCCGGGTAACGGCATCCTGCACCAGATCAATCTGGAGCGCATGTCGCCGGTCATCCAGGTGCAGGGCGGCGTGGCCTTTCCGGACACGCTGGTCGGCACCGACTCGCACACCCCGATGGTCGACGCGCTCGGCGTTATCGCCATCGGCGTTGGCGGCCTGGAAGCGGAAAGCGTGATGCTCGGCCGCGCTTCGTGGATGCGCCTGCCGGACATCATCGGCGTCGAACTGACCGGCAAACCGCAGCCGGGCATCACCGCCACCGACACGGTGCTGGCGCTGACCGAATTCCTGCGCCAGCAGAAGGTGGTCTCGTCATACCTCGAGTTCTACGGCGACGGCGCCGCCCACCTGACCCTGGGCGACCGCGCGACGATTTCCAACATGGCGCCCGAATACGGCTCGACCGCCGCGATGTTCTACATCGACGAGCAGACCATTACCTATCTCAAGCTCACCGGCCGCGACGACGAACTGGTCAAGCTGGTCGAGCTGTACGCGAAGCACACCGGCTTGTGGGGCGCGACGCTCAAGAATGCCGAGTACGAGCGCGTGCTGCGCTTCGACCTGTCGTCGGTGGTGCGCACCATCGCCGGCCCGTCCAATCCGCACAACCGCGTGCCGACGTCGGAACTGGCCGCGCGCGGCATCAGCGGCGTGGTCGAAAACGAACCGGGCCTGATGCCCGACGGCGCCGTCATCATTGCGGCCATCACCAGCTGCACCAACACCAACAACCCGCGCAACATGATCGCCGCCGGCCTGCTCGCGCGTAACGCCAACAAGCTGGGACTGACGCGCAAACCCTGGGTCAAAAGCTCGCTGGCGCCGGGCTCCAAGGCCGTCACCCTGTACCTGGAAGACGCTGGCCTGATGCGCGAACTGGAAACGCTCGGTTTTGGTGTCGTCGCTTACGCCTGCACCACCTGCAACGGCATGTCCGGAGCGCTCGACCCGGTGATTCAACAGGAAGTGGTGGAGCGCGACCTGTACGCGACCGCCGTCCTGTCGGGCAACCGCAACTTCGACGGCCGCATCCACCCGTACGCGAAACAGGCCTTCCTGGCCTCGCCGCCGCTGGTGGTCGCCTACGCGATCGCCGGCACGATCCGCTTCGACATCGAAAAGGACGTGCTGGGCACCGGCGCCGACGGCAAGCCGGTCACGCTCAAGGATATCTGGCCGAGCGACGAGGAGATCGACGCCCTGGTGGCGTCGAGCGTGAAGCCGGCGCACTTCCACAAGGTCTACATTCCGATGTTCGCCAAACAGGAAGACGACGGCATCAAGGTCAGCCCGCTGTACGACTGGCGTCCGAATACCACCTACATCCGCCGTCCGCCGTACTGGGAAGGCGCGCTGGCCGGTGAGCGCACCCTGGCCGGCATGCGTCCGCTCGCGGTCCTGGGCGACAATATCACCACCGACCATCTGTCGCCGTCGAACGCGATCATGCTCGATTCCGCAGCCGGCGAATACCTGGCGAAAATGGGCCTGCCGGAAGAAGACTTCAATTCCTACGCGACCCACCGGGGCGACCACCTGACCGCGCAGCGCGCCACCTTCGCCAATCCGACCCTGAAAAACGAGATGGTCATGGTGGACGGCAAGGTCAAGGCGGGCTCGCTGGCGCGTATCGAACCGGAAGGCACGGTCACGCGCATGTGGGAAGCGATCCAGACCTACATGGAGCGCAAGCAGCCCTTGATCATCATCGCTGGCGCCGACTACGGCCAGGGTTCCTCGCGCGACTGGGCCGCCAAGGGCGTGCGCCTGGCCGGCGTGGAGGCCATCGTGGCAGAAGGGTTCGAACGCATCCACCGCACCAACCTGGTCGGCATGGGCGTGCTGCCGCTGGAATTCCTGCCTGGCGAGAACCGGATCACCCTGGCGATCGACGGCAGCGAAACCTTCGACGTGCTGGGCGAACGCACCCCGCGCGCCACGCTCACGCTGGTGATCAGGCATGTTTCGGGCGACGTGGTCGAAGTGCCGGTCATCTGCCGCCTGGACACCGCCGAAGAAGTGGCGATCTACGAAGCCGGCGGCGTGCTGCAGCGCTTCGCCCAGGACTTCCTCGAATCGACCGTAAAGGAAGCATGATGGCGCACCTACCTCAAATCAGGATTGCCGCCACGTATATGCGCGGCGGCACCAGCAAAGGCGTGTTCTTTCGCCTGCAGGACTTGCCCGAAGCGGCGCAGGTGGCGGGCGCCGCGCGCGACGCGCTGCTGCTGCGCGTGATCGGCAGCCCCGACCCCTACGGCAAGCAGATCGACGGCATGGGCGGCGCCACCTCGAGCACCAGCAAGACGGTCATCCTGTCCAAAAGCGCCAGGCTTGAGCACGACGTCGACTACCTGTTCGGCCAGGTGGCCATCGACAAGGCCTTCGTGGACTGGAGCGGCAACTGCGGCAACCTGTCGGCCGCGGTGGGCTCGTTCGCCATCAGCGCGGGGCTGGTGGATCCGGCCCGCGTTCCGCACGACGGCGTGGCCGTGGTGCGCATCTGGCAAGCGAACATCGGCAAGACCATCATCGCGCATGTGCCGGTTACTGGTGGCGCGGTGCAGGAAACGGGCGACTTCGAACTCGATGGCGTCACGTTCCCGGCGGCCGAAGTGCAGCTCGAATTCATGAACCCGGCGGCGGAAGAAGAGGGCGCCGGCGGCGCCATGTTCCCGACCGGGCACGTGGTCGACGACCTGGACGTGCCGGGACTGGGCACGCTCAAGGTCACCATGATCAACGCCGGCATCCCGACGATTTTCGTCAACGCGCAGGCGCTCGGCTACATCGGCACCGAGCTGCAGGAGGCGATCAACGGCGACCCCGAAGCGCTGGCCATGTTCGAAACGATCCGCGCGCACGGCGCCGTGCGCATGGGCTTGATCAAGCATGTGGACGAAGCGGCCACGCGCCAGCACACGCCCAAGGTGGCCTTCGTGGCGCCGGCCGCAGCGTACGTGTCGTCGAGCGGCAAACAGGTAGCGGCCGAAGACGTCGACCTGCTGGTGCGCGCCATGTCGATGGGGAAGCTGCACCACGCGATGATGGGCACCGCCGCCGTGGCCATCGGCACCGCGGCCGCCATTCCCGGCACCCTGGTCAGCCTGGCGGCCGGCGGGGCAGGGCGTAACGCGGTGCGCTTCGGCCATCCGTCGGGCACCTTGCGCGTGGGCGCCGAAGCGACCCAGGTCGATGGCGACTGGAGCGTTGCCAAGGCCATCATGAGCCGCAGCGCGCGCGTGCTGATGGAGGGATGGGTGCGCATACCCGGCGACGCCTTACAGGGGCTCTAGCAGCCCTGCGCGAGCGTTGTGCACAGCGCCCACCCCGCCCCGCGCGTGGTGGGCGTTTCTGTTTTTTGGGTTTTCCCCGGCTTTTCCGGTAATTTACGGCCAATTGTGGTTTATGATCAAGCTCTCGTTGCCCATCACGGAGGCGGCGGACTTACGCTGTCGTGGGGACATGGATCGCTTATCAACCAAGCCTGATTTCGTCGCTGAAGCGCTCCAGTTGATTGGGTCGCCCGCCTGTGCCTGCGACGCGCACGGCAGGGTCCATGCCGCCAATGCGGCCTTGTGCGCCCTGCTCGGCGCGAACCCCGCCGGACTCCCCCTGCTCGATCTGTTCGCGCCCGCGGCGCGCCACGACGCCTCCCTGCGCCTGCGCGCGGACAATGGCGCCGGCCGGCTGTGGGAAAGCGCGCTGCACGCGCACGGGCAGTCGATCGCGGTCCAGGTCTTGCCCAAGGCGCTGCCCGACGGCGGCGCGACGTACGTGTTTACCGATATCCGGCGCTACGACCGCGACCAGGCCGCGCTGCGCAAGACGGTGATGGAGCAAAAGGCCATCGTCGAAAACGCGGCGGTCGGCATCATCCTCAGCAAAAACCGCGAAATTTGCGAATGTAATATCCGCGCCGCCGAAATCTTCGGCTACAGCGCCGATGAACTCATCGGCCTGCCCACCGTCACCGTCTTCCCCAGCCAGCGCAGCCACGAACAGATGAGCAGCGAGGCCGGTCCGCGGCTGGCCGCCGGCGGCTCGTACGCGGGCGAGCTGCGCCTGCGCCGCAAGGATGGGGTGCTGCTCTGGTGCCGCCTGTACGGGCGCGCCGTCGATCCGCGCGACGAGGCGCACGGCACCATCTGGATCGTCGAAGATATCGACGATCTGCACCAGAACGAAACGCGCCTGCGCCGCGCGCTGCTCGAAATGCAGGCGATCATGGACAACGCCCCGCTGGGCATCGCCTTCCAGCGCGATAACCGCATCCTGCGCTACAACCACCAGTTCGGCCGCTGCTTCGGCTTTGCCGGCGAGTCGGGGCTCGGTCACACGGCCGCCGAACTGTTCGTGTCCGGCGCCGCCTATGAGGCCTTGCAGCGGGAAGCGCAGCCGCTGCTGCGCGCCGGCCGTCCCTACCAGGCCGACATCGAGATGCTGCGCCAGGACGGCAGCGCCTTCTGGGCGCACGCTTACATCTATGCGATCAACGCCGGGCGCGGCAAGCAGGATACGATCTGGATCGTGGACGACCGCAGCGCGCAAAAGACGGCCGAGGAAGCGACCCGCCAGGTGCTGCTGGAGCAGAAGGCGATCCTGGACAACGCCTCGGTCGGCATCCTGTTCAGCCGCGGCGGGATCATGTTGTCGTGTAATCCGCGCATGGCCGAGATGTTCGGCTACACGCCTGAGGAAATGACCGGAAGGCCTGCGGTCGATGTGTTCCCGTCGCCCGAAGCGTACGAACAATTCGGACGCGCCGCCGGGCCGCTGCTCGGCAACGGCCTGCCGTTCGAGACGCCCGAATACCAGTTCCGCCAGCGCGACGGCACCCTGTTCTGGTGCCGCGTGCGCGCGCAGACGGTGGACGCCGAACGGCGCGAGCAGGGCACCATCTGGATCCTGGAAGACGTGACCGAAGCGCGCCAGACCCTGGTCGAGGTGCAGGCCATCATGACCAACGCCTCGGTCAGCATCCTGTTCACCAAGAACCGCATCATCACGCGCTACAACCGCGGTTTTGCCGACATGTTCGGCTACCAGGGCAGCGAGGGACTGGGCCTGCCGGGGCGCGCGCTGTATCCCAGCGACGAGGTCTACGCCGCCATCGGCGCGGCGGCCGGCCCGCTGCTCTCGGTCGGCAAACCGTTTCACACCGAAGTCGGGATGGCGCGCAAGGACGGCAGCGTGCTGTGGGCGCAGCTGATCGCCTACGTCGTCAATCCCGCCGACCCGTCGCAGGGCACGATCTGGATCATCGAAGACCGCACCGACGCCAAGCGCGCCGAGGAATCGCTGCGCAACGCGCTGCTGGAAAACCAGGCCATCCTCGACAGTGCGGTGCTCGGCATCGCGGTGGTCGAACACGGCATGAACCTGCGCTGCAACGCCAAGATGGAAGAACTGTTCGGCTACGGGCCGGGCGAAGTGGAGGGCGTGTCGGTGCGCGCGCTGTACCCGGACCGCGCCAGCTGGGACCTGGCGCGCGCCGAGACCACGCGCGACTTCGAGGCGGGGCGCGTGCACATGGCCGAATACCGGCTGGTGCGCAAGGATGGCAGCAGCTTCTGGGCGCGCCTGTCGGGACGCCCGTTCGACCTGGCGCATGCGACCGGGCGCTCGGTGTGGCTGGTCGACGACGTGACCGCGCGGCGCGAGGCCGGCGAAGCGGTGCGCCTGGCGCGCGACGAACTCGAAGTGCGGGTGCTGGAGCGCACCGCCGAACTGGCCGGCGCCAACGCGCTGCTGCAAGGCGAGATCGTCGAACGGCGCCAGGCCGAGGCGCGCGTGAACCACATGGCCTATCACGACAGCCTGACCGGCCTGCCCAACCGCGCCTTGCTGTCGGACCGGCTGGACCACGCCATGCTCGGCGTGAAGCGCTCGGGCAGCAAGCTGGCCGTGATGTTCATCGACCTTGACCGCTTCAAGACCATCAACGACTCTCTCGGGCACCTGACGGGCGACCGCCTGCTCAAGGAGGTCGCCGGGCGCCTGTGCCATGCGGTGCGCGCCAGCGACACCGTGGCGCGCCTGGGTGGCGACGAATTCGTGGTGCTGGTGCCGGGTATCGACGGGCTTGAGGAAAGCAGCCAGGTGGCGCAGAAGATCATCGACGTGCTGGCGCTGCCGTTCCCGGTCGACGATCGCCTGCTGCACATCACGCCATCGATCGGCGTGTGCATGTATCCGGACGATGGCGACGACGTGGCGACGCTGATGCGGCATGCCGACGCGGCCATGTATCACGCAAAGGCGAACGGCCGCAATAATTACCAGTACTTCACCGAGCGCATGAACCTGGCGGCGGCGCAGCACTTCGAGCTCGAGAGCGCGCTGCGCGGCGCGCTGGCGCACGGACAATTCGAGCTGTTCTACCAGCCCATCATCGACATCGGCACGCGCCGGGTGCACACCATGGAAGTGCTGCTGCGCTGGCGCCGTCCGGGGCACGGGCTGGTGCTGCCGGACCACTTCATCCCCATCATCGAAGAAAACGGATTGATCGTGCCGGTCGGCGAATGGGTGATGCGGCGCGCGTGCGAGCAAAGCATGGCGTGGCAGCGCGAGGGAATGACGGCGGTGCCGCTGGCGGTCAATTTGTCGCCGCGCCAGTTCATGCACCGCGGGCTGATCGAATCGATCCGGCGCGTGCTGGGAGAAACCGGGATCGACCCGGCGCTGATCGAATTCGAGATCACCGAAACGGCGCTGATGCAGCACGGCGAGCAGACCATGGAAATCCTGGGGCAGATCAACGCGATGGGCATCCGCTTGTCGATCGACGATTTTGGTACGGGCTATTCGAGCCTGGCGTACCTGAAGCGCTTCCCGGTCAAGAAGATCAAGATCGACCGCGCCTTCATCAAGGACCTGGAGAGCAGCACCGAAGACCGCGCGATCGTGGCGGCCATCATGGCGCTGTCGAACAGTCTGCAGTTGTCGGTGGTGGCCGAGGGCGTCGAAACCGAAGCCCAGTATGCACTGCTGAGCGGCCACGGCTGCCAGTACGCGCAGGGCTACCTGTTCGCCCAACCCCGGCCGGCCGACCAGGCCCGCAACCACCTTGCCAGCAACTAGTTGTAAAACCGGGGACAGACCCTAATGCCGTTAAGTTAAGCCCTTGACTGTCGCTTCTTGTAAACAAGCTCAAGAAGTGTTAACTTCTTGAGCTATGTTCTCAGATGCCCTCTCTCTTGCTATAGACCTGCC
>DASVVC010000089.1:0-23549 GCA_036386755.1 Telluria sp.
ACCATGGCCCCCGTCACCGGGCCACTACAGTGCGCAGGTACGGAATCCGCAAAAAATATCATCCCGCTCAGGCTTGAAAAAATTGCGGAAGCGCGCCGACGCAAAGCGCGAGGGCGTGGCAAACGAGGCGCCGCGCAGCACCTGGTGGGTCATGAACCACGGCGCCGAATACTCGCGGTAGCGGTCCGCCACAAAGCCCGGATACGGCTCGAACGCACTGCTGGTCCACTCCCACAACTGGCCCCAGCGAAAGCCCGCCTGGCCCGACAGCGCCGCATACTCCCACTCCGCTTCGCCCGGCAAACGGCGCCCGGCCCACGCGCAATAGGCCTGCGCCTCGAACAGGCACACATGGCGCACCGGTTCCGACGGCGCCAAGGTCGACAGGCGGGCGAAGCGCATCGTGCGCCACTGGTCGCCGTCGCGCTCCCAGTAGCGCGGCGAGGAGCGCTCCTGGCGCATCAGCCACGCGCTGCCGGCCGCGCTCCAGTACTGCCGGTTCTGGTAGCCGCCATCGGCGACAAAATCGGCAAACTGCGCATTCGTCACCAGCGCCGCATCGATGCGAAACGGCGCCACGTACACCGGGTGCGCGTCGCGCTCGTTGTCGAACACGAAGCCGCCCTCCTGCGCCAGCCCTTGCATGAGCGCTCCGCCCGGATAGGCGATCTCGGACGACGGCCCGTACAGCGCTGCGGCCCGCAACAGCTGGTCCGGCACCGGCACCCCCAGCGTCTGCAAGGTGTACAGGTAGGCTTCGCCATGCATGTCTTCGTGCGCCAGCGCCAGCCGGTACGGATACAATGCCTCGTCGACGCCAGCCTCGCGCGAGAGCTTGTCGAGCGTGCGGTCGAGCACTTCGTGGCAGTAGGTCTTGAGCGCGCCGGTGCTGGGCAGGTCGAGCGTCCAGCGCGAACGGTGCGGCACGGTATTCGAATCGAACCAGTCGTCGCCGCGCGTCAGCAGCGAGTGGCGCTGGGCGTCGGCCGGATGGCTCGATGCCGCTTCGCGCAGGATGAACCACTCGGCAAACCACGCCGTGTGCCCGAGCTCCCACAGCGGCGGATTGATGGTGGCGATGTGCGGCACGCGCGCCAGGCTGTCGTAGCCCATGGCGGCGAAGCAGTCGAACAGGCCGAGCGTATAATTTCGGGCACTCTGGAGCGCCTCGGCCAGTTGCTGCGGCCTGGCGTGCCGGAAGGATGCGGTGGTCGATGCGGTCGTTGAGTTCATGGCGTCGATTGTAACGACTTTTTAAAAGGCAGCGCTGCGTGAAGAAACAGCTACTGATCGTCAGTCCCGCCTCGGCGAAGGAAAATAACGGTAACTGGCAGACCGCCAGCCGCTGGGCGTACTTTTTGCGCACGCGCTACCGGGTCGCCATCGCACCCGGGTGGCAGCGGCCGGACGACGCGCCCGACCTGCTGATCGCCCTGCACGCGCGCCGATCGGCAGGTGCGCTGGCCGCCTTCACCCACGCTTTTCCGCAGCGGCCCTCGGTGCTGGTGCTGACCGGGACCGACCTGTATCGCGACATCGCCACCTCCAGCGAGGCCCAGGCTTCGCTGGACCATGCGCGCGCGCTGGTGCTACTGCAAGGCGCCGGCCTGGCGCTGCTGCCCCCTGCCCTGCATGCGAAGACGCGCGTGATCTACCAGTCGGCGCCGGCGCTGGCGCCGCACCGCCACGCTCCCGGACGGCGCCATGCCGACATTTGCATGATCGGCCATCTGCGCGCCGAAAAAGACCCGCTGACTTTCATGCGCGCCGGCGCCCTGGTCACCAGTCCCACCGCGCGCCTGCTGCACATCGGCGGCGCGCTCGATGCCGCGCTGGGCGAGGCGGCACGCGCCACGGCGGCGTCCAATCCGCGCTACCAATGGCTCGGCAACCTGGCGCATGGCGCAGCGCGCCAGCGCCTCAAACGCTGCCACGCGATGGTGATCGCCTCGCACATGGAAGGCGGCGCCAACGTCATCATCGAAGCGGTCACCAGCGCGGTGCCGGTGCTGGCCAGCGACATCAGCGGCAACCGCGGCATGCTGGGCGACGATTATGCGGGCTATTTTTCGCCTGGCGACGCTCCCGCGCTGGCGCGCCTGATCGACCGCTGCATCGACGACGCGCCCTTCCATGCACTGCTGCGGCGCCAGTGCGACGCGCGCGCATCGCTGTTCGCGCCGAGCCATGAGCGCGCCAGTGTGCTCGACTTGGTGGATAATCTGGTCTGACCCGCCTTTTACCGAAATGGACACCGATCATGAGCAATGCCCCAGAGACCCCCATCAAACTGACCTCGTTTTCGCATGGCGGCGGCTGCGGCTGCAAAATCGCGCCGGGCGTGCTGTCCGAGATCCTGAAAAACTCGGGCGGCTTCCCGTTGCCCAAGGAGCTGATGGTCGGGATCGAGACCGCCGACGACGCCGCCGTCTACAAGCTCAATGACGAACAGGCGCTGATCGCCACCACCGACTTCTTCATGCCGATCGTCGACGACCCGTTCGATTTCGGCCGCATCGCCGCCACCAATGCGATCTCGGACGTGTATGCGATGGGCGGCACGCCGATCATGGCGCTGGCGCTGGTGGGCATGCCGATCAATAAACTACCGATCGAAACCATCGGCGAGATCATTCGCGGCGGCCAGGTCATGTGCGCCGAAGCGGGCATTCCGATCGCCGGCGGTCACACGATCGACTCGGTCGAACCGATCTACGGCCTGGTGGTGCTGGGCCTCGTGCATCCGTCCAAGGTCAAGCGCAATGCGGACGCGCGCGCCGGCGACGTGCTCATTCTCGGCAAACCGCTGGGCGTGGGCGTGCTCTCGGCGGCGCTGAAAAAAGACGTGCTCGGGCCGGAAGGCTACGCCGCCATGATCGCCAACACGACCAAACTGAATAAACCGGGCAAGGCCCTGTCGGAGATGGAAGGGGTGCATGCGCTGACCGACGTGACCGGCTTTGGCCTACTGGGTCACTTGCTGGAACTGGCGCGCGGCTCGCAGCTGACGGCGCAGCTGACCATGTCGCAGATTCCGCTGCTGCCCGGCGTGGAACAGCTGGCGCACGACGGTTACTTTACCGGTGCGTCGGGGCGCAACTGGGATGCCTACGGCAAGGACGTCACGCTCTCGCCGAGCATCAGCGCGGCGCAGCACAATCTGCTGACCGATCCGCAAACCTCGGGCGGGCTGCTGGTCTCGTGCGATGCCGGCAGCGTGGACGACGTACTGGCGCTGTTTGCGCGCGAAGGCTTCGAGAGCGCCGCCGTGATCGGCGAAATGACGCCGGGCGCGCCGCGGGTGCAAGTCGCGGCGTAAGGCTGCCCGGGCGCAGCCCGGGTCAGCCCCGGTCCTGGATCAAGCGGCCGGATGGGCGCCGAAGGCCGACGGACGGCGCTTGCGGGTCGCAAAGCCCAGCATCAGCAGGCCGGCGCCGAGCATGGCCCAGCTGCCTGGCTCGGGCACGGCCGCCACCGAGAACGACAGATTGTCGGCATAACCGTCGTTGTAGCTGCCTTCGGTACGGCGCATGTCGAGCACGATATCGACCAGCGCGGCGCCGACCGGAATCAAGCCATGGCTGTCGCGAAACACCAGGCCGGTGAGACCGCCGCGATCGCCCACGCCGACCGGCGCCAGGCTCTGGCTGAACAGCGCGTTGCCGTTCTTGTCGCGGAAGACGGCGGTCAGGCTCGCGTTATCGCTTTGCGTCGAATAACCGCCCAGCCAGCCGGACAGGTCGAACTGCGAATGCCCGCCATTGATGGCGCCGCTGTAGGCGCTCAGGTCGATCACCTGGACCGCGCGCGATGCAGGCGTGTCGACACCGCCGGCGAAAAAATTCTTGCCGCGATTTTGCGGGCCGGCGTCGCCAGGGGCCGGAAAGCCACCGCTTGCACCGTAATTGACCGATGTCAGGCCGCCGCTGACGCTCCAGCCCGGCACGACGACCGCCCCGCCATCCTGCGAGCCGGCGCCGGCCTCGGCGTCGCCATTGACGATCAGATTCTGGCCCAACGCGGCCGTGGAGGCACTTGCGGGTATCGCGCAAGCGAGAGCGCCTGCCATCGATAAAGCCATTGCAACAGTTGCTAAACGCATAAACATCCCTTGAAATTGTTCGAATCGCCGCCTTTGCCAGAGCTCGTTCCTCGCAGCGGATGACGTGGAACACCGGTAAATACGATGCGATTCTACAAGATTTTGCTGATCTATTTATTCAAACGACAAGATATTTACTGCCCTGCCGTCGATAGAAAGGCAATACGATTCGCGGGAAAGCGCCTGTGAAGGGCGGAATGCAACATTGGCACTTTAATTTGGGTATGGTGCGGGCCCCGGAATGCGGCGCGGGTATGATCGTTCGTACGCATCCACCTTGTGCAGCTACAGGAGAACATGATGGCCTATGTCGACGGTTTCGTACTGCCCCTCCCCACCAGCAATCTTGAGAGTTACCGCGCCATGGCGACCACCTGCGGCGCGATCTGGCGCGAGCATGGCGCGCTGCAATACCGCGAATGCATTGCCGACGACGTCAAGCCCGGCAAGCTCACCTCCTTCCCGCAAAGCGTCAACCTGCAGCCGGGCGAGACCGTGGTGTTTTCCTGGATCGTGTACGAATCGCGCGCGCATCGCGACGAAGTCAACGACAAGGTCATGAAAGACCCGCGCATGGCCGACTTCATGCAAGGCGCGGACATGCCCTTCGACGGCAAGCGCATGATTTACGGCGGCTTCGACATGTTTCTCGATCTGTAGCACCGTCACGGTCCGGCGGCGGTTTGCAAGCGTTGCATTTGAGCTTGACAATCCGGCGCGGCCTGACGTACAGTGAACTCATGTCTTCCTCCCTGCATCTGTCGTCTTTCCCCCTGCTCGCTGGCGCGCTATCGCTAGCGACGCTACTAGCTGCAAGCGCGTAATTACTCGCAGTGCGCCGCCCGGCTCCCCCGCCGGCGATGTGTAAAACCCAGGAAAGCTCGACCCATGTTTGCATCCGTCTCCATCACTCAGTTCCTACTGCTAAAGCTACCGATCGGTTGCCTGGCCTAGCGACTCGTGGCCGCCCGGCAGCCCGTCGCCACACCGCCGCCCGGCCCTTATCCGCTTTTGCCAACCAGGAGTACCCCATGATGTTGCAGAATCCGTCGTCGAAATACCGCGCCTTCCCTCCAGTTAACTTGTCCGCCCGCCAGTGGCCGGATAACGCCATCACCCATCCGCCGATCTGGATGAGCACCGACCTGCGCGACGGCAACCAGGCCCTGATCGAGCCGATGAGCCATGAGAAAAAGCTGCGCTTTTTCGAGATGCTGGTGAGAATTGGGCTCAAGGAAATCGAAGTCGGTTTTCCGTCGGCATCGCAGACCGACTTCGATTTCGTGCGCAAGCTGATCGACGAAGACCGCATTCCCGACGATGTAACCATCATCGTGCTGACCCAGTCGCGCGACGAATTGATCCGCCGCACGGTCGACTCGTGCGTGGGCGCGCGCCGCGCTATCGTCCACCTGTACAACTCGGTGGCGCCGGTGTTCCGCAAGGTTGTGTTCGGCATGACGCGCGAGCAGATTACCGAGATCGCCACCAGCGGCACCAGGCTGGTCAAGGAACTGGTCAAGCAGCATCCGCAGACCGACTGGGGCTTCGAATACACGCCGGAATCGTTCTCGACCACGGAACTCGATTTTTCCAAGCATATCTGCGACGCCGTCAGCGACATCTGGCAGCCGACGCCGCACAACAAGATGATCGTCAACCTGCCCTCCACCGTGGAATGCAGCACGCCGAACGTGTACGCGGACCAGATCGAGTGGATGTCGCGCAAGCTGGCGCGGCGCGACTCGCTGATCATCAGCGTCCATCCGCACAATGACCGCGGCACGGCCGTGGCATCGGCCGAGCTGGCCATCATGGCGGGCGCCGACCGGGTCGAAGGCTGCCTGTTCGGCAACGGCGAACGCACCGGCAATGTCGACCTCGTTACTTTGGCGATGAATTTGTACACCCAGGGCGTGCATCCCGGGCTGGATTTTTCCGATATCGACGCCGTGCGCCAGGTGGTGGAGGAATGCAACCAGTTGCCGGTGCATCCGCGTCATCCGTATGCGGGCGACCTGGTGTTTACAGCGTTTTCCGGTTCGCACCAGGATGCGATCAAGAAGGGCTTCGCCCAGCAGAAGCCGGACACGCTGTGGGAAGTGCCGTACTTGCCGATCGACCCGGCCGACCTGGGCCGCAGCTACGATGCGGTAATTCGCGTCAACAGCCAGTCGGGCAAGGGCGGGATGGCATATCTGCTGGAAAACGAGTTCGGCCTGAGCTTGCCGCGCCGCCTGCAGATCGAGTTCAGCCGCGCGGTGCAGGCGGTGGCCGATGCCAGCGGACGCGAGATCGCGGCCAAGGAAATTCATGCGATCTTTTGCAGCGAGTATTTCGACCAGACCAGTCCGTATGCCTACAGCGCGCACAAGATGGTGGAAGACAGCAGCAGCGACGAGCCGGTGCAGATCGATATTACCTTGGCGCACCGCCAGGCCAGCCTGAGTTTGCAGGGCGGCGGGATCGGGCCGATCGATGCGTTCGTCAATGCGCTCGGCCTCGATATCAAGCTGATGGATTACCACGAGCACGCAATCGGTTCAGGCGCGAATGCGCGCGCGGCGTGTTATGTGGAATTGCGCCTGGCGAACGGCCCGACCATGTTTGGGGCGGGAATCGACAGCAATATCGTGACGGCGTCGTTCAAGGCGGTGTTAAGTGCCGTGAACCGGCAGTTGGTGCGGGTGGAGAAAGAGATGGCGGTCCCGGTGGCAAACTAGCCGGATTACTCTTTCAGCGTCGTTCCCGCGCCAAAGCGGGAACGACGAGGATGGTGGCGACAAAGAGGCTAACGGTTTGGTCACATCGGCAAAGAACGATCAAATGAATTTGGTCTTCTTCAGATACTTCTCCACATCGCGATAACTGTCGTCGCTGCCGGCATAGCGCACCAGATTCCTCGCCGTCTTGAGCCATTCCACCGTGGACGGCTGCATGTTATCGAGCGCATACGCAATATCGGCCGGCCCGATCGGCCGCTCCGGATTGCCGGCCAAAATATCGTGAATCGCACTCTCCTTGGCCAGGTCGATCACGCCATCGATATCGGCGCCTGAAAAATGCGGCGTCGCCGCCACCAGCGCATCCACATCCACGCCTTCCACCGGCACATCGCGCAGCTTGATGTTGATGATGTGCTTGCGCGCTTCCGCATCCGGCGGCGGCACGAACAGCTGGCGCGCAAAGCGGCCGGTGCGCTTCATCGCCTGGTCCACATCCCACGGCATATTGGTCGCCGCCAGGAACAGCACGTCGCGGTTGTCGCGCTCGAAGCCGTCGAGCTGCGACAGGAATTCGTTGACGATGGTGCGGCTGTGCTCGCTCTGCGCCTTGGAACGCGAAAACGCCAGCGCATCGAGTTCGTCGAAAAACAGCACGCAGGGCTTTTGCGCCCTCGCCTTCTCGAACAGCTGCGCCAGGTTGCGCTCGCTTTCGCCCATCCACATGTTCAGCACTTCGCTGATGCCGACCGACACGAACGACGCGTTGCACTCGTTCGCGATCGCGCGCGCGATCATGGTCTTGCCGCACCCCGGCGGGCCGTACAGCAAGATCCCGCCCCCGCCCTGCTTCTTGAACTTGGCAAACAGCGACGGCCGCAGGAACGGCTCGATGATGTGCAGGCGCAGCATCTTCTTCAAGTCTTCCATGCCGCCCACGTCGGCAAAGCGCACCAGGTCGGGCGCTTGCGGCTTGAGCGGCACCACGTTGGCGCTCTGCCCCACCAAGGAGAGCGCCGGGCCCGAGGCCGGACGCGCACCCTGCTGCAACTGCTCCAGCGCCGGCACCGGCACGAAGCCGTCCTGCTGGCGCGCGCGGCCGTAGGCAGCCAGCGCATCGCTGTTGCGATCGAGCGCCAGCAGCGCCTGCGCCTTGCCGCTCGACGCCGCCGCACCGGGCGACTGCCGTTCGGCCAGTTCGAACTGCACCAGCGCGGCGCCGGCATCGTGTTCGTCGAGCAGCAGGCGGGCATAGCCGAGCCGGTTGGCGGTATTGAACGGATCGCTTACCAGCGACGCTTCATATTGTTCACGCGACATTGTCATGGTCATCAAATTCCTGCGCGGCGTTTCAGCCAGCGCTTGAGCAAAGTGGGAAAAATCCAGGAGTACGCACAATAACCGATCAGGGCGACACTGAGCGGCCCGACGGCGTGCGGGGCAAACTGGCCGGCGCCGTTGATCACGGCGACGGTCAGCACCCACAGCCCGACCGACGCGCCCCAGCCCCAGCGGTTGAGCGGCCACAGCGGCAGCATGCTCCAATGGCTCAGCGCGTCGAGTTCGATCACCAGTTCCAGGATCTCGGGCGAATCCGGGTGCAGCTTGAGCAGTTCGATGGCGATGCGCTTGGCGGCGCCGTACTTGCCGCGCCGTACCAGGTGCGAGATCAGCATGCGCGCCGTGCTCAGGCTTTCCGGATGGCGGCTCATCAAGGCCGCCAGGCGTTCCTGTTCGGCGCCGGCGCGTCCGGCGATCAGGTCGCCCATCATGCAGGCGATCAGGGCCAGTTCATCATCCGGGTCGAGCCGCAATGCTTCGTGCGCCAGCGCCTGCGCCTTGTCGAGATGCATGGTGCGATACATCAGCATGGCGTAGCGCGCGTAATGATGGCCGGACTCGGGATAATCGCGCAGCAGGTCGAGCAGCATTTCTTCGGCCGCGGGCAGTTCCTCGTTCTCCTGGTACAGCGTGGCCAGCAACGAGCGCGCCGCGTAATGGTCCGGCGCCCGGCTAAGCACGCGCAACAGGACGGCGCGCGCCTCGTCGCGCTGGCCGGTCAGGTAATCGACCAGCGCCGCGCCGTACAGCAGATCGCTATCGTCCGGATACTGTGCCAGAGCCTCGGCCAGCACATCGCGCGCGTGGGCGTAACGTTTGCGCTCGATCAAACCGAGCAAGCGCGCGCTGAATTCGCGCGCCGTCAAGACGACATGGTCGTTCATGCGGAATAAGCCTTCAGGAAATGCAGGATGGCGAGGGTGAGGCCATGGGCCAGCACGGCGCAGGCGATGCCCGGAATCCAGGGCGACGGCGTCTTGGCGCCGAACAAGGCGGCCGAGCGGTGCTGCTTGCTGTGCATCAGGTAAAACAGGCAGAACAAGGTCATCGACAGCGCGCGCCAGGCTACCTCGCCGGCGCTGTTGCCGATGAGCCTGGCCAGCCAGGCCAGCGACAAGTTGCCGGTCGTCACAGCAATCAGGAAGGCGGCGCTGAGCGCCAGTGCGCCGAGATAAGCGAGCGCTTCGAGCGGGCGTTTGAGCTTCCACGAATTGAGCGCCGAATACAGGATGATCGCAAACGGCCCGCCGAAAAACGCGACCAGGAAACCCGATTGCACCGAGTACAGATTGGCCGCGGGCGCCGCGGAGGGCGAGAGCGACGGAGTGAGCAGGCTTTCGCGCATGGCGTGTTGTCTGGAGTAAGTAATTAATGGTGGCGCGAAACAGAAGCCGCATCATACGCAAGTTTCCCGCCGCCTTCCAGTCGCGCCGGCAATTCGCCTGTCAGCGCTGTTCGAGCAACCAGTCGGCCATCGCGGCCAGGTCGGGCACGATAAGGGCGGGCGTGGCGCCGAGCTCTTCGAGCGGGCCGCCATCGCGATTGACCCAGCATACCGGAAAGCCGAACAAACTGGCCGCACTCGCGTCCCAGCCGTTGGCGGAGACGTAGAGGATGTTTTCGCGCGGATAGCCAGCGCGCTGCTCGGCCAGCAGGTAAATCTTGCGGTGCGGTTTGAAGACTTCGACATCGTCGACGCTGACGAACTGGTCGAAGGCCCATCTCATGCCCGAGTTCGCCACCACCTGGGTGATGGTGTTGCGCGAGCCGTTCGAGGCGATGATCATTGGCACGCCGGCGTCGCGCAGGCGGCGCAATGTGGGCGGCGCGTCCGGATGGGGGGCCAGGTGCAGGTAGTGGTCGCTCAGTTCGCGGATGGTGCCGGCCAGCAGCGGCAGGCCCAGCTTGGCGCAGGTGAAGCGCAGGGCGTCTTCGGTGACCGTTTCGAAATCGGCGTAGCGCTCCATGAGGCTGCGCAGCCAGGTGTAGTCCAGCTGGGTCCGGCGCCACAGGCGCGCAATGGCGTCGCCGTGGCCGGGATAGGCTTGCTCGCAGGCTTGTGACACCGAGTGCACGTCGTACAAGGTGCCGTACAAGTCGAAGATAATCGCGTGGATTTTTGGCATGGGCGCTCTCCTCTGTCTTTAGAGGCACTGTACCATTTTCAAGGAGGAAGCCAGTGTGCGGGCGCGCGCTGTTGTATTGCGCGGGACTTGCGCGCGGCACGCTAACGGAGATCCGGCATCTGGCGCCGTTCGAAAAGGTCATTGCGCCGCCGACGTGATGTCCGAAGAGGATGGCGCGGATAACCGCTGGTGTCGGCCGGCTTCTTATTCGAAAAAACGGCGGCCTGAGCGGTGCTATGACACTTTGGACAGCTTGCGACTTCCATGCCCGTGTGCATACACTCAAGGAGGGAAGTCAACTTTTCAATTACCTTTCTCAGGATTACATGTACAGTTCGGCCCGAATAGATATGTTTCAGATGCCTCGTACTGAGATTTTCAGCGTACAAGTGTCACAACTAATCGAATGGCCAGTCCCTCCATCTTCAAAACACAATCTTCCGTTGCACCATGGACATTTTTTCAGCGTTATTCCAGCGCTTTTATACTCTTGAAATGCGTCCTCGACAAAATAAAACTCATCTTCGGTCAACTTTCTAAATACTTCAGTACCCATATAGCAACTCCCTCATAAACTTATTCATCTTAACCGGCACTCCGGCCTCGCGTGCCCGCATGATTGCGTCACTTAAAAGATCAACTCGCTCCATCGAATTTAGTCCCGGAGCATTTTTTGCCGCCCAGTAACTCGCCCGAAATTCGTCGTTCCACGCACCTGGGTTTACATTTGTTCCACGATAAATACTATGACCCCTTTCATGAGCAAGCACGGCGCGCGAACTCATACTTGACCGAGGATGAGTAGCACCTTCGATCGGTAACACATCACCTCTCACATTAATGATATCCAACTCATCAACGTAGGAAGTTTGTGCTCCCCGGTTAAATCTGAGCATTGAAGGATCGCCGCCAACTTCTGCAAACTCGTCGCTCAACCGCTGCGAATTCGCATCATCAATTATCAGGTTTGTTGGTCTACGCAGACCCCCCGTTGCCCGTTCGGCCCCAATTGCCCCAGACGCTTCGACACTCTCCATTTTAACCGGCTGACTTTCGACATAGACGCCGCTATCTGGAAGAGCCGTAACCGAATTTTCAGCCTTCGAAGCTAGTTCAATGTCGTCCACCCGGCTTAGGGCTGAGACCTTCGCTGCCTCATCAACAGCCTCCGCCGCTTTTTTTGCATCAAGCGCTTTTTTAGCTTTGCTTGCCTTCGTCCAACCAAGTAGGATGGTACCAAGTTCGGCGCCACCCCGAACAACCGCCTCGGTTGTTTGTCCTTTCTTCCACGGTTCGGTTACCGGTTTGACTATCGCCGCGCCAATGGCGAGTGCATCCTGCCCAATCGTTCCAGGCGTAATATTACCGAGCCGCAGGTTTTCCAGAAGAATGGCATTGTCCAGCAATTTTTCAGTGATGCCAGAAGGGGTAAGGTTACTCTGGAGCGTTTTCGGCACCAGTTTAACGCCCTCATAAACCAGTTCGCCGATACCTATTCCAATGTCTGCCGCAAAGCCAAGTCCCCCTCGTACGGCTTGCGCGCCATGATCCACCAGCGTTCCGGGCTCACCCTTGATCAGTCCGATTACATCGTGAGTCGACTGACTGAGCTCCTTGAAACGGAAAGTGTCGTCCGACGCATCAAAGTCGAGCAACTTGTCTTTATTTTTCTCTTGTAATTTTTTTAGCGCTTCAAGCCGTTCGCTCGTGCGCTCGCCCGGCGGTGGCCTGGTGTCAGCAGCAGCTGACGGAACGCCCACTGGCTTGACCACAGTCATCATTCTAGCGAGCGGACCTACCGCGCCGCTTTTATCGGTATTTATCCGACACAAGCTATTGTGAAGGGCGACACGGGCGCCGTTGCTCTTCACGTTCGGGTGTCCCTCAAGAATGGCGAGGTACCCATCGCAAAGGGATGTCCCTGACGCGATGTTCTTGCCGGCATCCGCCTCCACGCCCTTGATAAGGTCACCTTCCCGCAAGACCCGGGTTCCAATCGCCTTGACATTGTGCGAACCTGCCGTCTCGTCCGGCAAAAGAGAGTAACTGTTGAAGGCGACGATGCATTTCCCAACGCGGCAGATATCCGATTCGATCGCCACTGCGCGGTGATTGCCAATATGCCCGATGTGGCTGGTCTGCTCCGCCTTGCTTGCCGGCGTTTTCTTCGCCGGTGAGTTCTTCGCCGCTGCCTTCTGACGCTCCTTGTCCTGCGCTTCATTTACCTTCTTGATGTCTTCAATATTTTTTTCGAGCTCTTTGACACGCCGATTGAGGTCGTCTTTCGAACGGGTTTTGGCAATGACATCTTCAGGAAGCGCAGAATTGCCCCAAGGATCCTTGCCCGACGGTTTCGCCAGCTTTAGTACATCGCCGCTCATTTGCCCTCCCCTGGCGAAAAATTACTGCCGACAAGGCGGCCATTGCTAACGATTGGCGCGGTGGTAGCCGCAATCGCCACATCCACCACCGGATTGTCATAGTCGAAATGGGTACGCCACACCAGCGACGCCTGGCCTGTGTCCAGGTCGAAGCGCAGCGTATCGAGCACGGGCAGGCTGATCTCGTCCGCACCGCTGGCCCGCTTGATGGCAACGATGATTTTCCAGCCGGGCAAAGTCATCTCCGTGCGTGCAGGCAGCAGCCCCAGCATGGTCACGGTTTCGTCGCCTTCCAGGTGAGGTGTGGCAACCAGTCCTGCAGACGCGCACTGAAAAAACCGCGCATCGAATTCTTTGGGCAACAAGGGGTAGCGGGTGGCGCGCCACATGTCGTCGTACTTGCCTTGCAATTCCACGCGCGGCGACCACCAGCGCGCGGTGGCGCTGAAACCTTGCGGCGCGACGTTGGCATACGGATTGCCGACCGCCTCGACTACATCCTCGATCTGCGGCGCCGCCATGTTCTTCTGCGCGGAGATCCATTCCTTGACGTGCGCCCGCGCCCGCCGCGGCAGGTGCGCATACGCGCCCGCACTTGGCAGCCAGCCGCAGCCGGCCGGATTGCGTGGATGGCCTATCAGGTCGGCCTCCTTGTCGTCGGTCAGCTCGGCCGGAATATCGATACATCCGCCGTAAGCGAGGCGATAGTCGAGCGCCACGTTGGTCACTGGCTGTGCCGGCCCCAGTTTCCATCCCATTACCCCTTTGCGGAACTGGCGCGGGCCATGCAGGCGCAACAGCTTCTTGAGCGCGCCGACGCGAATGCCTGCGATCCATTCCTTCGCCGCAATGCCATCCGGTGCGCTGGCGCTCCCGGTCACCAGTACGTCGGTGCCCGGCTTGTACAGCAGCACGTCGCCATCGTCGACGACCACGGCGCGCATCACGTCGCTACCCTTGGCGCCGGCGAACGCATCGCCCAGCACGATTTCTTTCTGCGTCTGCGCAAGCGTCATCACCGCGCCGTCGCATGCGAAGTCGAAGGTGGCGCGCACCACCAGCACATCGAGCCGTTCACCTTCCGGGCCGGTTTGCTCGAACCACAAATGGGGCACGCCGGTGTGATTGGTGACGGTGGCGCATGGGGAATTGAGGCTGGCCAGCTCACGTGCTCGCCGCTGCATCATGCGCGTTCCTTCCAATGCCAGCGTGGGCGGCAAGCGCGTCGATTAAAAACGCGGCCCATGTCAGAAGCACTCGCCTGGGCGCTCCGCAGTCGGACCGGACTCGTCAGAGCCCGGCGGCGACTTTGCGGTACCGGAGTTGAGCATTACATCGTCCGGGCCGTCGATATGCACCTTGCTGCCGGTCTTGATGTGCACTTCCTTACTCTCCAGATAAATGGCGTCGGGCGTCATCACGAACTTCGATTTGCCGCACACCAGTTCGATTCTCTCGCCAGCGGAAATGGCGATTGTTTTACCCACGGTCGTGCTCTGGCTCACGCCCACGGTAGTGACCATCATCATGCCGACGTTCAGGTTGTAGCCCAAGCCGACCGTCTCCATCCGGCCCATGCCCACGTTCTGCATATACGCCTTGCCGATTGTTTCGGTTTTCATCCTGGCTACATTGATCGACCAGTTCTTTCCGATCTTGTCCTGCTGGTTCTTGCCAACGGTCTTGCTGCGGTTCGCGCCGATGGTCAGCGTTTCGTTGATGCCCACATCTTCCGTGCGGTTGTCGCCGATGCTGATCTTCTCATCGTGGTCGACCCGCTCGGTGCGGTTGTTGTGAATCGTGATCGATTCGTTGTTGTCGACCGTTTCGGTACGGTCGTGATGCACGGTAATTGTTTCATCGTGGTCCACCGTTTCGATGCGGTCGCGCTTGATGTGACTGGTTTCGTCACGGTCGACCGTCTTGCGGCGGTCGTTGCCGACCCATTTGTCTTCGTCATGCTCGACTTCGGTCAACTGATCCTTCTCCGCATGCAGCCACAGCTGTTCCTGTCCCTTTTTATCTTCGAAGCGCAAGGCATTGGCGTTATCGTAGCTGCCTCCCGGCGTCGAGCGCGACAGGATGCCGCTCTGGGTTTTGTTCGCCGGCAAAGTCCAGGGCGGCATGGTGTCGGCGTTCGGCACCATGCCGGTGATGATCGGCCGGTCCGGATTGCCGTCCATGAATTGCACCAGCACCTCGGTACCGATGCGGGGAATCGACGTCATGCCGAAGTTCGCCCCCGCCCAAGGCGTCGCTACCCGGATCCAGGCCGAACTTTTTTCATCGTTGGTGCCGGCGCGGTCCCAGTGGAACTGCACGCGCACGCGGCCATATTCATCCGTGTGGATTTCCTCGCCGGCGGGGCCGACCACGGTCGCCGTCTGGATGCCGTGGATTTTGGTCTCGACGCTGTTGTGATCGCGCCCAGCCCGGAACGGAATGATCTTGCGAATGCACGTCACGCGGTTTTCGTAGTGCGATTCTTCGGTGTCCTTGACGTGGTAGTTATTGGTGGCGCTATGGTGGACCGCCGTGACCAGGAACTCGCGCGCCTGTGCGTCGTCGTCGATGTCGCTGGCGTCGAAGTGACCGGTCAGCCGGAACCACCGCCCCGGCATCAGGTAGCGGCAATTGCCGCTGCCGGTGAACTGCTTTCCGGCCGTCTCCACTTCTTCCATGCGCAGCTGGGCCAGCGCACGCGCGCCGCCGCCGAAACCGAAGGCGCCGGTGTACTCGTACGATTCGATATTCGGCACGTCGCCCTGCTGGTTGACCGTCGGCAGCGACGTGACCGCCGGATGCGGCGCCTTGAAATCGTACGACGCCAGCGCCACGGTGCCCTGCATGATCTGACGCGCGGGCGACCATTCGCCCATGCCATCTTCGATGATGATGCCGCCATGGCGCTGGAACGGTACTTCCGGATTACCGTCGATCGGCTCGGCGCTGGTGGAGTCGTCCGACAGGATCAGCTTGTGGCCCGTTGCGCTATGCTCGAACCAGTACACAATGCCGGCGGCGACCCAGCGCCGCTCCAAAAAATTACGGTCGCTTTCGTCGAACTGGCAACAATCGGTCATCACGCCGGCGGCGCCCTGCACGCGCCAGTCCCAGTCCGCCAGGCTGCCGTAGTCGCCGAAGATGCTGGCGGTTTGCTCGTACATCGTCGTGTAATGGAACAGGTAATTATCCTTGCGCATGCTCAGATACTGGTACCACGGCCCGAGTTTGGCCTCGTAGTACGAGATGCCGCCATCGACCGTCTTCAGGCCGAAGCTGAACACGCGGCCGGTGAAGTAGCGCATGGTGCCGTCCCTGCGTACCAGTTCCACGCACATCATCTTGCCCTGCAAATCTTTCAGGGCAATGTTGGGATCGTCGGACAGCAGCTCGACGGTAAACTCGAACGGCCGCGACAAGCTTTCGACCGCCTCCAGCTTGTTGACCAGCAGCTGGGCCGCGGGTCCATCGTTGCCAGGAAACGACAGGCGCAATAGGCGCTTGTGCTGGCGTCCGCTAATGAGTTCTTGCAGGCCGGATAGCAGTTTAGTCATAAGATTTCCTGAGTCGACAAAAATTGAGCAAACGCATGCCCTGCCGCCGTGAGAGCGAGGCTCTGGCAGAGAAGAAAGGGATCAGTGAGGGATGACGCGCTGAAAAGCGAAGTCAAACTTTAACGGATTGATGGTTTTGATCACTGCGGACACGCAATGAACCCGCGCATCAGCAAAGCGCAAGAATAAAAGTTCTGGTTGTTTTTTGATGACATCAAAGACAACATTATAGCATTTGTTGCAATGCTTTAACAGCAATGAAATGTCAATTTTGACATTAAACTCAGGTGCGCCCGTAAGCCCGATCGCGCCTGGAAGTTGGCATATCCGCACTTCTGCAGACAACTTTCCGCGCCACGCATATTTACACTGACATGTAAATGCATGCGTGTAAAACCCCGTATTTGACACACTCGCTACGCCGCATTCCCAGCTATGCCCGGTAGAACAGGATGCGCAGCCCACAACGGCGCTGGCACGAAACTTGATATAGATCATGTACCTGCATGCGTTTACCCATGATTCCCCCGCCCGGCACAATCCGTGGCGTCCAAGATCAGCCTGACGACAGCAGCCACCACGCAAGTTAACGTCGATACGGAGGAAGTAATGCCAGATTTTTCCAGCAAGTCCGAACTGCAAGCCGCAGTCACCCGCGCATTGGGCCGGCGCAGCGGCAGCGAGTCGCTCAAAGCCGTCGCCTACTGGAAAGAAACCGGCACCTTCTGGGCACTCAAGCAAGACGGCTTCCTGAGCGAACACGAGATGGACGCCCTGCGCAAAGAACTGGGAACGGCGCAGGTCTATCACGCCTGGCTGAACACCTGCGACATCGACTGGACCGCCAGCACCGGCCTGCGTGCCCGGATGACCGGCGTCTCGGCCCATCTGAACAAGATGACGCAGCCGGCCGACTGGCGCGGCCTGGTGGCCGCTGCCAATTGCGACTGCACTGTCGAATGCGCGTTCGAGTTGGAGCGCGTGCCCGCCGACGATCCGGTCAGCGATGCGCGCACCGTACAGGCCGGGTGGTGGACGTTCATGAGCGATATTCCGTTCGAACACTTCGACCTGCCGGTCCAGCATGCCAACCCGCTCGCCGGCTTGACGCAGGGACGGGCAATCTACTCGGCCCGAGTCCCACACCAGCGTGTCCAACCTATCGACAGCATCCATGCTGGCGGGGAACGCCACGCATGAAGCGCGTGCGGGATGGCCGCCCTGGACACCGCTCCTGTGCTTAAAACTTTGCACATGTGATGGCCGGGGCAGCGCGCGGGGGCGCCCGGCTCATCGCCCTCTGTGGCGAAACGCCAAAAATCAGGACGAAAAAAAAGCCCGCCGAAGCGAGCTCTAATCCAATGTATTACCAATGCTTTAATCGTGTCTCAGGCGCCCATGCTATCTGCGTGGTGCCCTGACGTGTAAATCGACTACCGTATTCGGAATTACAAATCCATGCTGTTGCGACCATCTACCTTTGCGACATTACACATATTGCGCGGCGGTGCAGGCACTGGATAGTGTTTCGGTTCGTTTGAACCTCACCACTGAACGTAGTGTAGCACACGTTTGTGCGATGCAGCAAACTTTATCGCGATCTTTCGCATCACTGCGTCTTTCGCATCACAGCGTCGCATCATTCCGCCGGCCGCGTCGTCATCGGTACCGGTTCCTTGTGCTGCTCGTTGCGCCCTGCCCGCTCGTATTCCGAAATCACCTGCGCCCCAAAGAGCAGCAAGGTCGCCCCGATCTCCAGGCTGAACATGACCACGATCGCGGTCGTCATCGACCCGTACACCATGTTCACCTGCGACAGTGTCGAAAAATACCAGACCAGCACATGGCGCGCGATTTCCCACAGCAGCGCCGCCGTCACCCCGCCAATGAGCGCATGCGACAGCGACAGCCGTCCCACCGGCATGACCAGGTAGATGGAACTGAGCACCAGGATTTCCCCGCTCAGCCCCAGGCAGTACAGCAGCACGCCCGAGACCCCGCCGAGCGACCATTCGTAGCCGAGAAAGTGCACGCTCTCCTCGCCCATCACCTGCAAGGTGCCCGCCACCAAGGTGACGATCATGATGCCCGCGCCGAGCGCCAGGATATAACAGTACGGCAGGATCGCCGAGATCAGAAAGCGCCGGCGCCGGATCGCCACCCGGTGATGGAAGATCACGCTCATCGCGTTTTCCAGCGCGGTGAACGCGAGCGAGCTAAAAAACAGCATGCTGGCGAACAGTACCCAGGTCACCAGGTCGCGGTCGTCCATGAAGTGCGCCAGCTCGCCGACGATGGCTTTCGACTGCCCCGGCACCAGCCACTCCAGGTAGCGCGCCAGGGTCGAGAGCAACTCGGCCTGGTCGATGAAGTGCGACAGCGCCACCACCACCAGCATCAGGAACGGCACGATCGACAGCAGCGCGTAATACGCCACCGCGCCGGCCAGCAGCAAACCCTGGTTGGCCTTGAAGCCCTTGAGCGTCTGCCACGCGAATTCGAGCGGATGCCCGAGCACATACGCGTTGGCGCGCCGATTCAATATACGCAAGCGCAAACCCCTCGTGCCCTTCATCGCGCGAGCCTGACGCCGGTGAACTGCCAGCGCGCCCCGGCCGGGAAAAAATTGCGGTAGCTGGCGCGCGCATGCCCCGGCGCCGTGGCGCACGACGAGCCGCGCAGCACGTACTGGTTCAGCATGAATTTGCCGTTGTACTCGCCCAGCGCCCCGGGCGCGCAGGCGTAGCCCGGATACGGCGCGTAGCTGCTGCTGGTCCACTGCCAGCACTCGCCGAACATCTGCTGCAGCCCCTCGCCCTGCGGGGCGGCAGCCGGATGCAGGCCGCCGGCGACCGGGCCGATGCCGGTGCAAGCGACTTCCCATTCCGCCTCGGTCGGCAGGCGCGCGTCTATCCAGCGCGCAAAGGCGTCGGCCTCGTACAGCGACAGATGCGTGGCCGGACGCGCCGCGTCGATCGGCTGCAAGCCGTGCAGGGTAAATTCGTGCCACTGCCCGTGCGCGTCGCGCTGCCAGTACAGCGGGTGCGCCAGTCCCAGCTCGCACACGCGGTCCCAGCCCTCGGACAGCCAAAGCGCCGGCTCCCGATAGCCGCCGGCCTCGATGAACGCCAGGTACTCGCCATTGGTCACCAGGCGCGAGGCCAGCGCGAACGGCGCCACGTACTGGCGGTGGCGCGGCAGCTCGTTGTCGAAGCAAAAGCTCGCATCCGCGTGGCCGATGTCGGAAAGGCCGCCGTCGAAAGCGATCCACGCCAGCGGCGCGGCCGTTGGCGAGCGCGCCAGCGCGCAATCCATGTACGCCGGCCACATGGCGTTCTGCGCCAGCATGTGCTTCACATCCGTCAGTATCAGTTCCTGGTGCTGCTGCTCGTGCTGCAAACCCAGTTCGACCAGGTGCAGCAGTGCGTCGCACGCTTGCGTCGCCAGCAGGCGCGCCACCCGCGCATCCACATCGGCGCGGTAGGCGCGTACCTCGCGCATGGCGGGACGGGTCAGCAGCGAGCGCTGGGCGCGCGGATGGCGCTCGCCGATGCCGTTGTAATAGGAGTTGAACAGGACCCGGAAGGCCGGATGAAACGGCGCGAAGCCTTCTTCGAAGCGTTCCAATATAAACGTCTCGAAAAACCAGGTGGTGTGCGCCAGGTGCCATTTGACCGGGCTGGCGTCGGGCATCGACTGCGCGCCGCAGTCTTCGTCCGACAGCGGCTCGGCCAGCATCAGGGAGCGTTTGCGCACGCCGTCGTAAAGATCGCGCATGCTCATCGGGGTATCGCACGCGCGTAGACGACGGCGAACCACTGGTCGGGATCGGTCCACACATGCACGCTGCGAAACCCGGCCTGTTCAAGGAGGCCGACCGCCGCGCCCTGGCGGTACTTGTAACTGTTTTCGGTATGAATACGCTCGCCCGCCGTAAAAAATCGTTCGCCGCCCGGCCAGCGCACGGTCAGCGCCTCGCGCGCTTCCAGGTGCATCTCGACCCGGCTCTCGTCAGGATTGAAAAAGCCGCGGTGACGCCACTGCGCCACGTTGAAGTCGGCACCCATCAGCTGGTTCACATGGCGCAGTATGTTCAGGTTAAAGGCCGCCGTGACGCCGATGGCGTCGTCGTAGGCCGCGTCGAGCGTGGCCGCATCCTTGACCAGGTCGATCCCGATCAGGAGCGCGCCATCGTCGTCGCACTGATCGCGCAAACGGCCAAGGAAGGCGCGCGCCTGGTCCGGCGTGTAGTTGCCGATCGACGAACCGGGATAGAAAAACAGCCGCTTCTGCGCACGCACCACGCCGGGCAAGTCGAGCCGCTCCGAAAAATCGAGCCCCAGCCCCGTCATTTCGATATGCGGAAAGCGCTGCTGCAGCCGTTCGATCGACTCGCGCAGGAAGTCGGCCGAGATATCGATGGCCACATACTGGGCCGGATGCAGCAGCGGGAACAGGCGCGCCGCCTTGGCGCAATTGCCCGCTCCCAGGTCGATCAGCGTGGCGCCCGGACCGGCCGCGCGCGCGATCTCGGCCCCGTGGCGCGCCGCGATGGCTGCCTCGGTGCGGGTCGGATAATACTCGGGCAGCTCGCAAATGGCCTCGAACAGGCGCGAACCGACCGCGTCGTAGAAGAATTTGGGCGAAATCGCCGCCTCCCGGCCGAGCAGGCCGGCACGCAGTTCGGAAGCGATGGCGCCGCTGGAGCGCTCGTCGCGGGCGCCGGGCAGGCTGGAGGTCGGCATGTTTTTATTGGTCAATCGAAATCGCTGCGTGGATGTTTTTGTTATCATAGCTGAATATCCCGTTATTAACGGTCCGTCCGGCGTTCAAGCGTGCTCGCTGGCCGGCTCCCTCCACCGACTTCCCCAGGACAGCAACCATGACCAATTTCTCGACCCGGCGTACCTTCAACACCATGCTGGCTGCATCAATCGGCGCCACCTTGTTGATGGCAAGCGCCGGCGCGCTCGCCCAGGTCACCCCGGGCGTGCTGCGCGTGTCGGCCATTCCCGACGAAGCGCCGACCGAATTGCAGCGCAAGTTCAAGCCGCTGGGCGACTACCTGGCCAAGGCCACCGGCCTGAAAGTCGAATTCACCCCGGTCACCGATTATCCGGCCGCCGTCGAAGGCCTGGTCAACAAGCGCCTCGACCTGGTCTGGTTCGGCGGCTTCACCTTCGTGCAGGCCAATGTGCGCAGCAAGGGCCAGGTCACGCCGCTGGTGCAGCGCCAGGAAGACACGGCCTTTCGTTCGGTGTTCGTCACCACCAAGGCCGACATCAACAAGCTCCATGACCTCAAGGGCAAGACCCTGAGCTTCGGTTCCGAGTCCTCGACCTCGGGCCACCTGATGCCGCGCTCTTATCTGCTGGCCGCAAAAATCGATCCGGACGCCGACCTCAAACGCGTGGCCTACTCGGGCGCGCACGACGCCACCGTGGCCGCTGTCGCCGGCGGCAAGGTCGATGCGGGCGCACTGAATATCTCGGTCTGGGAAAAGCTGGTCGCCGAGAAGAAGGTCGACCCGGCCGCCGTGCGCGTGTTCTACACCACCCCGGGCTACTTCGACTACAACTGGAGCGTGCGCTCGGACATGCCGGCGGCGATGCAGAAGAAGCTGACCGACGCCTTCCTCGCCCTCGACAAGTCCACGCCTGAAGGCAAGGAAATCCTCGAACTGCAAAAAGCGAGCAAGTTCTTGACGACCAAGCCGGAGAACTACAAAGCCATCGAAGCGGCCGCGCGCAGCGCCAAGCTGCTCAAGTAAGCCAAACGAAACGAAGACAAAGCGGCGCGCATGACCACCTACCGGCTCGAAAAACTCACCGTGCGCCACCAGGCCGGCACGCGCGCGCCGGCGCTGCACGCGATCGACCTGGTGGTGGCGCAGGGCGAGCAACTGGCCGTGATCGGCCCGTCGGGCGCCGGCAAGACCACCTTGCTGCACACCCTGGCCTGCGCCCATGCACCGGCGGGCGGCCTGTTCGAAGCCTTCGGGCTGCAACCATGGGCCTTGAGCGGCAAGGCGCGCCACAAGATGCGCGCCAGCCTGTTCCTGGCGCCGCAAACGCCGCCGCTGCCGCCGCGCCAGCGCGTGGTCAGCGCGGTGCTGGCGGCGCGCCTGCCGCATTGGAGCCTATCCCAGGCGCTGTCTTCTTTATTCAAACCGTCCGATCCGGACGCCGCCTACGATGCGCTGGCCCGCTTCGGCCTTGGCGACAAACTCTATGCGCGCGTGGACCGCTTGTCGGGCGGCGAGCGCCAGCGCTGCGGCCTGGCGCGCCTGCTGCTGTCTTCGGCCAAGGTGTTCCTGGTCGACGAGCCGCTCTCCGCGCTCGACCCGGCGCTGTCGCAACTGACCCTCTCGGCCCTGCAGCAGGAGTCGCGAAGCCGCAACGCCACCCTGATCTGCAGCCTGCACCAGGTCGACATGGCGCGCGCCAATTTTGCCCGCATCGTCGGGCTGCGTGACGGCCGCATCGTTTTCGACGCCGCGCGCGAAGACGTCAGCGACGCCATGATCGCCGCCCTGTACCAGAATGAATCGGTGACGCCAGCGCCGCACGTACCGCACGAGACGCCCGAACGCCTGGCCGTCGGCGCCTGCTTCTAAGCGCATGTCCGCTTCCGTCCACCGACATCCCGATCCGGCGTGGCGCTCGCGCGTGGCCATGCTTGTCATCGGCGCCGCGCTGTTGTGGCCCGCGCTGGCGTTCAGCGAATTCAAGCCGTGGATCCTGTTCGACCTGCAAAGCCTTTCCGCCGCCGGGCAGTTCCTGGCCGGCTTCCTGCAGCCCGCGCACGCGCCCGAATTTGTATGGATGGTGCTGCGCGAAACCTGGCAAACGGTCGCCATCGCCACCGCCGGACTGACCCTGGCCCTGCTCGGCGCCATCCCGGCCACCCTGATCGTCACCGAGCGCCTGTCGGTCTCGCGCCTGGGCACCGGGCGCATGCACCGGGGTGCCAGAGCGCTGCGCCAGGTGGTGCGCTGGCTGCTGGTGCTGCTGCGCAGCGTGCCCGAACTGGTGTGGGCGATCCTGTTCGTGCGTGTGGTGGGCCTCGGCCCGACCGCGGGCGTGCTGGCCATTGCGCTGACCTACTGCGGCATGCTGGGCAAGGTCTACGCCGAAATCCTCGAGAGCGGCGAAACGCATGCGACGACCGCGCTGCTGCGGAACGGATCGGGCCGCGTCCAGGCCTTTTTCTACGGGCTGCTGCCCACGAACGCCGCGGAACTCACCAGCTACACGGTGTACCGCTGGGAATGCGCCATCCGTTCTTCCGCCGTGCTCGGCTTCGTCGGCGCCGGTGGG
>DASVVC010000090.1:0-22983 GCA_036386755.1 Telluria sp.
GTGGCCACGGCGCGCTCGCGCATCGTCCAGTCGCGCGCCGACCGCGTCGCCGCCGGCGCCGCGCTGGCGCCGACCCTGGACGCGAGCATGAGCGTAAGCCGCGCCAACCAGCAAGGCGCCCAGCCCGGCGGCACCACCCGCCAGGGCGGCCTGCAAAGCGCGTGGGAGATCGATCTGTTCGGCGGCCTTCGCGCCACCCGCAACGCCACCGAAGAACGGCTGGCCGGCGCGCGCGCCAGCTGGCACGACGCGCGTGTGGCGGTGGCGGCCGAAGTGGCGAACCAGTATTACAGCCTGCGCTCGTGCGAGCAGTTGCTGGCGGTGGCGCGCCTGGACGCCGCCTCGCGCCAGGACACGGCGCGCCTGACCGGCCTGTCGGCCGATGCCGGCTTCCAGGCGCCCGCCACGGCGGCCCTGGCGCGCGCCAGCGCGGCCGAGGGCAAAAGCCGCGCCACCTTGCAGCGCGCCTTGTGCGACATCGATATCAAGACCCTGGTGGCCTTGACGGCAATCGACGAGCCGGACTTGCGCGCGCGCCTGCTGGCCAGTACGCCGGTGGCGCCGCCCGCATTGACCATCGCCGCCCTGCCGGCCCAGGTGCTGGCCCAGCGGCCGGACGTATTTACCGCCGAACGCGAAGTGGCGGCAGCGAGCTTCGACGTCGGCAGCGCGCAGGCGCAGCGCTATCCGCGCCTGTCGCTGCAAGGCGCGATCGGGGCGGCGAATTTTCGCAGCGGCGGCCAGAACACCCAGCTCGACACCTGGACCATCGGCCCACTGGCCCTGACCCTGCCGATCTTCGACGGCGGGCGGCGCAGCGCCAACGTGGACGCGGCCAAGGCGCGCTACGACGCGGCCGTGGTGTCGTACCGCGCCAGCGCGCGGCGGGCTGTGAGCGAAGTCGAACAGGCGCTGGTGAACCTGAACAGCGCGGCCGAGCGCAGCACCGACGCGCAAGTCTCGCTCGACGGCTACCGCGCGGCGTTTCGCGCCGCCGAAGACCGCTACAAGAATGGACTGGGCAGCCTGCTGGAACTGGAAGACGCGCGCCGCACCCGCCTGGCCGCCGAGAACGCGGTCGTGACCTTGCAGCGCGAACGCAGCGCCGCTTCGGTGGCCTTGTACCGCGCCGCCGGCGGCGGCTGGACCGCCGCCCCGAACTGACCCGACACGATTACGGATAGAACACCATGAAAAACCAACCCAACTACACTTTGAAAAACCTCAAGCTCAAACCGGCCGCCGCGCTGGTCATCGGCACCCTGGTGCTGGCAACGGCCGCCATGCTGGCCGTGTCGCCGAACTCGATGGCAGCCGACGACAAAAAGGAGGCGGCGCCGAAACCGGCCCTCACCGTCACCACCACCAAACCGTCGCCGGCCACCCTGGCGATCAAGCTGGGCGCCAACGGCAACGTGGCCGCCTGGCAGGAAGCGGTGATCGGCAGCGAGTCGGGCGGCCTGCGCCTGACCGATGTGAAGGTCAATGTCGGCGACGTCGTCAAAAAAGGCCAGGTGCTGGCCGTGTTCTCGGCCGATAGCGTCAACGCCGACGTGGCGCAGGCGCGCGCGGCCCTGCTCGAAGCGGAAGCAAATGCCGCCGAAGCGGTGGCCAACGCGGCTAGAGCCCGCACGCTTGAAAATTCGGGCGCGCTGTCGGCCCAGCAGATCAGCCAATACAAGACCGCCGAGCAGACCGCCAGGGCGCGCATCGCCTCGGCCAGGGCGGCGCTGTCGTCGCAGCAGCTGCGCCTGAAGTACACGCAGGTGGCGGCGCCCGACGATGGCGTGATTTCGGCGCGCACCGCCACCGTCGGTTCGGTGGTGGGCGTGGGCACGGAATTGTTCCGCATGATCCGCCAGGGGCGCCTTGAGTGGCGCGCCGAAGTCACGGCGGCCGAACTGGCGCGCATCAAGCCCGGCACCAGCGCCGTGGTCAAGGCGGCCAACGGCAGCGAGCTGACCGGAAAGGTACGCATGATCGCGCCGACCATCGATCCGCAGACCCGCTCCGCGCTGGTGTATGTCGACCTGCCGTCGACCACCAGCGCCAACGCGCCGTTCAAGGCCGGCATGTTCGCCAGTGGCCAGTTCGAGCTGGGCACCTCGGACGCCATGACCGTGCCGCAGCAGGCGGTGGTGGTGCGCGATGGCTTCAGCTACGTGTTCCGCCTGAACCAGGACCAGCGCGTCAGCCAGCTCAAGGTGCAGGCCGGACGGCGCCTGGGCGACCGCATCGAAGTGACAAAGGGCCTGACGGCCGATTCGGTGGTCGTGGTCAGCGGCGCGGGCTTTTTGAATGAGGGCGACCTGGTACGCAACGTCGCCGCGCCTGCCGCGCCAGCAAAGGTGTCCGCCACCGCGGCCAAATAAGGAACCACCATGAATTTTTCATCCCTATCAATCAAGAACCCGATACCGGCGATCATGCTGTTCGTGTTGCTGACCCTGGCCGGCCTGCTGGCCTACCGGGCCAACGCGGTGCAGGATTTCCCGGACATCGAACTGCCGATCGTGACCGTCACCGCCACGCTCGACGGCGCCGCGCCGGCGCAGCTGGAAACGGAAGTAGCGCGCAAGATCGAGGATTCGGTCGCCACCTTGCAAGGCGTCAAAAACATCTCCACCCGCGTGCTCGATGGCGTGGCCACCGTGACGGTCGAATTCATCCTCGAGAAAAACATCTCGGAAGCGGTGAACGATGTGCGCGACGCGGTGGCGCGGGTCAAGGCCGACCTGCCCGCCGAAATGCGCGACCCGACCGTGACGAAGGTTTCCACGGCCGGACGCGTGATCCTGACCTACAGCGCCAGCGCCACGCCGGGCAAGGGCGGCGTGCCGCTGGACGACCAGGAACTGAGCTGGTTCGTCGACAACACGGTCGCCAAGCGCCTGTTGAACGTGCCGGGCGTCGGTTCCGTCAAGCGCGTGGGCGGCGTGACGCGCGAGATCCGCGTGGAACTCGACGACGCGCGCATGGCGGCGCTGCAGGTGGCGGCGGTGGACGTGTCGCGCCAGCTGCGCAGCGTGCAGCGCGAGGCGCCCGGCGGACGTGGCGATGTGTCGGGCGCCGAGCAGTCGGTGCGCACCATCGCCACCGTGCAGACGGCCGATCAGCTGGCGGCGATGGACATTCCCCTGCCGGACGGACGGCGCGTGCGCCTGGACCAGATTGCGAGCGTGACCGACACCGTGGCCGAGCCGCGTTCGGTGGCCGAGCAGGATGGCAAGCGCGTGGTCGGCTTCGAGATTTTCCGCACCAAGGGCGCCAGCGAAACCAAGGTCGCCGAAGGCACGCGCGCCGCTGTCGCAGAGCTGCAGGCGGCGCATGTCAACGTGGCACTGAAGGAAGTGATCGACAACGCCCAGCCGGTGCAGGAAAACTTCGACGGCTCGATGGAGCTGCTGTACGAAGGCGCGATCCTGGCGGTGCTGGTGGTGTGGTGGTTCCTGCGCGACTGGCGCGCCACCCTGGTGGCCGCGGCCGCGCTGCCGCTGTCGGTCATTCCCGCCTTCCTGGGCCAGTACCTGTTCGGCTACACGCTCAACACGGTGACCCTGCTGTCGCTGGCGCTGGTGGTCGGGGTGCTGGTGGACGACGCGATCGTCGAGATCGAGAATATTTCGCGCCATCTGCGCATGGGCAAAAGCCCAATGCAGGCGGCCATGGAAGCGGCCGACGAAATCGGCATGGCGGTCATCGCCACCACCTTCGCGCTGGTCGCGGTGTTCTTGCCGACTGCCTTCATGGGCGGCATTCCGGGCCTGTTCTTCAAGCAGTTCGGCTGGACCGCGGTGCTGGCGATCCTGGCCTCGCTGGTGGTGGCGCGCCTGCTCACGCCGATGATGGCGGCCTACATCCTCAAGGACCTGCCGCATGAAGAGGAAAAAGACGGCTGGATCATGCAGCGCTACATGGCGGCCATGAAGTGGTGCCTGAACCACCGCCTGGTGACCGCGATCGCCTCGGCCCTGTTCTTTGTCGGCTCGATCGCGCTGGTGCCGCTGCTGCCGACCGGCTTCGTGCCGCCGGCCGACCGCGCCCAGACCATGATCAATATCGAACTGCCGCCCGGCTCCACCCTGGCGGAGACGCGCGCGGTGGCCGAACGGGCGCGCCTGGCGGCGATGCAGGTGCCGGGCATCAAGGGCATTTTCAGTTCGATCGGCGGCGGTTCGAGCGGCGACGCGTTCGCCCCGGGCGCCTCGGCCGAGGCGCGGCGCGCGGTGCTGACCCTGACCACGCTGCACCGCAACGACCGCAAGGAATCGATGGACCAGCTGGAAAGCCAGATCCGCGCCAGGCTCGATCAGATCCCGGGCGCCAGGTTCAACGTCGGCCCGGCCGATACCGGCGTGAAGATGCAGCTGGTGCTGCGCAGCGAAGATCCGCTGGCGCTGACCGGCGCGGCGCAGGCGGTCGAGCGCGAACTGCGCACGCTCAAGGGTATCGGCAACGTCAGTTCGAGCGCCTCGCTGGTGCGTCCGGAGATCATCGTGCGTCCCGACTTTGCCAAGGCGGCCGACATGGGCGTGACCGCCGCGTCCATCGGCGAGACGGTGCGCGTGGCCACCGCCGGCGACTACGATACGGCGCTGACCAAGATGAACCTGAGCGAGCGCCAGGTGCCGATCCGGGTCAAGCTGCCGGACGCGGTGCGGGCCGATTTGTCGGCACTGGGACGCTTGACGGTGCCGGGCAAGAACGGCCCGGTCATGCTCGACAACGTGGCGTCGATCACGATGGAAAGCGGACCGGCGCAGATCGACCGCCTCAATCGCAGCCGCAATGTGACCCTGGAAGTGGAGCTGTCGGGCCGCTCGCTCGGTGAAGTCAACGACGAAGCGCGCAAGCTGCCGTCGATGCAGAACCTGCCGGCGTCGGTGAAGATCGCGGAACTGGGCGACGCCCAGGAAATGCAGGCGCTGTTCGCCAGCTTCGGCGTGGCGATGCTGATCGGGGTGCTGTGCATCTACGGCGTGCTGGTGCTGCTGTTCAAGGACTTCATGCAGCCGGTGACGATTCTGGCGGCGCTGCCGCTGTCGATCGGCGGCGCCTTCGTGGCGCTGCTGCTGACCGGGAAGGCGCTGTCGATGCCGTCCATGATCGGCCTGATCATGCTGATGGGGATCGTGACCAAGAACTCGATCCTGCTGGTCGATTATGCGATCCTGGCGCGCCAGGGCGGCATGAACCGTTTCGACGCGCTGGTCGACGCCTGCCACAAGCGCAGCCGCCCGATCATCATGACCACCATCGCCATGGGCGCCGGCATGATGCCACTGGCGCTGGGCTGGGGAGCCGACCCGAGCTTCCGCTCGCCGATGGCGATTGCCGTGATCGGCGGCCTGATCACTTCCACCCTGCTCAGTTTGCTGGTGGTGCCGGCCGTGTTCACCTACATCGATGACCTGGAGCACTTGCTCAAGCGCGGCATGCAGTATGTGCGCCGGGACAAGAGCGCGGCCGGCCGCACGCCGGCGGTCGATCTGGCAAAGTAAGCCGGCGGCGCCATCGTTGCAACAGAACGCCAGCTTCGTGCTGGCGTTTTTCTTTTATGCAATATTAAATGGCTTTGTCATTGTATATTTATCAGTTAAATTGCAAAAATATAACTTTATTGCTTGATGAACAGCAAAATAGCAGTTATGATATGTGCCGTTCGTGTATTTGCACCAAGCACTGCCTGATCCCCGCAATGCTTCTCCATCCAATCCCCCGTTATCGGAAATGACATGAAAAACATTGCCAAGAATTTCACCATCGGCGCCGCCCTGTGCGCGTCCCTGCTGTTCACCTCGAGCGCGCACGCGACCTGGAACGGCAACACCGCCAAGAGCGACGTCACGCTGAACGGCGCCGGCGCCGACGCGGTCGACTACGCCTTCCTGGTCAATCCGCAGGGCTTTTTCGCCACCAAGGGCGGCAGCGGCGGCTTTGCCAGCGACTTCGCACTGTACGGCTCCAAGCAGGGCTGGACCTCGGTCGCCGCCTTCGGCAGCCATGCCGACAATGGCGTGTCGGTTACCACCAACAAGCTGGGCACCAACCTGACCTTCACCTTCGACAAGTCGGACAGCCGCCACGGTTCGTGGACCGTCGCCAACAACGATGCCAAGAACAACGTCAAGCTGGACCTGGTGTTCGCCATGTACGGCGGCGTGGGCAGCTCGGCCTTCTTGTTCGACAATGAAACCATCGGCGCCGCGTCGACCAGCAACGGCAGCTGGACCTTCAACGCCCTGACCCTGTTCGGCAACAAGGCCGGCTACGACAACCTGACCATTTTCGCGCGCGATGTCAGCAAGACCGCCTTCGAGGTACCGACCACCCCGGTGCCGGAACCGGAAACCTATGCCATGCTGCTGGCCGGCCTGGGCCTGGTCGGTTTCATGGCGCGCCGCCGCAAGGTCGCGCAGCCGCTGTTCCACTAATCGCCTGAGCACTGCGGTAGTTGACAACGCCAGCCTCGTGCTGGCGTTTTTGTTGGGCCGGAACAACGTTGCAATTTTGTCGCCACGGCGCCTCATCGAGCGGCGAGCACGCAGCATGCAGCCCGTCGTTGAGGCCGATGCGTTTATTCTGGCGCCGGGCTTTAATTTTAATATAGCAACATTGAAAGCGGCAAAAGTTGCATCCTAGTCAGGTGAATTGCATAAAAATAACTTTCTTCCTTGAATCTCATCAATACATGCGGTATTATTCGTCCTGTATTCACGCATTTGCACCAAGCGCTGCCTAACCCCCGCAATGCTTCTCTATCACTTTCTTAAACATCGGAAACGACATGAAAAACATTGCTAAAACGATTACCTTGGGCGCCGCACTCGTCACGACCATGCTGTTGGCCACCGACGCGCACGCCGCTGCCAGCGGCAGTGCCGGCAAGACCGCCAAGAGCGACGTTAGCCTCAACGGCGCGAGCGCCGATGCTGTCGACTATGCCGGCGGCGTCAATCCCCAGAGCGGCAACGCCACCAAAGGCGGCAGCAGCGGCTTCGCCAGCGACTTCGCGCTGTACGGCTCGAAACAGGCTTGGACGTCGATCGCGGCCTTCGGCGAGACAGCCGACAACGGCGTGGCCATCACCACCAGCAAGCTGGGCACGAGCCTGACGTTCACGTTCGACAAGACCAGCGGCCGTACCGGTTCGTGGACTGTGGCCAACAACGACCTGAAAAACAATGTCAAGCTCGACCTGGTGTTTGCGATGCACACCGGCGGCGGCAGCTCGGCCTGGCTGTTCGATAACGAAGTCCTCGGCGCTGGCGCCAAAACCACCGGCAGCTGGACCCTGAACGCGCTCAACCCGGGTGGCAAGTTGTCCGATTACTCGAACCTGACCATCTTCGCGCGCGACCTCAGCAAGACCGCCTTCCAGGTGCCGACCACGCCCGTGCCGGAACCGGAAAACTATGCCATGCTGCTGGCCGGCCTGGGCCTGATCGGTTTCATGTCGCGTCGCCGCAAAGGCGAGCACGACACCTTCCGCTGATCCGCACGCCTTTCTTCAGCCGAAAAAAAACGCCAGCATTGCTGGCGTTTTTTTCGCTTGTGCGCTGCACGCCGTGGGCTACACGCCGTGCATTACATGCCGTGCACGACATGCCGTAAGTTACACGCCGTGCACTACATGCCGTGCACTACATGCCGTGCACTTACACTTTCGGCGGATCGGTTTCGCGCGCGAAAGAACGGTGGCCCGCCAGCGCGGTCTTGAACGCTGTCAAGGCCGGGGCAAGGGCGCCACCTTCGGTGCCGATCAGGGCCGGGTCGGCCGAACCGTCCGGCAAGGCCGGCGGTACGCCAGCGTGTTTCAGCAGCGCGGCACCGGCCCCGACCACAAGGATCGGCTTGCAGTGGCGATACTGCTCGCGCACGAAGTCTTGCGCATGCGCGTCACGGCTGAGCACAGTGATGGCGGCTTCGCCATCGGGCACCACGACCGCGTCGTACAGCACCGACGGGCCGGCTTCGAGCGTGATTTCCACGTCGAGCGTGCCGCCATCGCTGGTCTTGACCTTGCCCAGCTGGCTGGCCACCACGCGCGGCACGGCGCCGTCTTCCAGCAGCGAGCTGTAGATGGCGCGCACCATGGCGCCGTCGACGCCGTTGGCGACCAGCAGCGCTACCTTGCGGGTGCGAATGCCGGTTTCGCCCGGACGGCTGAGCAGGGACAGGGCCGGCGACGGCTCGTACTCATGCATCGGGCGGTCGGTCGCCAGCGGCAGCGGTGGCGGCACGTCCATGCCCAGGCCGCTGGCAACGGAACCGGCCAGGACCGGATTCACATTGGCCAGCGTGGCCAGCACGCGCTCGCGCACGGCCGGCGTCTGCACGCGCGTCAGCTCGAAGCGAAAGGCAGCGGCAATGTGCGCCTGTTCGACCGGGCTCTGGCTGTTGAAGAACAGGCGCGCCTGCGAATAGTGGTCGGCGAACAGTTCAGGATTGCCGCGCACCTTGTCTTCTGAAATCGTTTGCGGGAAGCTGGTGAAGCCGTTTTTCATGCCGGCCTGGAACGGGCAACCGCCGGCCAGCGAGTTCGGCTCGTAATTGACGCGGCCGCGGTGGATGGCCTGGCGGTGCATGCCCTCGCGCTGGTTGTTGTGCACTGGCGCCACCGGTGCATTGATCGGAATTTCGTGGAAATTCGGACCGCCGAGACGGGTCAGCTGCGTATCGAGGTAGGAATGGATACGCCCTTGCAGCAGCGGATCGTTACTGAAATCGATGCCGGGAACGATGTGAGCGGTGCAGAAGGCGACTTGTTCCGTTTCTGCGAAGAAGTTGTCCGGATTACGGTTGAGCACCATCTTGCCGACCGGCGTGAGCGGCACCAGTTCTTCCGGCACGATCTTGGTCGGATCGAGCACGTCGAAGGCGAACGTTTCGGCCTGCTCTTCGGTAAAGATTTGCAGCGCCAGCTCCCACTCGGGGAAATTGCCGCTGTCGATGGCTTCCCACAGGTCGCGGCGATGGTAATCGGGATCGGCGCCGATCAGCTTGGCGGCCTCGTCCCACACCAGCGAGTGCGTACCCTGCAGCGGAGTCCAGTGGAATTTGCAGAACACCGACGCGCCCGCCGAATTCACCAGTCGGAAAGTGTGCACGCCGAAACCCTGCATCGTGCGGTAGCTGCGCGGAATGGCGCGGTCCGACATCTGCCACAGCAGCATGTGGGTCGATTCCGGCATCAGCGAGACGAAATCCCAGAAGGTATCGTGGGCGCTCGACGCCTGCGGCATCGCATGGTGCGGCTCCGGCTTGACGGAGTGCACCAGGTCGGGGAACTTCATGGCGTCCTGGATGAAGAAGACGGGGATGTTATTGCCGACCAGGTCCCAGTTGCCTTCGTCGGTGTAGAACTTGACGGCGAAACCGCGCACGTCGCGCACCGTATCGGAGGAACCTCTTTCGCCGGCGACGGTCGAAAACCTGGTGAAGACGGGAGTACGCTTGCCGGGCTCGGCGAACAGCGACGCGCGCGTCACTGCGCCCAGGTCCTGGTAGCTCTCGAAGTAGCCGTGGGCAGCCGAACCGCGGGCGTGCACTACGCGCTCGGGAATGCGCTCGTGGTCGAAATGGGTGATTTTTTCGCGCAGGATGAAGTCTTCCATCGCGGTCGGCCCACGCAGGCCGATCTTGAGCGAATGCTGGTTATCGGCAATCGGCACGCCCTGGTTGGTGGTCAGGCGTTGTCCGCCGCCGTCGACGCGCACGCGGTCGAGCGGGCCCACGGTCGGGTTCACGCCCACCGGCGGCACGCCGCTGCCAAGCTTGCTCGACGCGATGGTTTCGGTAGGGGTGCTGCCGGTGGCAAGCGGGGTGGACGGCTCGGCCGTCGCGCCAGGTGGCGGCGTGCGCGAAGCGTCGCCGTACTCGGCGGGTTTGTTCGGGTTGAACGGCATGGCTGCGGCCAACTGTTGACCGGCAACAGTTTTGACGAGCAACTGCTCGGCGATCGGGTCGCTGCTGCCCAGGCTACCGGGCGGCTGTGCGTTCGACGGTCCGGAGACGGTGCTCAGAATGGAGCCGGCGCCATCTTCCGTGGAGCCAGTTTTCTTACGTGTGACCATGAAAATACCTCAACTAAATATGTGGGACGAGAGACCGGCGCGGGGATGCGACACCACCTGCCAAGGCACGGTAGCGAAACGATCAACATGGGGGTGTTTCAGACGCACAGAACTGGCCCGGACGGCGTAAGCCGGCCGGGACCATCCCTGCGCATGACAGCGCAAATCAGTTACGACGGCCCAGCAGTTTCGAGAGCGTGTAACCTACGCCGAGTGCGACCAGGATCGAGGTCGCCGGGCTGGTGCGAACATAGTCGCGGCCGGTTTCTGCGAAATTCTTGTAGGCATCGGTCAGCTGGCGGGTTTTTTCATCGACGCGGCCGGTCACGCCGTTCAGGGCGCCGCTGACTTTGTCGACGCCAGCGTGCGCGCTGGTGGCCAGGCGGTCGACCACCGGCTGGGCAGCTTCAGCGGCCTTGTCGATGGTTTTGTGCATATCGGTCGCGCTTTTGCTCAGATCGCTGCCCTTGTTGTTGTCATTGGGCTTGTTATTGTCGCTGCGGCCGGCGCCAAGATCCTTGCCCATGCTGCTGCCCGAACCTTCGTTACCCAGATTGCTTGCGTTGCCGCCATTCGATTTTTGATTGTCCATGATCCATTCCTCTAAAAGTTTTATACCAGCGCGGGTGGTGGCACCTTTTATCGATGCCGAATACAAAAAATATAACAATTGCCCTTCGCTCACTGTGCGGTGACTAACAGAGTTGGCATGGATGCATGTAGGCATCGTTTTGCGACTCGGGAGGAATACGTTTTTTTGTCACCTTGAGAAGCATCAAATGTGCGCTATGAACGCCTGCAGATTCAGTCGTTAGACGGGCAGATCAACAGGCTGGGTCAACTGTGTTGCAGGTACGCAGCTCGCAAGCGCACAGCGCGCAGTCGCTCAGTCGCTCAGGCGAGTGCCATCAAGCAGGCATTGCCGGGTTTGCTATCGCCCATAAGGTAACGCGCACATTGGCCGATGAAGTTCGAGCGCCGTTGCGGCTAGGGTGTGTCTGACTGATCTGCGCGCATAAACTCTATTTAGATAACGTTGAAACGTCGTTCCCGCGCAGGCGGGAACCCAAGTTCGTATTGTAGTCACGGGCTGCACGACTGGCTTGGGTTCCCGCCTGCGCGGGAACGACGGGATAATCGCGCTTGCCTCTACGATTCAGTCAGATAGACCCTAGCCCGCATGCGTCGGTACAACCGGGACTGCGTCTTGTCCGTGCGTCGTGCCGTGCTTGGCCGGCGGCGCAGTAAGCAGGGCTGGTACAACCGGACTGCGTCTTGTCCGCGCGTGGGCCGTGCTTGGCCGGCGGGGCAGGAACCGGGGCTGCTGCGCCCGCCCGCGTCCTGCGAGCGGGCCGACGTCACTGCCCGGCAACGCGCGGCCTCATCGGCTAGCAGTCGGCCCGGTGGCCGCCATGGTGCGACATGCCAAAGCTGGCGCCGTGCGCCCTTCCCGTCGGGCCGAACAGCGCAGCAACCAGCGGATCGCGGTAGGGATGGCCCTTCCATTCCGACGCCAGGACGCGCTGGATCGGGTGCGGATCGGGTTCGGTGGGATCGGGCAGGCCGGCCGCCCGGTACACCATGTGCGCGCGCCGGGTGCGCGGATCGCGCCCGATGGCGCCTTCCCGGAACAGTTCCAGGCATTGCTGGCGCACTTTTTCGGCGTCGGCGCCCAGGCGTTGAGCCAGCGGAGCTACTTGCGTGGGTCCGTGCGCGAGAGCGTCCAAAATACTGCAACGAAGTTGATCGACCAAATGACGTCTCATGCTGCCCTCCAGTAAGTATCGATGGCTCGGGCCAGGGCATCGCCGTCGAGGCGATGGCGCAGCGCATTTAATTCCCCGATCACGCCACCGGCGGCGACGGTGGCGTTGCGGCTCTCGCGCCAGGCGCATGCGACAGCGAGCAACTGGCGCGCTTCGTGATTGAGTTCTGGTTGGACGGTCATCTGTTCTCCTTGGTGGAATGCCTGCCGCTGGTGCGGACGTGGCGGGGCAGCCGTCATCGCTGCTGCAATGGCGCTGGGCTTGGGGTCGAACTGGTTAAACTGGTCGAACTGGTCAATCTGCTGCCGGGTCAGGCCAGGCGGACATGGCCGTGTGCGGGCATGGGTAACGCAAGCACATCGCTGTCACTGAGCGCGCAAGCCCCGACGCAACACGCCGGATCGGCCGGACGGTCGCGCCAACGGTTTGAACTGGCTTGGCGCGCGAGCCCGAATCGTCGTCTCCTGCCCCAGCAAGACATTGGTGAAGCCGGGTTGATCTTGGACAGGTATCGGTGAGTTCATAACCACTATATTAGTCTTACTAATCGCTCTTGTCAACAGTCAGACTGATTGCTTTTTATTAGTTTTCCTTATATTGTTCGGTCTATGCCTGCCCTCCCCCTAAACCAACACGAGCTCGCGGAAGCAGCGCAGCTCAAGCAACTCTTCATTGAGTGGCAACACGCGCGCCGCAGCCAAGGGCTGCCCGCATCCCAGGAAGCCGCCGCCAACCAGATGGAATTCGGCCAAAGCGCGTTGAACCAATATCTCAACGGCAAAATCCCCTTGAATATCGACGTCGCCATCAAGTTTTCGAAGCTGCTGGGCGTGCCGATCTCCGCCTTCAGCGCCGCGCTGGCCTCGCAGGCGGACGACTACGCCGCCGCCAAGGATGCGATGGCCATGGCGCAGTCGCGCGAAAACGATTTCCGCCTCGTCGGCAGGCGCATCACGGTCGATGCCGACCAGGACGAGTACATTCCCATCAAGAAGGTCAGCCTGACCTTGCGTGCCGGCGTGATGGGCTTCGAGGCCTCGCAGGAGGATCAAACCGACACCACGATCAACCTGCCGCGCCGCTTCATCGAGAAAAACGACCTGGTGCCGCAATGCCTGCTGGCCATCAGCGTCAAGGGCGACAGCATGTGGCCGTTGATGATCGAAGGCGATGTCGTGGTCATCAATATCGCAGACACCAAACCCATCAATAACGAGTTGTACGCGGTTAATTTCGATGGCGAAGCCGTGGTCAAGCAACTGGTGCGCGAGGGCCGCGAATGGTATCTGTCGTCCATGAATCCGGACCCGGCTTACCACCGGCGGGCCTGTCGCGGCGGTGAATGCATCATCGTCGGACGCGTGGTGCGGCAGGAAGCGCGCACGCTGATGAACCGCGTCTGAGGACGCCGACGGGCGCGCTATTGCGTATGTTTACCCATCGACGTATTCCTATCCAGCCCGCCCTGTGCGGGCATTTTCGTATGCTTTACAGTTGCAGTTGCGACGAAAATTATCAGCTGGACTACTTATTCACATATTAGTCCTCAAGCATCAAGCACAAGAAAAAACCCGCTACGCCGTGAGGCGTGCGGGTTCTGACTTGATGCAAATACTTGGTGCCGATTGCCGGAATCGAACTGGCGACCTTTTCATTACGAATGAACTGCTCTACCAACTGAGCTAAATCGGCGAAGACCCGTATTCTAGCAAAGAACGCTGCAAAATTGCTAGTGCGAATGCGCGTTCTTTTGGTTTTTTGTTAAAAAAACCAGTTTTACTCGGCGTGATAGCTGCTCACGCGCTCGACTTCGCTCTTCGAACCGAGGAACACCGGCACCCGCTGGTGCAGCTTGTGCGGGGCGATATCGAGAATACGGGTGCGTCCGTCGGTCGCGGCGCCGCCGGCCTGCTCGACGATCATGGCCATCGGATTGGCTTCGTACATCAGGCGCAGCTTGCCCGGCATCGACGTGTCGCGCGTATCGGCCGGATACATGAAAATGCCGCCGCGGTTCAGGATGCGGTGCACGTCGGCCACCATCGAGGCGATCCAGCGCATATTGAAGTCCTTGCCGCGCACGCCGGTCGATCCGGCCAGCAGCTCGTCCACATAGCGCTGCACCGGCGCGTGCCAGTGGCGCTGGTTCGACATATTGATCGCGAATTCCTTGGTCGCCTCCGGGATCATCATGTGACGCTGCGTCAGCACCCAGGAACCCATTTCGCGGTCCAGGGTGAAGCAGTTCACGCCGTTGCCGGTGGTGAGCACCAGCATGGTCTGCGGGCCGTACACGGCGTAGCCGGCGGCGACCTGCTTGCTGCCGGCCTGCATGAAGTCCGCTTCGGTCGGCGTGCCCATGCCTTCGGGCGCCTTGAGCACCGAGAAGATGGTGCCGATCGAGACGTTCACGTCGATGTTGGACGAGCCGTCGAGCGGGTCGAACAGCAGCATGTATTCGCCCATCGGATAGCGGTTCGGGATCGGATGGATCGATTCCATCTCTTCCGACGCCATCGCCGCCAGGTGGCCGCCCCATTCGTTGGCCTCCAACAGGATCTCGTTGGAGATCACGTCCAGCTTTTTCTGCACTTCGCCCTGGATGTTCTCGGTGTCGGCGCTGCCGAGGATATCGCCGAGCGCTCCCTTGCCCACCGAATGACTGATGGTCTTGCAGGCGCGCGCGACCACTTCGATCAGGAGGCGCAGTTCGGCCGGAATGGAGTTATGCAGCCGTTGTTCTTCGACCAGGTGTTGCGTGAGACTGACGCGTTTCATTCACTTCCCTTTGGTGTGTTTAATATGCTGTTTAATATTCTGTGGTCGCCGTGGCGATTAATTGGCAAGCGCCTTGCTCACCACTTCGCGCACGTCGTTGGATAATTTTTTCACGCCGGCGACCTTCTGCAAGGCCTTCTTCATCGGCGCCTGCAGGGCCGGCGCGTACCTGCGCCAGCGGTCCATCGCGCGCGCCAGGCGGCTCGCCACCTGCGGGTTCAGGGCGTCGAGGGCGATTACCTGCTCGGCCCAGAAAGCATAGCCGCTGCCGTCCGGCGCGTGGAACTGCGACGGATTGCCGACGCAGAAAACAAACACCAGGCTGCGCGCGCGGTTCGGATTCTTGATGTTGAAAGCCGCATGGCGCATCAACTCGCGCACCGCCGCCACGTCGGTCGCCGGGGCCGACGCCTGCATTGCGAACCACTTGTCGACGACCAGCGCCTCGTTGTCGAAATCGGCGTAGAACGCTTGCAGCGCCGCCTGCGCCGAGCCAGCGCCCGCGTGGATCAGGGCCGTCAGCGCGGCCACCCGGTCGGTCATGTTGCCGGCGTTGTCGAACTGCGCCTGCGCCAGGGCGATGCCCTCTTCGCTGGAGGTGGACGCCAGGTACGCCAGGGCCAGGTTCTTCAGGCCGCGCCGCCCCGCCGACAAGGCATCGGGGCTGTACGCGCCGGGCGTCTGGTTGGCGTCGTACTGGGCCAGCAGATCGGCGCGCAGCGCCTCGCCGATGGTGCGCCGCACGAACTGGCGCGCCTGGTGGATGGCCTGCGGATTGACCACCTCCATCTGGTCGGCGATCATGCTTTCCGACGGCAGCAGCAAGGCTTGTTCGCGGAAGGCGGAATCGAGCGACTCGTCGGCCAGGATCTTGCGCAGCGCTTCGATGAAGGTGGTGTCCAGTTCAAGCGTGCTGCCCTGGGCAACGGCGCTTGTGAGCTTGAGCAGGCGCGCCATGGCCAGGCGCTGGCCGGCTTCCCAGCGGTTGACCGGGTCGCTGTCGTGGCTGAACAGGTGCAGCAGTTCGGTATCGGTGTAGCCGTATTCGAGCACCACGGGCGCCGAAAAATCGCGCAGGATCGACGGCGTCGGCGCTTCCTTCACGCCCGAGAAGCGGAAGGTCCGGGTTTCTTCGGTCAGTTCCAGCACCGCGGTGACGGCATCGAGTCCGTCGACGTTCAGGTGCAGGTCGCGCCCGTCGGCGCCCAGGAGGCCGACGGCCACCGGAATATGGAACGGCAGCTTGTTTTCCTGGCCGGGCGTGGCCGGGCAGCTCTGGGTCAAGGTCAGCTCGTACGTCAATGCCTCGGCGTCGTAACGCCCTTCAGCGCGCACCACGGGCGTGCCGGCCTGGCTGTACCAGCGCTCGAACTGCGACAGGTCGCGCCCGCTGGCGTCGGCCATGGCGGCGCGGAAGTCGTCGCAGGTCACGGCCTGGCCGTCGTGGCGCTCGAAATACAGGTCCATGCCCTTGCGGAAGCGTTCGCGCCCAAGCAGCGTCTGGTACATGCGCACCACTTCCGCGCCTTTTTCGTAGACGGTGACGGTGTAGAAGTTATTAATCTCGACGAACGAATCGGGCCGCACCGGATGCGCCATCGGCCCCGCGTCTTCCGGGAACTGGGCCTGGCGCAAGGTGCGCACCTGGTCGATGCGGGTAACCGCGCGTCCGCTCTCGGTGCCGATCATATCGGCCGAGAATTCCTGGTCGCGAAACACCGTCAAGCCTTCTTTCAACGAGAGCTGGAACCAGTCGCGGCACGTGATGCGGTTGCCGGTCCAGTTGTGGTAATACTCGTGGCCGACCACCGCTTCGATGCCGGCGTAGTCGATGTCGGTCGCCACGCGCGGGTTGGCCAGCACGAACTTGGTGTTAAAGATGTTCAGGCCCTTGTTTTCCATCGCGCCCATGTTGAAGTCGCCCACGGCGACGATCATGAAGCGGTCCAGGTCGAGTTCGAGCCCGAAGCGCTCCTCGTCCCAGCGGATCGAGTTCTTGAGCGACTGCATGGCGTAATCTGTCTTGTCGAGGTTGCCCTCCTCGACCCATACCTGCAGCAGCGCCGAGCGGCCGTCGGCCAGCTTGAACGTTTCTTCCTGGCACACCAGGCGCGCCGCGACCAGGGCGAACAGGTAGGATGGCTTCTTGAACGGGTCTTCCCACTTGGCAAAGTGACGGCCATCGCCGAGTTCGCCCTCCTCGATCAGGTTGCCGTTCGACAGCAGCACCGGATAGGTGGCCTTATCGGCGCGCAACATCACCGTGTATTTCGCCATCACGTCGGGACGGTCGGGGAAATAGGTAATATTACGGAAACCTTCCGCCTCGCACTGGGTGAAAAAATTGCCGTTCGATACGTACAACCCGTTCAGGGTCGTATTCTTGACCGGCGCCGTCAGGGTTTCGATCTCCAGCGTGACCTCGTCCGGCGCATTCGGAATGACCAGCATCTTGTCGTCGAGGCGGTAATCGCGCTTGGACAGGGTCTTGCCATTCATGCGCAGCGCGACCAGGACGATATTTTCTCCGTGCAACTCAATCTCGCGCACCTTGCTCTCGGGATTGCGCGTCATGCTCAGGCGGCTGGCGACGATGGTGCGCTGCGGGTCGAGATCAAAGCCAAGTTCGACCGTATCCACCATGAAGCCGGGCGGGGTGTAATCTTTGCGATAGATGGTGTGCGAAGTGTCTGTGCGCATGGGATCTCGAAAGGGACGGTGAGTCGGGAACCTATTTTACCAATACCACAACGTTGCGCCGCACATCATTTACCTCGCATTCGCCTGTATCGCAGTGTGAACGAGGGTAACAACTTGTAAAAATTCTGCGAAAATAGATGGTGAGCCATAAAGTTAGCTTCGGTGAAATCCGTTTTGAGTCATGGGAGTAGTGCGATGAGACGATTATTGATGGCCGCCGGCGCGGCGTTGACCCTGTTGCTGGGAGGCTGCGCGAGCACCATCCGCAGCGACGTGACCACCTTCCACCAGTGGCCGGCCGAGCTGCAGGACAAAACCTATGTGTTCGAAGCGCCGCCGGTGCAGGACGACACGCTCGAACTGCGCAGCTACCAGAACCTGGTGCGGGGCGAGCTGACACGCCTGGGCTTTCGCGACGCCGGGGAAAGCGGCAAGCCGACCCTGAAGATCTCGATGCGCTTTACCACCACCGACATCCCGGTACGGGTGGTCGAAGTGGTCGATCCCTTCTTCTACGCCAGCCCGCGCTTCGCCTTCGGCGGCTACGGCTACCGCGGCCGCCACTGGGGCGCCCGGCGCTACTGGGGCGGCTGGCACAGCCCCTTCTACGATCCGTTCTGGACCGGCGCGCCGATGTACCGCGAGCGCATCGACCACCAGTACCGGCGCGAGCTACAGGTCGGCATCAAGTCGATCCCCGACGGCAAGCGCCTGTTCGACGTCACCGTGCATAACATGAGCCGCGACATGTCCACCCCGGCGCTGATGCCGGCGCTGGTGCAAAGCGCCTTTGCCGAATTCCCCGGCGTGAGCGGGGTCGCGCGGCGGGTCGAACTCAAACGCGAAGGCTGATTCGCCGCCATCATGAAAAACGCGCTCCACGGAGCGCGTTTTTCATTGTGCGGAAGGTAGTCAAGGATGGCCGAGCCACGCCTCGGACCCGAACGTGATGCCGACGATCAGCAGCACCGCCAGCACCAGAGCGATCAGCAGGCGCCCGAACTTGGGCGAGCCGTCGCCGCTGTTGTCATCCCGCCCGCTCATGGCACCAGGATCGACGAACCGGTCGTCTTGCGCCCTTCCAGGTCGATATGCGCCTGCGCGGCGTCGGCCAGTTTGTAGGTCTGGTTGACATCGATCTTCACCGCGCCGCTGGCGACGACCGCGAACAGGTCGGCGGCCATTGCTTCCAAGTCGGCGCGCTTGGCGGCGTAGCTGAACAGGGTCGGACGGGTGATGAACAGCGAGCCGCGCGAGGCCAGTTCGGCCAGCGAAAAATCGGGCACCGGGCCGGAGGCGTTGCCGAAGCTGACCATCATGCCGAGCGGGCGCAGACAGTCGAGCGACTTGGTAAAGGTATCCTTGCCGATCGAGTCGTACACCACCGAGACCTTGTCGCCGTTGGTGATCTCCATCACGCGCGCGACGAAATCCTCGGTGTTGTAGTTGATGACGTGGCTGCATCCGGCGCTTCTCGCCAGCGCCGCCTTTTCATCCGAACCGACGGTGCCGATCATGTTCACGCCGAGCGCACGCGCCCACTGCGAAGCGATCAGGCCCACGCCGCCGGCGGCCGCGTGGAACAAAATGGTGTCGCCGCGCTTGAGCGGCACGGTGCGGCGGAACAGGTACTGCACGGTCAGCCCTTGCAGCATCATGGCGGCGCCGGTCTCGAACGAGATCGCATCCGGGAGACGCAACAGCAGCGCGGACGGCATGTTGCGCACTTCGGAGTAAGCGCCGTTGGGGCGGCCCGCGTACGCCACGCGGTCGCCCACGGCCACTTCGGTCACGCCCTCGCCCACCGCTTCGACCACGCCCGCGCCTTCCATGCCCAGCCCCGCCGGCAGCGGCTGCGGATACAAGCCGGTGCGGAAATACACATCGATGTAATTGATGCCGCAGGCGGCGTGGCGCACGCGCGCTTCGCCCGGTCCGGGTTCGCCCACTTCCACGTCGACGTATTCCATCACTTCCGGGCCGCCGGTGCGGTTCATACGGATTGCTTTTGCCATCATGCTGGACTCCTGTCTGATTCTGGTTCTAGAATGGATTGTGCGGCCGCGAGCCGGAGGTGCGACAGCAGCACGTGCGCGCTCGCCAGATTGGTGGCGCATGCCACATTGTGTACGTCGCAGGCGCGCACCAGCGCGTTGATGTCCGGTTCGTGCGGCTGCGGCGTCATCGGGTCGCGCAGGAACACCACCGCGTCGATCTGGCCTTCGACCAGGGCCGCGCCGATCTGCAGGTCGCCGCCAAAAGGGCCGGACTCCTTGCGCTCGACCGCCAGCCCCAGCTCCATGATCAGGCGCGCGCCGGTGGTGCCGGTGGCCATCAGCTGGCAGCCGCGCAGGAAATCGACGTACTCGCCGGCGAGTACGATCATGTCGTCCTTCTTCTTGTCGTGCGCGATCAGGGCGATGCGGGGCTGGGTGAGCGGGGTAGCGTGGATCATGCGGATTCTTTCGTGAGGGGCCAGTTAATAAGGAACGGCGGCGGCTATTTTTTCTTCGACAGCATGTAGATCCCCGCCAGTACCATCGCGGTACCGCCCAGCTGCACGGCGGTAATCGGCTCTTTCAGAACCAGCGCGCCGAGGAACAGGGTCGAGACGGGGCCGATCATGCCGGCCTGCGACGCGGTCGAGGCGCCGATGCGCTGCACCGCGATCATGGTCATGAACACCGGCAGCACCGTGCAAAAAATCCCGTTGGCCAGCGAATACCAGTACACCGCCTCCGGCTGCACCAGCATCGACACGGGCCGCAGCACGAAGAACTGGCCGATGCACACCACGCTAGAGACGCACATCGCATATGCGACCAGGCGCAGGGAACCGATGCGGCGCACCATCTCGCCCGACAGCAGCAGGTAGACCGCGTACGACACGGCCGAACCCAATACCAGCAGCGCACCAATGGTCGTGCTGCCGGCGCCGCCGTGCAGGTCGTGCACGAACACCAGCACGATGCCGCAGTAGGACACGAGCAGCGCCAGCCACTCGATGCGGCTGATGTGCCGCTTGAGGAAGACCGAGGTAATGAGCAGCACGAAGGTGGGCGTCAGGAACAGGATCAGGCGTTCCAGCCCGACCGAGATGAATTGCAGGCCGAGGAAGTCGAGAAAACTCGACAGGTAGTAGCCGACCACGCCGAGGAACACCAGGCGCCAGCGGTCGGCGACGGACAGCGGCGCTTCGGTGCGCATCTTCCAGATGGCGACGGCGGCGAACACCGGCAGCGAGAACAGCATGCGGAACGCGATCACGGTGACGGCGTCCACATGGTAGCGGTACATCAGCTTGGCCAGCACCGCCTTGGTCGAAAACAGCACCGCGCCCGCGATGGCGAGGGTCAGGCCGGCCATCAGGGCCGGGCGCGGGGTCAGGTGGGCGGCGGTGGCCGTTGCGCTTTTGTTCATGCAGCGATTGTAGAACGAATCGCGCAAACTGGCTGGGGGCCGGCCGATTGTGGTAATGCCGCTATGGTAAAATGTCGGCCATTGATGCTAATGGCGTTGACTTAAAAGTGCCCGTCGCCCCCGCGCAGGCGGGGGTCTATGGCACCTATGCTTAGAGGTGCCATGGATTCCCGCCTGCGCGGGTTTTAAGGTCAGTGGCTACTCTACACCGTTCAAGTCAACGCCATTAGCCACTGATGCATACCGTCTAAGGAAATTTCGACATGGCTGGACACAGCAAATGGGCCAATATCAAGCACAAGAAGGCTGCCACCGACGCCAAGCGCGGCAAGGTCTGGACCCGATTGATCAAGGAAATCACCGTTGGCGCGCGCATGGGCGGCCCCGACATCGCCACCAACCCGCGCCTGCGCCTGGCGGTGGACAAGGCGGCTGACGCCAATATGCCGAAAGAGAACGTCACGCGCGCCATCCAGCGCGGCTCGGGCGGACTCGAAGGCGTGAACTACGAAGAGGTGCGCTACGAGGGCTACGGCATCGGCGGCGCGGCCATCATCGTCGACTGCATGACCGATAACCGCGTACGTACGGTGGCCGAAGTGCGCCACGCCTTCAATAAACACGGCGGCAACATGGGCACCGAGGGTTCGGTCGCGTTCATGTTCAAGCACTGCGGCCAGTTCCTGTTCGCGCCCGGCGTGGACGAAGACAAGTTGATGGAAGCGGCCCTGGAGGCCGGCGCCGAAGACGTGGTGGCCGACGAAGAAGGCGGTTTCGAAGTGCTGTGCGATCCGTTCAGTTTCGCGGCCGTGAAAGAAGCTTTGGCGGCAGCCGGCTTCAAGGCCGAAGTGGCCGAGATCATCATGAAGCCGTCGACCGAAACCGTGATCGGCGGCGAAGACGGCATCAAGATGCAAAAAATTCTCGACGCGCTCGAGAACCTCGACGATGTGCAGGAAGTCTATACCAACGTCCTGATCGAAGATTAAGCTCCTATGAAAATCCTGGTAGTCGGCTCTGGCGGCCGTGAACATGCACTGGCCTGGAAACTGGCCCAATCCGAACGTATCCAGATGGTCTACGTCGCTCCGGGCAATGGCGGCACGGCGCGCGACATCCGCCTGGTCAACGTCGAACTGTCCGATCCGGAGCAGCTGGCAGAATTCGTCCAGCGCGAAGGCATCGCCCTGACCGTGGTCGGTCCCGAGACGCCGCTGGCGGGGGGCATCGTCAACCTGTTCCGCGGCCGTGGCCTGAAGATTTTCGGGCCCACCAAAGAAGCGGCGCAGCTCGAAAGTTCCAAGGACTTCGCCAAGGCGTTCATGCAGCGCCACGGCATTCCGACGGCAGCCTACCAGACGTTTTCGGACGTGGCGCAGGCGCACGCCTACATCGACGCCAACGGCGCGCCGATCGTCATCAAGGCTGACGGCCTGGCTGCCGGCAAGGGTGTCGTGGTGGCGATGACGCTGGAAGAAGCGCACCAGGCGGTCGACCATATGCTGGCCGATAACCGCTTCGGCGACGCCGGCGCGCGCATCGTGATCGAAGAGTTCTTGGCGGGCGAGGAAGCGAGCTTCATCGTCATGTGCGACGGCAAAAACATTTTGCCGCTGGCGACCAGCCAGGATCACAAGCGCCTGAAGGATGCCGACGAAGGCCCTAACACGGGCGGCATGGGCGCGTACTCGCCGGCGCCGATCGTCACCCCCGCCATGCATGCGCGCGTGATGCGCGAGATTATCGACCCGACCATCAACGGCATGGCCAAGGACGGCATTCCATTCACGGGCTTCTTGTACGCGGGCTTGATGATCGACGACAAGGGCAATCCGAAGACCCTGGAATTTAACTGCCGCATGGGCGACCCGGAGACGCAGCCGATCATGGCGCGCCTCAAGAGCGACCTGCTGACGGTGATGGAGCATGCGGTGGGCGGCACGCTCGACACGGTCGAACTGGAATGGGACCGACGCACGGCAGTGGGCGTGGTGATGGCTGCCGCGGGCTATCCGGACGACCCGCGCAAGGGTGATGTCATCGACGGCATTCCCGCCGAAACGCCGGAATGCGTGACCTTCCATGGGGGTACCCGCCAGCTTGACGGCAAGCTGGTGACCAGCGGCGGGCGCGTGCTGTGCGTGGTGGGGCTGGGCGACAGCGTCAAGATGGCGCAGAAGCAGGCGTATGAAACGGTCGACAAGATCCACTTCAACGGCGCGCAGTTCCGCCGTGATATTGGC
>DASVVC010000091.1:0-133388 GCA_036386755.1 Telluria sp.
GTTCTTGTCGCCGGTGCCGTAGATGAAGTACGACGGCAGGTTTTTCCAGGCTGGGGCGCCGGACGCTTCGGTCAGGGCGGCTTCGGCGATCGGACGCTGGGCTACCGCCATCAGCTGGGCCTGGGCTTTCGGCACGTCGGCAGCGAACTGCTGGTGGAACTTGTCTTGCTGGATGTAGAAGTCCTTGCCGCCGCCAGCCAAGGTCACCGGCTCGGCCAGCGCCTGGCCCAGGGTGCCGCCAGGGAAGCGGCCGGACAATTCGAGCGCCGTTTCGCCCTGGTCCGGAGCGAAGGCGGCCACGTAGACCAGGCTCTTGACGTTCGGGTTGCCGTTGGCGGCGGTCGAGATCACGGCGCCGCCGTAGGAGTGGCCGACCAGCACCACCGGACCCTTGACGCTCTTGACGATGTCGGACACCACGGCGGCGTCGCCCTTGACGCTGCGCAGCGGGTTGGCCGCGCCGATCACGCTGTAGCCGTCAGCGCGCAGCTTGGCGGCCACGCCGTTCCAGCTGCCTGCATCGGCAAAGGCGCCGTGCACCAGGATGACGGTCGGCTTGACGGCGGCGACCGTGCTTGGAGCGGCCATTGCCGGGGTGGCTGCTGCGGCGGCGCTGATCGAGAGGGCGAGGGCGATGGTGTTGATGGCTTTCATGATGGTTCCTTTTAAGAGATTAAAGTTAGTTAGCGATTATATAGGGCGCTACATTCTGCATCGGCCGGTGTTGTTTGTTTGCCGTCCATGTGAAGAAGTATAAGTAGTGCGCTATCGAATAGCAAGCTATTTTTAAAATCTTTTTAATTGCCGAACTTGAGCCCGATGCCGGTACGCGCGCTGCCCCGCGCCAGCCGCCGGGCATAGTCCCCCGATACGACTTGCACGGCGGATGGTTCGAAGCAGCACGCGTCCCGCTTGGACCATCTCCATGGCGCGAAGTGCGATTGATGCAGATCAGTCTTGCTGACCCTTGATTTCCAGCGCGCGGTCGTACAGGGCATTCTTCTTGCGCCCGGTAATTTGCGCGGTCAGGTTGGCCGCCTGCTTGACCGAACACTCGGCCAGCAGGATATTCAGGATACGCTCGGCCTCGGCTTCCTCGGCATCGCCCTCGGCCTGGGCGCCTTCGAGCAGCACCACGTACTCGCCCTTTTCGCGATGCGGATCGGCCTTGACCCAGGCCAGCGCCTCGGACAAGGGGCAACGGTGGATTTCTTCGAACAGCTTGGTCAGCTCGCGCGCGAAGACGACCTGGCGCGCCGGCTCGAACACGCCGGCCAGCGCTTCCACGCAGTCAAGAATGCGGTGCGGCGCTTCGTAGAACACCATGGTCGCGCCGACCGTCAGCAGTTTTTGCAGGGCGGTCTCGCGCTGCTTGGCCTTGGCCGGCAAGAAGCCCACAAAGTAGAACTGGTCGTTGACCAGGCCGCTGGCCGACAGCGCCGTCACCGCCGCCGAGGCGCCCGGCAGCGGCACCACGCGCAGGCCGGCGGCGCGCACGGCGTCGACGATGCGCGCGCCCGGGTCGGAGACGCCCGGCGTGCCCGCGTCCGACACCAGCGCGATGCGCTCGCCGGCCTGCAGGCGCGCGATCAGCTTGTCGGCCACTTCGCGTTCGTTGTGCTGGTGCGCGGCGATCATCGGGCGCGACAGGCCGAAGCGGGTCAGCAGGTTGCCGGTGTTGCGGGTGTCTTCGCAAGCGACCGCGTCGACCAGCGACAAGACGTGCAAGGCGCGCACGGTGATGTCGGTGACGTTGCCGATGGGTGTAGCCACGATATACAGGGTTGCTGTAGGATAGGACTGATGCACGGCCTCGCCAATGACGGGAAGCTGGGCGATCGGACTGGTCTGGAATTCTGTCATTTGGGGAGTGGTAATGCTGATTAAAAGTCTGTTGGGCCTGTTCGCCGTAAGCGCGCTCACGATGCTGAGTGCCTGCAGCACGCCCTGCGACAGGCCGGGGGGATTGTGCGCGCCTATCGAGCCAAACACAAGTGTCGCACCGGCCCAGCCGCGCGCGCCCGAGGCCGTGGCGCCGGTCATCCCCGAAGCCGAGGTCGAAACCATGCCGGTCGACGCCCCGCCCGGTGCAAGCCATGCCACCGCCAACCCGCGCGCAGCCGACCTGGCAGCGGCCGCTCCCGGCAGCAAGCCGGCCACCCGCATTGGCCTCTTGCTGCCGACCCGCTCCGACGCGCTCGGCCCGCCGGCGGACGCGCTGCGCGCCGGTTTCATGGCCGCTTACGAGCGCGACCGCACTGGCTTCGAAGTGAACCTGATCGAAACCGGCGACAGCGCGCAAGACGTGCTGGCCGCCTACACCACGGCGCTGGCGCAGAACGATATCGTGGTCGGCCCGCTGGCGCGCTCGGCGGTAAGCGCGATCGCCGCCGCCGGCGTGGCCGTCAGCAAGCCGACCATCGCCCTCAATCATCCGGACGGCCGCGGCACGGGCGCCGCGCTGCCGCACAATATGCTGGTGATGGGCCTGTCGATCGAAGACGAGGCACGCCAGGTGGCGCAGTGGGCCGCGAGCGAGCATCCGGGCGCGCGCGCGCTGGTCGTGTCCGGCGCGAATGCCTGGCAGCGCCGCATCGCCAATGCGTTCGCAGCCCAGTGGAAGCAATTGAGCAACCAGTCGCAGACCTTGGAACTGGCCGCGTCCAACGGTTACCTGAGCGAATCGGGCATCGCCCAGCTGCGCAACCGGGTCGATGCCGAACAGCCTACCCTGTTGTTTACCGCGCTCGACGCGGACCAGCTGCGCCAGGTGCGCGCTTCGCTTGGCAGCAACGTACCGGTCTACGGCACCTCGTCGGTCAACCCGGGCACGGAACCGGGCGCGGCGCTGACCGAGCTCGACGGCGTGCGCCTGCTCGACCTGCCGTGGGAAGTGCAGCCCGACCATCCGGCCGTGATGGTGTATCCACGCTGGAACGCAAGCCGCCGCACGCTCGACCTCGACCGCCTGTATGCGCTCGGCATCGATGCCTTTCGCGTGGCGCGCGAGATCACCCTGCACCCGGGCGCGCCGTTCACCATGGATGGGGTGACGGGACGGCTCTCGGTCAGCTTCGGCGACGGTCCGGCGCGCTTCGAGCGGGTGCAGCCGACCGCGGTCTACCAGGGCGGCAGCTTCAAGCCGTCCGGCGCCGTGCAGTAATATGTGGCCGGCCCGGCTGAGCGGCAAGCAGCGCCAGGGCCAGCTGTGGGAACAGAAAGCGCTCGCCTACCTCCAGGGCCAGGGCTTGCGCCTGGTCGAAGCCAACTACCGCTGCCGGGGCGGCGAAATCGACCTGATTTTGCGCCACGGCGAAGAGCTGGTGTTCGTCGAAGTGCGCCAGCGCGCCAGCAACAGCCACGGCGGCGCGGCCGCCAGCATCACCCCCGCCAAAGTGCGGCGCATGGTGCGCGCGGCCCAGACTTACCTGCTGCGCTTTGCGCATATGCCGCCGTGCCGCTTCGACGTGGTCGCCATCGACGGCGAACGCATGGCGTGGCTGCGCAACGCCATCCAGTTGTAAGAGAGCGCCCAAGCAATTTTAATCGTACTTCTCCGGGTTCGCGGGCCGCTGCACTATAATCCCCCACTATGAATACTCAACGCATCCTCGCCCACTTCCACGAAAGCGCCGAACTCAAGATTCAGGCGGCTTCTGCCCTGGCTCAACCCATCTCGCAGGCGATCGAACTGATGTTCTTCGCTTTGTCGAACGGCAATAAGATTCTTGCTTGCGGCAATGGCGGTTCGGCTGCCGACTGCCAGCACTTCGCGGCCGAGCTGGTGGGCCGTTTCGAGCGCGAGCGCTTTCCGCTGCCGGCGCTGGCGCTGACCACCGATACCTCGATCATGACGGCGGTGGGCAACGATTACAGCTACCGCGAGATTTTCTCGAAGCAGGTGCAAGCCTTCGGCCAGGCCGGCGACGTGCTGCTGGCCATTTCCACCTCGGGCAACTCGGCCAACGTGATCGCCGCGGTCGAAGCGGCGCTCGAGCGTGAAATGCGCATCGTGGCGCTGACCGGCAAGGATGGCGGCGCGCTCGGCAAGCTGCTCACCGACGCCGACGTGCATATCTGCGTGCCGCACGCGCGCACGGCACGCATCCAGGAAGTCCACCTGGTGACCATACACTGCATTTGCGACGGCATCGACGTCGCCCTGTTCGGAGGAGATGAGAATGAATGATTCCACCAAGCGCGCCTTGCGCCCGCTGGCCAAGGCGATCCTCGCCGTGGCCCTGCTGGGCAGCCTGCAGGGCTGCGTCGGCCTGTTCGTGGGCGGCGCCGTGGCCGGCGCGGTGGCCACGGCCGACCGCCGCACGCTCGGCGCGCAAGCCGACGACAAGGCCATCGCGCTCAAGGCCGACATGCGCTTGCCGAAAATTACCGGTGAAGACGTGCACATCAATGTCAACAGCTTCAACCGCAAGGTGCTGCTGACCGGCGAAGTGCGCGACGAGGCCATGAAGGCGGCAGTCGAGCGCGAAGTGGCCGCCATCGACGGCGTGGCCATCGTGATCAACGAACTCGACATCGCCTCGCCCGCCACCTATACCTCGCGCTCGAGCGATTCGCTGATCACCACCAAGGTCAAGGCCAGCCTGGTGGACATGAAGACCATTTCGGCGACCTCGTTCAAGGTCATCACCGAGCGCGGCACCGTGTTCCTGATGGGCCGCGTGACCCAGCGCGAAGGCCAGGTCGGCGCCGACGTGGCGCGCGGTGTGTCGGGCGTGAAGAAAGTGGTCAAAGTGCTGGAATACATCAGCGAAGACGAGCTCAAGGCGATCTCGCCACGCTCGTCGTCGGTCCAGTTGTAGTTGTAAGCGCTGACACCCGGCGGGGCGCCTCGCCGGCCGCGCCTGGCCGGCCGCGCGGGCAGCGTTCCGGCAGCGCGGCTATAATGACTTTCTGTTCCATTCCCGCATTCACAGCCATGTCCACCCAGACTCCGCCCCGTTCTTCCTGGCTCAAACCGGCGCTTATCGGCGCGGCGGTGGTGGCCATTGCCGCCATCGGCTATTCCTCGCTGGCGCGCAGCACGCCGGCGCCGGACGTGACCTTCATCGATATCAAGGGCCAGAAGATCAGCTCGCAAAGCTTGCGCGGCAAGGTGTTCATGGTCAACTTCTGGGCGACCTCGTGCGCAACTTGCGTCAAGGAAATGCCGCAGATGGTCGACACCTACAACAAGTTCAAGGGCCAGGGCATGGAGTTCGTGGCGGTGGCGATGAAATACGACGCACCAAATTACGTGCTCAATTACGCCGAAACGAACCGCCTGCCGTTCACGGTGGCGCTCGACAGCGGTGGGGATATCGCCAAGGCGTTCGGCGATGTGACCTTGACGCCGACCACGTTCTTGATCGACAAGGACGGCAAGATCATCAAGCGCTATGTGGGCGAGCCGGATTTTCCGGCCTTGCATAAGCTGCTGGCAAAAACGATCGCGGGCTGACTACCTCGTCCCCGGCGCTTAAAACCCCGTCTGCACCGACAGATATGCGCCGCGCTGGCGCGTCGGGTTGAACACCGTAATATCGCCCAGCACCGCGTACGCGGCCGTCACCGACACATGCTTGCTCGGGAACCAGGCCACGAACGCGTCGTAATACGCTTTCTCGTTATCCACGCCCAGGTTGCGCGGCTTGCGGCGGTACTCCACGCCGGCCACCAGCTGGCGCTCGACCAGGTACGCGGCCGACACTTCCAGCATCGCCTTGTAAGAGTCGCCCTTGTCGCCGCCAAAGCCCAGCAAGCCCATCTGATTGGCCTTGGTCGCGCGCACGGTGGCGTTTAGTAGCAGACTGTGCTGCAACAGCAGTTTGGTCGCGGCCACGTACACATCGGTGCCGCTATCATCCTTCGCGCCCAGCTGCGTGACCCTGGTCACGCCCAGTGCGCCCAGCCCGCCCACGCCCTTGTTGCGCTTGTACAGCGCGCCGATGGCGATCTGCGGCATCAAGCTATCTTGCCCGTACACGGCGTCGCCCGCCAGTTTCACCTTGATGCCCACGATGTCCTGCTTGATGCTGAGCCGGTCCAGCGGCGCCAGGCTGCCCTTGAAATGCTGCTGCGCCAGCGACAGTTCGACCCGGTCGGCCAGCCCGAGCGCCACCCCGGCCGTGTCGAGCGTGTAATCCTGGGTGCGCACGCCGGTGTAGTGCGCGTTCGCGCCCCAGCTGTCGCGGCTGCCGTAGCCGGTGATCAGGGCCCACGGCACCAGGCCGCCGCCGCCGGCGCCTTCGAGCTGGCTGACGCCGCCCGTCGCGCTCAGCTTGCCCAGGTCGGGCCGGCCCTGTCCGTGCGCCGCACCGGCTGTCAAACTTGCCGCCAAGAACAAACCACCCATGCGCACGATCTGCATATTGTCTCCCGATAAGGTGCTGCACGAACGAAATAAGCCGTCTCTACAATACTGCGTACGCAAACGGCGCGCGATTGGATTCAACTATTTTGCTGTATTTTGCAAATAAGTTTGTTGTATTCGGGTATGCCTTTGGGATAACCTCACCGTGCCCTCCGCGCCACGCCGCGGCCACCCGACCCCACTTTCAAGGCGCTCAGTGTCCATCGACGTCAAACCGCTCGACCCGCAGCAACTACGAACCTGGCTCCTGGCAGCCGGCAAACGCGACGGCGGCGCCTTCCGTTCCCTCTACGATGCAACTTCGCCGAAACTGTTTGGCTTCGCGCTGCGTATATTGCACAAGCGCGAGCTCGCTGAAGAGGTTTTACAAGAGAGCTATGTCGCGATCTGGAACAATGCCGCCAACTACCAGGGCCATCTCGCAGCGCCGATGACCTGGATGGCGACCATTGTCCGGAACAAGGCTTTCGACCACCTCCGGCGCAGCGACGTCTCGGTTGAAATCGATGCGGAACAGTTTGATAGTGAAGTCATGAATGCTCTACAGGATCCGCAGGCGACGCCCATCGAGGCGTTGCAGATGAGTGGCGATGCGAAAGCGCTGGCGTGGTGCATGTCCGCGCTCGAAGGCATGCATCGCCAGGTCGTCGCGCTGGCCTATTACCACGACCTGTCGCACAGCGAAGTGGCCGAGCAGATGAAACTACCAGTCGGGACCGTGAAAACCTGGATCAGGCGCAGTCTTGAAAAACTGCGCACCTGCCTCGCCAAACGGGAGCAAACATGAACATCCGACATAACATCGTCCTACGCCAGAAACTGGCGGCGGAATACGTGCTGGGCACGCTCAGGGGCGGCGCGCGGCGCCGTTTCGAAGGCTGGCTGCACCAGGACGCGGACTTGCGCAACATTACCGCCGAGTGGCAGCAGCGCCTGGCGCCCATGGCCGAGTTCGCCGGCGAGGTCAAACCGCCCAACAGCGTGTGGCGCGGGATCGAACGGCGCCTGAACCTCAAGGCAAAAGAAACTGGCCGCTGGCGCTTCTGGCAGAGCGAGAACCTGGCGTTCTGGCGCAGCCTGGGGATGGTATCGACCGCGATGGCGGCCATGCTGCTCATCGTCGTGCTGACCAACCGTCCGGTCGATGCGCCGGTCATTTCGTACGTGGCGACCTTGAGCGACGACAAGGCGCAGACCGCGATGGTGCTGACCGCCGACCGCAAGCACCACGCGCTCGATGTGCGGTTGGTGGGCGGCGACCAGGTTGCGCCGGACAAGAGCCTGCATCTGTGGGCGGTGCCGAAGTCGGGCAAGCCGCGTTCGCTGGGGGTATTGGCAGACAACCGCGGCCGGTTCGCCTTAGCGGAAAATGCCATCAGCGACGATGTGGCGGTGCTGGCGGTGACCCTGGAGCCGAAGGGCGGCTCGCCCGATCCGAATGGACCGACCGGACCGATTGTGTACAAGGGTAACTGGGTGAGGTTGTAATTTAACTGGGCTGGAGCTTATAGCCACCGAATTTAAGGTCTACTTTTGCATGCGCGCAAACGGCGCTCCCTTCAAACGGAAGTTTCCCGCGTCGGAGGCAATGCCTCTGTGCAGGTACAACTAATTACATCTCATAGAGAGTGAGATAGTCGCGGGAGCACCTGCAAATGAAAGAGCACTGAGCAGTATTCAGCCAGAAGGAATATTAACAATAGAAAGTAATCAGCGGCCAAACGAAATACATAGAATAAGTTTTAATTTAATTTAAAATATGAATCGATTATGCAATTTTTAAATATTAATTAATAAATTATATTAACAAAAATTCAGATTCATGATATTTATAAAATTATAAATGGATTTGGCTTTTGCGTTTTCTCTTCTAAATTTATAAAAACTGCGTCCAATTTCTCAGAAGCCGTGGAGCCGAATACAACAAAACCAAAGCCAGCACCGAATTGGGCCTGCAACACAAAGAAACTTTTTTCGTCTGAAATCGTTAATTTATAAGAAAACTGATCATTAAGAAACGATCGGGCTCGCCGCAGCGTCGGCGCTATCCCAACCAATTCACTTAGAAGATCAAAAATCTGGTATCGCCCGTTATTAGTTATCAAATCCGCGTTAGTAAACCAGCGCATCGCTAGTCTTCCACCTAAAGGAAATGGCATATTAGTCTGCTGGTAATATATCGCTTTTGTTAATTTCGCTGCAAATACTTCGACGGCATGGTGTATCTCTTCAACAACATGGACTGCACCAGATTGTTGATTCGTTTGCCCTGGTGTAACTGAAATGCCTAAGCGCTCGTTTATACGCCGTGCCTCATTGGCTGTTGGCATCATTCTTTTTATTAATCCTGGGAACTTCTGGGCTATAGAGCCAATAATTCCCGGCATTCTTCCATCTTTACTACCTGAATCTTCAAAGGGATCAACTCTTGCCAACAATGCAATAAGCAAATCTTGGTCAGCACTGCCGTGATTACATTTGGAACAGGCTGCAAATTCGAATCCTTCGGGCCATTCGCGCTTTTGAAACATTGCTCTTGGCGGACAATGCTCAACCGTCGTTGCCTCAACTGTCCCACCACAAAAAATACAAAATGGATGGGCAGCCTTAAACGCATCCTTTCGCTTTCGTGACATGCCCATGTGCAATCTCCATCTACTCAAAGCATGAACAATACCACGAAGCAATGTAAATTAGTGACCCGTCGAGCAGTCGGTGTTAGAAGCAGCCGGCCATGGGAGCAGAGCGCCTACGTCATTGACAGTGAGGTTCGTCGATAGCGTATGGATTATGCGACATTGCGTTCGCGCAAGGACCCCGATTTATATGATCACATGGCTAAATTTTGGGAAAAAAACGCATAACTTATTGCAATTTTTTGGATAAGCTTTTAGTCACCAAACAACCATAGCTGCCCCGTCTATTATTTGAAAGATGAGGTGGAAGCGTAAAATACATTCAGCCGCCTATCAATAATAAACTTCATTTTCTAAGACCGGTTGTCTATCGAATCGGGATTGGGTTAGCCCACTCGATTTGTCGAGCTTCTGGATTATATGCAAAAGTAATTGGATTTGCCGGAGGTCTGGAAATGTCGAATCCCGCGTCGGCAAGACAAATGTCGCCTTTTTCGTAACATGCCATTACAAAATCAAGGAAAGCATTTGTAATCGTAGGATAATCGACTTCTGAAGTTTTTTTAGGCACAAGAAGTTTAACATATTTTTTATTAGGCAATTCTACCCACACGGGAAATGCCATTGATATCGGATCGTCCGCGCCAATTTTTCCTGACGTGCCGACTAGCACAGGCTCTATTTTTGGCATATTCATCGTTTTTTCGGTGAGTTTCGCTAAAGCCTTTTTTAACATTTCATAATGATCTTTGCCTAGTTCCTTAAAAATACCTCCAAAATAATTACTTCCGATGAAAACGACACCCAGTGTCATCATAGTCCACATGATCCCAAGAAGCGGTCCTGACGCTGGTCTTTCTTCCAAATGGACATTAATCGAATCACTGCTCAACTCATGCGCAAATTCTTGAAATGAGTTAAGCGGAAACCCTGCCTGATAGACTATTGCTAATTTGTGTTCCATAAAATTCGCCTCTGTTTAGTTCTTCGTCGGATTTCACGCCATTTACGTACTGAGTCAAGCTTGCATAGCTACTTCGTCACGATATCCTTCTGCATCGGCGCCAGCTTGGCCACCAGCTTGTTCTGCACCGCCGGCGCGATGCCATGCTTGTCCATCGCCGCCTGCAAGTCCTCGGCCAGCGCGTTGAACTGCGCGTTGGTGATGTTCAGGCCGTCATGGATCTCTTTCATGTCCTTGCCCTTGTACTTGCACGGGCCGCCGGAGAGTTCGCAAAACTGCTCTTCCAGCCGCATCGACAGGTTCTTCAGGTCGGTTTCCGCGAACGATTCCTTGATGCGCGCGTCCGCCATGATCATCGGCACGAAGGTGTCCACGATCTTCTTGATCCCGCCCTGGCCGCCCAGGCCCTGGTAGGTGCTGTCGTCGGTGGCGGGACCGTGGGCGCAGCCGGCGGCCAGCGCCAGCGTGCCGATGCAAACAAGCTGAGACAGTGTTTTCATTGTGTATCCGATCGTGGTTGAAAAGAGTATCAAACCTAACAACTAAACGAGCCAGCCGCAACAGCTGTGCCGTAATACCACGCGCTTACTCGGGCGCAGGCGAGAGCGCCCGGTCCACCGCCGCCGTGAAGGCATCGATATCGATCGGCTTGGTCAGGTAGGCGAAAAAGCCGGCGGCCATGCTGCGCTTGACGTCGCGCTCCATCGCATTCGCGCTCAGCGCAATGACCGGGATGTGCGCCGTGCGCGGGTTCTCGCGCAGCAGGCGCTGCGCTTCGTGCCCGTCCATGCCGGGCAGGTTGATGTCCATCAGGATCACGTGCGGCAGGCAGCTCTGCGCCAGGGCAATGCCCAGCTCGGCGCTGGGCGCGGAAATCAGTTCCAGGTCGGGCCGGAAACCCACGATTTCTTCGACCAGCCTCAGGTTGGCCGGATTGTCTTCCACGTACAGCAAGGTGGCTACCGACGCCTCGCCTGCGGGCACGGCCGGCACCGCGTACGGCGCGGGAGTGGAAGTGGAAGTGGCGGCCGCGTCCCGGGCGAGGTGGGCAGTGCCGCTCAGGTCGAGCTCGATCCAGAACACGCTGCCGATGCCGGCCGTGCTCGACACGCCCATGGCGCCGCCCATCAGCTCGACCAGGCGCTTGGTCACCACCAGCCCGATGCCGGTGCCTTCTTCGCTGCCGCCTTCCTGGCCGAGCCGGTTGAATGGCTGGAACAGGGCGCCGAGCTGGTCGGGCCGCAAGCCCTTGCCGGTATCCTGCACCGAAATGCGCACCCGCCCCGGGCCGACCAGGTTGGCGTTGACCACCACCACGCCCTGCTCGCGGTTGTACTTGATGGCGTTCGACAGCAAATTGAGCATGATCTGCTTCAGGCGCGTGTGGTCGGCCACCACCACCAGCGACTCCGGTTCCGGAAACACCATGCGGATGCCGCGCTGGGCCGCGCTGTCGTCGACCATGGCCCGCACCTCGTCGAGCAGGCCCGGGAAATCGACCGCTTCCAGCGACACGCTCAGGGTGCCCGATTCGATCTTGGCCAGGTCGAGGATTTCGTTAATCAAGGTCAGCAGGTGTTGGCCGGCCGTCAGGATATTGCGCACGAAGTTGCGCTTTTGCTGGACGGTCGAGGGCAGCGCTTCGTTGGCCAGCAGCTGGGCGAAGCCGAGAATGGCGTTGAGCGGCGTGCGCAGCTCGTGCGACATGCTGGTCAGGAACAGATCCTTGGCCTGGTTGGCGCGTTCGAGCTCGACCTTCTTGTCGTTGAGGGCGCGCTCGATGCGCTTGCGGTCGGTGATGTCGCGGATCGCCGAGGAGACCAGCACGCCGTCTTCGGTTTCCAGCGGCGACAGGCTGATCTCGACCGGAAACTCGGTGCCGTCGCGCCGCAAGCCGTACAGTTCGAGCCCGGCGCCCATCGAGCGGGGACGCGCGCCGCCCGAAAAGCTGGCGCGGAAATGCGGATGCTGGCCGGCGAAGCGCTGCGGAATCAGGATCTCGACCTTCTTGCCGAGCAGCTCGCTGCGCGGATAGCCGAACAGGTGCTCGGTCTGCGAATTGACCAGCACGATTTCGCCATCGCGGTTGACGATCACGATCGCGTCCGGCGCCGATTCGAGCAGGCCGCGGAATTTCTGCTCGGCCTTCTTGCGTTCGCTCACATCGCGGATCGCGCCGATGACGAAGGCGCCGGCGTCGGTGTTGATCGGCGAGAGGCTGATTTCGACCGGAAACTCGACCTCATCCTTGCGCACGCCGTACAACTCCAGCCCGGCGCCCATGGTGCGCGTGTGCGACTGCTCGAAGTAGTGCGAACGGTGGGCCACGTGGCCGTGCTGGAAACGGGCCGGCAGCAGCACCTCGATCAGCTTGCCGTTCAGTTCGCCGTGGGCATAGCCGAACATGCGCTCGGCCTGGGCATTGGCCAGCACGATGGTGCCGGTCGGATTGGCCATGATGATGCCGTCCGGGGTCGATTCGAGCAGGTCGCGGTACTTCGCTGCGATCAGCAGGGTGTCGCGTGCCGCTTTCGACTGCGTCAGGTCGCGCTTGCTCGAGACGATATAGGCGATCTTGCCGTATTCGTCGTAGATGGCCTTGTTGTTCGAGTCGACGTAGATCAGCGCGCCGTCCTTGCGGCGCCGCAAGGTTTCATAGTCGAAGGCGCCGCGCTCTTCCAGCTGGCGCGCCGCTTCCAGGTCGAGCTCCTGCTCGCCCGGCAGCGCGATCAGCGCGCGCAGGTCGCGCCCCAGCGCTTCCTCGCTGGTGTAGCCGAAGATGCGCTCGGCGCCGTTGGTCCAGCGCAGCACGATGTGGCCGGGCGTGGTGACGATGACCCCGCCCGGGGCCTCGGTGAGTATGAGCTGGTCGAAGTCGATGGGCATCCGGTGTTCTCTGGCGGTTGAACAGTGGCGCCGGGACCGGTCGGGCCAGCGCCCCGGCGTCCGGCCATGATGCGCTTTTTCAGCTAATTGTCAAATGGAAGTTAACGAATGTAAAACTTCCAGTTGGCAATCATCACATACCGGGGTCGCGTTCATGCCGGATACAAAATCATCTGGGTGCAGCGGAACAGGGCGATGGTTTTGCCGTTCGCTTCGTTGGTGACGACGACGTCCCACACCTGGGTAGTTTTGCCGAGGTGGGCCGCCTTGGCCACGCAGGCGATCGCGCCGTCGCGCGCGGTGCCCAGGTGGTTCGATTTGATTTCGATGGTGGTGAAGCTGTTCGCCCCTTGCGGCAGGTTGGCCACGCAGGCGTAGCCGGCGGCCGTGTCGGCCAGGGTGATGACGGTGCCGGCGTGCAGGAAGCCGTTGGGCGCGAGCAAGTGCGGCTTGACTTCCAGGCGCGCCGCCACTTCGCCGCCGCCCACGCGGGTAATTTCCACGCCCAGGTAACCGGGCAGCGTGCCGGCGCCGAAACTGTTCATCGATTCAGGGGTAAACTGCTGCGTGCTCATGGCGTTTCCGTTCGTGATTGAAATAAGCACGATTGTACGTTTTATTCCCAGCCCGGATAACAGAGGTTCGATCTTGAAACAACTTGCTTTCACCATGCTGTACGTGCCGGTGCTGCTGTCCGCATTCGCGTGCGCGCCGCTGGCCCGGGCCCAGTCCCGGGCCCAGGACCCCGCCCCGGCGCGCCTGGTGGACGCGGCGCGTTCCCAGATCGGCGTGACCACCAGGTACGATCCGCGCTACGAGCGCATTGCCTTTCCCGGCGGCGACGTGCCGGTCGAGCGCGGCGTGTGCACCGACGTCGTCATCCGCGCTTACCGCAAGGTCGGCGTGGACTTGCAGGAACTGGTCCATCGCGACATGAAGACGGCCTGGAACGCGTATCCGAAACTGTGGCAGCTCAAGCGGCCCGATCCGAATATCGACCATCGGCGCGTGCCCAACCTGGCCACCTTTTTCACGCGCCACGGCAAGGCCATGGCGCCGGCGCGCGATGGCGCCGCCTACCGGGCGGGAGACGTCGTCACCTGGATGCTGCCGGGTAACCTGCCGCACATCGGCATCGTCTCCGGCCAGCGCAGCGCGGCCGGGGTGCCGCTGGTGATCCACAACATCGGGCGCGGCACCCAGATCGAAGACAGCCTGTTCGCCTATCCGCTGACCGGGCACTACCGCTGGAATCCGGCCGCTAGCGCAAACCGCTGACCGAGCCTTCCTTCGGATAGTCGATCTTGTACTCGACCTGGAATTTGGCGGTCGCGCCCGCCGCCAGCGTCTTTTTCCAGGCCACCACGCCGCGGCGCTGCTCCCAGGTGTCGGTGAACGGTTTCGGATCGAAGCTCGCCTCGATTCTGACTTCCTCGGCCGTGCTGACGGGCGAGGAATCGAACACCAGCAGCTCGACCGGCGTCGTGTGGCGGTTGACCAGGGTGAACACGTCGGCGCGCACGCTGCTCGCGCGGCCGCCGAAGATACCCTTGCTGCCGGTCTTGCCGGCCACCGGATCGAGCGAGACCTTGACCAGGTCGTCGCGCCCGAACGAGAACAGGGCTTTCTCCCCTTCCTGCAGGTTCCACTGGGTGGCGCCAATGTAGCCGCCGTCGCGGAACAGCTGCATGCTGCCGGCCGGCCACACGCCTTCCGGACGGGCCGCTTCGGCCATGACGATGGCAAACTTTTCCAGGCGCGGCGTCACGCGCAGGTGCTGGGTGACCGGCAGCGCCAGGGTCGACAAGGTCACCGACGTGGCGCGCCCGTCCGAGGCCAGGTTGACCCGGCCCGGTACCTCGAACTCGGTGGCGAAGACGCCCTGCATTTCGGCGACCTCGTATTCATTGCGGCGCCTGCTGGCGGTGAGCTCGACGCGTTGGACGTCGCCCTTCAACATGGCCATGGGCGCGGCCGCCGGCGCCGGTGCGGGTGCGGGTGCGTATTGCATCGGCGGCTGCGGCGGCCGGTAGCCCAGCAGCCACGGCTGCGGTTCGCGCCCGGTGGGCGACAGGCGCGGCTGGCTGGTCGAGAGGGTCAGCTTGACGTTGCTCCAGTCTTCCCCGGTGGTCTGCGAGATCGTGGCCAGGCGCTCCAGGTCGACCCGGGAGGCGGCCGAGTCGAGGCTGGCGCGGTAGCCGGGCTTCCAGCCGGCATTGTCGCGCTGGTAGCTGATGGTCAGGGTGCCGGCCCTGGCCGCCGACAGGCGCACCACCATGCTGCGCACCTCTTTGTCATCGGACTTGAGGCCGGCCAGGTCGCTCTCGAGCGCCGCGATTTTCTTGTCGAGCGCGCGCTGCTGCACGGCCAGCTTCTCGATCTTGATCAGCGCCTCGCTGGCGCCGCGTCCGAGGGTGTCGATCACGCCGGCCAGCGCCTTGCCGTTGTCCGGCCCCTGGGCCTTGGCGCCATCGGCGGCGCCGCCGTTGTAGCGCTCCAGGTAGCCCTTGACGATGGCGGCCGACTTGGCCTCGGCGTCGAGCACGGCCTTCTGGTCCTTGAGGCGCTCGATCTCGGCGGCCAGCTTGGCGCTGGCGGGGTTGACCGCTTCGCTGCCGGCCGTGTCGCGCGAGACCACGTCGGCCACGCGGATGCCGGCGGCGGCCTGCACGCGCACCGAGTCGAGGTTGAAATTGGCGGGCAAGCCGTCGATGACGACTTCGGTGGCGCCGGCGGCGACCTGGGCGGTGCGCACCACGGTGGCGCCGCCGGGATACAAGGTGACGGCCGTGACCGGGGCGTTGGCACTGGCCATGGCGGCGGGACTGAGCAGGGCGAGGCAGGCAAGGAAGGAATAGCGCATGGTGAGCCTTTCGGACAGAGAAGGAAGATCGGTATGAACTGAAACGGATGGGAGACGAAAAAGGGGTTACAGAGGAACCTCGACGTCATCAAGTTTCATATTTACAACATGATAGCTTGGCCGCATGAACAAATTTGCAACTTGCGCACGGGTCGGTTACGCTCTCATCCTGATTTCCAATCAGAAATAATAATTGCATTCAAAAACACGGAAAACGATGATGACCACCTCTACCACCCCTCGCGCAGGCGCCGTGCGCTCCCTCTTCGCCGCCTGCCTGCTGGCCGGCTCCGCCCTGTTGACCGGTTGCGTCAGCCCGATGTATCTCGACACCTCGACCAAGCAGGTGCCGGTCTCGGAGATGAAGAAAGTGGCTGAGCCGAAACCAGTCCAGCTGAGCTTCGAATTCCTCACTCACGGTGCGCCAGCGGCCGCCGCGACCAATTTCCTGAAAGATACCGTAACGGCCGAAGTCAAGGAAAGCGGCTTGTTCGCGCCCGAGGGCAGCGGCGCGCCGGCCGGGATCCTGATGGTATCGCTGAACAACGTCAAAGTCGGCGACGACCCGACCGGCAAGGCATTCATGACCGGCATGACCTTCGGCCTGTCCGGCACCGCGGTGACCGACGGCTACGTCTGCACCGTGTCGTATTTGCCGGCAGGCCAGGCCAAGCCGATCGTCAAGGTGGCGCGCCATGCGATCCACGTCACGATCGGCAATGCCAGCCCGCCGCCGACCGCTGGCAAGCCGATGGAACACGAACTGGCCGTCAAGACCATGGCCCGCGAAGTGCTCAGCAATGCGCTGCGCGACCTGTCGTTCGACCCTGCATTCAATCCTTAATCAACCCATCAGCAAGGAATAGTCATGACCTCGATTTTTCGCCTCTCCTGCCTCGTCGCCGCCGGCGCCCTGGCTGTACAACTGGTCGGCTGCGCGCCGATGAGCATGTCGGTGCCAACGGCGTCGATGGACAATACCGTCAAGCTGCGCAACGCCGCGTTTGACAAAGTTGCCGTCGGCAGCTTCAGCCTGGACGCCAGCAAGAACGCCAGCCTCGACAAAAGCCACAGCATCCGCGCCAGCGGCGTCGTAGCGCCAGGCGGCTCGTTCGCGCAGTACCTGGGCGAGACGCTGAAAGCCGAACTGCTGTCGGCCGGCCTGCTCGACGCCAACGCACCGACCGTGGTCACCGGCACCCTGACCGAGACCGAAGTCGATGCCTCGATCGGTACCGGCAAGGGCGTGCTCGCTGCGCGCTTCGTCGTCACCCGCGCGGCCAAGGTGCGTTACGACCGCGAACTGAAGGTCGAGTCGACCTGGGACTCGTCGTTCGTGGGCGCGACGGCAATCCCGGCGGCGGCGCGCGAGTACGAACTGCAGTACCGCAAGCTGGTCAGCAAGCTGCTGGATGACGACAAATTCCGTCAAGCCATTTCCAAGTAAGCGTTTCACAGCAAGTGTGGTAACAGCGCCTGCGTTCGCAGGCGTTTCCGGCCCGGGCCGTGCGGCAAGCGCCGCATGCCCGGCTCCAGCGCCCCCGCATCCCCGCGGCTCGATTCACCCCCCCTCGACCACACCCTCGTGCAGCGCCAGCGCCCGTTCCCAGTACGGCGGCGCGCCCACATGGTCGCGCAGGTACGCGATGAACAGCTGCGCCTTGACCGGATGCGAGCGTCCCGGCAAGCGCACCGCGTGGATGCCGTCGGTGAGCACCGATGGGCCGCCGCTGGCCGGTCCGAACAGCGGCACCAATTGCCCGGCGACCAGCGCCTCGCTCGCCAGCCAGCTCGGCAGGTGGGCCACGCCGGCGCCGCCGATGGCCGCGTCCAGCATGAAATCGACATCGTCGCTGCGCAGGGCGCCGCTCACCGGCAAGGGCTTGTTGCGGTTGACGCCGTCGAACATCCACCAGCAGGCCAGGGCGCTGCGGCTGACGTAGCTCATGCAGTTATGGTCGAGCAGCTCGAGCGGCGTGGCCGGCGTTCCGCGCCGCGCCAGGTAGGCCGGGCTGGCGCAGGCGATGCGCCGGCGCGGCGCCAGCCAGGTCGCCAGCAGGTCGCTGTCGGGCAGGGGACCCAGGCGGATGGCCACGTCGACGCGCTGGGCCGACAGGTCGACCACGTCGTCGTTCAGTTGCAGCTCCAGTTCCATCAGCGGATAGCGGTGCAGGAACTCGCCCAGTACCGGGGCGATATGGCGCCGTCCGAAGGCGCGCGGCGCGGTCACCGTGAGCACGCCGCGCGGCTCCGGATCGACCGCCGTGACGGCGGCCTTGGCCTCGGCCAGCTCGGCCACCAGATGGCGCGCGCGCGGCACGAAGCGCTCGCCCGCATCGGTCAGCAGCACCAGGCGCGAGGTGCGCACGAACAGCCGGGCGCCGACGTCGGCTTCGAGCCAGTCGATCCGGCGCGACACCGACGACACCGCCAGTTGCAAGGTCTTGGCGGCGCGCGAGAGGTTACCGGTGTCGACGACAGTGAGAAAACAATGCAGGGCATCGAACATGGGAACGGCTCCGGTGAGGTTTGCGCGCAACGCAAAGATAGTTTGCACATTGCCATATTGTTCCGCACGGCGCAACGCTGCATACTGCTGTTGCTGCGACTTAGCATTTCCCCATCACCGTTCACCTTGAACCGAAAGACGCCATGACCCAATTCTTCCGCACCCCGCGCACCCTGATCCTGGCGGCCGCCCTCGGCGTGGCCGCCTTCACCGCCAGCACCGTCCACGCCGCCGCGCCGATGGCCAAGGTGTCGGCGCCCGGCTACTTCCGCATGATGCTGGGCGAGTTCGAAGTGACCGCCCTGTCCGACGGCACCACCGAACTGCCGGTCAACAAATTGCTCAAGACAGCCCCGGCCAAGGTCGACAAGGCGCTGGCCAAGGCGTTCCTGGCCAGCCCGGTCGAAACCTCGTTCAACGCTTACCTGATCAATACCGGCAGCAAGCTGGTGCTGGTCGACAGCGGCGCGGGCGGCTTGTTCGGCCCCAACCTGGGCAAGCTGGTGGCGAACCTGAAGGCGTCCGGCTACCAGCCGGAGCAGGTCGATGAAATCTATATCACCCACTTGCATCCGGACCACGTGGGCGGCATTGCGAAAGACGGCGCGGCGGCGTTCGCCAATGCCGTGGTGCGGGCCGACAAGCGCGACGCCGACTTCTGGCTGAGCCAGGCCAACATGGAGAAAGCCCCGGCCGACGCCAAGGGCTTCTTCCAGGGCGCGATGGCCTCGCTCAAGCCCTACATCGACGCCAAGCGCTTCCAGCCCTTCGAAGGCGACACGCAACTGGTGCCGGGCGTGAAAGCGACCTCCACCTACGGCCACACGGCCGGGCATACCAGCTACGTGGTCGAAAGCGGCGGCCAGAAGCTGCTGCTGGTGGGCGACCTGATCCACGTGGGCGCGGTGCAGTTCGACGAGCCGGGCGTGACCATCGCCTTCGATTCGGATGAAAAAGCCGCCCGCGCCCAGCGCATCAAGGCGTTCGGCGCCGCCGCCAAGGAAGGTACCTGGGTGGGTGCGTCGCACCTGCAGTTCCCGGGCATCGGCCACGTGCGCAGCGCCGGTAAAGCGTATCAGTGGGTGCCGGTCAATTACACGCAGGTGCGTTAAAGACGATGGCGCCCCGGGTCGATCACGGGGCGCATCAGGCTGGGCCGGGCGCGAGCGGGATAAATACAGCGGCAGGCGTGGTGGATGATGTTACTATTTCTGCAACGCAGCGTGCTGGTCCAGATCGCTGATCCGTTCCTATCGAGGCACATCCGGAGATATCCATGACCAACACCAGAAAGTCGCTGTTAGCAGGCTTGTGCGCGCTCGCGTGCGCGCACCCGGCACTGGCGCAGATCAGCGTACGCACCAGCATCGGCAATCTCACCTATACCCTGACCGACCTCGATCCGAACGATGGCATTGCGCCGTCGCTGATGCCGCTGGCGAGCGCGCCGCGGGCCTCGACGTCGATGGCGTTGACCATCACCAACGACGGGGTGCGCAACCAGTACATCGAGCATATGATCAACGGCACCATGCCGCTGGACCCGGTCTCTGATGTCAACTACTACGCTAGTAGCGACGGCACGCCGCCGACCCGGCTTGCCGCGGCAGCGAGCGTCAGCGGCGGCTCGCTTTCCGATTTGGCGCTGGAAGCGTCGGCGTACAATAACGCGAGCGCCGGCGACCATATCGCCGCCAGCTTGGCCGCGACCAACGCGGCGCCCTTTGTTCTGTCGCCAATGACGTTGATCACGTTTTCCATGGATTATGCGATCCACGACGCGATCGGCCCCTTGCCGCTCGACGCGCCGCTGTTCAGTACCTACTCGGCCGTCAGTTTCATTTTCCTGGTGCAGGAGGAGTACAGTCTCGAGTACGTCGCGGACAGCGTCACCTATTTCGGCGGGCGCGACAGTTATGGCACGGCGGGACCGGGCACCTTGAATGTCTCGTACGCGAACCGCGAGGCCGTCGGGCTGACCAGCTATATGACGCTCAATGCCTGGGCCAATGCGACGACGAACATACCGATGCCGGTACCGGAACCGATGACCTATGCCATGCTGCTGGCGGGCCTGGGGATTGTGGTGGGCGCGCGCCGCAGGGCTTGAGCCGCACCGGGCGTGTGCAAAGGCATGAGGCGCTGTTGGGCAATTAGCCGGTGCTGCCGGCTTTTTTCACGAGTTCGAATTCGTGCGCAAGCAGGTACAGGCCGCAGCATGCCCATTGTCCCGGCCCCTCGTTCCACCAGTTGGTGACGCTGGCTTTGCCGTCCTCCGGAAAGTCTTCGATGGGATAGTCGTTGTTGAGCATCGCCAGCGTATGCGGCAGCTCATCGGCGGGAAGGCAGTCGAGCAGCCCCTGGTCGATGTCAAGGACGCGCACAATATCGCCAATCGCAACGTCGTTGCCATGCCGGTCCTTCATTGGGTTCTTTCCGCAGCCAGTTCGGCCGCAAACATGTTCACAGCGGTTGCCGTTTGTTCGGGAGCGACTTGCAGCAGCAGATGCGGCCCCCGCAGCAACACCAGGCGCCAGTCCACGCACAGCGAGGCCAACAGCTTGGCGGCCGAAGCCGGCACGATCCAATCGCCTGTCGCTTGCAGCTACAGCACGGGCACCGCGATGGTGCGCACGCGCTCGGTGTAGTCGACCGCCATCACTTCCTTCAAGCGCAGGCGCAGACACGCCGGCGCCACCTTCTCGAGCGCGGCGCGCAGGGCCCGGCGCAGCGCCGCTGGCGCACCGACGCCGAGCAGGAAAGGGGCAATCAGGGGAGTAAGGATGGGCCACATGGGCAGCACGCCGACCACTGCTTTGAGCGGTGCCAGTAGCGGGCGCGGAGAGCGCGCAAAGGTGCAGCACAGCACCAGCCCGATCAGTCCAGGCGGCCTTGACGCGGCCAGCGCAATGGCCACCGGCCCGGAGAACGACTCGCCGAGCAGCACGAACGGCCGGTCCCGCGGCAACTGCGCGCGCGCATGCTCGGTCAGGCCGGCGTAACCGAGCGCCGGCGCGGCAGGGTAGGAGACGACGACGATGGTGTCCATCTGGCCCCCGAGCGCGGCAATAAAACCGGCAAACAGGTCGCCGCTGCCGTCCATTCCCGGAAGCAGCACCAGGGTCAGCATCGATGCAACCGGGGCGCTGATGGGCGCTGCGGGCAAGTATGACGAAACCGCTCAACCATGTTGACGTAGAGTGAACCAGAAGTTAGTGCGACAATCATCATCGAATTCCGCAACTGTCCAGGCGCCGAGCTTGTCGCCCGCGCGGCCAACGAACTGCATATCCGATTTTACCCAGCGCGGCTTTTGGCCGGGCACTGCTTACGAAAAAGAGGCACCAAGCCATGTCGTCTACCGCCGTTAACCGCATCATGACAATTGCATCGCTCGCCCTGGCGCTTGGATGGGCCAGTGCCGCCGTCGCTGCGAAGCCGGAATCCGAAGCTGCCGTGGTCGCCAGGCTCTACAAGGATTTTGCGTGGCAGGCGATAGCCGGACAGCCCGACCTCTTCGGAGAAGACCTGGCGCATCAGCGCAAAGCCACGCTGGAACGGTATTTCTCGCCAACGCTGGCCGAGCTGCTGGTGCGCGATGCGGCATGCCAGGTGAAGTCGCAGGGGATTTGCAATCTCGACTTCGACATTCTTTTTGACTCGCAGGACCCGAGGGTCATCGATCTGGAAGTCCATCCCGTTGCGTCGGGCAAGGTCTCTGTTGCGTTCAAAAACCCTGCCACGGATGAGCAAACGAAGATTGCGTTTCATCTTTCCCAGGTAGCCGGGAAATGGAAAATTGCGGACATCGTCTATAGGAAGGCCGGGCAGCCATCGCTGCTGAAGGTCTTATCCCGCAAAATCCCATAGGGCCGTGCGCGACAGGAATGGCAAACCGATTGCCAGGGTAGCGACACACCGTCCGAATGACGTCCGGACTGTCGCACTACCTGCTGGCTTGCCGAAATAGCTTCTAGCCGTTCACCGCCACGCCCGCGTTATGGGCCTGCTCGTCCGCATGATACGAGCTGCGCACCATGGCGCCGACGGCCGCGTGCACGAAGCCCATCTTGTAGGCTTCTTCCTCGAACATCTTGAACACGTCGGGATGCACATAACGGCGCACCGGCAAGTGGTCGCCCGACGGCGACAGGTACTGGCCGATGGTCAGCATGTCGACGTTGTGGCTGCGCAGGTCGCGCATCACTTGCAGGATTTCCTCGTCGGTTTCGCCCAGGCCGACCATGATGCCGGACTTGGTGACCGCGTTCGGATACAGCGCCTTGAAGTCGCGCAGCAATTCCAGCGAGTGCGTGTAGTCGGAACCGGGACGGGCTTCCTTGTACAGGCGCGGCACGGTTTCCAGATTGTGGTTCATCACGTCCGGCAAGCCGTCGGCGAAAATCGCCAGCGCCTTGGCCAGGCGGCCACGGAAGTCCGGCACCAGCACTTCGATGCGGGTATTGGGCGAGAGCGCGCGCGTTTGCTTGATGCACTCGACAAAGTGGCCGGCGCCGCCGTCGCGCAGGTCGTCGCGGTCGACCGAGGTGATCACCACGTACGACAGGCGCAGTTCGGCAATGGTCTTGGACAGGTTGTGCGGCTCGTTCACGTCGAGCGGATCGGGACGGCCGTGGCCGACGTCGCAGAACGGGCAGCGGCGCGTGCACTTGTCGCCCATGATCATGAAGGTGGCCGTGCCCTTGCCGAAGCATTCGCCGATGTTCGGGCAGCTCGCTTCTTCGCACACGGTCACCAGGTTGTTGGCGCGCAGGATATCCTTGATTTCATAGAAACGCGACGACGCCGAAGCGGCCTTGACGCGAATCCAGTCCGGCTTTTTCAGGCGCTCGACTTGCCCGATCGGCACGATCTTGATCGGAATGCGCGAGGTCTTGCTGGCGCCTTTTTGCTTGTCGCTGGCGTTGTAGACTGGGGCGATGCTGGTTTCGGTGTCAGAAGTCATTTGGCTGCTTGCCCGTGGGGCTCTGTGGTGTTGTTCGATGCGGTATGCAATGCGTCTTGCGATTCGTCCTGCGCTGCGCTGCCCGGGCCAAGCTGCTGCACCAGTTCGCGCGCCAGGGCTTGCTGCACGTCGGCCAGCGCGACCCGCGCACCCATGCTGCGCATGTCGACCGTTTCCAGGCCCGCATAACCGCACGGGTTAATCCAGGAAAACGGCGCCAGGTCCATCGCCACATTGAGCGACACGCCGTGGTAAGTGCAGCCGTTGCCGCGCACCTTGAGGCCGAGCGCGGCGATCTTGGCGCCCTTGCGCGGCCCGCCGGCGATATAAATGCCGGGCGCCCCAGCGATGCGCTCGCCAACAAGATTATACGCCCCCAGCACATTGATGATCGCCTGCTCGATTTTTTCGACGAATTGCCGTGCGTACAACTTGCCGCCCGGCTTGTTGCGGCGCAGGTCGATCAGGAGGTAAATCACCACCTGGCCGGGGCCGTGGTAGGTCACTTCGCCGCCGCGGTCGGTCTGGACCACCGGCACCACGTGCGCGCCGGCCAGCAGGTGGCCGCGGTCGGCGCCCAGGCCGAGCGTGAACACGGGCGGATGCTCGACGATCCACAGTTCGTCGGTGGTGTCGGGCTCGCGCGCGTCGGTAAAGGCGCGCATGGCGGCGAATACCGGCTCGTAGTCGGCACGGCCGAGGTCGCGGATGATCGCCTGCGCGGGGCGGATGGGGGGCATGGGGTCGTCGATCGGGGATAAGGGGGCCCTGCCATTATAAGCGAGGGCTCAACGGGCTGCCCGATGGGCTTCTGGCTTGCCCTTTTGGGGTGGGCAACCCTTGCCACAGCCGGTCTGGCTCATTGCTTGGCCTGAAAGAAGGGCACGCTGTTGCGTGCCCCTTCATGCTACCTGCTTCGTTCCCACATCTTGTACACCTCATCATCATTGCGTTTCCCGATAACGAGGATCTCAACAGTGTCGACGACGACTGCATACACGATCCGATACTCGCCAACATCGACTCGACGCTCACCGTTTTTTGCGCCGTTGAGCTGCTTGCTGTCGTGGGGTTCAGGATTTCTCAGCAATCCAAGGATGGCCGATCCAACCTGTTTGTACTGCTTGGCCTGCAACGCAGCCAAGAACTTATCGGCAGCGTTAGTTATTGCTAATTTCAGCATCGTTCATGCTCCCGAGATCGCCCAGGAGTGCATCAACGCGATCCGGCCCCACAAACCCTTCTTTACGGGCAAGATCAGCCTTTGCTAGCCAAAGCTGATCTTCGAGATAGTCGATATTCGCTAACATTTTTTCGAAATCACGCTTGGAAACGACATACGCGGTCAGCCGGTCATGCTTGGTAATGCCCACTGGCCGTCCGAGCGCTTCATCCAACAATTCGCCAAAACGTGCTTTTGCATCCTTTGCACTAAAAGTGATAAAGGGGGCTACGCCATTCATGAATTTCTCCTAAGTCTTGTCCCAAGGCTGGCGGTGAACGCCTTACTTAGGAGCATTTGTGCGGCTGGACATGATGTCCTGCTCATGCCACAGCTACTTGGAGGTAGCTGGCAAAAACTACAGCACCAACCAAAGTACAAATATAGGCCAAACGGGCAAAGTAGTCAAACGAGTACTAAATAGGCCTTTTAATTCTTTTTTTGCAATGTATGGTCTTGAGCGAGCAGAGTTATTTGATAACGTGACCGGGCCACCGGCCGCATTAGCATAGTTGAAATGCTTCGTTGCCCCCTCCAACGCGCGCCGATAAGCTGGGTGCTCGATCATCACCCGTTCACCGCCATGGCCGCCGTCCTCGCTCCCCGTTCCACCACCGCCCGCTTCGACATCGTCCCGTTCGACGCCCCGCTGGGCGCGGCCATCACCGGGCTCGACCTGTCGGTCCCGCTGAGCCGGGAAGACTTTGCCCTGATCCACCGCGCCCACCTGGAGCACCATGTGCTGGTGTTTCGCGACCAGCACATCACGCCGGCCCAGCAGGTGGCCTTCAGCCGCCGCTTCGGGCCGCTGCAAATCCATGTGCTGCGCCAGTTCCAGCTGCCGGCCCAGCCGGAAGTGCTGATCATTTCCAACGTCAAGGAGAACGGCCAGCCGCTCGGCCTGGGCGACGCCGGCCATTTCTGGCATTCGGACCTGTCGTACAAGAGCGTCCCCAGCCTGGGCTCGATGCTGCACGCGCAGGAGTTGCCGCAAGACGGCGGCGACACCCTGTTCGCCAACCAGCACCTGGCCTGGGACCAGTTGCCCGGCTACCTGCGGCGCGCCATCGACGGGCGCAGCGCCGAACACAGCTACCTGGCCAAGTATGCCGAACTGCAAAAGCGCAGCCCGTGGCGCCCCGACCTGACCCGCGCCCAGATCGAGGAAGTCAAACCGGTGGTCCATCCGATCGTGCGTACCCATCCGGAAACCGGACGCCGCGCGCTGTTTGTCAGCGAGCATTTCACCACCCGCGTGATCGGCCTGCCGGACAGCGACAGCCGCGCCCTGCTCGACGATCTGTTCGCCTTCAGCACGCGGCCCGAATTCATTTACCGCCACCAGTGGCAGGCACGCGACATGGTGTTCTGGGACAACCGCTCGGTCATGCACCTGGCCGCCGGTTGCCCGGAAGACCAGCGCCGCTTGCTGTACCGCACCACCATCGAAGGCAATGCGCCGTTCTGACCGGCGCCGACAAAGGACACCACCATGAAGCTGTTGAACAAGGCCACCATTGCCATCGCCTGCGCCGCCGCGCTGGTATCGACGCCGGCGCAGGCGGAAGGCCGCATCCGCATCGCCGAGCAGTTCGGCATCGTGTACCTGCTGCTGAACGTGGCGCAGGACCAGAAACTGATCGAAAAGCATGGCCGCAAGCAGGGCGTGGAGATCGATGTGGACTGGGTCAAGCTGTCGGGCGGAGCGGTGATCAACGATGCGCTGCTGTCGGGCTCGATCGACATCGCCAGCGCCGGCATCGGGCCGCTGCTGACCGTCTGGGACCGCACCGCCGGCAAGCAGAACGTCAAGGGCGTGGCGTCGCTGGGTAACTTTCCGTATTACCTGATCAGCACCAATCCGAACGTCAAGACCATTGCGGACTTCAGCGACAAGGACCGGATCGCGCTGCCGGCGGTCACCGTCTCGGTGCAGGCGCGGATTTTGCAGATGGCGGCGGCGAAACAGTGGGGCACGGCCGAGTTCAAGAAGCTCGACCGCCTCACGCAAGCCCTGCCGCATCCGGACGCGGCCGCCGCCATCATCGCCGGCCAGACAGAGATCAACGCTCATTTCGCCACCCCGCCTTACCAGGAACAGGAATTGGCGGCCAATCCCAAGGCGCATATCGTGCTCGATTCCTACGAAGTGCAGGGAGGACCCGGGTCCTCGACGGTGCTGTATGCCACCGAAAAATATCTGAAGGACAATCCCAAGACCTACCGCGCCTTTGTCGATGCGCTGGCCGAGGCGGCGCAGTTCATCAGCGCCAGCCCGGAAGCGGCGGCCGATGCGTACTTGCGCGTGAACAAGAGCAGCATCGACCGCGCCCTGCTGCTGAAAGTCATCAAGAACCCCAAAGTGCAGTTCCAGGTGGCGCCGCAAAACACCTTCGGGCTGGCGCAATTCCTGTTCCAGGCCGGCGCGCTCAAAAAGCAGCCCACCAGCTGGCGCGATTACTTTTTCCAGAGCCCGGCCGTGGCCTCGGGGAGCTGACATGGACGCGCACCGCTTTTCCACCGGGCCCGGCGAGGCGCTGCTGCGCGCCGAGGGCGTCACGCTCGACTACCGCAGCGGCGCCGCCACCGTGCGCGCCCTGGAGAATGTGAGCTTCGAGGTACACCGGGGCGACCGCCTGGTGCTGCTGGGGCCGTCCGGCTGCGGCAAATCGACCTTGCTCAAAGCCATCGCCGGCTTCATCACGCCGCGCACCGGCAGCCTGACCCTGGATGGCCAGCCGATCATGCGCCCCGGGCCGGACCGGATCGTGGTGTTCCAGGAATTCGACCAGTTGCCGCCGTGGAAAACGGTCCTGGGCAATGTGATGTTTCCGCTGCTGTCCGGCGGCGTCGCCAAGGTCGAGGCGCGGGCGCGCGCGCTGCACTGGATTAACAAGGTCGGCCTGTCGCCGTTCGCCGACGCCTTCCCGCACACTTTATCGGGCGGCATGAAGGCGCGCGTGGCGATTGCGCGGGCGCTGGCGATGCAGCCGGCCATCCTGCTGATGGACGAGCCGTTCGCCGCGCTCGACGCGCTCACGCGCCGCAGCATGCAGGAAGAACTGCAAACCTTGTGGGAAGAAATCCGCTTTACGATGCTGTTCGTCACCCATTCGATCGAGGAAGCATTGGTGGTCGGCAACCGGATCGTGCTGCTGTCGCCCCATCCAGGCCGCGTGCGCGCTGAACTGAACAGTCACCAGTTCGACCTGGGCAGCGCCGGCGGCGAGGCGTTCCAGGCCGCCGCCCAGCGCATCCACCGCCTGCTGTTCGGCGACGATGCCCTGGGGGTGCCGGCGCCGCCGGAGTTGCCCACACAGTTGTCCACGCGCTTATCCACCCCCTTATCCACGCCCTTGTCCACAGGGTTGTCCACGCAGTCGGGCACGCAGTTGCCCACAGGGTTATCCATACCGTTGTCCACATCGTTGCCCACACCCTTGCCCACAGAGTTATCCACGCTGTTATCCACAGGGCTGCACGCATGAACGCCCGGCCCCTGCCGCCGATCCGCCCGGAATATGTGGTCCCTCTGAGCGCGCCGACCGCGCCCGTGCCGGCCGATCCGCCGGCGCCGCTGCAGCGCGCACTGGGGCACGCCTGGCTGCGCAAGTCGCTCCTGCTGCTGCTCCTGGCGGCGCTGTGGGAAGCGCTGGCGCGCTGGCAGGATAACGATTTGCTGCTGCCAAGCGCGCTGCAAACGGCGCGCGCCTTTGCGGCCGGTATGGTCTCGGGCGAATTGCCGGGCTACGTGGCAGCCTCGCTGGCGGTGCTGGTGCAGGGTTACGCGCTGGGTGTGGCCGGGGCGTTGTTGCTGACTTCGCTCGCGATCGGCACCCGCTTCGGGCGTGACTTGCTCGAAACCCTGACCGCGATGTTCAATCCGCTGCCGGCGATTGCTTTGTTGCCGCTGGCGCTGCTGTGGTTCGGGCTGGGCCGCGCCAGCCTGGTGTTCGTGCTGGTCCATTCGGTGATGTGGCCGCTGGCGCTGAACGCCTACGCCGGTTTCGGCAGCGTGCCGGAGACCCTGCGCATGGCCGGGCGCAATTACGGCCTGAGCGGGACGCACCTGGTGTTCCAGGTGATGATTCCGGCGGCCTTGCCGGCCATTTTGTCGGGCCTGAAAATCGCCTGGGCCTTTGCCTGGCGCACCCTGATCGCGGCCGAGCTGGTGTTCGGGACGACTTCGGGCAAAGGCGGGCTCGGCTGGTATATTTTCCAGAGCCGCAACGAATTATTCACCGACAAGGTGTTCGCCGGACTGGCCGCGGTGATCTTGATCGGCCTGCTGGTCGAAGGCCTGGTGTTCCAGACCTTGGAACGCGTGACGGTGCGGCGCTGGGGCATGCAGCGCCAGGCGCTCGGCACGCCCGGATGATTACATGACGATCTTGACCATCGGATGGCCGTGCAGCGCGCGGTACAGGTCGTCGAGCTGGGTGCGGCTGATGGCGCGCACGGTGACGGTCAGCCCGGTGTAGTTGCCTTTCGGCGAAGGGCGCACTTCCATGCGGCCGATGTGAAAGGTGGGGTCGAATTCGAGCACCACGTCGACGATGGTCGCCGCGAAATCGTCATGCGTGGCGCCCATCACCTTGATCGGGAAGTCGCTCGGGTATTCGATGAGGGATTCAGTCGGTTCCATACACAATCCAGTCCTAAAAAATGACAACACAGCCGCGCTCCCCGTATGGGAACGCGCTTTGCGACATTGTAGCCAAAAAAAGGCCAGCGCTAGGCTGGCCTTGAACTATTCCCTTGGGGGGAACAGGTGAGACTGGTAGGGCGCGCCGGCAAAGGCGGACCTGCGGACGGGTGGGCGGGGCTTAGCGAATCTGTTGCTGCACGTTGTCGCGCCGGTCCTGGCGTTGCTCGCGCGCGCGTTCGCGCTTGTCGGCCTCTTCGGCCTGCTTCTGCAGTTGCTGCTGCTGTTGCTGCGCTTGCGATTGCTGGGCCTGTTGCGCTTGTTGTGCCTGTTGTGCCTGTTGTGCCTGTTGTGCCTGTTGCGCTTGCTGAGCCTGGCGTGCCTGGGCCTGCGCCGCCTCGCGCTGCTGGGCGTCGCGTTGCTGGGCCTCACGCTGCTGGCGCTCGGCCTGCTGGCGCCGTTCGTTGTCGGCGTCGCGCGACTGGCGTTCGGCCTGCTGGCGGCGCGCATTCTCGGCATCGTGCTGCTGGCGCTCGGCCTGCTGGCGGCGCGCGTTCTCGGCTTCGCGCTGCTGGCGTTCGCCCTGCTGCTGGCGGTCGAGCTGCTGTTGCCGCTCGATCTGGCGCAGGCGTTCCTGGTCGGCGTCGCGCTGCAGCCGCTCGGCGATCTGGCGGTTGTTGGCGTCGCGCTGCTGGCGCTCGGCCTGCAGGCGGTTGCCGGCGTCGCGCTGCCCCTGCAGCTGCGCTTCGGCATCGCGCTGGCGACGTTCGGTCTCGATCATGCGCAAGCGCTCGCCTTCGGCGCCGCGCTGGCGGTCGGCCTCGGCCTCGCGCCGGCGGTCGGCCAGCTCGGCTTCGCGCAGGCGTTGCTGGCCATCCGTGGCGCGCCGGCTGTCCGTCTCCATCTCGCGCAGGCGCCGTTCGTTGGCCTGGTCGCGTTCGCGCCGTTCGATATCGGCTTCGCGCTGGCGCCTGTCTTTCTCGGCAAGGCTGCGCTGCGGCTCATTGGTGGTGAGCACCTGCGGCGGGGTGCGCACCAGGCGTTCGTTGTCGGAAGGCCGGCCGTCGCGGCGGCTGAAGGGCACCACCGGCTGCGTGCCGTTGGGCACCGTGATCACGCGGCCCGGCCCGTTGCGGTCGGGGCGGCCGTCGCCGTCGCGGTCGAAGCGGTTGGGCCAGTTGCCCTGCGGGCGCGGCGGCGCGCCGAACGGCGCGTTTTGCGCCGACAGCGGCGTGAGCACGGGGCGCGGCGCGCGCGGCACCACGATCTGGCCGCGGCCGACGAACAGGTTCAGGCCGACCACGGTCAGGCCATCGTGCCGGCCCGGACGATAATCGGGACGCGCGTGGCGGTTGTGGTGGCGCAGGTGCTCGGGCGGCAGGTGGTAGCCGGGCACGTACGATTCACCCGGATTGAGCGGATACCAGCCCTGCGCCGGCGCGTTGCGGCGCGTGCCGTTGTCGTTGAACGCGAGGTTCCAGTTGTTGCCGCCGACCCAGCCGACCAGCGCCGGGGCCCACACCGGACGGCCGATGTTGCGGCCCGGCGCCCACGACCAGCGCTGCCTGACCATCACCCAGCGGCCGTAGTGCGACGGCGCGTAGCCCCACGGCGCGTTGTCGACCCAGGTCCAGCCCCACGGGGCCAGGTAGGTCCAGCGGCCGTCGCGGTAGGGCACCCAGTCGGCCGCCACGGTGCGCGGCGTCCACAGGGGACCGTAGTCGCTGTCGTCGCGCCAGACGCCGTGCTGGTCGAGTTCTTCGTAGCCGGTCATTTCGGTGGTGACGTAGCGGTCGGACGTGGTGCGCTCGTCGCGCGCGTCGCGCTGCAGCGACCAGTCGTCGAAACTGTCGCGTACCGCCAGCGCCGTGCGCACATCGTCCTCGTGCACGTCGACGCGCTTGCCGGCGCGCACCGCCAGGCTGGAACCGCCGCCGTCGACCTGGGCCGTGCCCTCGAACACCGACACGTTGGTGGTGTCGCGCACGCGTTCGGCGTCGATGCGCAGGCGGCCCACGTCCTTCATGCGCACCAGCCCCTGCGGGGTGGAAATCTCGAGCCCGCGCAGCACCTCGGCGTTGCGCACCCGGATATTCAGGCTGCCGTAATGCAGATGCAGGCGCAGCTTGTCGTCGTCGAGTTCGATGACGTCGAGCGAGGAGTCGCCGTCGAGCCGTACCGAGGTCGAGCCGATCCGGATTTCGGTGCGGCCGTTGCGCTGCGTGACAATCTGGTTGCTGGTCGTCACCGGCCAGTTGACCAGCGCCGCCGTGGCTTCCTCGCCCACCTCGGAGCTGATGTTGACCGGCCCCTGGGCCAGGGCGATGCGGCCCACGCGCGCGGGCGTATCGGCCAGCGCCAGGGTCGAGATGGCGGAAAACGCCAGCAGCATCACGGTTTTACGGAAAGGAAGTGTCATACAGGCTCCAGGGGGACGCACGAAGGACGTCGTCCACCTGTAACGCGCGAGCGCGCCGGCGGACGACACGGGTTACAAACAGTTGCACATTCTGCGCTACTGTTACCTGCAGAGCAACTCAGGCCGGGTTGCCGCCGCGCTTCACAAAAAACAGGGCGGCGCCGATGCAGGCCAGCACCGCGCCGAAGAAACGGTTCTGCTTGCGCAGCGCGCCGGCATCGCGGAAATAGTGCTGCATGGACGACGCCAGGAAGGCGTAGCCGTGCATGACGATGGTATCGATGGTCACCATGGTGGCGCCCAGGATCGCCAGCTGCGGCAGCAGCGGCAGCGATTGCGAAATAAACGTCGGCAGCACCGCGACCATGAAAATGATCCCTTTCGGGTTGGTCGCGTTGGTCAGAAAGCCGGTCAGGACGCGCTTTTGCCAGCCCGGGTGGGCTGCCACGGGCGCATCGGTGCGCCGGGCGTCAGCGGCCACCGGGGCGCGCCATTGCTGCACGCCGAGCCAGATCAGGTACAGGGCGCCGAGCGTCTTGACGATATTAAATGCCAGTTCCGAGGCCAGCAGCAGCGAGCCGACGCCGGCGCCGGCGATGGCGAACACCAGCAGCAGCCCGCATTGCAGGCCGGCCACGGTGGCGCTGGCTTTCTTGAAACCGTAGGCCAGGCCGTGCGACATCGACAGGACCGCGCCGGAACCGGGCGAAATGGCGATCAGCGAGCCGGCGATGACGAAGGCGATCCAGTTGGCAAGCGGCATGGGGAAGTCGGGAAAGAGGGTAACGAGGATGGCAGGATAGGGACGGGGACTGCAAGGCAGCAAAGCGGGCGCCAAGGCGGGGCGAAAAACACGCGGCAGCTGAAGCGGCGAAGCCGGTCCGGGACCGACGTCGCCGCTTCAGGCCGCGCGCAGGGCCTTGCTGTATCGCTTACTTCTTCTTCGGGTTGACCGCAGCCTTCAGGGTCGCGCCAGCCGAAAACTTAGGCGACTTCGACGCAGCGATCTTGATCGCTTCGCCAGTCGATGGATTGCGGCCCTTGCGCGCAGCGCGCTTGGCAACGGAGAACGTACCGAAACCGGTGATCCCGACCGTGTCGCCTTTTTTCAGACGCTCGGTGATGATCTCGATGATCGTGTTCACCGCGCTGTTGGCAGCTGCGCCGGACATTTCTGTACGCTTCGCAAATTCCGCAATCAGTTCGCCTTTTTTCATAAAAATCCTCCCGTGTTAAAAGAGCGGGAAGATTAGCATAATTATTGCCTAGTGTAATAAATTCTAAAGTGTACGCACAAAAGTAAGCCCCGCTGTGACTGGATCACGACGATATCGGGGGCTATCGTGCGGGCCCGAAAAAAGGCCGCTTGCGGCTTATTCCGCCAGCGCGGTCTCGGCGCGCGCCTGCGGCAGGCGCATGCGCAGGGCCGCGTTGATCAGGGTCTGGTAACCCTTGCCGCTCTGCTCGGAGAGCGAGCGGAACTGCTGCAGCACCTCGTCGTCGAGGTAGATGGTGATGCGCGTCTTGCGCTTGACCGGGCGGCCGGCGCTGGGGGATGCGGTGGAAAAATCGTACTCGGATTTCATGTGGCCTCGCTTTACATCGTCTGGTTGGCTTGCGTGCTTGGTATCGGTCAGGACAGGCCCGCTCTGGCGTGGTCAATGGCCGGGGCTTGGCACTGATGTCACTATACGTACATGCCATCGCGACAAGGCCTGGAAAGCGACGAGTTGCAGATTCTGGGGGGTGAAACGCAAAAAGCGGGGCTGAACGGACTCGGGTTAAGATGCATGCTTTCGATCACATTGGAGCAGGACAGATGGCTGCAAGCAGTTTACTGGCATTAATCGACGACATCGCGACCATCCTCGACGATGTCGCCGTGATGAGCAAAGTGGCGGCCAAGAAGACCGCCGGCGTGCTCGGCGACGACCTGGCGCTCAACGCCCAGCAGGTCACGGGCGTGAAAGCGGACCGCGAACTGCCGGTGGTGTGGGCGGTGGCCAAGGGCTCTTTCAAGAACAAGGCGATCCTGGTGCCGGCCGCGCTGGCCATCAGCGCCTTTTTGCCGCAGGCGATCACGCCGCTCCTGATGATCGGCGGGGCTTACCTGTGCTTCGAGGGGTTCGAGAAGATCGCCCATAAATACCTGCACAGCCCGGACGAAGACGCCGCCCACCACGAGCAGCTGGTCAAGGCGGTGTGCGACGAATCGGTCGACCTGGTCGCGCTCGAAAAAGAAAAGATCAAGGGCGCGGTGCGTACCGACTTCATCTTGTCGGCCGAGATCATCGTCATTTCGCTGGGCACGGTGGAAGGGGTGGCGTTCGGGCAGCAGGTGGCGGTATTGACCGCGATCGCGATCATCATGACGGTCGGCGTGTACGGGCTGGTGGCCGGGATCGTCAAGCTCGATGATGCCGGGCTGTACCTGAGCGAGCGGCCCAACGGCGCCGCGCGCGCGTTCGGACGCCTGCTGCTGGCCGCCGCCCCCAAGCTGATGAAGACCTTGTCGGTGGTCGGCACGGCGGCCATGTTCATGGTCGGCGGCGGCATTCTGGAGCACGGCTTCGGCGCGCTGCACCACTTCGTGGCCGACGCGGCGACGGCGGCCGGCGCGGTGGCCGGCATCGGACCGGTGCTCAAGGCGATCGTACCGACCCTGATCGACGCCGTCATCGGCGTGATCGCCGGCGCGCTGGTGCTGGGCGTGGTCATGGTCGGCAAGCGTCTGTTCAAGGGCAAGGGCGGCGCCACGCCGGCGTAGCGCTTTGTCGGAGTTACCCCTGGCAACGCCTGCGTTGCCAGGTAAAGACCGTCATTCCTGCCATTGGCAGAAATGACTTCCCGCGCAGACGGGCGCCATGGCGGCGTAGTTCCCTCCCGGCGTCCCACTTGGCAACGCATGCATTACCAAGACACTAAAGACCGTCCTTCCCGCGCAGGGCCGCCTTGGCGCGGGAAGGACGGTTTTGAAGTTAACAGTCAACCGGTTATTCCAAACAGCCCACCCCACGTCGCCGCGTTCCTTACGCGGAACTGACGAATAAATTCAAACTGTTGTTATCAGATCTGCATACTCCGTTCCGGAATTGACATTGCTTTGTCTTCGTTCCAGTATGGATTAGCAAGCTTTCCACTATTTACATGAATGCGTCGATAGGTTTAGTTAAAACAAAATTATTAGTTAACCGAGGGAGCAGGTATGCAGAAACGATTCGCACCGCAAAAGCACGTATTGGCATTATCGATTGCAACGTTGTTTACCACCGGCGCCGCATTCGCCCAGGACGCAGCGCCGAATGAAACATCCTCTACCGTCGTCGTGACCGGTACCCGGGTCGCCAACCGTACCGCCCTCGACACCGCCTCCCCGGTCGACATCATCTCGGCCGAATCGCTCAAGAATTCCGGCACCACCGAAATCAACCAGGCCCTGGCCGTGGCCCTGCCGTCGCTGAACTTCCCGCGCCCGGGCTTGGCCGACGGCACCGACACCATCCGCCCCGCCACCCTGCGCGGCATGGCGCCCGACCAGACGCTGGTGCTGGTGAACTCGAAACGGCGCCACGCGTCCTCGCTGGTGAACGTGAACGGCACCATCGGACGCGGCTCGGCCGCCGTCGACCTGAACACGATCCCGACCGCGATCGTCAAGAATATCGAAGTGCTGCGCGATGGCGCGGCCGCCCAGTACGGCTCGGATGCGATTTCCGGCGTGGTCAACCTGCGCCTACGCAACAACCGCGACGGCGGCGAAGCGACCGTCAACTACGGCGCGCGCCTGACCGAATACGATTTCCTGACCGGCGGCGCCCCCGCCAACGCCACCTGGCAGGCGCAGAACTCGCGCAAGCGCACCGACGGCCAGACCGCCACCGTCAGCCTGTGGAAAGGCCTGGCGCTGGGCGAAACCGGCTACCTGACCATCGCCGGCGAATTCAAGGACCAGAAGCACACCGAGCGCAGCGGCTACGACATGCGCCAGCAGTACGCCCTGGTGAACGGCGCGTTCGATCCGCGCGAAAACACGATCAACCGCTTCAACACCTGGTATGGCGAGCCGGAAATGAAACAGTCGACCGTGTTCGCCAACGCCGGCGATACGCTGGGCAACGGCGTCAAGGTGTACGGCTGGGCCAGCTATCAGAAACGCGAAGCGAGTTCGGCCGGCTTCTTCCGCTGGTCCAACGACCCGCGCAACATTCCATCGATCTATCCGGACGGCTTCATGCCGATCATCTCGCCCGTGGTCGACGACTTTGCCGCCACCGGCGGCGCCAGCTGGACCATGGGCGACTGGGAAATGGATACCTCGCTCGGCTACGGCAAGAACAAGATGGCCTTCACCATCGAAAACACGCTGAACCGCTCGATCGGGCCGAGCAGCAAGACCTCGTTCGATGCCGGCGGCTTCGAATACGACCAGCTGGTGTTCAACCTGACCGGGGTGCGCTCGATTGCCATGGCTAGCCTGTCCTCGCCGCTGAACGTGGCGGTCGGGGCCGAAGCGCGGCGCGAAGGCTACAGCCTGTTTGCGGGCGAGCCGGACTCGTACCGTTTCGGCGGCCAGCTGCTGCCGAACGGCCAGCCGACCGCGCCGGGCGCGCAGGTGTTCTCGGGCTTTCGTCCGCAGAATGAATCCGATACGCACCGCACCGCGGTCGGCGCCTTTATCGACCTGGAAGCGAACATCACCTCGCAACTGCTGACCTCTTTCGCGATCCGTGGCGAGCATTATTCGGACTTCGGCGACAGCCTGGCCGGTAAACTGGCGGCCCGCTACGACTTCAGCAAGGCCTTTGCGTTGCGCGCTTCGGTGCAGAACGGCTTTCGCGCGCCGTCGCCGCAGCAGCAGAACTTTACCTCGACGGCGACCAACTTCATCACCGGGGTGCCGTTCGAAATCACCACCTTCCGCCCCACCGATCCGGTCGCCGTGGCGCTCGGCGCCAAGCCGCTCGACGCCGAGAAATCGGTCAACGCTTCGCTGGGCGCCGTGCTGCGCCTGGGCGGCGCCAACGTGACTATCGACGCCTACCGCATCAAGGTGCGCGACCGCATCGTGCTGTCGGAAAACCTGACCTCGACCGACGTGCGCAACTTCTTGACCAAGCAAGGCTTCATCGGCGTCGGTGGCGGCCGCTTCTTCATCAACGGCGTCGATACCACGACCGACGGCGTGGACGTGGTGGTGAACTGGGCGGCCAATGGCGGCGATATCGGCAAGTTCGACTTCACGGTGGCTGGCAACTTTACCAAGACCGACGTCACCAAGGTGCCGGCCACGGCGCAGCTGACCGCGCTGCCGACCCCGACGCCGCTGTTCGACCGCTTGAATGTACTGTCGCTGGAACAGGGCCAGCCGAAGAACAAGTTCAACGCCAGCACCAACTGGAAGCTGGGCCAGATGGGCGCCACCCTGCGCGCCACCCGCTACGGCAAGGTCTTGTCGCCGAACGCGTCGCCGGCGCTGGACGTGACCCTGGCCGCGAAGACCGTGATCGACCTGGAAGGACGCTATGCGCTCACTTCCAAGCTGAACCTGGCGTTCGGTGCGGAGAACCTGTTCGACAAGTATCCGGAGTCGGTCGGCAATGCGCTCAATCCGAGCGGCAACGCGCCGTTCCCGAACTACGCGCCGTTCGGGCGTGGCGGGCGCTTCGTGTACGCGCGCGCGACGTACGCGTTCTAAACGACGCTACACGCCGTCGCTGCCGCCCCGGCGGGGGCGACGCTGCAGCTTGAAAGCCGCCAGGCCATCGCGCACGCTCCATGCGAGCGCCGCGATGGCCAGCGCGCTCAGCATCCAGCTGGCCCAGCCATGGTCCACCCGCGCCAGCCCGGTCGGCAACGCCGCCCACGCCAGCAATTGCTGCCCCAGCAGCACGATGATGATTCCCAGGTTGACGAACAACAGCACATGCGCCGCGCGTTCCGTGACCGGCAGCAGGCGGATGTCGAACTCCAGCACCTGATCGACCGTCGAGATCGCCAATTCGGCGGCCAGCAGCGCCGCGATGGCCAGCGCCAGCGCGCCGTGCCACTCCAGCCATGCAAGCGCGCCGAACAGCGCCGCAAACACCACTTCACGTGCACTGTGCAGGCGCTGCTCGCGCGCGGCCCCTGCCTGATGCGGCACGTTGGCGATCAGTTCATGGTTGATCAACACATCGAGCGCGCCAATGACGCCATGGCCGATGAGCGCGAGCAGAAAACCCGCTATCATCCCGACTCCCGTGCAGCTAGTCGCGCCGGATCAGCAGCGCGCCGGCGGCCAGGCCCAGCCCGAAAGCGCCGTACACCAGCGCCAGCGATGGCCGCGACAGGCGTTTTTCGTAGCCCGGCTTGAGCCGTTGGGGCGTCATCTGGTAGTCGACGAAGCAGGCCACGGCCGAGGCGGCGGCGGCCGCTTGCAAGGTGGCGACCGGGTCTTTCTTGTCGAGCTGGCGTCCCATCACGCGCTCGAATATCACCGCCCAGAAGGTGGCGCTGGCATGGTGGATCAGGTAGCCGGTGAGGGTGTAGCGCAGCGAAGGGCCGTCGCGGCGGGCCGCCTTGTCGCCCCACAGCCAGTGGCTGATGGCATTGGTCGGGCCGTAGCCGCTGCCGTCGGTGAGCTTGCCCAGGCCCGCCAGGGCGGCGGTGGAGAGCAGGCTGGCGGTGGCCCCCGAAACAAGGCCGCGTTGGGTTGCAGATTTCCAAGTATCCATGGTGTCCTCGTGGAATTTAGTGAACTGTTGTGTTGGTATAGGCTCTATGGGTATGAATCGTAAGGAGGTCGGATGCGCATTTTGCTGACAGGAGCGAACGGGTTTATCGGCAGGCATCTGCTGAACGTGTTGCTTGCCGAGGGTTATTACGTGGTGGCCGCCGTGCGCAAACCGCCTGCGGCCAGCACGCGTGCGCGCCTGAGCTATATCGAAGCCGACTTCGCCAAGGATACCGATAAATCGGTGTGGCTGTCGCGCCTGGACGGTATCGATGTGGTGATCAACACGGTCGGCATTTTTCGCGAGCACGGCACGCAGACCTTCGCCACGGTCCACAGCGATACGCCGCGCGTGCTGTTCGCCGCCTGCGTCGAGTCGGACGATGTGCGCATGGTGATCCAGCTGTCCGCGCTGGGCGCCGACCAGCAGGCCGAGAGCGCCTATCACCTGAGCAAGAAAGCGGCCGACGATTACCTGGCCCTGCTGCCGCTGCGCTCGGCCATCCTGCAACCGTCTCTGGTATACGGCAAGGATGGCGTGAGCGCGCGCGTGTTCCGCACCCTGGCCAGCATGCCGTTCTGCGCCCGCTTCGGCACGGCGCCGCAACTGGTGCAGCCGATCCATGTGGACGACGTGGTCTGCGCCATCGCCAGCCTGGTGCGGCGCCCGCTGCCGGTCGGGCCGGCCGGCGCCACCGCCCAGCGCATCGCCCTGGTCGGCCAGACCGCCCTGCCGTTCACCGACTACCTGGCGGCATTGCGCAGCAGCATGGGCCTGGGCAAGCTGCGCGTGCTGCGCTTGCCGGCCTGGTGCGGCAAGGCGCTGGCCGGGCTCGGACGGCTGGTGCCTGGCAGCCTGCTCAACCGCGATTCGCTGCGCATGCTCGACCGCGGCAGCAGCGCCGATCCGGCCATGACGGTGCGCCTGCTGGGCCGCCTGCCGCGCCCGATCGGCAGCTTCATCGACGACCCCGCTTGCGAGCGCATGCAGGCCAAGCTGCACTGGCTGATGCCGGTGTTGCGCGTGTCCATCGCGGCGGTGTGGATTGCCACGGCGGCGGTGTCGGCCGGGCTGTATCCGGTCGAACAGAGCTACACGCTCCTGGAACGCACCGGCGTGCCGCCGGAACTGGGGCCGCTGATGCTGTACGGCGCCAGCGCCCTCGACTTGCTGATCGGGATCGGCATCCTGACGCTCAAGCGGCGCCGCTGGCTGTGGGCCGCGCAACTGCTGCTGATCGGTTTTTACACGCTGGTAATCGCCTTCCGGCTGCCGGAATTTTTGCTCCATCCCTACGGTCCGCTGACCAAGAACCTGCCGATGCTGGCGGCCATCTGGCTGCTGTTCGAACTCGAGGAAAAGTAATGGAATATATGATCGTCAAATGGCTGCACATACTGTCGTCGACGTTTCTGTTCGGCACCGGCATCGGCTCGGCCTTCTACATGCTGTTCACCAGCCTGAGCCGCGACGTGCGGGCGATTGCCGTGGTCAGCCGCCATGTGGTGCTGGCCGACTGGATTTTTACCACCACCACCATCATCGTCCAGCCGGTTACCGGCCTGTACATGATTCACCTGGCCGGCTATCCGTGGACCAGCACCTGGATCATGTGGTCGATCGGCCTGTATTTCTTTGCCGGCGCCTGCTGGCTGCCGGTGGTGTGGATGCAGCTGCGCATGCGCGACATGGCCCAGGTGGCCGCGCGCGACAATACCGAGCTGCCGCCGCTGTACTGGCGCTACCTGCGCTGGTGGGTGCTGCTGGGGATTCCGGCGTTCTTCGCGCTGGTGATCGTGTTCTGGCTGATGGTCGCCAAGCCCGCATGAGCGCGCCGATGACGCCCTACGCCAACCTGGGCGGCGACTCCGGCGTGCAGGCTTACCGCATCGGCGCGCGCCAGGTCACGGTGCAGTTCGGCGGCGGCGCGCAGTACGTCTACACCTACGCCAGCGCCGGCCGCGAGCACGTGGAGACAATGAAGCTGCTGGCGCAGGCGGGACGCGGGCTGGCCACCTACATCAGCCAGCACGCACACGACGCCTGGGCCACCAAGCGGCCTTAAACGCCGGCCAAGGGAACGGGCAAGGGAACCCCCAAGGGGCCGGGCAAGGTCACGCGGAAGCAGCAGCCGCGCGGTTCGCACGGCAGGCAGCACACGTGGCCGCCATGATGGCGCGCGATCTGGCGCACCAGCGACAGGCCCAGCCCGACCCCGCCGGCCGACTCGCTCGCGCCCGGCACCCGATAGAAGGGCTCGAAGATGCGCTCGCGCTCGGCCTCGGGCACGCCGGGGCCGCTGTCGCAGACGTCGAGCACGATCGCTGCACCGTCCGCGTCGCCGCGTTCCAGGCGCAGGCTGGCATGCACCTGGGTGCCGGCGCCGTAGCGAAAGGCATTTTCCAGCAGGTTGCGCACCAGGCGCCGCAGCAGCCTGGCGTCGCCCGGCACGGTAAGCGCTTGGGCGTCGAAGGTCGCTTTCAGGTGCGTGCATTCCTCGGCCACGATGGCGGCCAGGTCGACCTGTTCGTCGCTGCGGGTCAGCTCGGCGCTAGAGTCGAGCCGGCTGGCCAGCAGGACTTCGTCGATCAGCTGGTCGAGTTCGCCGATGTTGCGGTTAAGCTCGTCGCGAATCGCCGGCGCCGCCTGTTCCTGCATCAGCTCGACCGCCATGCGGATCCGCGCCAGCGGCGAGCGCAGCTCATGCGAGGCGTTCGCCAGCAAGCTTTTCTGCGCGCCGACCAGCGCCTCGATGCGCGCCGCCGCCTGGTTGAAGCTGGTCGCCAGGCGCGCCACTTCATCCTTGCCTTCGACCGCGACGCGGGTGCCGAGCTGGCCGCCGCCCCAGGTTTCCACGCTCGCCTGCAAGCGCTCCAGGCGCCGTGTCAGGCGCCGCACCACCGGGTAGGCGGCGGCCGCGACCATGAGGGCGATCAGCAGCAGGATGACGATCAGGCCGAGCGAGGCGCGCGTGCCGTAATTGCGCTGGCCGACCAGCCAGCGGCCGTCCGGCAACTGCTGGGTGAACACGGCCATCGGTCCGAAGCGCCTGGCGTCGCGCCGGGCTTGCGGCAGCGGCGGCAGCGCCTCCCCGGCGGACGCGACCAGCACGCCGGCGGGCGTGTACAAGGCCAGGTCGGTTTGCAGGCGCGCAGCCCAGCGGGCCAGCGCGGCCTGCTGCACGGCGCGCGGGGCGGCGGCCGGCGGCAGCACGCTGGCCGCCACTTCGGCGAATGCCTCGTTGCCCGAGTTCATGTGTTCCGGGTCGTAAGCCCAATGCACCAGCCCGAACAGGCAGGCGGCCAGACCCAGGCTGACCAGCAGCGCCAGGTAAATGCGCAGGTACAAATGATGGGCGATCGAAAAGCGGCGCGTGCGCGCGCCCCGTCCGCGTTCCCAGGGCGGGGCGCAGTCGCGTTCCTCGCGGCGCTTGCGGGCGCGCCCGCGCCGCCCCTCCGGCGCATGCTCGCGCTCCTCGCCGCGCTCGCCCCTACGCATCCTGCACCTTGGCGAACACATAGCCGGCGCCGCGCACGGTGATGATGCGGCGCGGCTGCTTGGGGTCGTCCTCGATGGCCTGGCGCAGGCGTCCGATGTGCACGTCGATCGAGCGGTCGAACGGTTCCAGCGACTCGCCCTTGACGGCGTCGATCAGGTGTTCGCGCGAGAGCACGCGCCCGGCGCTGCCGGACAGCGCCAGCAGCAGGTCGAATTGATACGATGTCAGCGTGCGCAGCTGGCCGTCGACACTGACCCGGCGCGCGCCGCTATCGATCGCCAGGCGTCCGAACTGGCGCAGGTCGGACTCGGGCGCGGCCAGATGCGGACGGCGCAGCACGGCGCGCAGGCGCGCCAGCAGTTCGCGCGGCTCGAACGGCTTGGGCAGGTAATCGTCGGCGCCCAGCTCGAGCCCGACCACGCGGTCGAGCGGATCGCCCTTGGCGGTCAACATGACGATCGGCACCGACGCCAGCGGCGCGCCGAGGGCGCGGATGCGGCGGCACACGTCCAGGCCGTCGGCGTCGGGCAGCATCAGGTCGAGCAGGACCAGCGCCGGGGCGCTCGCTTCGAGCTCGGCCAGGCCGGCGGCGGCCGTGGCGGCATGCGCCACCTCGTAACCGTTTTGCCGGAGGTAGGTGACGACCATGCCGGCCAGGCGCTCGTCGTCTTCAATCATCAAGATGCGCGGAAGCATGGCGGTGACTTGTCGTCCAAAGTGGCGGAAGGCCCAAGGATACATGGCTGGGTGGTTTCGGTGCGGAAGGTCATTGCATGCGTTTTTTCATGTGCGCGGCGAAGCGCACGCGCTGCTCGGGGGTAAGTACCTCGGCCGCGTCTTCCACCGCCGCCAGGATGCGCTTGCTGACCTGGTCGACGCGCTCGACTTCCTGCACGCGCAACTGTTCCAGCGCCACCCGGTCGATGGCCGGGGCCATCAGGAGGTCATGGGCTTTTTCGTGGCCGGCCTTGAAGTCGCGGTGCAGCGGTTGCAGGTCGGCAAAGGCGGACTTGGCGATGCTTGAAAGGCGCGCCTTCTGCTCGGCCGTGCCGTCGCTGAGCAGGTGCTCGACCATCTTGTCGATGTGCTTGCTGGCGGTGGCGGGGTCCATGCTGGCGAAATGGCCGCGTCCGCCGTGCATGCCGCGTCCTTCGCTGGCGAAGCTGGCGCCGGCCAGGCTGATGGCGCCGGCGGCCAGGCCGAGGGCCGCGCCGACCAGCCAGCGACGCCCGCGCCGCTGCGGTCCGTGACCGTGACCGTGACCGTGGCCGTGGCCGTGGCTGCCGTCATGCTCGTGATCGTGGTGGTGATGATGCCCGTGTTTGTTCGGATTCATGGTCTTGCCTTTCGTAAGGCGGCGCCGGACTGGCTCCGCATGCTTGTACTGTAGGCGGCGGGCCTGTCCGCTTCATGTGTGGCCGGTAAAGTTTTGTAAAGCGGATGCTTGCATGCCTTCGATATTCCCAATAGGATGGAAATATCGACGACGGAGGTTTGACCATGGAAAACAAGAACGCACTGGCGGCACTGGCCGCGCTGGCCCAGGAGTCGCGCTTGGCGGTGTTCCGCCTGTTGATCGAGGCCGGCCCGGGCGGCATGTCGCCCGGCCAGATCAGCGAGCGCCTCAAAATGCCGCCATCGTCGCTGTCGTTCCATCTGAAGGAGCTCACGCACGCGGAACTGATCGTGCCGACCCAGAACGGGCGTTACCTGATTTACGCGGCGCACATGCCGACCATGCATGCGCTGATCGGGTTTTTGACGGAGAACTGCTGCGGCGGCAATCCGTGCGATCCGGCAGCCGGACCGCTGCTGGCGGCAACGCTACTGTAGTAACGTTTGCTTACATATTAACTTTTAGTTAATCCCTGAAGGTGAGGTGGCTAACAGTGTTGCCTAATATATAGGCATACTCTGGACGCAAGAATGTTGATACGGGCAGCACATGAAATACCGGGGGAAGCAAGACCGCAAAGCCTACGGCATGTCGCGCATGGTCAAAGCCATCGATCGCGCCATCGACTCAGCGACCGATGAAGAGAAAGCGCGGGCGGCGCGCTGGGCCTCGGCCTGGGGCGCGATCAGCGGGATTCACTCGCGCGGGATCCGGCTGCGTCGCACCGACCTGTTCAAGCAGCTACCGCGCAGGAAGGCCACCTCGAAGGCGTAGCGCGTGTCAAAACCCGACCGAGTCAGCGCCGCCGGGGCAAATCCAGCGGCTTTTCTCGACGTCATATCCGCTTGACGTCATATCCGCTTGACGTCATACCCGCCCGAACGCCGCCATCACGATCCGCGTCGCCGCAGCCAGGATCTCGCTGTTGGCCTTGGCCTGCGGATCGGCCTGCGTGTAGTACAGCGCCAGCACGACCGGCCCACCCTTGGGCGGGAACACGATGCCGATATCGTTGCTCGACCCGTAGGCCCCGGTCCCCGTCTTGTCCGCCACCGCCCAGCCGGCCGGCACGCCCGCGCGGATGCGCGTGTCGCCGGTGGTGTTGCCGCGCATCCAATTTTGCAACTGGTCGCGCTGGGCCGGCGCCAGGCCATCGTCGAGCGCCACGCGGCGCAGCAGCGCCGCCATCGCCGCCGGGGTGGTGGTGTCGCGCGGATCGCCCGGAATTGCCGTGTTGAGCTCGGTTTCCCAGCGGTCCAGCCGGAATACCGTGTCGCCCATGCTGCGGGCAAAGCCGGTCACGCCGCCCGGCCCGCCAATGAGCGCCATCAGCAGGTTGGCGGCGGCGTTGTCGCTGTACTGGATGGTGGCGGCGCACAGCTCGGCGACCGTCATGCCATCGTCCACGTGTTTCTCGGTGATCGGCGAATAAGTCACCAGGTCGGCCTTGGTGTAGCGCACGCGCTGTTCCAGCCAGCCGGGCACGTTCTTGCCGTGCGCGAGGATGGCGGCGGCGGCGATCGCCTTGAACGTGCTGCACATCGGGAAGCGCTCGCCGGCGCGGTAACCGAGCTGGCGCGCGTCGCCGGTGTCGATCGCGCCCACGCCCAGGCGCCCGCCGGCCGCCGTTTCCAGCGCGGCGAGGCGCGCCTGGGCCTCGGCAAAGGCGGGGCTGGCGGCAGGGGTGACTACACCGGACGCGCCAGCGCAGGCCGCCAGCAGCGGCGCGCAGGCGCCGGCGATCAGAAGGGTACGGCGGCGTGGGGAAAACGGCATCGAGGAAGTCATGGTGGCTTTCTGTTCGGGGTGGGCGGGACGGTGTTGTATAGCCGCCATTCTCCACCATGCATTGTCCCACCTCAACCATTGTCGTGTGGAAATATGGTCTTCTGTGGATAACCCAACTTCGCTTGCGCACGGTGCGCACGGTCGCCGGGCTGTCCACAAGAAAAGGAAACTCCCGATGAAAACAGAACCGTTCCGCCTGAATATTTTCCACAAGCTGGTGATGACCTTGCTGGCGGTGTCGCTCATTCCGCTGATCGGGGTGTGGTACGCGGGCAGCAGCCAGGCGCGGTCCGATGCCACGGCCAACATTTCGCAGCACCTGATGATGACCGCCAGCGGCATCGCCAACGGCATCACCAGCTGGGACGAGGCCAACGTGCGCGCGCTGCACCAGAGCGCCAAGCTCGACGACATCCGCAGCATGGACCCGGTGCGCCAGACCCCGGTTTTGCGCACTATGGGCGAGACGTACGAATGGGCTTTCGTGGTGTTTACGATCGAACCGACCGGCGAAAACATCGCGCGCAGCGACGACAAGCCGATGACCCGCTTTGGCGAACGCAGCTATTTCCAGGCCGCGATGAAGGGCGCCGTGTCGAGCCGCCAGGTACTGATGAGCAAGTCGACCGGCCGCCCCGCGCTCACGGTCGCCGTGCCGATCCAGAACGCCATGGGCGGCACCGTCGGCGTGCTGGCGATGGCCATGAAGCTGGACGACATTTCCAAGGTCATCAAGGATACCCGCATCGGCGAGACCGGCTACGCGATCCTGCTCGACGCCGACAACAAGGTGATCGCCTCGGGCCGCCCGGACCAGGCGACCGACGCGGTGCAGGACATGGCCAACTACCCGGCCCTGAAGGTGGACGGCATCCTCGACCAGCCGACCGTGTATGCGTCCGGCGACAAGCGCATGGTCGGCTACGCGCGCAAGCTGCCGCAGGGCTGGACCTTGCTGGTGGAACAGGACTACGCCGAAGCCTACGCCTCGCTCGACCGCCTGGAAACCGGCGCGCGCGCGCTGATCGTGCTGACCGCCGCGCTGGTGGTGGGCGTGGCGGCGTTCCTGGCCAAGCAGCTGACCATGCCGATCAACCAGCTGATCGTGGTCGCCGAACAGCTGAGCAAGGGCGAATTCACCGAATCGATTCCGGGCACCGCGCGCGGCGACGAGATCGGTTCGCTGGCGCGCGCCATCGAACGGCTGGGCATCAGCATCCAGATGGCCATCAGCCGGCTCAGCCGCAGGGCATGACGCATCCAGGGAGAACGCCATGACACACCAGGAGCTGATGCCGTTCGGCGGCATCGTGGAGCAGTTGCGGCAATTTTGCGACCAGCGCCGCACCGGCACCGCTTTCATCGTCAGCGACGACAACCGCATGGCCCAGGTGCACCTCGACAGCGGCAACATCGTCATGCTGCTGTGCCGCGGCCAGCGCGGGGCCGACGCGCTGGCCGCCATGCGCACCATGCTGCGCGCCAGCGTGCGCTTCGACGACAACTACGTGGCGAAGAAGGAGAACGTGACCGCGCCGGGCGTGAGCTTGGCGGACTTGCTGAACGATCCGGCGCCGCTGCGCGCGCGCGTGACGGGGCGGGCGGGGCCGCAGCCGATGCGTCCGCGCCCGGCCCCGGCCGCGTTCGCGAGCGCCGACCTGCTCAAGCTCGAACGCATGCTGGCCGGCCACATCGGGCCGATGGCGACCATCGTGTGCGCCGAGCATGCCAGCGAAGCGAGCGACCTGCGCGCGCTGGTGATGGCGCTGGCGGCCGATATTCCGGACAAGAAGCAGGCCGCCGATTTTCGCCTGGAAGCGGGGCGCGCGCTGGGGCTGGGGGCGGTGTAGGCGCGCGAGCCCGGCCGGTCGCGGCTTCACATTGAGCGCATGCCCACTGCACAGGCGCTTGCTACGCTGATGGCCTGTTCAGTTTCCCTGGAAATGCCATGATCGCCCAGCCAGTCTGCGTCACCCCGTCCGCCACCCCGCCGGCACCGTTCCCCGCGGTCCTTTTTCTCATGCGCACCACGCTCTGGTTCGGCGGCGTGACCCTGCCGGCCGTTGCGCTGGCGGTCGCGGTTTTCTTCCTGCTCGTGGTGGGCTTCGACCTGCCGTTGACCATGCTTGCTCCCATCCTGGCGGTCGCCAGCGTACCGCTGGCCAATGCCCTGCTGATGCGCGCACTGGGACATGCACGCCCGGCCGTGTCGCGCCGGCTTGGGCACTTGCACGGCTTCGCCATCGGCACCAGCATCCTGTTTACCCTGTTGCTACTGCCGCACGTCGCGACGGGCGTGGCCGGCCTGCGTTACTTCGGCGCCGGCCTGCTGCTGCTTGCACCGCTGCTGTCGCTGGTGGCGGCGCTGGCGATGCGCCGCCTGCTCGAAGCGCACGTGCGCCTGCCCGCGCTGTGGCCCGGGGTACTGCTGGCGCTGGCCATCGTCGGCGCTCCCGAGCTGCCGCAGGCGATCACGCAGGCCGGCGTGCGCATGGCAAGCAGCGACGCCCCCGCCACGCGCGCCGATGGCATGCGCCTGCTGCGCTACCTCGGCAACGACAAGATCCTGCTGCGCCTGTGCGATACAGGCAACGCCGGCCTCGCCAGCCTGACCGACCTGGTCATGATCGCGAGCGCGGGAAACAGCGCTGGCGACGCGTGCGACGTTTTTTACCGGCTTACCGGCACCCGGTTCGAGGATATGCCTGACGCGATGAGGAAAGCGCGCGACTAGACGGGCGACGCCGGCCTGGAGTGGCCAGGCAGCATCGTCCTCTCGCCCACCCTGGCCGTCTACATCGCCGTCATGTCCAGCGTGCCGTCGGCCAGCTCCGCCACCAGCGTGATGAGGCGCTGGCGTGCCCGCGCGGGCGCAAACGTGTGCGCGTAGCGCCATGCCTGCGCCGCGAAGGTGGAAAAGCCGCCTGCCTGCCACCCCGGCGAGCCGGCCAGCGCCAGCTCGTCGCCGAGCGCGTCGGCCAGGGCCGCGACATCGCCCGTCGGCACCAGGCGCGCGAAGCCGCCCGCGATGGCCGGGGTGTTCGAATTGTCGTAGCAGAGCACGCGGCAGCCGGCCGCCAGCGCTTCGACGATCGGCACGCAAAATCCTTCGTGGTAGGTGGGCAGGATGAAGACATCGCCCTGCGCCAGCAGGCGCTGTTTGAGTTCGTCCGGCGCGTCCCCATGCAAGCGCACCGACACGCGCGGCCCGAAGCGGCGCGGCCACTCGGCGGCCGCGTCGCGCACCGCCTCGACCAGCGCCGGATCGGAAAAGCCCAGGTTGGCCACCAGATCGAGCGCGATGCGTGCTGCGCTGTCGGCATGCAGGCAGCGCGCGACGGCATCGAGCAGGTCGGCCACGCCTTTGGACTGCACCAGGCGGCCGACGAACACCAGGCGCACGACGCCCTCAAGATGCCCCGGCTTGAAGGCGCAGGGCTGCGCCTGGCCGTGCACGGCCAGCGGCAGCACGCCGGCCGGCACCGTTATGCCGGCCGCGCGCAGCACCGCCAGGTTGCTGGCGCTGTCGCAGGCCACGTGGTCGGCGAACATCATGTTGCCCATCTGCGCGAACGACTTGTCGATGGTGGCATGATGCTCGGCGCCGACGAACTGCCTGGGCGTGATGTTATGGAACACCACCAGGCGCCGCGCCTGCCGCGGCGCCAGCAGGATCAGGTCGAACAGCGGATAGTAGATCCCGTAATGGAAAATGACGATGTCGCTGGCCTGGAAATGCGCGTCGAGCATGATGTCGGTCGCATCGCGCACCAGGCGGTGCGGCAGCGCCTGCTCGCAGGCGTAGGCGAACAGCACCACCTCGTGGCCGGCGTCGATCAGCCAGCCGATGTTGTCGGCGATGGCGTTCGAGATGGCGTCGTTCCGCACGCAGATGCCGTGGATGACCGAGATTTTCATGCCGGTTCCCGCGCAAGACGGGACAGCGCAATGGCGTACAGCGCCATGCTCTCTTGCGCCATGCGGCGCGAGATGAATTTATCTTCGAACAGCACGCGCCCGGCGCGGCCCATGCGCTCGCGCAGCGCGGGCGAGGCGGCCAGCGTGTCGATGGCGCCGGCCAGCGCGCCGCTGTCGCCGGGCGTCACCAGCAAACCATTGACGCCATCGCTGACCACTTCGGGCATGCCGCCGGCGGCGCAGCCGATCACCGGGCGCGCCGCGCGCATGGCTTCGACAAACACCAGGCCGAACGACTCGTAACGGCTGGGCGCGACAAAGATGTCGCAGTCGCGGTAGGCGGCGCGCAGGGTGGCGTCGTCGACGCGGCCTTCGAACGTCACGCGCTCGCCCCAGCGGGCCAGGCGGCCGCTCTGGCGGCAGTGTTCCTTGTAGCTGAGCTGCGCACCCGACATGGGCAGGGTATCGTCGCCGATGATGCGAAAGCGTACCTGCGCATGGCGCGCCAGCACCGGGTCGATCGCGGCGAGCAGCACGTCGATGCCCTTGCGTGCTTCGAGCCGGCCGACGAACAGCACGGTGATGGCGTCATCCATGCGCGCTGCCCGGGTGCCGGTGTGCGGCACATCGGGCATCCCCAGCGGCACCAGGCGCAAGGTGGCATCGTCGAAGCGGAAATCGTAGGCCTGCTCGATGTCGCGCCGGATCGCGGCGCTGTTGGCGCGCACCGCCTGCGAGCGCTGCATGAGTTCTTTTTCGAGCGCCAGCATGGGCGTGCCGAAGCGCGCCATCCAGGCCGGGTCGTCGCGCAGTTCAGCGCGGCCCTGCAGCGAAAAATGCAAGGTCGTGTGCAGGCTGGTGACCAGCGGCCATCGACCATCGAACAGAAAGGCCGCCCCTTCGGCATCCCAGATGGGCGCTTCGACCAGGTCGAGCGGGCGGAGGCTGGCGATGCGGCGCGCCTCGGCCAGCGCGCTGGCGCACCAGTTCCAGATTTCTTGCGGGATGCCGCGTTCGAGCGCGTCGTACGAGAGCGCGTGTTGGCGCAGCGCGATCCGGTGCACCCACACGCCGCCCACCAGTTCGACCCGGCTGTGGGTGGCGCTTTCGGCGATCACGTGCACCTGGTGGCCTTCGGCGGCTAGGGCTTCGGCCAGGTCGCGGCTGAAGGTGGCGATGCCGCCGCGGTGATTGGGCGGGTAGTCGCGCGAGACCAGCGCCAGCGTCAGCGCCCCCGCGTGACCGATGGTGGCGAACGGCAGGAACGCGCCCTGCCAGCGTGCGCGTTTGGCGCCGTCGATGCCGCCGGCGACCGGCGCCAGGCCATGGCGCGTGCCGGTCTCCCATGCGCGCGCCGATTCTTCTTCGAATTGCGCGCGCCGTTCTTCGCCGGCGCTGCCGTTGGCGATCATGAAGTCGAGGTGGCGCCGGTGCGAGTCGCCCTTGTCGCGGTTGTTGGCGTCGATCCGCGCGCGCGTGGCGTAGGCCAGGCCGTGCTTGAGCGAAAAGTAGATGGTGTTCTTGAGGATCGGGTAAATCGCGCGCGGCAAGCGGGCCGCATCGCGCACGCCGTTCGGCGCCGTCTTGTGGTGCACGTAGGCGTCGGGCAGCTGCTTGAGCAGGTAGCCGGCGTCGACCAGGCGGCAACAGAGGTCGGTCTCGTCGAGAAAGTACTCGAACTCCTCGTCGAAGCCGCCCACTTCCAGCAGCGCCGAACGCAGGAACGCGGCGTTGGTCCCCTGCAGATACGGGAATTCGCGCGAGCCCGGAAAGCACAGCTGCGGCGTGCTTTTGCGGTGGCTGATGTCGATGTCGCCCAGCCGGCTGGCGCTGGCATAGTGGTATTGGAAGGTAACGCCGCTGCTGTCGAACACACGCCCGCCGGCGCCGCCCACGCCGTCCTCGCCAAAGGCGGCGGCCAGCTGCGTGAGCCACTCCGGTTCCGCAATGGCGTCGTCGTCGATGAACGCGACCACGTCGCCGGCGGCCATGCAGATGCCGATATTGCGCGACACCGACAGGTTGGCGACGTCGCAGCGCGCAGTGCGGATGCGCGGCAGCCAGGAGGCGATCACCTGCTCCGAATGGTCGCGCGACGGACCGTTGACGACAATGACTTCGAACTGGCCCGCGTATCGCAGGCGGCACAGGTTCTCGAGCGTTTCCTGGAGCAGGTCGGCGCGGTCGAGGGTATTGATCACGATCGAAAAGGTGATCATGAACGCAGCCCGGCCTCCAGCTGGTCGAGGCGCTCGCGCAGGGCCGCCAGGTCACGCCCGATCATGCGCAGGGCGACCGGCGTGGAGGCGACCAGGTTGGCGGGATCGCGCTCGGCCGCCAGCACGCGGGCGTTCAGGTCGGACATGGTCTTGAGCAGCATCGGCAGCTGGTCGCGGGCAAAGGCGTCGCGCCGCAGGTTGTCGTCGGGCAGGCGCACGATGGCGACCACGGTCCGGATCACGCGGCCCAGCACGGGCCATCCCGCCATGCTGCGCACGGTACGTTTGATCAGCATTTTCATCGGCGCAACCTGTTTTTTCTAGGGCAAAGCCGTGGGATTCTGAAGGGCTGTTGAATATCTGTCAATAGTACTCTGGCAGAAAGCCGCTTGACGGATTCAAATAGAATCGATATTCTATTTGAATGGTCAGACTCGCTAAATACAACGCACACACGTTCATCGACGGCGCCATCGGCATTGCCGCCGCCTGCGGCATCGGCTCGGTATCGATGTCGGCCATCGCCGTCAAGGCCGGCGCGCCGATCGGATCGGTGTATCACCGCTTCGATTCGCGCAGCACCTTGCTGGCGCATGCCTGGCTGACGGTCAAGGCCGATTTCCGCGAACAGGTGGCGCGCCACTGGGATGAACAAGACAGCTGGATACCGGTGGCGGCGCTGCTCGACTGGTGCCGCAGTAAGCCCGTGTACGCGCGCTTCCTGCTGCAGTACGAAGACTGCCCCGATCTGGGCACGCCGCTTTCGCCCGAACTGAGCGAACTGCTCGAAGTGGAGCAGGCACGCCTGGACGCCTGCTTCGAGCGCTGCCTGCTGCGGCGCGGCGCCGACGGCGAGGACGCGGCCCACACGCTGCGCTTCATGCTGATCGACGCCCCGATCGCCATCGTCAAACCCTACCTGGCCCAGAACAAGGCCATTCCCGCCACGCTCGACGCGATCCTGCGCGCCTCGCACGACGCCGTCGATGCGCTGGCCGCCTCACCTCATTAAGACACCCCATGCGCTACTCCACACAAACAGAACACGGTAAACCGATTCCCCTGTACGACGAAGCCGGCTTCGAAGCCATGCGCGCGGCCGGCCGGGTGGCCGCCGACACGCTCGACTTCATCGCGCCGCACGTGCGCGCGGGCGTCTCGACCGCCACGCTCGACGCCCTGTGCGAAGAGTTCATGCGCGCCGCCGGCAGCATTCCGGCCACCATCGACTACCACGGCTACAAGCACGCCAGCTGCATCTCGGTCAACCACGTGGTCACGCACGGTATTCCGTCGGACAAAAAAATCCTGCGCGAGGGCGACATCGTCAACATCGACGTCACGCCCAAACTCAATGGCTGGTTCGGCGACACCAGCCGCACCTTCGAAGTGGGCACGGTATCGATCCTGGCCAAGCGCCTGGTCGGCTCGGCCTACGAGGCGATGATGACGGGCGTGCGCACGGTGCGTCCGGGCGCGACGCTGGGCGACGTCGGCTCGGCGATCGAGACCTACATCAAGGCGCAGGGCTTTTCGTCGGTGCGCGACTTTTGCGGCCACGGCATCGGCCAGGTGTTCCACGATACGCCGCAGGTGACGCACTACGGCCGCCCCGGCACCGGCATCGTGCTCGAACCGGGCATGATCTTCACGATCGAACCGATGGTCAACGCCGGCACCCACCAGGTAACGGTGTTGCCCGACAAATGGACCACCGTGACCAAGGACCGCAAATGGTCGGCCCAGTTCGAGCACTCGGTGGCGGTGACCGAGAACGGCGTCGAAATCTTTACCCTCTCGGCCGCCGAGCGCTAGGCGAGCCGGTAGGCGCCGATTTCGGCCTGCGCCGCCGCGCGCAGCGCCGCCGCATCGACCCCCAGCGCCGCCAGCGAACGAGGCGCGACGCCCTGGCGCATGGCCGCCACCAGCGCCACCACGTGCGCACCGAGCAAGGGGCCACGCTCGCCCACGCGCTCCCGGGCCAGCGTTTGCATCAGCTGCGCGCCCGAGGCCGACGCCTGGTACAGGCGCCGGTCCTGTTCCAGCGGTGCGGACGCTGCCAGGCCATCGCAGGCCGCGCCGGCCGCGTCGGGCGTGAGGCCGGCGAAGCGCAGCGCGTCGCGATACTGCTGCGCGATCGCTTGCGCCAGCCGGGCCGGGTCGGCATCGACCTGTGCGAAGGCGCGGCGCGCCGTGCCGTCGTCCAGGTCGAGCGCGGAGAGCAGGAAATGCTCGGCCGCCGGCGCGCGCTGCTGGTCGGCCAGCGCGTATGTTTCCGCTCCCTGGCACAGGTGCCTGATCGTCTTCATGTCGCCCAGACGCTGGCGTATGCGTTGAAACATCGACTGCCTCCCGATTGATTGTGCATTAACTGTCCATTACCTGTCCTGGTCCGTCACCGAACCCGCAAGGCGCTTGTGGGCGGCCTGTTTCGACACGCCCAGCGCCTGCGCGATGTCGCTCCACGACCAGCCCTGCTTTAGCGCCGCGTTGACCGCCTTGCGTTCGAGCGCATCGGCGTAACGGCGCAGGGCGACGACCGCCGCCAGGGCTTCGGCGGGGTTCTCGGATGAAGGCAGGTGGCGCGGATCGATCATGGGAGGGAGAATAAGCCGGGGCGGCGATTTCGTCAACCTATGTTGACGAAACGCGGACGCGCCGCGTTTGCCCGGCTAATACCACATTTTTATGGCAAAAAAATTGGTATGCATAAAACGGCGGTTCGGCGCGCCAAAGTGCCCGACTGCGCATACCTCCCGGGCCCGGCTATCCCAGCTATCCCAGCTATGCCAGCTATCCCAGCCATCTCAGGTATTGGTGCACGCTTTGCCGGACAAGCCATCGGCCACGCCGCGCAAGGCCGGCTTTTGCTGGTAGGCGCCGTCGAACAGCAGCGGCCAGTCGGCGTGGGCATTCTTGAACAGGTCGGCAATGAGCCAGCTGCTCGGATCGCTCACGCCCCACACCGTCACGCCGCCGCGCAGGTTGGGCGGCACCGTGTCCATGTACGCCTTGACGACGTCGCAATAGCGTTTTTTCTGTGCCAGCGCCAGTGCCGGCGTCAGTTGGCGCTTGATGTCGCCGGCCTGGTAGGGTGGGCTGAACGGATTATTGATCGGGATATCGAGTTCGGTGATCTTCACTTTCAGGTTGCGCTGCACGGCCTGCCTGAAGGCCGCCGAGATGGTGCTCACCGACGGATAATCCATAAAGATGTGCATCTGGAAGCCGACCCCGGTGATCGGCACCGAACGCGCCTTGAAACCGTCGAGCATTCCGGTCAGGGTCTGCAGCTTGGCGGCGTCGGCCTCGATGTTGTAGTCGTTGTAGTACAGGTCGGCCGTCTTGTCGACGGCGCGCGCATGGATGAACGCCTGTTCGATATAGTCGGCGCCGGTCTTCTGGTAGAAGAGCGAATTGCGGTAGCCGCCGCCGTCGTTGATGGCTTCGTTGACCACATCCCAGCTCGCGATCTTGCCTGAAAAATGCGTGGCGATCGTTTGCACGTGGGTCTTGAGCATCGCCAGCCAGGCCGCCTTGTCGCCCTGGTAGTTTTTCATGAATGCCGGCACCTGATAGTCGGCATGCCAGATCAGGGCATGCGCGTGCAGGGTTTTGCCATTGTCCCTGGCGAACTTGAGGAAGTCGTCGGCCTGGGTGAAGTTGTAGGTATCCCGGGCCGGATGCAGGTAACTCATCTTCATGATATTGCCCGCCGTGAGCTGGCTGAAATGCGTCTTGATGACAGCCTGTTGCGCCGGGCTGCTGGTGTAGCTGAAGGCTTCATTGCCGTAGGCGAGCGAGACGCCGACCGGGAACGTGGCCAGCTTGCTCAATCCACTCACGGCCGCGCCGCTGGTTTGCCCGGACCAGCCGGAGTCGGAGCCGGTCATGACGTCGCCGGCCTGGCCCGCCGGGGCGGGCGCCGCATCGGCTGACCGGGTCGCGTCGACAGATTCGGCGGGCGCCGGTGGCGCTGGCGTGGCCGTGGAGTTGCCTGGGCCGGCGTCACCGCCGCAGGCGGACAAGAGCAGGCAAGCACTGAAAGTGGCAGTAGTCAATCGCATCGGATCTCCGGAATAATTTTATTGGTCGCAACATTCAATGCCGCGAATTATGAAAACGTTTTCATTAGTAAATAAATAATGTTTTTCTCGTTTGATTGTGCGGTAAATACAGCGCCGAGTCAATCGGCCTGCCACCCCAATTAGCCCTTGCAACAGAACCTTCCATCACGCACTGGTATTGCACATGGCGGTAATTTTTAAAACCAGTTGACTACCAATTTCGCCGGGATCATCCTGACTGATTTTGAACTGCAAGCGAGCGCGCGATGTCGGCCGGCCCGGCCCTGTGCGTGCTTACCGATGTCGTCCCGCCCGAAAGGAAAACCAGCATGAAAACATTCACCACCGCACTGACCACCATCGCCGGCGCCTGCGCGCTGTTGTGCAGCGCCAGCGCCATCGCGCACGGCTACATCACCCAGCCGGAATCGCGCAACCTGCTGTGCAAGCAAGGCGGCAACAGCGCCTGCGGCGCCATTCAATGGGAACCGCAAAGCCTCGAAGCGCCTTCCGGTTTTCCGGCGCAGGGACCGGCCGACGGCGTGATCGCCTCGGCCGCGCTGGCGCAGTTCGGCGAACTCAATGAGCAGACCAGCAGCCGCTGGACCAAGCGTCCCATGACGGCCGGCGCCAACGTCTTCAAGTGGCAGTTCACGGCCAACCACGCAACGCGCAACTGGCGCTACTACATCACCAAGAGCGGCTGGAACCCGAACCAGAAGCTCACGCGCGCCTCGTTCGACCTGACCCCGTTCTGCGTCATCGACGGCGGCAACCGCCAGCCGCCGGCGCAGGTCAGCCACAACTGCACGGTACCGCAGCGCACCGGCTACCAGGTGATCCTGGGCGTATGGGAAATCGGCGACACGCCGAACAGTTTTTACAATATGGTCGACGTGCTGTTCAAGGATGGCGGCACGGTACCGGTGCCGGTGCCGGAATGGACCCAGCGCGGCGCGATCTATCCGTCGGTCGACCTGGCCGTGGGCGACAGCGTGGCCACGCGCGTGTTCGACGCCGCGGGCGAAAAACCGGAACTGCAGACCAAGGTCACCATCGGCAGCGCCAGCGAAGGCTTGCGCAACAACTGGGCCTACCTGCTGGCCACCCGCGTCAACACCGAGCAGCCATTGCTGCATGCGGGCCAGCTGGGCCAGGACGGCAAGATCACGCCGGTGTACGGCCAGAACACGGTGTACGCAAAAACGAACAGCGCGCTGACCCGGGTCGAAGTCCAGATCAACAAGGACCAGACGCCGCCGCCGGCCGATTTTTCGGTGAGCGATTTGCGCACGTCGTATGTCATCAAGGGGGGCGAGCTGGCGATCAACTTCAGCGTCAGCGCCAATGCCGACATGGACGTGAGCGCGTATGTGTACGACCAGGCGGGCGTGTCGAAAGGCTTCGCCACGGCGCCGCTGAACAACAACAGCGCAGCGCTGGCGGTCAACCTGAATGCGCCCAAGGCCGGCGCGCACCAGCTGGTGCTGAAAGCCGTGGTCAAGGACGGCGGCGCGGTGCTGCAGAAGACCTACCCGCTGACGTTGACGGAAGAAGGCGGCAGCGCAGCCTACGACTACGTGTTCCCGGCATCGGTGGCGACCTACAAGGCCGGCACCCGCGTGCTGCAGCCCAAGAACGGCAAGGTCTACACCTGTAAACCGTTCCCGTACAGCGGCTGGTGTTCGCAGTGGACCGCGGCGTCGACCCACTACGAGCCGGGCGTGGGCGCCAACTGGCAGGACGCCTGGATCGCCCAGTAAGCCTTAGTTCAGCGGGGCGGAGGCGGGGGCAGGGGGCATGCGCACGTCGGCCAGCTTCCACGACGCGAAGCCGTGCCGTTCCATCACCAGCGACAGGCCGCGCTGGCCCGGCTTGTCGGACTCCAGGTGCAGGATGTAGGTGTTCAAGCCGATCCGCTCGGAGGTGTACTTCGGATCGGGCTTGGCAGGCTCGTTCTGGTCCACGCGCTTGCGGCGCGGATCGATCGAGCCGCGCTCGATGGCCCCCATGACGAATTCGGGATTGACCATGGCGTCGACCATCTTGTCGGCCATGGCCATGCCCAGCATCTTGCCCAAGGCCGCACCGGCCTTGCCGAGATCGTCGCCGCCGGCGCCCGGCTTGACCTGTTCGTTCATGGCCGCGTTCAGCTGGGCCTTGACGCTCTCGCGCAGGCGCGGGTAGTCGACGCGGGCGTTGAAGCTCTCGGCGTCGTGGTCGCGGGCCGCCGCGCGCATCTGGTGCAGGGCGATCAGCGGGGAGTAGTACCAGTACGCTGCGCCTGCGGTCACGCACAGCGCGGCGATGCCAAGTTTGAGGTGAATTGCCTTCATGATTTCCTTCTGTGCGTCGGAGTAGCCGCTCGCGTAGTTGCCGGCATCGGTATTCGCCCTGCCCCACTGGACAATCACTTCGCGTCCCTGGGCATCGGTGTACCAGATCTTGTAGTCGTGGCTGGTAATGGCCAGCGGGACGTTGTCGAGCATCAGGCCGTATTTGCCGCAGCCCAGATCGGTCATCAGGGTGTCGTCGCCGCTGCCGCTGGTGCGCCACTACATGTGCGGGCAGGACGCGGCGCACGCAGACTCAGCGCCGGTCAGTTAAGGCTGGGTACATGATCCCACGAGTCCCCCGCAGATACACCGCTATCGACATCAGTCTACTGGTTTATAGTAGGTCGGGCTCTTCTCAGTACCATTCCAAAATATTAACATCCCCTGACATACCTCACATTTAAACACTAAACGTCCTGAGGCTGAGATTAGAAAATCAATCTTAGGCCAAGAATCTTCACCAGCTTCAGCAATTTCAATAATTTTATCTGTAAGTCCCTCGCTGTCAACGTTGGCAATGAGAGTAAACTCATGTTTACAAGGTTGTCCGGTTGTGGAAATTGAATTTCCACATCTACAAATCAATTGCCCCATTATTTTCTCTTATTAGGATCTTTTACAGCTCCACCCGCCGTAGTTTCATTGTGCATACAAATCACTTCTTGGACAGGCCTCGAAATACCCGGAATTCCATTTACCTTACCGATAACTCTTCCAAGATCTGTAACGTTTGCTCGGTTATTGTCCAAACTAATGATAAATCTATCAACTTACTTAAGGCTTTTAGCAACAATACTCGAAACGCGATCGAGATTCTTTGACGCTAAGTTTCTTCACCTTAACAGGAACACCTTCCTTACCGGCACCCTTTTTCCCACCCACAAAAAATCTAATGTTGGTATGTCTTTTTCCCTAAATCAATTTGCGTTTTGCGAAAGGTTAATGCGCGCCGATCGCACAGGGCGGATTCTACACGGAGCCCGCCAGGCAACGCGGCATCAGGATATCCAGATGTTCACCACGCACTCAAGGGCATTGTTCGCCGGATCGTAGCGGTAATGCGAACCACGTCCGAACAAGCCTCCCCAGATGAAATGCAGGGCGATCAGATCGGTGCCTGCGATCCGTACAAAGCCCGCAAGTCCGATGGGATGCGACCCCGTGTTGTGGAAAATGCCGCGCGGGGGGCGTCCCCAGGCCCAATGCAGACCCAGTTGCACTGTCATAAAACGGATGTACTCCTGCGGGTGGCGCTTTTCCACGCCACGATCATTGAGCAGCCATGCGTTCGTTACAGGGGAAGGGTAGTCGTGCTCGGCGTCGGCCGGGGCAACAGGCCAGTGCTCGGCGATCCACACGCTGGGCGGACGATACACTTCCTCGGTTTGCTTCCAGATTTGCAGTATCTCGCTGACGCATGCCTGCCGGTGCAGATCGTCCATGCGGGCTTATTCGATTTGGCGCACAGCCACGACGCACAGGCCCTGGCCGCCAGGAGCGGCCAGGCGCCAGGTTTCGCCGTCCGCGCCGGGCAGGGTGTCTTCGGCGTCGAACAGCACCTCGGTCGCGAATTGATCGGCAAGGCCCTGCGCCAGGGCCGCCACGCTAATGGCGGCGCCGAGCGACGCCGGCCAGCTCAGTGAAAAGCCGGACAAAAAGCCCTCTTGGTAATCGAGTGCGATGAACAGTGCCGGGGCGTTTGGGCCGGGAACGTGTTCGTTCGAACAGGCCATGCCGGTCAGGCGCGCCACGGCGCCCTGGAGCGCTTCGTCGGCGACGGCGGCGCGCAGGAACAGGATGATGTCGTCGGTCATGTCAGGCAGTCAAAAAAGTGATGATCAAACGCGTGCCGGTGAGCGGACACGACATGTTGCTGCTTCCTGTGCGCGATCACGATGCGCCGACCTCGCGCAGCATGTAGATCGTGTCGTAAAACACGCCCTCGACGCACAACGCGCGCGGCTCCTGGCCGAACACGCGAAATCCCATGGAGGCATACAGCGCCAGGCCGGCGGCGTTGCCGGCGGTGAGGGTGAGCGTGACCTGGCGCAGGCCGGGCATGGCGTCCGCAAAGGCCAGCGCGTGCGCCAGCAGCTGGCGGCCGACGCCCTTGTTGCGCCAGGCCGGGGCCACCACCATGCCGCCCACGAAGCCCTTGTGATGCAGCTTGGGCGCAGCCTCGCGCCCCACCCCGACGACGCCGACGAGTTCCTGGTTATCGAAAGCGCCGAAGCGATTGCGCCCCGAGTCCGGCGCCATGTGCGCTTCGATCGCGGACAGCGGCGTGCCGCACTCCTGCTCGTAACTGGAACTGAAGGCGGTCGGGCATTCGCGCAGGGCCGCGAGGCGCAGCGACTGGTACGCGGGTGCGTCGGCGGGAACAAGGCGGCGGATGTGCATGGGCGAGTCGTTCAAGGGAGCGGGACGACGATCATATCCCAACAGCCGTCTGCGCCGCGCCAAACGCCAGGGCCGGCACAGGCTGGAACGGCGCCCCAGAGCCTACCGGCCGGATGTGCGGCCTGATGCGAGTGAAAAAATATTCTCGACAAGAAATGCCGGCCCATCGCATACCATAGGCGTTCGTGGCGGACCGCCGCCAAGGGTTGGTTCCCGTTCAATTTTTTCCCACGCCTATGATTCCGTCCAAGCGCATCACCACCGTCATCATGCTGCTCATCTTCGCCGCCACCTGGATCAACCCGCCGTGGCCGGTGGAACAGGCGCTGCACAGTTCGCTCACGGTGGTCGGCTTTGCGCTGCTGTGGAAGTTTTCCGCGCGCTGGGGCGTCACGCAACGCGACTACCTGCTCATTGCGGTGTTCCTGTCGGCGCATTCGATCGCCGCGCGCTGGCTCTATTCCAACGTGCCTTACGATGCATGGGGGCAGGCGCTGTTTCACGTTTCCATCGACCAGACGTTCGGATGGACCCGCAATCACGTCGACCGGCTGGTGCACTTCCTGTACGGCCTGTGCTTCACGCCGGCGCTGATCTCGTACCTGTCGACGCGGCGCGGCCTTTCGTGGCCCGCACTGTCGCTGCGGCTGGGGTTTTATATTGCCGTGTCGGCCGTGATGATCACCAGCCTCTGGTACGAATGGTTCGAGTTCGCCATCGCGCTGAGCCTGTCCGCCAACGATGCGGAGGCCTACAACGGGCAGCAGGGAGATATGTGGGACGCGCACAAGGACATGCTGATGGCGACCCTGGGCAGCCTGCTATGGGCCTGGCCGACGCTGCGCTCATCAAAGCCGGCCGTCACGACAGCCGGAGCGCCAGCGCGGCCAGGCTGAGCAGCAGCACGGGCAGGGTCAGCACGATGCCAACGCGGAAATAATATCCCCACGATACCCGGATCTCCTTGCTCGACAGGACATGCAGCCACAGCAAGGTGGCCAGGCTGCCGATCGGGGTGATTTTCGGGCCCAGGTCGCTGCCGATGATATTGGCGTAGATCATCGCTTCGCGCACCGCGCCGCCGGCGGTGCCGGCATCGATGGAAAGCGCGCCGACAAGCACCGTCGGCATATTGTTCATGACCGAGGACAGCACTGCGCTGGTGATGCCGGTGCCGAACGCCGCGCCCCAGACGCCATGGCTGGCGCACCGGTCCAGGAGCGCGCCCAGGTAGCCGGTCAGGCCGGCATTGCGCAGGCCGTACACCACCAGGTACATTCCGAGCGAGAACACGACCACTTGCCACGGCGCGCCGCGCAGTACCTCGCGCGTGGCGATGCGCCGGCCGCGCGCGGCCACCGCCAGCAGCAGCAGCGCGCCGGCGGCCGCCACCGCGCTGACCGGCACGCCGAAGCGCTCGAGCCAGAAGAAGCCGGCCAGCAGCAGGCCCAGCACCCACCAGCCGGCGACGAAGGTGGCGCGGTCGTGGATGGCCTGGCGCGGGCGCTTCAATTGCGACAGGTCGTAATCGGCAGGAATATCCTTACGAAAGAACCAGCACAGCATGCCGAGGGTCGCGCCAACCGACACCAGGTTGACCGGAACCATCACCGCGGCGTAGCGCGCAAAGCCGATGCCGAAGTAGTCGGCGGAGACGATGTTGACCAGGTTCGAGACCACCAGCGGCAGGCTGGCGGTGTCGGCAACAAAACCGGCCGCCATTACGTACGCCAGGGTAGCGCGGGCGGAAAAGCGCAGTGCGCGCAGCATGGCGATGACGATCGGGGTGAGGATCAGCGCGGCGCCGTCGTTGGCGAACAGGGCGGCCACGGCCGCGCCGAGCAGCACCAGCAGGATGAACAGGCGCCGGCCCTTGCCCTTGCCCCAGCGCGCCACGTGCAGGGCGGCCCATTCGAACAAGCCGGCCTTGTCCAGCAGCAGGCTGATGATAATGACGGCGACGAAGGTGGCGGTGGCGTTCCAGACCATGTGCCAGACCACGGCAATGTCCGCGACCTGGACCACGCCGGCCAGCAGGGCGGCGAGCGCCCCGGCGGCGGCGCTCCAGCCGATGCCGAGGCCGCGCGGTTGCCAGACGACGAGGAGGAGGGTGGCCAGGAAGATCAGGGAAGCGGCGAGCACGGCGATATCCTTTGCGGCGGTGCGGACAAGGGGAAACCTGCCGGCCACGGGGCACGGCAGCTTAGACTAGGTTCGGTTAGGTTCAAGGCCTGGCGCGGACCACGCGCGGAGTACACGCGAGTCAGGCGTGCAGGGTGCCGATGCGGTCGAGCTCGGCCTTGAAGCGCACAGGATCGTTGTGCAGCTGGTCCAGCGGCAAGCGCAGGAAGGCCTCGATGCGGGCGCGAATGATGGCGTAGGCCGCTTCGAATGCGGCGTCGATCTCGGCGCCGGTGCCGCTGACGTGGCTGGGGTCGTCGACGCCCCAGTGGCTGCGCAGGACCGGGCCGAGGTAGGCCGGGCAGGTCTCGCCGGCGGCGCTGCCGCACACGGTGACGACGATGTCGGGCGTGATCGGCAAGTCGTTCCACGACTTGCTGCTGGCCCCCTCGGTCGAGATGCCCTTGCGTTCAAGCAGCGCGACAGCGCGCGGGTGCAACTGGCCGGCCGGCTTGCTGCCGGCGCTGAGCGCGCGCAGGCCCGCGGGCGCAAGATGATTGAAGCTGGCCTCGCTCAGGATGGAGCGGCAGGAATTGCCGGTGCAGAGAAACAGGATGTTCATGCAAGGTCCGATGTTGGTTGGGTGAGCCGGAAGGCACGGCTATGTCGCTTCATTTCGATTTTACTGGAAACATGAAAACAATGGAAGTGTTGGCGCCGGGTCACAGTCTGGAGCGTGCGGCGCTGGCCTGGACGGTCGCAATCGGATACAAGCAGAAGGGTGCGCGTCGGATGTTGCCGGCGGCGTATGATGCTAGCTATCTATAACGATACCCTTACCGGAGTCCCTATGGCACGTCAGGAAGTTACCTACGAGGAGGTTGCGGCGGCAGCCATCAGCTTGCAGGAAGACGGCACGCGGGCCAGCATCGACGCGGTGCGCGCGGCGCTCGGCGCCGGGTCCCCCAACGTGATTCACCAGCATCTGCTCGAATGGCGCGCCAGCGAGGCCACGCCGCCGGCGCCGCCGTCGGCCGATATTCCGGCCACGGTCGCCAGCGTGCTGGGCAATTGGGCGCAGCAGTTTGCCTACGAGGCCGGCGCCGGCGTGCGCGAGGCGCTGGCGCAGGCCGAGAGCGACATGGCCGACCTGCTGGCGTCGAGCCAGCAGCTCGAAGCCGAGCGCGACGAGCTGCGTTCCCAGCTGACCGGCATGACGATCGCGCGCGACCAGGCGCTGGCGACGGTGGCCGAGCGCGACGAGGATATCCAGCGCCTGACGATGGAGCTGCGCAACGCGCGCCTGGTTGCCACCGAAGCCCTGGTGGGCAAGGCGAAGGATCAGCTGGCCATCGAAGGCAAGAACGAGCAGCTGGTCGATTTGCGCGCGCAGATCGAGCGCAATGTGGCCTCGCAGGCGTCGGTGTCGGACGCGCGCCTGACTGCCGAGATGGAGCTGATCGGCGCAGTGACCGCGCGCGACAATTTCGAGGCCGAGCTCAGGGAACTGCGCGCGCGCTTCGACGCCTCGAACGCCGAACGCAGCGCCTTGCGGGCCGAGGTGGAAGTGCTGCGCAGCAGGCAGTAAGCGGCCACGACGCGCCTTTCGATCGATGAAATAGGCGTTCATCTTTCAGGGCGCCCCTGCCTTGGCAATCCTGCCATGCGCTACGTGCGGTTGATCGACACCCCGCCATCGACGAGCAGGCTCGATCCGGTCGTGAAACTCGATGCGCCGGACGCGAGGTACAGCGCCGAACGCGCAATTTCCTGCGGCTGCGCCAGGCGCTTGAGGGCATTCAGGCCTTCGACGAAGGCGCGCGCTTCGGGAGTGCTGGCGGCGGCGCGCCCCATCGGCGTATCGGTGCCGCCCGGCAGCAGCGCATTGGCGCGGATGCCATGCGCGCCGTATTCGACGGCGATGACCTGCATCAGGCCGATCAAGCCGGCCTTGCTCGCCGCGTAAGCTCCCATGCCAGGAAAGCCGACCGAATGGCCGACAAAGCTCGACGTGAAAATGAGCGAGCCGCCACCGCGCGCGACCATGGCGGGAAGCTGGTATCTGGCGCACAGGAAGGCGCTGGTCAGGTTGGTGGCCAGGACGGCGTTCCAGGCGGCGACCGGGAGGTCGGCAACGGCGCAGCTCTCGCCGGTCATGCCGACGTTATTGAAAGCGATATCGAGTCCGCCGAAGCGGCCGACGGCCGCCTCCACCAGGGCGCGGGCGGTGTCTTCGTCGCAGATGTCGCCGGCCACGGCAAGCGCCTGGCCGCCGCCGCGTTCGATCTCGGCGACCAGCGCGTTCAATTCGGCCTGGCGGCGCGCGCTCACGACCACCTTCGCGCCTTCGCGCGCGAACAATCTGGCCGTCTCGTAGCCGATGCCGGAACTGGCGCCGGTCACGATCGCCACTTTTCCTGATAATGCGTTCATTTGCCGATCCCTGTGCTGGTTGTCGTTCGGATCTTCAGCATAGGGAAGGCGCTGGTGTCGATCTATCCGTTTCTTGCTGTGGTGTGCTCGGCAGGGTCGGCATCGACCAGATTTGCACAGGCTTTCTTGAAGATGCCCCGAAGTTCGAGAACATGGCGTTGCTCGAAATAGACCCCGATCAGTGCACCGCCCAGGCCGCCGACCGCGATCTGCGGAAAGCCATCGGGGAACATCCAGATAAACAGGGCAATGACGATGGCGCCGATCAGGCCGTTCACCGTCGCCAGACGCCTGGGACGGCGGTAAAGGAAGTCATGCAGCAGGCGTTGTTCGTGGGCTGACAATTGCGCATCAGGTGTCATGGAGAATTCCTTTGGCGGGAGGGCTGGGCGGCGTTCAGTTACCGGATGACGGCACAACAATAGCCGGCTAGAAGTTGCCGTTATTTAATACTATGACGATGAGAAATATGAGGCAAAAATAGCGAGGGAAAACTTGATGCGCGTTAATTGCATGAGAAAAAAACCACTGGCGCCGACCCGGCGCGGCCAGTTGGCCCGCCAGCGCCAGCCGGCGGCAGGGCGGCCGGTGCGCATCAGCAGCAGGTTTGCTGCTGCCGGTGGCGCAGCCTGCCCGCCGTCACTTTCCGCCATTATTTTCCGCCCTTACTTACTTATGCGCGCAAGCGCCAAATCACGGCCAGACCAGCGAAAACACCCCTTCCCGGGCCGAACCGATCAGCACCTCGCGCGAGCCGGGCACGTACAGCAGGCGCCGGCTCGACGGCGGGATGCCGGAGCGCTCGTCGAGCGTGGCCACATGGCGCAGCTCGGCGTCGAGCAGGACCAGTTGTCCGCCCGAAAACAGGATCACCCAGCGGCCCGCGTCGTCGATGACCAGGTCGACCGGATGCCCGAGCGCGCGGGCCGGCTTGGGCTCGATCGCAAACAGCACCGGCACCATGCGCTCGCCGTCCCAGCGCTGCACGCTGGCGCCGACCGCGCCGATGAGATTGCGCGCGGCATTGCGAGACAGCGCTTCGACCCGGTCGGCCGAGATGCGCCGTGGCCCTCCCTTGGGATCGGCTTCGATGATGCCCAGGCGCGTGCCGGCCCAGATGCGCCCGTCCGGCCAGGCCAGCAGCCGGCCGCTCGGCTGCGCCTGGCGGTCGGGCAGCGGCACGAAGCGGGCGGCGCCATCGTTGCCCAGGTAGTGCAGGCCGGCCGCACCGCCGCCAAACGGCGTGGCGCCGCTGGCGATCCACATGCCGCCGGGGGCGACGGCCACGTCGAGTGGCAGCGCGCCCGCTTCGAGCGGCAGCGCCTGGGCCTGCCCCCGGCGCAGGCGCAGCAAGCCCTGCGACAGCTGCACGGCCACGATCTGGTCCGTCCCGACATAGGCGGCCGGACCGTACACGGCCGAAGGCAGGTCGACGCCGGCCCGCCACTGGCGTACCACGCGCCAGCCGCCCGGGCTGCGTGCCAGCTCCAGCGGGCCGGCGCCGGGCGAGGCGAGAAGCACAAGATCACCGGCCGCCTTCGCATCCACCGGCAAGGCGTCGACGGGAATCTCGCGCCCGGACGCAGGCGTCATGGGCAGCAGCGTGCCACCCGCGCCTAGCTGCCAGACGGCGGCATCGGTGGCCACCAGCAGGCCGAGGCGGGCGTCATGGATCAATGCGGTGGCGTTGAGCACCCGCTCGTCGGCGGACAGGGCCCTCGATTCGGTGCAGCCGAGCGCCTGCACGCCGGCGCCTGCGCGCGCGACGATCAGGTCCGCGCCCGCATACACCAGCCCAGTCACCGGTTCCCTGAAGCTGGCATGCGAGCAGTGGGGAGCAAGTTTGCCATCCTCGTCCAGGTTCAGCACGACATGGCGGCGCGACGCGGGGTCGGCCGAGGACTGGGTCACCATCACCAGCGCGGTGGAGCGGCCATCGGGCGCGCGGGCGATGGCGGCCACGCCCACCGCGCCGCCGGGTACGCCCTCGGCCAGGCGCCAGGCACGCAGGTCGGCGCCGCACTGGCGCGCGTACCAGGGCAGGCTGGCCGGACCATCGACCCGCATGCCGGCCAGGTGAAAACAAGCGTCGTTGCGGTCGACCGTGCCGGCCGTGGCCACGAGCGCGCCGCCTAGGCCCGGGTCCCAGGCTTGCACGCGTTCGCCATCCCAGTGCCACAGCGATGCGCCGGCCTGGGCCTCGCCGCCATCGGGGTCGAGCGCGGTGAGCTGGAAGATCACCGAGCTGCCGCGCCCGGCCGCCAGCACCAGGTCGGCGGCCATGTTGCCGCCCTCCATGCCAGGCGGCGCGATTGTATGGCTAGCGCCGTTGCGCGGATCGAGCAGAACCAGCCCGCGCCCGGTGCCCGCGGCCAAGCGGCCGTCGGGCAGGCTGGCCAGCTCCTGCACCACGGCCGACGGCAAGCCCTGGCCGAGATCGAAGCGCATGCTGCGCGCGCCGCGCTCGAACCCGATCAGCCCGCCACCACGGCTGGCCACCCACAAGCGGCCGTCGACGACGGTCATGGCGGCGCCGGCCAGGGGCGGATCGAGCACGCGGCGCGCCGACGGCAAGGCGCTAGCGGCGGCCTGCCCGCAGGCGGCGGCGAGGGCCAGGGCCGCCATCAGGCGCCCGGCAGGGGTGGACGGGATGCGCATCAGTAGTCCGACCCTCCCGTGGTGGTGATCACGGCGTACGGCGGCGGCACGGTCCACAGGCCGGCGCCGGGCGAGGTCGAGACGCGTTCGTTGGCGTCGAGCGCGTCGCGCGTGCGGGTGCGGTAGTACAGGCGCGTCAGGTGGCCGCCGGCCTGCAGGGTGGTCCACTGGGCCGCGTTCGGGGTCCAGGTGCCGGAGCATTCGGGCGAACCTGGGGTGGCGGTGTTCAGGTCGACGTTGAGCCAGCCGCTGTTGACGGTCGACGCCGGCGAGAACGCCTGGTCGGTGGACGCTTCGACGATGAACTTGGCGTTGCAGATCGCCGTGCCGCTGACCGGGCGCGCGCTGGTGCCGGTAAAGCGAAAGCGCGGGCCGGTCCAGACCTGGAAGGTCGGCGCCGGGCCGCCCAGCTTGAGAAAGTCGGTTTCGCGGTGCGAAATGCCGTCGACCACCATATCGTCGCCGAGATCGTTGTCGTTCATGTCGATCACGGCGTCGCCGCCGTTCTCGCCGCTGGGGCACATCGCCGCGTCGGACGTGCCGGGGTCGCCGTCGATGCAGGCCGAGGGCACGGCAAACACGCCGCCCTTGGCGAACCCGGCCAGCACCTTGTTGGTGGTGTGGTTGCCGTTGTGGGCGAACGCCGGCGGCCCGCCAGGCAAGCCGGAGGTGGCCCATTGCTCGACCATTTCGAGTTCGAGGTCGCGCAGCAGGTTATAGATGCCGCGGTCGCCGCCGCCGACCGGCCCGGACAGGCCGGCGTTCTTCAGCGCCCTGGTAAAACGCACGAAGTACTGCGGATGCCCGGACGGGCGGCACTTGCTGCGCATGCCCTCGCGCACCTGCCACAGGATCGCCGAGCCGATCTGCATGTCGGCGTAGGGGCCGCTGGCGATGTCGCGGTGTTCCGGGAAATGGTCGCCCGGCGTGGCGGGATTGAACGGCGTGCTCACTTCGTGCAGGCGCGGCAAGCCGCCGCCTTCGTGGTGGCCGCGGCTGCCCTGGCAGTTATTGCTGGCGTTGACGCCGCCCAGGTTCTTGGCGGTCCAGCCAGCGGTGCAGTTGGTGTTGTCGAAATGGTCGGCCCAGGCGTCGGCCAGGTCGTGCATCAAGCCCATGCCCACGGGAATGGCGCACGGCGCCACGCCGCACCAGTTGGCGGGCCGCCCGTCGGTAAAGCGCTGCACGGCGTTGTGCGCCAGTTCATGGCCGACGATGGTGTTGTCGTGGGCAAAATTCATGTAGTTGGGCGCGTTTGCCGTGCCATCCGAAAAATTCGGGCAGGCGGCGTCGAAGTAGCCCTGGCAGGCGCCGAAATCCATGCTGGACCAGGCGTTGCAGCCGGCCGAGACCGATTCGAGGCGCGGATTCCAGGGGTTGGTCGGGAAGGGCGTGAAAATGCCATGGGAGATGGATTGCTTCCAGTTCAGGTGGAACACGCCAAAGTAATTGACCTGCTGGAAGGTCGGATTGCCGCCGCTGGCGCAGATCCCGGTGGCGCCGTTGTTGATCGGCGCCTGGTTGAAATTGGCCAGGGTGGCGCTGCTGCCGCCCAGGGTGCTCGAGACCGAGACGTCCTGGGCATCGAAGCCATCGGCCTGGTGGTCCACGCGCGAGACCACGCCGGCCAGCTTGAGCGTGTACTGTCCGCCGACGGCGGGGTCGACCGCGAAGCTGCGCACCTGGGCCGCGCCGGTGCCGGGATCGCGCCGCCATACCGTGCCGGTGGCGGTGACGTCGGAGACCAGCGGGCGCATTTTTAGAATGGTGCCGGTAGCCGCGTCGGACCAGACCCGGAACGGCACCGGCCGGCCGAAGCTGACGCCCTCGACCACCATGCGCCAGGCGTAGCGCAGCGAGACGCCGCCGGCGGCGTCGTTACCATACGGCAGCAGCACCAGCGCAGGACCGTCGGTCACGCGGCGCCCGTCGACGCTGTCGATGCCGCGTACGGTTTTCAGGGCCGCATAGGCGCGCAGTTCGGCCCCTTCGGCGCTTTGCGGACGCGCGTTGGCCAGCGTGTAACGGTTGATGAGCGAGCCGCGCACGGTGGTGATGCCCTGGCCTTCCCAGCGCGAGGCCAGCAGCATGGTGTGCTCGATCGGCACGCCGCCTTCGACCTGCATGAAGGGATAGACGATTTCCTGGCGTTCGATGTCGGCCTTGAACTGGGCAAAAGTCAGGCCGCGCGCGATCAAGAGGTTGCGCTCGACGTCGTCGGTGGGCGCGCGCTTGCCGAGGAAGGCGTCGACCATGTCGAGAGTGCGGGGACGGGTGGCTTTCTCGTTGCCCTGATATTCGGTGGCGAGCAGCTCGGCCACGCCGGCGAGCTGCGGGCGCGTCTGCGCCAGGCCGGCTTCGGGGGCACGGGCGAGACGGCGCAGGCCGCCTTCGAACTTGAGCGCGGCCAGCAGCGGCGCGATCACTTTATCGGCCACGTCGGTGGACGATTGCGTGTCCGCCAAGGTGGGCGGAACGCGCATGAAAATGTGGCCCATGTCCTGGCTGGGCAAGGACACTTGGGCGCCCCTGGGCAGGGCGCGCAAGTCCACTGCGGGCGCGCGGCCGGGCTTGATGTCGGGCGGATCGATCGAGGGGAACACGATCTCGGACGGGCCGGGGCCGTCGGCCACGCGGCGCGGGTCGGGGGGAGCGGCGGCAAGAGCGGCGCAGCTGCACAGCAGCGAGATGGCAGCGATGAATGGGCGCGGTGGGCGCGGCTGAAAGCGGGGTGGGAGCGGGCGTAGAGAGTCCATGTTGCATCCTTCCAGGGAACATCGAACAAGTGACTCAGGGAGTATAGGTGGTGTATTTACATACATTCTCACGGATTGTCACTGTGGTGAAAATGGTAAAAAAATGGCCGGCAAAGCCATTCGGACGCAGCGCCGAGCGGACCGACGGAGGACTTGACCGGGGTGTACGCAGGCTGAATGCGGAAAGGGGACACGCAGCGAAAAACGCTTTCAAAATGCCAGGAAGAAATTTAATTTGCATTCCCCAGGGCTTTGCCACATGATTGCCGCCGTTAGCATTTATATAATGCTCTTATACAGATCGATCCTTGTCTTTCCTGCCGCTTTTTAACCGTCGAATTTCCTATGAAACCCAACTGGCTACGTAACACGACCGTTTCAGCATTTTTCCTGATCCTGGTTTCTTCCCTCAACACCGCAAGCGCATGCACGAAAAACAATCACGTCCGTCCGTCGGAATTGATCGCTGATGAGGTTGATCAGCTCATGAAAGAAAAGAACTATCAAAAACTCGATGCGTTGTACGTGAAATATTCGAGGCCAACGGCGAAGACAGCCGATGGCATCTCGCCGCTATCGCCTTTTTTCAGCGGCATCGCCCAATCGTTCAATGTTCTTTGCATTAACGCCAAACATTCGGACGAAGAATGGCTTGCGCATCAGGCTTCACTGTCGGCCTGGCGCGACGCGTTCCCCAAGTCGGTGGGCGCCAAGCTGGCGCTCGCCCTGTTCGCCACCGAATACGCCTGGTATGCGCGCGGCTCCGGCTACTCCTCGACAGTCAGCGACGCATCGCTGGCGCTCTTCAAACAGCGCATGGCTTCGGCGAAACAACAGTTCGATGAGATGGCCGGCCCCGGCAAAAACAACCCGGCCTGGTACGAAGGAATGCTGACTGTCGGCCTGGCCCAGGGATGGGCGCCCGCGCGATTCAATGCCCTGTACGCCAAAGCGTCAAAGCTAGATCCCTATTACCTCGATATCCATTACGCCAACACGGCCTACCATGCCGCAAAATGGTATGGATCCGATCAAGAAGAGCGTGCTGCGATTAACCGGGCTGTGCAGCTGACCAAGGCACAGCTCGGGCAAGCCATGTACACCCGGCTTTACTGGACCATCGGGCGCTCGCCGGCGATGTTCAAGGCAGGCGGTGCCGACTGGACAAGAATGAAAACGGGATTCGAGGATTTTCTGCGCCTCGCTCCGAGCGCCTTTACGAGAAACAATTACGCCAAGTACGCGTGCATGGCCGGGGACAAGCCGACGCTCAGGCAGCAACTGGCTCTGTTGGGAAGCGATCTGGATCCAAAAAAATGGGACGACGATTATCACTACGCTTATTGCACCGCTTATGCCAAGTTGAGCGGGCTGGACGACAAACCGCAGTGCTTCACGCGAGCCTCGTCAGGCGCCTATTACTGCGAGTAAGCCTGCGGTCGCAGGCGAATGTGCGATGAAAGTCGATGCGAGCGCCGACCCACATTGCCCCCGGTCCGGACGGCGCTACCCGACAGCATCGCCGGCAAGCGTCGGCGCTGCCGGCAGCTGGATGAAGTCGACAAAAGCGCGTAAAGGCGCAGGCAGATGGCGCCGCCCCGCGTAGTATAAAAACGGCCCCGGAAAACGCAGCCACCATTCCGGCAGCACCGCTTGCAGCTGGCCCGACGCCAGGCTGGGCGCGAGCCAGTCTTCGAACAGGTAAATCAATCCGTGTCCCGCCACGGCAGCCTGCACCGCCAGGTCGGCCACGGTGGGCGTGAAGATCAAGGGCCCGCCGGGATCGACGGTGAGGCTCTGGCCGTCGCGCTCGAACTCCCACGGATACACCGGCCCACTGAGGAACTTGCCGCGCAGGCAGGCATGCTCCAGCAGGTCGCGCGGGTGCTGCGGCACGCCGCGCCGCGCCAGGTAGGCGGGCGAAGCGGCCAGCGCGAAGCGTTCGGTGCGCGGCCCGATCGGCATGGCGATCATGTCCTGCTCCAGGCGCTCGCCGTAGCGGATGCCGGCATCGCAGCCGCTGGCAACCAGGTCGACAAAATTGTTGTCGACCACGATGTCGAGCACGATGTCTGGATACAGCGCCATGAACCGGCTCAGCATCGGCTGCAGGAAATGGCGCGCCGCGCTCACCGGCACGTTCAGGCGCAAGGTGCCGCGCGGCGTGTCGCGCAGCACGTTGAGCACGTCGAGCGCGCTGGCGACCTGCGCCAGGGCCGGTTCCAGGCGGCTCAGCAGCAGCGCGCCGGCCTCGGTCGGTGCCACGCTGCGGGTGGTGCGCTCCAGCAAGCGGATCCCGAGCTGCGTCTCCAGCCGCCGTACCGCCTGGCTCAGGGCCGAGGCCGATTGTCCGCTGGCGCGCGCGGCCTGGCGAAAGCCGCGCTGCCTGGCAACCAGCGCAAAGGTCGATAAATCGGCCATGGAGTGAAGTTCTGTGGTCATCGGGTCGCCTGTCATTGTGCGCAATTGTGTACAGCCCGTGCGCGATTACCCCGATTATCACATGCAGTGATCCCCGCTAGACTGTGTGCATGCGACAACCTGCAAGCGATACGCAGGCCGTACATTCATCCGTCCAAACCCCAGCAAAGGATTATTGTGAACACCTATTCGCCTTCCCAGCACCAATTTACCCCGGCCCGGTGCGACCGTCACTTCAACCGCATCGGTTACGGCGCCATGCAACTGGCCGGCCCGCACGTGTGGGGCCCGCCAACCGATCGCGTCGCCGCCGTGGCTGTGCTGCGCGAGGCGCTTGAACTGGGCATCAACCATATCGACACGTCGGACTTTTACGGCCCGCACGTGACCAACCAGATCATTCGCGAGGCGCTGCATCCGTACCGCGACGAGCTGACCATCGTGACCAAGATCGGCTTTCTGCGCGGCGCGGACCAGTCGTGGATTCCGGCGGCGGCGCCGCAACAACTGGTCGATGCGGTGCACAGCAACCTGCTCAACCTCGGACTGGAAGCGCTCGACGTGGTGAACTTTCGCGCGCCGGGGCTGGACGGGGCCGATGGCTCATCGATCGCCGAGGCGCTGGAGGTGCTGGCCGGCTTGAAGAAAGAGGGATTGATCCGGCATATCGGCCTCAGTAATGTCGATGCGCGGCAGGTGGCCGAAGCGCAGCGGATTACCGATATCGTCTGCGTGCAAAACCACTACAACCTGGTTCACCGGGGCGACGATGCGCTGATCGACAGCCTTGCCGCACAGGGCATCGCCTACGTGCCGTTTTTCCCGCTGGGGGGCTTTTCGCCGCTGCAGTCGAGCACCCTGGACGTGGTGGCCGCTGCGATGGATGCCAAGCCGATGCAGGTGGCGCTGGCCTGGCTGCTGCAGCGCGCGCCCAACATTTTGGTGATCCCCGGCACCTCGTCGGTGGCGCATCTGCGCGAGAACGTGGCAGCGGGTGCGCTCAAGCTCGATGCATCGACATTGCTGGCGCTGAACGCCATCTGAGGGCTAGCAGCCGGCTACGCCGCCGCCAGGGACTGCGCGAACGAGCGGTAGTGCTCGATCTTTGCCTTCAACGCTTGCGCGCACTGGCGCATCGCTTCGATCTCTGCAAGAACATCCATTAAGTGTTCTTCCAGCATCTGGCGGCGATCCGGCACCGTTGAGTCCCCCGCGCCGCGAAGTCTTGCGAACGCCAGCATTTTGCCTATTGGCATACGTGTCGTTCGCAAGCGCAGCAGGAATTCGATCCAGGCCATGTCGGATGCGGCGTAGCGCCGCTGGCCGCCGGCAGCACGCCCGACCGGAGCGAGCAAGCCAATCCGCTCGTAGTAGCGCAGCGTGTAGGCTGTCAGGCCAGTACGCCTGGATACTTCGTCGATGCTCAGATGGGATTCCATTCGCTCGTCCTCACAAGTAAGTGCGCTCCAAGCCAGCTACTATATTTGCAACAGCGAGAAGGCACAAGCGGTCCTTACCCGGCTGGCGTTTTACGCTGTGCGGGGTCGGTGAAAGCGGGGCCGACGCGGCGCTTTTCGAATACTTCCCTGGCCGCACTGATGCCATTCAAGGCGCTCGGGAAGCCCGCGTAGACGGCCATTTGGGTGATCACCTGGATGATCTCGTCCGGCTTGCAGCCAACGTTCAAGGCACCGTCGATATGCACCTTGAGCTGCGGCTGGGCGTTGCCAAGCGCGGTCAGCGCCGAAATGGTGGCAAGTTCGCGGGTACACAGGGACAAACCGGGCTGGGAGAACACATCTCCATAGGCGAAATCGACGATCCAGTCACCCAGCTCCGGCGAAATGCGCCTGAGCGAATCAACCACCTGCTTGCCTTCGGCCCCGGTGGTCTTCAACATGGTTTCCTCGCCACGCTCCCGTCTGCTGTCGGGCTCTGCCGACCACGCGGACGCGCCCGACATTGCCGCCGCTACGATCCATACCGCCGTCATTGCCACTCTTTTCGTCGTCATCAACATTTTTTTCACCATTGCCGTTGTTGTGCGCAGATCGCGTCACGGATGCGCCGCACCGATGTGCCGTGCAAGGACAGGCTAAGGCTTAGAGTGCGCTCCAAGTCAAGCGCTTAGAAACATGCGCCATGCCATCGCGACGTTATCGTCATGCAGGGTGGAAACCATGGGCGGATAACTGCCGAGCAAGGCGGCGCAGCGCACCCTTGGAAAAACGTTCAACTGGATCATTGCGGCAGTGAGCTGCGCGCGGTGGGTGCAAACCACATGCGGGGCGACGGCGCGCAATGCTCATGCGGCAATAGCTCAGTCCGGCGTCCTGCCTTCAGCTCGTCGATGAAGTCCAGCTGCGGCGTTGTAGGCATCATCGAACACATCGACGCATAGCTCAGTACGGTGCTAAGCGGACACTTACCTCAGGGCCAGTTCCGGACGATCCGCATCACTGACGCGCCAGCGCAAAGGCGGCACCGGCACTTCGGATAGGGTTATACGGCGGGCTGCTCGAATTGCTGAGTTCCGGTAGTAAATTTTCTCCACGTCTTCAGCGTCGCCAGCTCCGAGCGTGAGCACCAGGGCCCCGCCCCACCGCAGTATCCGACATGGAGGCCGCCCGGCACTGGCCGCATCACCGACTCGTCGTATTACTCGTTAAGGAGGTCGCCCGATGAACAGATCAACACCGTCCCCGATGCTCGCAGGTATCGGACTGAGCTTTGTCGCCGGATTTTCGCTGGCCTGGTACGTGTTTTCTTCGGCATCTCCTCAACAAGTTACGGGCCCGCGCGCCGCTCCTGCTGCCACGGCGGCCACCGAAGCGGGGGGAATGAACGGGTTTCCCGCGCCGTGGTCCAAGGGCGATCCAGGGCATGTTTCCCCCGCCAAAAAAGCGTCCGTCGACGACATCTGGGCATCGGCCAAATCCGCTCCCGACCGCTTCCAGGCCGATACCGACATGCAGGAGAAGCTCCTCGCCGCGGCGCAGGCCGATCCGGCTGCCCTGCGCACACTCATCGGGCGCCTTGAGGCCGAGCGCGATCCCGCAGCCCGCGAGATGCTCAAGTCGGTGCTGTCGAACATACCGTCCCCGGAAGTCATCGCGCTGTCGGAAAAGCTGGCGGTCAGCGGCAATGCGGCGCAGCGCCAGGATGGTTTCGAGATGCTCAAGCAACTGTCCCTCACCTCGCCCGAGGTGCGCAATCTTGTCAGGCAGGCGCTCGCTTCCGAACAATCCCCCGCCGTCCTGAAAGAAGCGGTTGCCGCGCTGACGCCAACGATGGTCGCGGCGCCGGAAGCCGAAGCCATCGTGGCGCAGCTCAATGAGCTCTCCCGGCACCAGGATGCGTCGGTCAGAAGCCAAAGCATTTTGCAGATGGCGCAATGGGACAAGACCGGCAACGCAGTGGGACGGATCAATAGTGCGTTGAGCGACCCTTCTGCGGAGGTACGGCAGGCGGCCGTTGCGGCGATCGCCGAAACGGCCAGCCGTTCCGAGGACACGAAAAACGCGCTGATGCAGGTGGTCCGCAACGCTAACGAAAGTGCCGAAGTGAAGGACGGCGCCTTGTTTGCCCTCCAACGATTTTCGCTAAGCAAGGCAGAACACGAGCTGTACGTGCAGACGCGCGCGCAAGTCGACAAGCAGCTCCCCCAATAGGCGACGCCGGCCGATCCGGTTCAGCCTGCATCAGGCGATCCGGCCCTGCGACACAACAGCAGCAACGTCGTCCGCATCACCCCGTCCGCATCGGCAGGCCGGGCCAACCCGTGTATCGATAAAAAAGTGGAGAAGAAAATGAAAACGACCAAACTGTTCCGCAATCTCATCGCCATGGCCGCTGTTGGGGCCGTCACCGGCATGGCGCACGCCGCTCCCGCATTCCAGATGCCATTCGGCTGTAACCAGGTCTGGTCGGGATCGACGCGCACCTCGCACGGCCAGCTGTACGCAGTCGACATGAACCGGTCCGGCGATCTGGGCGACCCGGTCGTCGCCGCTGCCGCCGGCAGGGTTGTAACGAGGAGCTACGATAGCGGCGGCTACGGCAATTATGTGGTGGTCGATCATGGCGCCGGGTGGAAAACCTACTACGCCCACTTGAACTCGTTCAGCGTTTCGCTCGGCACCAGGGTGACGCTGGGCCAGAGAATCGGTACGGTCGGCAATACCGGTCGCTCCTCGGGGCCGCACCTGCACCATGAGCAGCGCGCGAACGGCGTGGCCCGGAAGATTATATGGAATGGTTCGCAGATTTATTACTTTGGTACGCGAAACTACACCAGCAGGAATCGCTGTAGCGCAGCGAGCACTGCACCGGGGACCGGCAATGCTGGCGAAGCGATCTGAATGCGCGGTCCAGGCGGGAGCGGTGCCCGTGTGGCGCAGGCCGGCGCGGACGCACTGCGGTGATGGCGGCGGCGCTGAGACGCAGCGCTTGCCGCTTGACGAGGGATTGTCGTGTATTCGCTTACAGGCGGTCGATATAGGCCGCCAGCTCGTCCGGCGTCCCCTTGGGGAACGCCCGCTTCAGATAGTCGAGAAAGGCGGACACGCGCGCGCTCAGCAGGCGCCGCGACGGGTACAGGGCCCAGACGGCGATCTCGGGTGCGTCGGCGTCGCCCCAGGCCAGCAGCCGGCCGGCAGCCAGGTCATGGCTGACCAGGGAGACGGGCAGGCAGGCCGCACCGACGCCCGCGCGCACCGCATCGCGCACCATCACGAATGACGACAGGCACAGCACCGGTTCGATTGCGATGCTGCTTGTGCCGCCAGGGCTTTTGACGACCCAGGGCGCCGCGCGTGAAGCCGCGCCGCGCACCACGGCCGGGACAACCGCGTTCTCCAGCGGCCGCGCGATGTCCGGGTGCGCCACCACGACCAGCCGGTCGCGCAGAAAAATCCGTCCGACCAGGCTTTCATCCACATCCGGATTGACCCGGATCACCAGGTCGTAACCTTCTTCGACCATGTCGACGGGCCGGTCGTCGGCCGTGACTTCGAGCCGCACTTCCGGGTAGGCCAGCATGAAGCCCGCAGCCAGCGTGCCCATGGCGGTCTGCGAAAACAGCAGCGGCGCGCTCACGCGCAGCCTGCCGCGCGCGCCGGCACTGCCCGACAGGAGGGCGGCCGCCGTCTCGTCGATTTCGGTGAGCAGCACGGCCGTGCGCTCGTGGAAGGCTTGCCCTTCCTCGGTCAGCTTGAGCACGCGCGCGCCCCGTTCGAGCAGGCGCACGCCCAGGCTTTTCTCCAATTCGACGACGCGGCGCGACAAGGTCGCTTTCGGGCGGCCGGTAGCGCGTGCGGCGCGTCCAAACCCGCCGTGGCGGGCAACCAGGTTGAAATCGGCAAGCGCAAGAAGGTCCATGTGTTCCACCAGTGAGACAGTATGTCTAACTATACCGTCTATCGGATCGCCTGTGGGACGTCTACCATGCAAAGCGTCAACCGACACTTTTCAACCCCAACCCAGGAGTACACATCATGACTATTCTCGTAACCGGTGCAACAGGCAATGTCGGCCGCCACGTCGTCGAACAACTCGTCCAGCGCGGCGCCACCGTGCGCGCCCTGGTGCGCAACCCCGCGAGCGCCAGCTTGCCGGACGGCGTCGAAGTCGTGCAGGGCGATCTGCTCGACGTCGATTCGCTGCGCGCCGCCTTGTCCGGTGTGTCGACGCTGTTCCTGCTCAATGCCGTCGTGCCCGACGAATTCACCCAGGCGCTGGTCGCGCTCAACCTCGCCCGGCAGGCCGGTGTCGAGAAGCTCGTCTACCTGTCGGTGATCCACAGCGACGTGTACGTCAATGTGCCTCACTTCGCCGGCAAATTCGGCGTCGAGCGGATGATCGAGCAGATGGGTTTTTCCGCCACCATCCTGCGCCCGGCTTACTTCATGAACAACGACCTGACGATCAAGGATGTGGTGTTCGGGTACGGTACCTATCCGATGCCGATCGGCAGCAAGGGCCTGGCCATGATCGATGCGCGCGATATCGGCGAGATCGCGGCAATCGAGCTGATCCGCCGGGAAGATGCCACCGGGCCGCTTCCGCTTGAGCGGATCAACCTGGTGGGTCCCGATACGCTGACCGGTGCGGACGTGGCCGCCATCTGGACGGACGTGCTCAAACGCCCGGTCGCCTATGGCGGCGACGACACGGCCGGGTTCGAACAGAACCTGCGCCAGTTCATGCCCCACTGGATGGCGTACGACATGCGCCTGATGAGCGAGCGCTTCCTCAGCGACGGCATGGTTCCCGAGACCGGCGACGGCGCGCGCCTGGCCGCGCTGCTGGGGCGCCCGCTGCGCTCGTACCGGGACTTCGCCGTCGAAGTCGCCGCCGCTGCCGCTGCCTGAGAACCCAACCGCAACCTGACACCAAGGAATCCATCATGATCTATTCGACCGCCACCGTTCCGGTCAACCCGGAAGGCGAAACCACGCTGACCCGCACCCAGGCATGGAAGGGACTCGTGCTCAAGGCCCGCGACGCCCGCCTGTTCCTGCCCCCCGGCTTGTGCACCCGCTGCGACGTTGTGGAAGAGAGCGCCAGGCACATCGTGCGCGACGCCACCATCGGCGGGAACGAGCTGCGCGAAATCATCAGCTTCGACATGGAGGAAAAAGTCTCGTTTTTCCAGGTCAGCGGCCCGCGTGAAGGCGTGATCGTGAACGAGTTGTTCGAAGACGCCGACGGCGCGCTGCAACTGAGGTTTTATTGCTATACCGGACTGCGCGGCAAGACGCCGGGCGGCGAGGAAGAGCAGGCTGAACAGGCGTGGATGGACAGCGATAAAGGCTACAGGAGCGCCCTGTTGGCGACACTTAAGCGCACGCGCGAACTGCTTGGGCAAGGCAGGCTTTGAGCGTTGTTCCGGTGCCGGCACGGTGGCGCATGGTCCGGATCATTCGGAAAGCGTGACATATGCTTGTGCATGCCGTCCATCGGACGATGCCATCCGTGCGCGCCGCGCAAGTGCTATGCAGGCAACAGGCGCTTGCCGTCTTGCGCGTTGACGCGATACTGGCGAGCAAATTCGGGCAAACCTGGAAAGGCGACCGACATGGCCTGCAACTTCGCTTGCGATTCTGCGCAATGCACCTCGGGGGCGAGTTCAACCAGCATGTCGATCGCTTCGTCGTAGAGCGTCATGGCATGGTGGTGCTCGCCCCGTTCTCGGGCAATATGGGCACGGTTGCAGAGAGCGCCACCCAGATGAACCAGATTCCAGCAATCGCCAGGTTCCTGATGGGCCAAGGCCTTGCGCTGCTTCACCGTACTAATGGATTTTCGGACCAAGAAAATGATGGCCGCTACGCAATGCGGTACGACTTCATCGCACGCCTCCCGTACTGAGCATGGTCAGCGATAGGAGCGCCCTTTATCCTGTGACTTTAGCTCTTTTTGACCTTCGATGACCGCGAATATTGCGGCACGCCCCTCCGATCGTGCATTGAGGATCGCAGCTATCATGGTAGACGTTGGCGTGCGACACCCAATCCAGCCTGCCCGAGTCAACGCGACGAATTCGGAATTGTTCAAATACCTGGGACAATTCTCATACCCGACTCTTCTCCCATGCCCTTGTGAGGTTGCCTCGGGTTGGTTGAGAAAATGCTCAAGATGTGGGGCACTTATTGTGATACCTCGTACTAAGCTGTCGTCCCGAGCGTTTGGACGGGTACGTTCGCAAAATTTAAAATAGAAGGGCTCATCGTTAAGCCGCTGATCTCTGATCGGAGCAGAGAGTGTTGCCGGCACAGCGGGCATCGCCAAACGAATTGAATTCATCACCCCCAATTGTTGGTCGAGATTACTCCCATCGACACGGTAGCTCCAACCTGGAACTACTGTGTTGTGATGCATGCCCTTATATTGCAGCATTAAAAAGCTATCGTAGGCCTCTTGGTAAATAAGAAGATCTACGCCGGTAGCGGTCTCAATTGGCGTTCCATCAGTAACGTATGTTCGCACTTCACGTCCGTGAGAGGTTGGAAAGCGTCCAGATCCGAACTTCCCCGAGCACAATGATTCAAAGATTTTCGCATCGTGCTCAATGATCGATCGCTCAGCAATTGGCTGTGCATCGAGCAAATCAAGAATTGACTTAGCACGATCCATGTTGCCCGTTTTCGCTGATCGAAGAACGCCCATTCTGTCCCCGCCTGCAATGTCAAGGCAGAGGCCAATCGCATCTCGCTCTTCAGCTAGCCTGTTGATCCGTTCACCATCTCCGATGAGCCTGCGATCCTCCGTCCTTCGTTTAACCAAGAGGTCGATTTCGGTTGCCAGCGCAGGGCGCGACGACTTCATCAGGGACAAAATGTTGGCCCAGGTTGCAGCGTCGACGCGCTTCAAGTTTTCGGCTGTAGAAACTAACTCGTGCAGTTGCAATGATTGTAGAGGCAGAGGCGAAAGAATCGGAGGGTTGAACAGAACCGGGTCTCCCATTCGCATCTTCGTGCGCCGCGTTCCCCCTCCGCCCCCCATTGTTCGCATTAATGCGGCTGCAAATATCTGAAGACTAGGATTTCGTCGTACTAAAAGGACCAATTCGCAATGTTCGAACGTCCAGTCGTCTGTTGAGAATGATTCGGATACTTCGGCAAAGCGGTTGAGATACTCTGAAATTTTCTCCGTACGAGTCGGCTCAAACGCAAGAACGAAGCCGCCGTATTCAGCCGGCGATAGAGCCTCTTTTTTCTTAGCCATTTAAACTTTCTTCGTATCAATTTGAACGTTTCACGTCACCTATGAAAACGACTCTGTAGCGGTTTGAAGCCCAATCTCAGCGTTTGGATTGTGGTTGCTGCTTCCTTCGGTGGCGATTTTAATCCAATTGAGAAGGTGCGATTGAAAAAAGGGGGCGCAGTGGCTTCACTCGCTTCTAGCAACGAAGGCCAGTGCCGACAAACAAACACAGACGGGACATCAGAGCGCGGGCAGAGGTACCTGTACGTGATTAGCTGTATTGGGCAAGCATGTGCAACGCTTCGTCGAATTGTCCCTTGGCCTCGGCCTCGCGGAAATAGCGAACACGTTCCACGCACACTTCGGCGGGCGTGGTTTGCGCATGCAGCAGCGCCATGACCTCATCGGCAAAAGCGTCGAGCGGCATGCTGTTCGGATCGGACGACTGGCCGGGTGACAGTTCTGTCTGCACCTGAGGCGGCACGATCTCGATCACCTCCACCTTGCCCTTGAGAAGAGGGCGAATGGCAGCCGTGTAGGAGTGAATGGCGGCCTTGGTCGCGCTGTACGTCGGCGCGGCTGGATACGGGACAAAAGCCAGGCCGGAGGACACGTTGATGATCGCCGCGCCGGCCTGGGCGCCGAGATGGTCGACCAAGGCGTTGGTCATGCGGATCGGCCCGAGAATGTTGGTCTCGACCATGCGCTCTGCGTCGGCGATGTCGCGATGGGAGGTGATCTTCTCGGCACTGTAGACGCCGGCATTGTTGACCAGGATGTTGAGTCGCGAATGCTCGGCGATCACCTGGCGGGCGAACGCCTCGACCTCCGCGGCCACGGTGACATCCAGGACGTAGGCGCTCATCCGCTCGCGGCCGGCGATTGCATCATCTAACGCCTGCTGCCGGCGTCCAGTGACGATAACGTGGTTGCCCGCATCATGCCAGCGATGGGCCAGGGCTTGTCCGATGCCCGAACCGCCGCCCGTGACAAGAATCGTATTGCCGGTTTTATTCACGTGTTTGGTCCTTTTTCATGAGTGGAAGGGCAAAGTGACGAAGCGTTTTTAAGGAGCGGCCTTCGAAAATACGATCAGCGTCTTGCATCCTGTCGTAGAGATGCCGGGCGTGAACTTCGAGCGTTTGATACTAAACAATGCGCTTTGATTAAAGGTCTGTGGTGGCGCAGCAGCCTCGACGGACATATTTTGCGCGCGTCCACTTCCGTCCAGGTCGTATCGCACGACAGTCCAGCCGGTGGTGCCAGCGCGAAGTGCGCCCTTCGGCCACAGCGGCATGGCCAGTTCGGCTCGACCGGCCTTGCACAGCTCGGTTTCGTTCACCGCAGGAGGCTGGTTTGGGTCGTTCAGCGATTCGTCGCCCCCAGTTTGCGCAAATGCCATCGGAACGATCAACGTCAATATTGATATCAAACACGACTGGCGCATTTATTCGGCTTTCATGGCTGTTCATGAGCAATGTTGGCATTATATACATCGTCTCAACAAACTAGCGCAAGCGACTGCTTATGGCCGTTGCTGTCGTGTCATATCGTGCGCGGCGAAAGCAGCGTTTGACGAATCATGATTGTCGGTTCTGACCATCAGCCCAAGCCTGTTGGGTTCGCTCGAATCGACGCCGAGACTTAACGGTACTTTAGCGTGATGAATGTTGCCGTCGCCGATAGCGCGAACCACAACCAAGCTGAGCATGAGGCGCACAACCCTCTTCATGAGCCATCAAGAGGAACGCCGAATTTGCTGTGGCTTTCTGCAATTCTTCGAGCTCCCAAAGGGGAAGTCGACCAATGAAGTGCGGCTGGCCCGAAGAGATCAGCGCCTTAAGTTCAATTGGCTTTAGATAACGGAGTGACTTGTGAAGCTTGGAAAGCATAAACATATTGTGGGCGGATGCGTTGACGGCAGAGCAATCAAGGTAGACCTCGAATGGTCTCGCCGGCGGAAGATCCGGATCGATCGGAGGCGAAAACATTCCAAACTCCTCTTTATCGCAGGAGCTGCAATGCACCCGATACATGTGCCCAAGTGTCGAATGGTCGGCCATCTCGCCGCACGATTGACACTGCTGCTTGGGGTGAATCTGCCAAGGAATCGTTTCGTCGGATTGCATGAGATCGTCTGTCTATCATAGAGGTGAATTGCAGGCGGGCACGAGTTTGGATTTGGTGTCCGTCCTGGGTCCTAGGCAGCCATCATATCTGGGCGACCGCTACTGCTCCAAACCGGACGTCCGACTTAGCGGCTTGTGATCCGTCAGGCGAATTGGCAATTTCCTTAGCGATGTAACCAGAAGATCTGGATGAGCTCCTGGAACATGCCGCAGCCGCCCGGGAAACATCTGGACGGGATGATTTTATTGACCTGCGCGAGCGTCAGCTACGCGCTCTGCAGCTGCCAGCGCAGTGGGGGTCCTGGCGTCGCCGACCTGCAGGCGTTCGAACGGCTTGAACCCAAGCGCCGCGGCAAAGGTCGCTTTGGCTAGCAGCAAGCAGTGGGGTGCATCAGTGGACCGACAGTTCAGCCAGGACTTCCACCGAATCGCCGGTCAGCTTGCCCGCTTCGTCGAAGCGCTCGCGCTCGATCCGGACCATGCCCTTCGCCTGGGGCGAGTACCAGAACCGGGTGAGCGTGCGCACGGGAGCGCCCAACGTCATCATCGATGCGTTGATGACCTCGCGTTTTATTTCCTCGGCATCGATCCTGGTAGCCGTGAAGCGGCCCGCCGGCACCTCAATCAGCGTGGTCCCGCCTACGGTAAAGGTTTTTTTGACATTGACTGCAGTATCGGCGCGGTCTTGCGTCCAGCTTGCGCCCTCAGCAAGGCTGGCACTGCAGGAGTCGGCCAAGCCCAACGTATCCGCATTTTCCAGGTCGATCATGCAAAGCCCTTTTGGCATTTGACCCTTCATGTTCCAGACACGCTGCGAGCCCACGATTTTGAGCGGGGCCCAAGCCAGCACCAGATGGCCATCCCGATTGGTTAAAGCCATTGAAAAGCGCCGTCCGGCATCGGGGCCCAATGGCGTGCTCTTCGAGCTCTGGCGGTACGCCCATTCATCGCTGGAAGCAAGCAGAGGGCGTGGCGTCGACGCAGAATCAACTGCAGTGGCAAGCATGCATGCGCAGCATAGCAGGCCGAATAAAACGGACTTCTTCATATTGTCCCGTGTTGTGGACCTGCGCCAAGCGCGGCCGAGGCGCCTGAATTTTACTCTGGTGTACTGGTTGTGTATGGAATCAGTTCGATGCATGCCTGTCAAGCACAATTGCTACGCCAATTGCTGCGCCACTCCAAGTATCGACCTAATCCGGAGCATTGGCTTGATGGGTTAAATACATTTTTTCCCGTTTGTGACGCGGCGATTTTGGAAGAGAGGTCCCTATCAACATGGGTGCATCACCGAAACAGTCTATCACCACCGTCCACTGTCGCCCCGATAGCGCCGCCAGGGTTGGGTCGAACGGTTGACTTAAGTGGTCCGCTGCAGGCGGGGCCGATTGAAGAAATGGTTAGGAATTGAATGGCGCCAACGAACCGTCAATGTATGGCGATTCACCAACGAATAACCAATACGCCAAATCATGCAGCCTTTCATAGGCATCTTCATAATATTGCTGCTCATACGGCCTGGAGAACGAAGCGTGGGAGCACCACTCCTTGACAAAGTGATCCAGATGCCAAAACCCTTCTGCTATCCAGCGTTCAAGAGTTTCAGATTCGGGCCTTTTCTCGATGTACTCCTGCATAGCGCTGACGAGACGGACGAACGCCTTCCTATTCCAATTCAAATCACACCTCAGCTCGAGTAAAAATGAACCGTCGCCGGCTTGAAACTCTTCCTTAAGCACGAGAAGGTGATCAGATTTGGGCATGAATACCTAACGAATGAAGTGAGGCGCTAAGCTTTTGAAAACAAAGTGAAGTTGAAAGTCCGCTCTTCGCAGCCGAAAGCGGCCGGTCGGCAGTACTCACTCTACATGAGCGTACTTGGTGTTGCCAGTCGGCCGTTGACGGCTTCCCGGGTGCCGCCTTCCGACCGACCTTATTGTGTACCGACAGACTTTATGGTTTCGAGTCACAAAGTTCGCGCCAGCCGTTTTTACTCCACCGTTACCGACTTCGCCAGATTACGCGGCTTATCCACATCCGTACCCTTGGCCAGCGCGGTGTGATACGCCAGCAACTGCAACGCCACAACGTGCAGGATCGGCGACAGCAGACCATAGTGTTCCGGCAAGCGGATCACATGCAAGCCATCGCCCGACGTAATGCGCGAATCGACGTCGGCGAACACATACAGCTGGCCGCCGCGCGCGCGTACTTCCTGCATGTTCGACTTCAGCTTTTCCAGCAGCGCATCGTTCGGAGCGATCGTGACGACCGGCATTTCATCAGTCACCAGCGCCAGCGGGCCGTGCTTGAGCTCACCGGCCGGATACGCTTCGGCGTGGATGTACGAAATTTCCTTGAGCTTGAGCGCACCTTCCAGGGCGATCGGATAGTGCATGCCGCGACCCAGGAACAGCGCATTGTCCTTGCGCGCAAAGTCGTCGGCCCAGGCGATGATCTGCGGTTCCAGCGCCAGCACTGCGGAAATGGCCACCGGCAGGTGACGCATTTCTTTCAGGTAGGTCGCTTCTTCTTCGTCCGACAGGCGGCCGTTCACTTGCGCCAGGGTCAGGGTCAGCAGGAACAGCGCGGCCAACTGGGTGGTGAAGGCCTTGGTCGATGCCACGCCCACTTCCACGCCGGCGCGGGTGATGTACGACAGGGCGCATTCACGCACCATGGCGCTGGTCGCCACGTTGCAGATGGTCAGCGTGTGCACCATGCCCAGGCTGCGCGCATGCTTGAGCGCGGCCAGGGTGTCGGCCGTCTCGCCGCTCTGCGAAATCGTCACTACCAGGGTGTTCGGATGCGGCACGCTGTCGCGGTAGCGGTATTCGCTGGCGATCTCGACCTGGACCGGGACCTTGGCCACCGATTCCATCCAGTACTTGGCGGTCAGGCCCGAGTAGTAGCTGGTGCCGCAGGCAAGAATCAACACGCGGTCGATCTGCTTGAAGACCTTGAACGCGTCGTCGCCGAACAATTCCGGCATGATGCCGGTGACGCCTTCGAGCGTGTCGCCGATGACGCGCGGCTGCTCGAAGATTTCTTTCTGCATGTAGTGGCGGTAAGGACCAAGTTCGGCCGCGCCGGTATGCGCGTGCACGGTTTTCACTTCGCGCTCGACCGGTTTGCCGTCGACGTCGACGATCCAGACCTTGGCCAGTTGCAGGTCGACGACGTCGCCTTCTTCCAGGTAGATGATCTGGTCGGTGGTGCCGGCCAGCGCCATGGCGTCGGAAGCAACAAAATTCTCGCCCTGGCCGATGCCGACGATCAGCGGCGAACCCTGGCGCGCGGCAACCACGCGGTGCGGCTCTTCGCGGCTGAACACGGCAATGGCGTAGGCGCCATGCAGGCGCTTGACGGCCAGCTGGACGGTTTCGAACAGGTCGCCGCTATACATGTGATCGACCAGGTGGGCGATGACTTCGGTATCGGTCTGGCTCTGGAACACGTAGCCGAGCGCGGTCAGTTCGGCGCGCAGCTCGTCGTGGTTTTCGATGATGCCGTTGTGGACCAGCGCGATGCGGGCGTTCTCTTCGGTCGGCGAAAAGTGCGGGTGCGCATTGTGCGATGCCGGCGCGCCGTGCGTGGCCCAGCGGGTGTGGGCGATGCCGGTAAAGCCTTGCAGGCCGACGCTGGCGATCTGGGTTTCCAGGTCGGCCACGCGCGAGGTGCTGCGCGAACGCACCAGCTTGCCGTCGACGTGCAGGGCAACGCCGCACGAGTCGTAGCCGCGGTACTCCAGGCGCTTCAGGCCTTCGACCAGGATGGGAGTAATGTTACGTTGTGCTACTGCTCCGACGATACCGCACATGATGACCTCGATGTAGAAAAATATGGAATGCGCAGATCGTAGTTGAGCCAGCCTGAAATATGCTTTCTAATTTAACCATATATTGATATATTATTTCATCAACCAGTTTGCATGAATTATTCTTTCATTTAGTAGTTAAATTCTTTGTGGATCATCAAAACCCATGCTTGCTAACGAACTCGACGACGTCGACCGTCGCATCCTCAATATCCTCCAGCTTGATGCATCGCACACCAACGCCGAGCTCGCCGAGCTGGTCCACGTGTCGGCGCCGACCTGCCTGCGCCGCGTCAAGTACATGAACGAGGGCGGCATCATCGAGCGCCAGGTGGCGATCGTTTCGCCCGAAAAAGTCGGCGCGCGCCTGACCGCCATCGTCGAGATCACGCTCGACGTGCAAGCCGCCGAGCGCATGGCCGAGTTCGAACAGCACGTGGCGGCGGAAGCTGCCGTGCTGCAATGCTACCGGGTCGCGCCCGGCCCCGATTTCGTGCTCATCGTGCAAGTGGCCGACATGCCGGCCTACCATGCGCTGGTGCACCGCCTGTTTGCCACGCGCACCAACGTGCGCAACGTCAAAGCCTATTTTTCCACCTTTCGCAGCAAGTTCGAAACCCGCATCGCCGTCTGATTATTGCCATTGAGTAATCGCAACGGCTGTCCGCCCAAAACAGGTTCTACTCGACTGTGGCGCGCGTCCTCCTGGCGACGTGCGCATTGACGACGCGGGAGGTGGACCGATGGATGTCATTCTGGAACACGACGGGCCGATGCCCCCGGCGCCCAAGCCGCAGGGCGACCTGGTGCGCCTGGCGCGGGTGCACAAGTATTACGGCGGCGGCCTCTCCGGCGTGCACGCGCTCGACGGCATCGAGCTGCAGGTGGGCGAAGCGGAGATGGTGGCCATTTGCGGCCCCTCGGGCAGCGGCAAGACCACCTTGCTCAACCTCATCGGCATGCTCGACCACGCCACCGAAGGCAGCATCGTGATCGCCAACCTGCTTATCGCCCGGCTGCCGGAACAGGCGCGCGCCGACCTGCGCAATGAAATGATGGGCTTCGTGTTCCAGGCGTTTACCCTCATTCCGGTGCTGACCGCGCGCGAAAACGTGCTGCTGCCGCTGATGCTGCGCGAATCGCTCACGCCCAAGGCCTTGCGCGCCGCCCACGCGCGCGCCGGCGACCTGCTCAACCAGCTGGGCCTGGCCACCCACGCCGATACCTATCCGCCGCGCCTGGACGCCAGCCAGAGCCAGCGCGTGGCGATTGCGCGGGCATTGATGACCAGGCCGCGCCTGGTGCTGGCCGACGAGCCCACCTCGCGCCTGGACAGCGCCAGCATCCGCCTGGTGATGGATCTGTTCGTCCAGCAGCAAAACGAGCACGGCACCACCTTCATCATCGCCACGCGCGACCAGCGCCAGCTGGGCCGCGTTACCCGCACCCTGCAGTTGCAGGAAGGGCGCCTGCACGTCGCGCTGGGCGACCCGGAACGCCAGCCGTTCCGGGTCCAGTTATGAGCCCGTACCGGCTGGCCTGGCGCACCCTGCTGCTCGGACGCCCGCGCAACGTGCTGGCGACCTTGCTGATCGCGGCCAGCCTGTGCGTGCTCGACCTGTTTGCGGGCAGCATCGCCAGCACCCGCGCCGGAATCGAACACCAGGCCGTCATCGTGGAACGGATGGGCCACCTGACCGTATTGCCGGGCCCTGCGACGGGCGCGCCGCAACCGCTACGGCGCTTCAGCCCGGACGAAGCGCAGCGCGTAGGCGCATTGCTGGCCGGCGTGAAGGGAATCGCGCTGGTGGTGCCGGAAGTGAGCGTGTCCGGGATTGCCGCCACCGGCGAGCGCTCGGCCATGTTTGCGGGGCTGGGGATGCACATGGCGGATGAGTCGAGGGTGCCGGGCTTGCAGGCGGCGCCGGGCAAGCTGCCAGGGGGAACCGGCAACGGCGTTGCCATCAGTGAAGCCAAGGCCGGGGCGCTGGCCCTGCGCGTCGGCAGCGCGCTCACGCTCACGGCCGCCGTGCCGGATGCGGCGCCCAGGAAAGTGGTGGCGCAGGTGGTCGATGTGTACGCGGCGGGCGCGGGCGAGGAGCAGGCCCGTTCGCTGCTGATGCCGTTGGCGCTGGCGCAAGACTTGCTCAATACCGATGCCACCGAGCGTTTCGTGGTGTTTTTGACCGATCCGGCGCTGATGGAACAGCAGCGCGGCGCGCTGGCGGCGGCGCTGCGCAAGGCGGGAGTCCAGGCCGAGGTGCGGACCTGGCAGGAGTTGTCGCTTGCCTACATGCGCGCGCGCAGTGCGTCCGACCTGGCGTTCGACAGCATCGCGGGGATGGTGTTTGCCGTGATTGCGGCAAGCATTGCCGCCACCATGTCGATCAACGCGCTGGAACGGCGGCGCGAAGTGGCGACCCTGCGCGCGCTGGGCATGCGCAGCCATTCGGTGTTTTTGATGCTGGTGACGGAGGCGCTGGGCATGGCAGTGGCGGGCGTGGCGGCCAGCCTGGTCGGGAGCGGGGTGATTGCGTGGGTGATCAACCGGGTTACTTTATCGGACGGGATGCCGCATGCGGTTCCGGGGACGATGCCGGTCGAGCTGGATGTGAACCGGATGATGATGGCGATGATGGCCGTGCTGGCGGTGGCCTTGATGGCGGCGCTGGTGCCGGCGTTTAAGGCGGCAAGGGCGCATGTGGCGGCGGGGTTGGGGGCGTGAGCGGCTGGAGGGGTTGAGGGGTTTAAGGGGTTGAGAGGTTGAGGGCTGCGAGTTTAAGAACTTGCCGCTTACAGGTTATCCGTCCCTCCCGCGCCAAGGCGGCACTCGGCGCGAGCCCATAGCACCGCTGCTCTAAGGTGCTATGGGCTCCCGCCTGCGCGGGAGAGACGGTGGTAGCGCGACGGCCCGCAGCCGACTTGGCGCGAGAGAGATGGTGGTACCGGGACCGCCTGCGGCCGACTGCGCGGGAGATACGGTGGTAGCGGGACCGCCCCGGCCGACTTGGCGCGGGACGGACGATGGTAGCGCGACCGCCCGCGGCCATCTTGTCGCGGGAGCGACGCTGGCTTGCCTTACTTCTTCACCTTCACCGGACGCGACCAGTTGTCGATCGTCATCTGCCTGGTGCGCGAGATAGTCAGCTTGCCGGCCGGCGCATCTTTCGACAGCGTGGTCCCGGCACCCAGGGTCGCACCCTTGCCAACCGTAACCGGTGCGATCAGCTGGCTGTCGCTGCCGATAAACGCATCATCCTCGATCACGGTACGGAACTTGTTGGCGCCGTCGTAATTGCACGTGATCGTCCCCGCGCCGATATTGACGCGCGAACCAACCGTCGCATCGCCCACATACGCCAGGTGATTGGCCTTGCTGTGCGCGGCGATCTGGCTGTTCTTGATCTCGACAAAGTTACCGATATGGACGTCTTCAGCCAGCTCGGTGCCCGGACGCAAACGCGCATACGGCCCGATCACCGACTTGGCACCCACCACCGCGTCTTCAATATGACAGAACGGTTTGATATTGGTTCCCGCCGCGATGCGTGCGTTAACCAGCACGTTGTGCGCACCCACGCTCACGCCGTCGCCCAGTTCCACGCGGCCTTCGAACACGCAGCCGACGTCGATGGTCACGTCGCGTCCGCAGATCAGTTCGCCGCGCACGTCGATGCGGGCCGGGTCGAGCAAGGTCACGCCTTTTTCCAGCAGCGCGTTGGCAATATTGAGCTGGTGACGACGCTCCAGCTCGGCCAGCTGCACCTTGCTGTTCACGCCGGCCACTTCCCACTCGGCCGACGGGTTCGCCGACACCACCGGCACGCCGTCAAGCACGGCCTGGGCCACGATATCGGTCAGGTAATACTCGCCCTGCGCATTGTTGTTCGACAGCGAACCGAGCCACTTTTTCAGGTGGCGGGTCGGCGCGACCATGATGCCGCTGTTGATTTCGCAAATGGCGCGTTCGGCTTCATTGGCATCTTTTTCCTCGACGATGCGGGTAATCGTGCCGCCTTCGCGCACGATGCGGCCCAGGCCGAACGGATTGGCCTGCACCACGGTCAGGATGCCGAGCTTGTCGGTACCGGCGGCCTCGACGAGGCGCTTGAGCGAAGCCACGGTGGTCAGCGGCACGTCGCCGTACAGGATCAGGGTCGGGGCATCTTCATCGAGCTGGGGCACGGCCTGGCTGACCGCGTGGCCGGTGCCGAGCTGCGGTTCTTGCAGCGCGGTATCGATGGCGGCGTGGCCCGTGCTGTCCTGGCTTTTCAGCATTTCAGGCACCGCTGCGCCGCCGTGGCCGTAAATAACGCATAATTTGCTCGGTGCAAGTGCCCTTGCCGTATCGATCACATGCTGCAGGAGGGGTTTGCCCGCCAGCGGGTGCAGCACTTTCGGCAGCGCAGATTGCATACGCTTTCCCATTCCAGCGGCAAGAATCACTACGTTCATAAGCGTTCGTTCAAAAAGAGTTAATAAATGAAAAAGTTTAACACGCAGGAACCACTTTCCCAGCGCTTTCGCGTTCTTTGCCTTCTGGCAGTCATGGCCGTGCTCACGGCTTGCAGCGGCATCAAGCTGGCCTACAACCAGGGCGACACCTTGCTGTACTGGTGGCTCGACGCCTATGTCGACCTCGATTCCGAGCAGGCGCCGGAGGTCAAGCAGGATATCAAGGAACTGTTCAAGTGGCATCGCCAGACCCAGTTGAAGGACTACATCCACATTCTTACGACGGCCCAGCGCCAGCTGGCCGGCAACCTGAGCAAGGCCGACCTGGATGCCAATTACCGCGAGATCATGTCGCGCACCGAATTGCTGGCGCAAAAGGCCTTGCCAGAACTGACCGACCTGGCGCTGTCGATCAAGCCGGAACAGCTGGCGCACATCGAAAAGAAGTTCGAGAAGAACAACGAAACCTTCCGCAAGAAGTTCATCCGGGGCAGCGTCGAGGATTTGCAGGAGAAACGCTTCAAGAAATCGATGGAGCAGTTCGACCTGTGGTTCGGCGGCTTCAGCAAGGAACAGGAAGTGCAGCTGCGCAAGGCGTCCGATGCGCGTCCGCTGAACAACCAGCTCTGGCTCGACGAGCGCATCCGGCGCCAGCAAAAAATCATGACGGTGCTGCGCAAGATCGATAAGGACAACCTGAGCAAGGAGGCGGCCGCGCCGCTGGTGCAAGGTTTGATCAAGGATATGCTGGCGCGCACGCAAACTCCCGAGAACAAGCAATTTTTCGATACGTACACGGATGGCACGATGCAGATGATCTTGACGGCCGTAAAGATTGCCACGCCGGAGCAGAAAGCCCACGCGCAGAAACGCATGCAGGGTTGGATCAGCGACTTCAACACCCTCGCTGCGGAAACCAAGTAAGCGAATCCGCCTTACTCTCGCACTACCCCCGCACCCGCCGCCCGGCGGGTGCGCAAGTCCCCGCCGCAACGCAGTACACCCCCGTGATATAGTGCGCCGGATCAGCAATCCGCCTCTCCATCGCCATGCAAAAGAAACCCGCCAAAGTCCCGGTGCACCGTCCGCCGCCACCGAAACAAGTCCGCATCATCGGCGGCGCCTGGAAGCGCTCGACCTTGCCGGTGCTCGACGCGCTCGGCCTGCGTCCCACCCCGGACCGGGTGCGCGAAACGGTCTTTAACTGGATCAACCACCTGTGGGACGCCAACTGGGCCGGCGCCGATTGCCTCGACCTGTTCGCCGGCAGCGGTGCGCTCGGTTTCGAAGCGGCCAGCCGCGGCGCGCGCTCGGTCACCATGGTCGACAACCACACGCCGATCGTACGCCAGCTGGGCGACGTGAAAATCAAGCTCAAGGCCGAGAACGTCCAGGTCGCGCGCGGCGAAGCGCTTGCTACCGCGCAAAACATGGCGCTGCGCGGCCAGCGTTTCCAGCTGATATTCCTCGATCCGCCGTACCAGCAAAACCTGCTCGAACGCAGCCTGCCGCTGTGCATGGGCCTGCTCGCCGAGGATGGGCTGGTGTATGCCGAATCGGGCGCACCGCTGCCGTTCGAACCGGAAGACGGCAGCGCCGTGCCCGACTGGCTCGCGCCATGGGAAGCGGTGCGTAACGACAAGGCCGGCATCGTTTTCTATTACTTGCTCAAGCTGCGCAAAACGGCAGCGTAAACACCATTTGCCGACGCTTTGTTCGGCCGCGATCAAGGCCGCCCGACGGCGCTACCGGGAGCGCGCATAAATTTCAGGCATAATGCGCGTTCTATATTGGTGCATCTCTAGGGAGCCGCAATGGTTGTAGCCGTTTATCCAGGAACCTTTGACCCGCTCACGCGCGGCCATGAGGATTTGGTGCGCCGCGCGTCCGGGCTGTTCGACAGCCTGATCGTGGGCGTGGCCGACAGCAAGAACAAACGTCCGTTTTTCTCGCTCGACGAACGCCTGGAAATCGCCAACGAGGTGCTGGGCCATTATCCGAACGTGCGCGTCGAGAGTTTTTCGGGCCTGCTCAAGGATTTCGTGCGCAAGCATGACGCCCGCGTCATCGTGCGCGGCCTGCGCGCCGTGTCCGACTTCGAATACGAGTTCCAGATGGCCGGCATGAACCGCTACCTGCTGCCCGATGTCGAAACCTTGTTCCTGACGCCGTCCGACCAGTACCAGTTCATCTCCGGCACCATCGTGCGCGAGATTGCCATGCTGGGCGGCGATGTGTCGAAGTTCGTGTTTCCATCGGTCGACCGCTGGCTGCAGAAGAAGATCGCCACCATGGCGCCGCCTTCCGAATGAAGTAGTAAAGCAAAACAAAGCAAAGCAAAACAAAGCAAAGCAATCATGGCCTTACTGATTACCGACGACTGCATCAACTGCGACGTGTGCGAGCCCGAGTGCCCGAACGACGCCATTTACATGGGCGCCGAGATCTACGAGATCGACCCCAACAAATGCACGGAATGCGTCGGCCACTTCGATGAGCCGCAATGCCAGCTGGTGTGTCCGGTCAGCTGCATTCCGTTCAACCCGGCCTGGCGCGAGACGCCGGAACAGTTGCGTGCGAAGTACGAGCGCCTGACCGCCGGCAAGGACACGCCGGCCGCGTCCATCCCCTGACGCGTTTGCGCAGCTTGAAGCGGGCACTGCCTTAAATGACCCGTTTTTAAGTTGTCTTGTCAAGTTATAAACTGATGTGCCTTAAGAGCCACACTTTTATCCTATAATCATCAATTTCCTCGCTTAAAATGCCCTTGCGGCAATTTTTTTGTGAAATTCGATGGTATATTTGCCTAGTTCCTTAGCACCCCATCATTCAATTTTCCTCGCAGCGCACATTCCGACCCGATCTCGACCGCACAAAAAGTCTATAATACCCGCCGCGTAAATACGATGGCGGCTATGGTCGTGTCGTCGGTCGTACGTGCTGCCGCGTTGAAGGAAAATGCGGATTGCTGATCGACAACACAACGCCGGCGAACCGCAGGCCGGCGCCATCGGCTTTATATGCGGAACAAAATAGATAAACCACTGGAGACACCATGATCGCAATGAACAGTTTTAGTTTCAAAGGTTTGCTCGGAGGTATTGTCCTCGCTTGCGCCTTCGGCCAGGGTGCCTCCGCAGCGGAGATCAGCGGCGTCAAGCTCGACGATACCGTCAAGGTGGGCGGCAAGGAACTCAAGCTCAACGGCTTCGGGATGCGCCAGAAATTTGTGGCCAAGGTGTATGTCACCTCGCTGTACCTGCCGGAAAAGAGCAAGTCCTTGCCTGAAATCATGAAAATGGATGGCCCGCGCCGCGTTACACTGGTGCTGATGCGCGACCTGACCTCGGACGATTTCGGCGACGCCTTCATGAACGGCCTGAACAAGAATCTCGACAACGCCGAAAAAGCCAAGATCGTCACCCAGATCAGCAAGTTCGGCGAGATGTTCGCCATGCTGCAAGTGCTGAAAAAGGGCGATGTGCTGCACCTGGACTGGATTCCCGGTGTCGGTACCCAATGCGAGTTCAACGGCAAGAAGATCGGCGAAGTGGTTCCCGATCTAATCTTCTACAACGCCATTTTGCGCATCTGGATGGGCGAGCACCCGGTCGATGCGGGCTTGAAAACAGCTCTGCTCGGCGGAAAAATCAAGATCCCTGAACAATAAAAAAGCGGCGCCCCAATCTACCGGGCGCCGCTTTTTTTTGCCTGCCGCCGACGCGGCCAGGAATGTTCAGGAACGGGCCGCCATCGCGCGCAGTTCGGCGGTGAGGCTGGCGTTGCCGCTCGAGGAATTCGTCATCCGTTGCAGCAGCTTGGCGTTGCGCATATTGCGGCGTGCGGCCAGCTGGTCCTTGCTCAGGCGCGGATTGACCACCAGCACCAGCGCGCGGAAGATACCGACCAGCAAAGGCTTGAAGAACAGGGCAACAGCGGCGATCGCCAGGACCAGGACGGCGGTTTGAAGCAGATTGGACATGATGTTGAAAACGCAGGATCAGTTGTTATGAGTCAACTATAGTGCATCGCAACATATAAATCCAATTCCAATATCCAATACCGATTATATCAATCGTGAATGGAATACGGTATGATAGCTAATCGCTAACTCTTTTCGATCACCATGAGCTTTCTGACCCTGGATTTGAACCTGCTGCGCGTGTTCGACGCGGTGATGACCGAGCAAAACCTGACGCGCGCGGCCGGGCACCTGGCGATGACGCAGCCGGCGGTGTCGAACGCAATCAAGCGCTTGCGCGAAAGTCTGGGCGATGAGTTGCTGATCCGCACAGCCTACGGCGTCAAGCCGACCCCGCGCGCCGAGTTGCTGTGGCCGGCCGTGCGCCAGGCGCTGGCCGGGCTGGAAGCGGCGGTGACGCCCGAAACGTTCGATGTGTCCAAGGCGCACGCCACCTTCCGCATGGCGATGGCGGACGCCACGGCGGCATTCTGGCTGCCGTCGCTGATGCGCTCGATCGAGAGCGAGGCCCCGGGAGTGAACGTGCGCATGGTGCCGCTGACGACGCGCGAACCGCGTCCGATGCTGCTGCGCGGCGATATCGACCTGGCGGTGGGCTTTTTCCCGGGCGTGGCGGCGCAGTTGTCGAGCGACACCAGTTCCCCAATCCGCCATGAACGGCTGTATTCGGGCCATTATGTGTGCGTGATGCGCAAGAACCATCCGCTGGCCAAGGTCGAGCTGGGAATGGAAAACTATTGCGCGGCCAATCACTTGCTGGTGAGTTTTTCCGGGCGCGCGCATGGCTTGGTGGATGAAGCGCTGGCGCAGCTGGGCCGCGAGCGGCGCATCCTGCTGACGGTGAACCAGTTCTTCACGGCAGGACGCGTGGTGGCCAATTCGGATCTGGTCACTGTCTTGCCAAAGCACTTGATCGCGTCGACCGGCATGACCGATGCGCTGGTGTGGCGCGAGCTGCCGTTCAGCTTGCCGGCGGTCCACCTGGACATGCTCTGGCACGAACGCGACGCCCGCAGCCCGGCGCATAAATGGCTGCGCAAGCATCTGGAGGGAATGAATACGACGACCTTGCGGGCTGTGGCGAACAGCGACTGAGCCGCCGGCGGAGAACGTTTCAGTGTGCCGCGGCGCGTTCGAGCTCGGGCGCCAGTGCGGCAATGAATCCCTCCATCGTTTCTTCGCCCAGATCGACCGCCTTGGCGCCGCCGCCGGCAACGAAGGTGACATCGGTGATACCGATGACGCCGAGAATCAGGCGCAGGTATTGCGTGGCAATATCGCGCTCGCGGATGGGTGAACCTTCGGTATAGACGCCTCCCGAGGCGATCAGCACCGTCGCCTTTTTGCCGGTGAGGAGGCCGCGCCCATCGAAGCCGAGCGTCATCCCCTTGCGCACGATGTGGTCGATCCATGCCTTCAGGACGGCAGGCACGTTGTAGTTGTAGACCGGCGTCGCAATGACGACCTGGTCGGCTGCGAGCAGTTCGGCGACCAGTTGGTCCGACAGCGCCAGCCGGTCCTTCATCGCGGGCGACTGCTGGGCAGGGGGCGTGAAATAAGCCTCCAGCCAGCTCGCCGTGACAAAAGGCAGATTCGTTTCCATCAGGTCGCGCTCGAGCACGTTGCCGCCAGGGTGCACGGCGCGCCAATCTGCCACAAAGCGGCGCGTCATCTGGCGCGAGATCGAGTTATTGCCGCGAGGGCTGGTTTCCACTACAAGAAGTTGCGTCATTAAAAATCTCCTTACGAACGAGTTGGCTGCATGCGGTCAATATAAAGCCAGCAGTCCCCCGGCGGAAGCGATCAAAACATGATACTTTCCATCGGAATTGGTGATGAGCTACGCAAGGAGGATTTGTCGTGATCGGAAGTTTTACGCTGGACCAGCTGCGCGTGCTGGTGACGATTGCCGATACGGGCAGCTTTTCCGCCGCGGGCAGGAAACTGGGACGGGTGCAGTCCGCCATCAGCCAGGCGGTGGCGACGCTGGAAGAGGTGCAGGGCGTGCTGCTGTTCGATCGCAGCGCTCACCGGCCGCGCCTGACCGACACCGGGCGCGTGCTTGTCGAGCAGGCGCGCCTGGTGCTGGCCAGCGCCGACCGGTTCCAGGCGATCGCGATGAGTACGCACGCTGGGCTGGAACCCGAGCTCGTCATTGCCATCGATCCGCTGGTGCCGAGCGCACCCCTGATCGACAGCTTGCGCGCGCTGGGGGAGCGCTTTCCCGACCTGCCAGTCAGTTTCTCGACAGAAGGGCTGGGAGGCTCGTTGCGGCGCTTGCGGAGCGGCTCGGCCGCCCTCGGCATCTGCCTGCTGCTTCCCGCCGCTCCCGATGACGTCGTCGCCTACCCCTTGCTCCATATCGGCATGCAGCCCGTCGTCGCGCCCGGGCATCCACTCGCTGCGCTGGGACGTCCGGCAACGCAAAGCGACCTGGAGCCGCACGTGCAACTTGTGCTGTCCGATCCTGTCGACCCCGGCGCAGGCAATTACGGGCTGGCGAGCGCCAGGCTATGGCGCTTCGTCGATCTTGGGCGGCGCCTGGACTTCGTGATGGCGGGCTTTGGCTGGTGCCGCATGCCCGCGCATCTGGTCGCCGGGCCGATCGCGGCCGGGCAGCTGCAAGCGCTCCAGATCGTCGACGACCCCACGCCCCGGGAAGGGCTGACGATGTATGCGGCCCATCTGCGCAACCGCGCGCTGGGGCCGGCGGGACGCTGGCTGCTCGAACACCTCAGGCAACGCCTGGCGGCATGAATGCCCGCCGCAGCCCGGTTGGCGCTATCTGGCCGCCGACCGGTAGCCGATGCGAAAGCCGCCCCAGTGCTTGCCATCGACATAAATCGGCGCCGACAGGTCGTGCATCACTTCCCCCGTGTCGCGCTTGTAGGTCTGCAGCAAAAACGCCTTGGTATTGGACCCGCAGCGCGAACCGGTGCGGTCGTTGAAAATGCGCTTGGTGCGGTTGTTCACGATATCGACATCGTAATCCCCGGTCAGCGGCTGGGAGAACTTCTTGTTATGGGTCGGAAAATAGCCGTTGGTATCGACCGCGCCCGCATACGCCAGTTGCGGCATGCTCGCCAATAACGCTTCCTGCAAGGCCGGCAGTACCTTGTCGGTAAAGCCATCGAAGCGCGTACTGTGCTTGGGCGGATCGGTATGGGCAATCGGCTTGTAACGGCGGTCGAACAGCGCTTCATGGCTGATCTGCCCGGATTTGATCGCCGCGCTGAACAGCTTGCCGATCTCGTCGGCCGCCTGCTGGGCCGCAATCCGGACCGGATCGTGCGCGGTCGTCAGGGACGATTCTCCCATCGCCCCGGCAATCGATTCGGCCTTGTCGGCCAGCGCCATCGCCGAGCCGGTCGCGCGCGGCAATTCGGCATTGGTCGAGAGCATGCTGTCGCGGATTTCGGACAAGGCCCCGGTAATGCCGCGCGTGGTCTGCACATGGGTCTGCGCCGCCCCGGCGATCTGGCCGATTTCCGTTTCCGACACGCCCGAGGAACGTTCGATATTGCCCAGAAAACCGTGCACCCGCTCCACATTGCCGGCCGCCTCGCTGACCACGCTGGCAAGCGAGGCCATCCCGACGCTGGCGGTCGCCGCCTGCTCATTAATCGCGCGCACCATCATGCTGATTTCGCCGGCGGCCTCGCGGGTACGGTGCGCCAGCTGGCGCACTTCACCGGCCACGACCGCAAAGCCGCGCCCGTGCTCGCCCGCGCGCGCCGCTTCGATGGCGGCATTCAATGCCAGCAAATTGGTACGGGCAGAAATTTCGGTGATGACGTCGGTAAAACCGGTGATCGCCTTGGACTTTTCCTGCAACGCGCTCATGGTGCTGGCGGCCTGCTGGGCGTCGACGCGGGCGCTGCTGATGCGCTTGAGCCCTTCGGCCACCTCGGCCCGCCCGGCCGCGCTTTCGCTGCGCACTTCGGCGGCCACCTTGGCGGCGCGCCCGGCGTTGACGGCGATCTGCTCGGTGGTGCGGGCCACGTCTTCGGCGCTGGCGACGATGCCGATGGCGATCTGCACATCTTTTTCGATCTTTTTCTTCACCGAATCGACAAAATACGAGGTTTCGGCGGCGCCGATCATGATGTCGTCGATCGAATGGCCGACAACAGCGATAAACTTGCCGCTATCGTCGCGATCGCCGTTCTTTTGCAGGAGGAGGAACAGGCCCACGCTGGCCACGCCGGAGACTGCGGCGGCCAGTACCGGTCCCAGCGCGGGACCGGCGGCCAAGCCGATCAGGTAAACCACAAGAACACCACCGGCGGCGGCGCCGCAACAGGCGAGCACGCGGCGCCCGGTCCTGGATTGAAGTTGCTTCATGTGTCCCCTTGGCCGTCGAATCTCCAGGCCATGGGTACGCGGGCGTCCCTCTGTCAACCGCACGGCGCCTGCTGGCGCCTCAGTACGGCTGAGTACCTTGGTATTCGATCTTCATAACCTACAGCATAAGCAGGGGAAGCTCAACGCCTTTGAGAAACAATGTATCCAAAATAAAACATTTCTACCAAGTGCTTATTTGATCGGCAGTTTGGTGGTATTTTTCACTTCTTCCATGACGGCATACGTGTGGGTTTCGCGCACGCCTTTCTGGAGCAAGGTTTTGCCCAAGAATTCGCGGTAGGCGGCCATGTCCTTGACGCGGGCCTTGACCAGATAGTCGAAACCGCCGGCCACCATATGGCATTCGAGCACTTCGGGGATCAGCTGGACGCTGTTCTTGAAGGCGTCGAAGACTTCCGGCGTGGTGCGGTCGAGCACGACTTCGATGAAGACGAGCAAGGAAACGTCGAGCAACTGGGGATTGAGCTGGGCAGTGTAGCCCATGATGTAGCCCGATTCGTGCAGTTTGCGCACGCGCTCCAGGCAGGCGGCAGGCGACAGGTTCACCCGTGCCGCCAGTTCCACGTTGCTGATCCGGCCGTCGCTTTGTAATTCCGACAGAATTTTCTTGCTAATCTTGTCCAGCATTGAGATCTCCGCAATAAATTTTATTTGGTGAAATTGTCTCACCAAAAACTATCTATGGCTAGTCTTCTGTAATACCAGAATTAATCCAGAAGAATTCACTCTACAATCGAATCATCTTTTCGCGCACGCCGCAACATCGATTCCTTAACGGAAAGCTATGTTGACCGTGCGCGGAATCGTCATTCCGATTCGTTTAATCCAAGTAAAGAGTTCTCAATGCAAACTGCCGCTGCTTCGGCCACCTCCTTCGTTCCCTTCTCTGCGCTGCTGGCCGAAATCAAGCCCGACCAGACGCCATTGCGCGCCGCCATCACCGCCGCTTACCGGCGCGATGAAGCCGAGGCCGTCGCCTGGCTGCTGGGGCAGGGCAACAAAGCCCATCCGGACGCGCATGCGTTGGCGCACCGCCTGGTCTCGGCCGTGCGCGAAAAACGCACGCGTTCGTCCGGCGTCGATGCGCTGATGCATGAATTTTCGCTCTCTTCCGAAGAAGGTGTCGCACTGATGTGTTTGGCCGAAGCGCTGCTGCGCATTCCAGACAGCCAGACCGCCGACCGCCTCATCGCCGACAAGATCAGCAAGGGCGACTGGCGCAAGCACCTGGGCGAATCGCCTTCGCTGTTCGTCAATGCCGCGACCTGGGGTTTACTGATTACCGGCAAGCTGGTCGGCACCAGCAGCGAAACCGGGCTCGGCTCGGCGCTCACCAAGCTGATCGGCAAGGGCGGCGAACCGCTGATTCGCAAAGGCGTGGACTTGGCGATGCGCATGCTGGGCAACCAGTTCGTCACCGGCCAGACCATCGGCGAAGCGATCAAGAACAGCCGCGAGAACGAGCAGCGCGGCTACCGCTATTCCTACGACATGCTGGGCGAAGCGGCCCTGACCGAAGCGGACGCCAAAAATTATTACGCCTCGTACGAAACGGCGATTCACGCGATCGGCAAGGCATCGAACGGGCGCGGCATCAAGGATGGCCCGGGCATTTCGGTCAAGCTGTCGGCCCTGCACCCGCGCTACAGCCGGGCCCAGCATGCGCGCATGATGAACGAATTGCTGCCGCGCGTAAAAAGCCTGGTGCTGCTGGCCAAGCAGTACAACATCGGCATCAATATCGATGCGGAAGAAGCTGACCGCCTGGAAATTTCGCTCGACATGATGGAAGCGATGGCGTTCGACCCGGACCTGGCCGGCTTCGAGGGCATCGGCTTCGTGGTGCAGGCGTACCAGAAGCGCTGCCCGTTCGTGATCGATTTCCTGATCGACCTGGCGCAGCGCAGCGGCCGCAAATTCATGGTGCGCCTGGTCAAGGGCGCGTATTGGGACGCCGAAATCAAGCGCGCGCAAGTGGACGGCATGCCCGGTTATCCGGTCTATACGCGCAAGGTCTATACCGACGTGTCGTACCTGACCTGCGCCAAAAAACTGTTGAAAGCGAGCAGCCTGCTGTATCCGCAATTTGCCACCCACAATGCGCACAGCCTGTCGGTGATTTACACCTGGGCGCAGCAGGACGGCATCAAGGATTATGAATTCCAGTGCCTGCACGGCATGGGCGAAACGCTGTACGACCAGGTCGTCGGCAAGGCCAACCTGGATAAACCGTGCCGCATTTATGCGCCGGTCGGCTCGCACGAAACGCTGCTCGCCTACTTGGTGCGCCGCCTGCTGGAAAACGGCGCCAATTCCTCGTTCGTCAATCAGATCGTCGATGAAAAAGTAAAGATCGAATCGCTCATCGCCGACCCGTTCGAAGCATCGCGCGCGCAGGGCGGTGCGCCGCATCCGGGCATTGCCTTGCCGCTTGCCTTGTTCAATGCGGAACGCAAGAATTCGGCCGGCCTGGACCTGACCAATGAAGACGTGCTGCGCGATATCGGCACCGCGCTGGCGCAGCCGCGCAATTACCACGCCGCGCCATTGATCGACGGCCCCGTGGTGGCCGGCGCACCGGCGTCGATTCGCAATCCGGCGCTGCACCTTGATGTGGTCGGCCAGGTCAGCGACGCCAGCGCGGCCGATGTGGAAACGGCGCTGCACAGCGCCAGCAATTACGCCATGGATTGGCAAACCACGGGACCGACGGCGCGTGCCGCGATGCTCGCGCGCGTGGCCGATCTGTTTGAAGAAAATTATCCGGAACTGATGGCGCTGGCGATTCGCGAAGCCGGCAAATCGCTGCCGAACGCGATCGCCGAAATCCGCGAAGCGGTCGATTTCCTGCGCTATTACGCGGCCCAGGTGCACGGCACGCAGCAGGTGCTGGCACTCGGTCCGGTGACCTGCATCAGCCCGTGGAATTTTCCGCTGGCGATTTTTACCGGCCAGGTAGCCGCGGCGCTTGCCGCCGGCAACGTGGTGCTGGCAAAACCGGCGGAACAGACGCCGCTGATCGCGTATCGCGCGGTACAACTGTTCCATGAAGCGGGTATTCCCAAAGCGGCCCTGCAATTCTTGCCGGGGCGCGGAGAAGTGGTCGGCGCCGGTTTGACCGCCGATTCACGCGTAAAAGGCGTGATTTTCACCGGCTCCACCGAAGTGGCGCAATTGATCAACCGCACCCTGGCGGCGCGCTCGGTCAAGGAGTCGTGCGATATTCCGCTGATCGCCGAAACCGGCGGCCAGAACGCGCTAATCGTCGATTCGTCGGCCTTGCCGGAACAAGTGGTGCAGGACGTGATGACGTCGGCATTCGATAGCGCCGGCCAGCGCTGCTCCGCCTTGCGCGTCTTGTTCCTGCAGCAGGAAATCGCCGATAAGACCATCAAGATGCTCAAGGGTGCGATGCAGGAATTGCAAGTTGGCGTGCCCGATCGCCTGGCCACCGATATCGGTCCGGTGATCGACGCGGAAGCGCAGAAAAACCTGCTCGATCATATCGCGCGCATGAAGTCGACCGCGAAAAACCATTTTGCGCTGGACGTGCCGGCGGCGGTGGCGGCGCAAGGCACCTTCGTGGCCCCAACGGTGCTCGAAATCGGCTCGCTGGCGGAACTGACGCACGAAGTATTCGGCCCGGTGCTGCACATCATCCGTTATCGCCGCGACGATTTGCCCAAGCTGATCGACTCGATCAACGCGACCGGTTTCGGCCTCACCTTGGGCGTGCATTCGCGCATCGATGAAACGATCGATTTCATTACCTCGCGCGCCCATGTGGGCAATATCTACGTGAACCGCAATATCGTCGGCGCCGTGGTCGGCGTGCAACCGTTCGGCGGCGAAGGCCAGTCCGGTACCGGCCCGAAGGCGGGCGGTCCGCTGTACATCAAGCGCCTGCAGCGCGCAGCACCGGCGCTGTTGCAGCACGACCGCCAGGGTACGCCGGGCCTGGACGCCTTGCTGGTCTGGGCCAGGACCCACGGCCACGAGCACGTGGTCACGCTGGCCGAAGACTACATGCGCACCACGCTGGCCGGCACCAGCCTGACCCTGCCCGGCCCGACCGGCGAGCGCAACGGCTTGTCGTTCGCCCCGCGCGGCGCCATTTTGTGTGCGGCGGCAACGCCTGGCGTGTTGCTCAATCAACTGGCGGCATGCCTGGCAACGGGCAACCAGGCGCTTGTGCTGTCACGTGCAAAAGAAGTCATTCCCGAAGGCTTGCCACCGGAAGTCATGGACCGCATGACGTTTGTGAACGGAGCCGATACAGCGGAATGCCATTTCCAGATTGCCCTGGTAGAAGCGTCGCTGACGGCCGAATTGTGGCCCGTGCTGGCAAGCCGCCAGGGAGCGATTGTCGGCATGATCGATACCTCGGAAGAAGGTGCGATTGCGCTGTGGCGCATGGTGGCCGAGCGCGCACTGTGCGTCAATACCACTGCGGCTGGCGGAAACGCAAGCCTGATGACCTTAGGTCTGTAATGATGTAAACATAAACTACCCTTGGAGGATGACATGATTGTAGGCGTTCCAAAAGAGATCAAGAATCACGAATACCGGGTCGGCTTGACGCCGCCGAGCGTACGCGAATTAAGCTCGCGCGGGCACCAGGTACTAGTTCAGAAAAATGCGGGCGCCGAGATCGGCTTATCCGATGAGCAGTATGTCGCCGCCGGTGCGAGCATTGTCGACGACGCGAAAGAGATTTTCGCGCGCGCCGACATGATCGTCAAAGTCAAGGAACCGCAGCCGGTCGAATGCGCGATGCTGCGCGACGGCCAGATTCTGTACACCTATCTGCACCTGGCGCCGGACCCGGAACAGACGGCGGCGCTGGTCAAATCGGGCGCCGTTTGCATCGCGTACGAAACCATCACCGGCGCCGGCGGCGGTTTGCCGCTGCTCGCTCCCATGAGCGAAGTAGCGGGGCGCATGGCGATCCAGGCCGGCGCCGCCCATCTGGAAAAATCAAAGGGCGGCATGGGATTGCTGCTCGGCGGCGTGCCCGGGGTGGCGGCCGGCCATGTGGTCATTATCGGCGCGGGCGTGGTCGGTACCAATGCGCTGCAAATGGCGGTCGGCACCGGTGCGCGGGTGACGGTGCTCGATAAAAGCATCGACCGCCTGCGCCAGCTCGACCTGGTGTTCGGGAACCGCATTTCGACCCAGTATTCCAATGCGCATGCGATCGAAGAAGCGGTGCTGTCGGCCGACCTGGTGATCGGCGGCGTGCTGGTTCCCGGTGCGGCGGCGCCCAAGCTGGTCACGCGCGCCATGATTTCGAAGATGAAGGCCGGCGCGGTGGTGGTCGATGTGGCGATCGACCAGGGCGGCTGTTTTGAAACCTCGCATGCGACCACGCACGCCGATCCGACCTATATCGTCGACGGCGTGGTGCATTACTGCGTGGCGAACATGCCGGGCGCGGTGGCGCGCACGTCGACCTTTGCCTTGAATAACGCGACCATCGGCCACGCGGTGGCGCTGGCCGAAAAGGGCTGGAAACAAGCCCTGGCCGACGACGCCCATCTGAAAAACGGGCTCAATGTGTGCAACGGCAAAGTCACCTACGCGGCGATTGCCCAGGCACTCGGTTACGACTACACGCCGGCCGACTCCCTGCTTGGCTGAGGCGGGCGGCTTTTCAGGTCGGCGCAAAAACGCGTGACGATATGAAAAGCATAACGGGAGGCGACTGATTTCACGAAACGCATGAAATCGGTCGCCGCCTCTTCATTCGCGTTATCCGAAATCGTCCGGATCACCGCAAACGGTATGCCCAGCTCGAAGCACACCTGGGCCACTGCCGCTCCTTCCATTTCCACTGCAAGCAATCCGGGCAGCGCGCCGTTCAGCTGCGCCAGATGCGCGCGTTTGCTGATGAACTGATCGCCGCTGGCAATCAGGCCACGGTGCACCCTCGGCCGTTCCAGGGCGAATTCGGCACGTTCCACCTCGTCGATCACGGTATCGAAGTCTTTATCCAAGAAATCGAGCGCGGCACTGGCGGCGCGCTGGCTCATGTGCAGATCGGACTGGAAGTGCGACAAACCGGTCAGCGGTACTTCGAAGCGTGGAAAAAGAGGGCTGGCATCCATGTCGTACTGGACCAGCGATTCGGCCACCACGATATCGCCCACCTTCACGCCCGCATCGCCGGCGCCGGCAACGCCGGTGAAGAGGATGTGGGTAACTCCGTACTTTTCCACAAGCGTTGTCGCGGTCATGGCGGCGGCAACCTTGCCAATTCGCGACAGGACGCACACAGCGTCGATTCCAGCGACTTGTCCTGATGCGTAGTTGCGCATGCCATGGATGAGCGTGGCGGGGCCTTGCATGCCTTCCACGAGCCCTTCCTGTTCTTCGTGAAGGGCGCTAATGATGCCTAAACGTATGTTTTTGCCTGAGTTCATGCTTTGCAGAACCTTTTTGGTGAGCGTGCTTGTGGGTAAGTGCGGAGTTTTCCACAAGGATAAACGGTTCTACGTGCACTGCAAGCTTCGGAAGGCACGCAGGAGGCCGCCAGCGTCGATTTCTGCAGACAGTCCCGGCTTGCGGTCCAGCGGCCGTGTCGTGGCCTTGGCGGTGCCTTCAGGGGCTTCGCAGGGCATTCCAGGTTCTGCGTTTTTGCCTGGCATGCCTGTAAACGCTTGTTTTTGCGGGTTTTTTGGCTTTTGGAGGATGTTGCTGTGGATGACTTCGAGGTTATGCACCGCTTTGCCCGGGTTTAGGGTTTTATATAAGTAGTATGTATACAAATTTAGTAGTGATAGTAAACGGCGGTTTTTGTGTGGGTAAGTCCGGTTTTATCAACAGGATCAACCGTTTACGTGCCGAAAAAGTCGCTGGAAAAGGCCTGTATCTTCGAAGGATGACTGTTGGACAAAAATTTGCCTGTGAACAAAGTCGACGGTTCTGCACATCTCATCCTGTGGATATCCATCGACTTATCCACATGTGCTGCCAGTCAGACGAGCCGTTCGCGGCTTTTTTTTCGTCTTCAGAAAAATGACCGGCACGGTTTTTGTGGCTGACATTATTTTTGGGAAACTTTTACTTTTTGTTCAGCAAAGAAAATTTTTTTCGTTTTTTGGCCTTTGGAGTTTTTCGGTTTTGTTTTTCAAAGGTCTTGATGGTTTACCTAAAAAGGTTAAATATAGATTTAGTAGTAGTTGTTAACAGGTGCGTTTTTCTGTGGATAATGGCAAAAACCTGTACGAAATCATGAGCTTGCAAGAGGTATAAGTCGGTGATCACCTCTGTATCCGGCTGGTATCAATATGGGACAAATTTTGGCCTGTGAATAAAGCCGCGTTTATCCACAAACGGTGCCTGTGGATATCAATAGGCTTATCCACAGGTCGTTTCGAATCTTGATGGAGGTAGTATGGCGTTGCATGCACTGTTTAAGTTTCCAATTTTGCAAGGTCCGATGGCTGGCGGCGCCAGCCGGGCCGAATTGGTGGCCGCGGTATCGAATTCCGGCGGCCTGGGTTGCATGGCGGGATCGTTGATGTCGCCGGCGGCCATGCGCGATGAAGTGGCCCGGATCAGGTCGATGACCGATCAGCCGTTTTTGCTGAATTTTTTTGTTCTGCAAACACCGTCACCGTCGTCGGAAGAGGTCAGCGCCGCCGTTGAACTGCTGCGCCCGGTCTGGGAAAGCCTGGGCTGGGACAATTTGCCGGTGCCCAAACAGTGGTGCCAGGACTTCCAAAGCCAGTTCGACACCTTGGTCGAACTGCGTCCGGCGGCTGCCAGTTTTACCTTCGGCATCCTGACGCCATCGCAGGTCGAGCGTTTGCACGATGCCGGTATTTACGTGATCGGTACGGTCACGACCGTGGAAGAAGCGCTGGCCTGGGAAAATGTGGGCGCCGATGCCGTGATCGCGTCGGGAATCGAAGCGGGCGGTCATCGTGGAACCTTTCTTGGACCGCAAGAAGAGGCGACCTTGGGCGGAAAAGCACTCTGGCCCCAGGTGGCCGAGGCGGTCAAGATTCCCATGATTGCCGCCGGCGGCATCATGACCGGGGTCGATATTGCCGAAGCACTGGCGCTGGGCGCCCAGGCGGTGCAAATGGGCAGCGCCTTCATCGTGACCGACGAGTCCGGCATTCATCCAGCTTACAAACGACGCCTGATCGAGGCGCGCGACACGCCCACCCGCCTGACGCGCGCATTCAGCGGCCGCTACGCGCGCGGTTTGGAAAACACCTTCATGCGCAAGATGGAAAGTGTTGAGAAACAAGTTCCAGCGTATCCTGTCCAAAACGCACTGACCACGGGCATCCGCGCAGCCGCAGCCGAACGGGGCGACACCGAACTGATGTCGCTCTGGGCCGGCGCCGAGATCCGCCGCGCGCGGCCGATGCCGGTCGCCAAACTGATGCAAATGCTGGTGGCCGAGATGCGCACACTATAAAAACGAGACGAGGAGCAGCATTTGGAATCGGCAGGAGAATACGACTACATCATCATCGGCGGCGGCACCGCGGGTTGCGTGCTGGCCAACCGCCTGACCCGGCGCCGCGACATCAACGTGCTGCTGATCGAAGCGGGCGGGCGCGACGATTACGTCTGGATCCACATTCCGGTCGGCTATCTGCACTGCATCGGCAATCCGCGCACCGACTGGCTGTACAAGACCGAACCGGATGCCGGTCTGAACGGCCGCTCGCTGATTTACCCGCGTGGCAAGGTCCTGGGCGGCAGCTCCTCCATCAACGGCATGATTTACATGCGCGGCCAGTCGCAGGATTACGAGCGCTGGGCCGAGCTGACCGGCGACCCCGGCTGGGCCTGGGACAAGGTTTTGCCGCTGTTTAAAAAGAGCGAGGATTACTACGGCGGCGCCAGCGAACTGCATGGCAGCGGCGGCGAGTGGCGGGTCGAGAAGCAGCGCCTGTCCTGGCAATTGCTTGACGCCTTTCGCGATGCCGCCGAACAAACCGGCATCCGCAAAATCGATGATTTCAATGGTGGCGACAATGACGGTTGCAACTATTTCGACGTCAACCAGAAGCGCGGCATCCGCTGGAACACGGCCAAGGCTTTTCTCAAGCCAGCGGCCAAGCGCCCGAACCTGACGATCATGACCGGCTGCCACGTGGAACGGTTGATCATCGACGATACCGGGCAGGGAAAAGTGTGCCGGGGCGTCGAATTTACCGGCGGCGGCACGGCCTTCACTGCCACGGCGGCGCTGGAAACCATGTTGACCGCCGGCGCGGTCGGTTCGCCGCAGATTTTGCAACTGTCCGGCATCGGGCCGGCGGCGGTGTTGCGCGATGCCGGCGTGACGGTGCAGGTCGATGCGCCCGGGGTTGGGGATAACTTGCAGGATCATTTGCAGCTGCGCATGATCTACAAAGTCAGCAATGCACGCACCCTGAACACGACAGCGGCGAGCTGGTTCGGCAAGATGAAGATCGGAATCGAATACGCAATGTTCCAGAGCGGGCCGATGTCGATGGCGCCGTCGCAACTGGGTGCGTTCGCCAGGTCGGATCCCGGCCAGGCCACGCCGAACCTGCAATATCACGTCCAGCCTTTGTCGCTGGAAAAATTCGGCGATCCCTTGCACCCGTTCCCCGCGTTCACGGCGAGCGTGTGTAATCTGCGTCCGACCTCGCGCGGGCATGTGCGCATTGCCTCCGCCGATTCCTACGCCGCCCCGAAAATCACGCCGAACTACCTGAGCACGGAACAAGACCGCAAAACCGCGGCGGCGGCTTTGAGCCTGACGCGCAAGATTGTGGCCGCGCCGGCGTTGGCACGCTATGCGCCGCAGGAATTCAAGCCCGGCATGGCGTTTCGGACCGAAGAAGAACTGGCCGAGGCGGCGGGCCAGATCGGCACGACGATTTTCCACCCGGTCGGCACCTGCAAGATGGGCAGGGCAGGGGATCCGATGGCCGTGGTCGATAGCGAATTGCGGGTGAACGGGGTGCAAAAACTGCGCGTGGTCGATGCGTCGGTGATGCCGTTGATTACGTCCGGCAATACCAACAGCCCGACCATCATGATTGCCGAACGGGCTGCGGAACTTATTGCCCAGGCGGCCAAGTCGACGTCTTAGGAAGACCTCAAAACTGCCGCAAAGTTGCACTTCCATGTCGCTTGCCTGATAGGCATCAGGGCTGGCGGCATGGTAGTTATACTGTATTGTGAGCAAAATCCAATCTGTGTATAGTCGAACAAAAAAGTTTTCAAAGCGGTATGAAAATAAATCGGAGACACAATGACAGATGTCATATTGGAAACAAAGAACCTGACCAAAGAGTTCAAGGGCTTTACCGCAGTCAATGATGTGAACCTCACCGTCCAGCGTGGACACATCCACGCGCTGATCGGCCCCAACGGCGCCGGCAAGACCACCTGCTTCAATCTGCTGACCAAGTTTCTGGTGCCCACCTCGGGCCAGATCCTGTTTAACGGAAAAGATATCACCCCGGCGCACCCGGCGCAGATCGCGCGCATGGGCATCATCCGTTCGTTCCAGATTTCGGCCGTGTTTCCGCACCTGACCGTGCTGCAGAATGTGCGGATCGGCCTGCAGCGTGAGCTGGGCACCTCCTTCCATTTCTGGCGCAGCGAAAAGTCGCTCTCGAAACTGGATGACCGCGCAATGGCATTGCTGGCCGAGGTCGACCTGACCGAATTCGCCGATACCGTCACGGTCGACATGCCTTACGGGCGCAAACGGGCGCTCGAAATCGCCACCACCCTGGCCATGAAACCCGAGCTGATGCTGCTCGACGAGCCGACCCAGGGCATGGGCCACGAAGATGTCCACCGGGTGACCGAGCTGATCAAAAAAGTATCGGCCGGCCGCACCATCCTGATGGTGGAACACAATATGAATGTGGTGTCCGGCATCTGCGACAAGATTACCGTCCTGCAGCGCGGCGCCTTGCTGGCCGAAGGCAGTTACGCGGAAGTATCGACCAATCCACAGGTAATGGAAGCCTATATGGGCACCACCAGTGCCGAACTCGAAGGAGCGCACTGATGACCGCCGCGCTTGAAATTTCGCATCTGCAAGCCTGGTACGGTGAATCGCACATCCTCCACAACGTCAATTTGCGGGTCGAGAAGGGCGAAGTCGTCACCCTGCTGGGCCGTAACGGCGCCGGGCGGACCACTACCTTGCGCGCGATCATGGGCCTGACCGGGGCGCGCACCGGCTCGATCAAGGTCAATGGGGTCGAGTCGATCGGCATGCCGACGCACAAGATCGCCCACCTGGGCATCGGCTACTGCCCGGAAGAGCGCGGCATCTTTTCGTCGCTCTCGACCGAAGAAAACCTGATGCTGCCCCCGCAGCTGGCCGGTGGCGACGCCGGCATGCCGGTGGCCGAGATCTACGAGATGTTCCCGAATTTGCTGGAACGAAAAAACAGCCAGGGCACGCGCCTGTCCGGCGGCGAGCAACAGATGCTGGCGGTGGCGCGCATCTTGCGCACCGGCGCGCGCCTGTTGCTGCTCGATGAAATTTCCGAAGGCCTGGCGCCGGTGATCGTGCAAGGTCTGGCGCGCATGATTACCACGCTCAAGGCCAAGGGCTACACCATCGTCATGGTGGAACAGAATTTCCGCTTCGCCGCACCGCTGGCGGACCGGTTTTACGTGGTGGAGCACGGTCAGATCGTGGAAACCTTTGCTTCGTCGGAACTGAGCGCCAAGATGCCAATTCTGACTGAACTGTTGGGCGTATAGCAGGATAGCGACAGCCCTTAGCAAGACCATACCAATACCCTAAATGGAGACAATATGAAACGTAACATCATTGCTTTAGCAGCCAGCGCAGCTTGCCTCGGGTTCGCCCTGCCGGCCCAGGCGCAAATATCGAACGACACCATCAAGATCGGCATGCTGACCGACGTGTCCGGCGTCTACGCCGACGTCGATGGCGCCGGTGGCGCGGAAGCGGTCAAGATGGCGATTGCCGACCTCGGCGGCGTTGTCAACGGCAAGAAAATCGAATTCGTGTTCGCCGACCACCAGAACAAGGCTGACATTGCCGCCAGCAAGGCGCGCGAATGGTTCGACCAGCAAGGTGTCGACATGCTGATCGGCGGCACCAACTCGGGCGCCAACCTGGCCATGGCCAAGATCGCGGCCGAGAAGAAGAAAGTGTTCATCTCGATCGGCGCCGGCACGGCCCGCCTGACCAATGAAGAATGCTCGCCGTTCACGGTGCATTACGCTTACGACACGGTCGCGTTGGCACGTGGAACAGGTGGCGCGATCGTGAAGCAGGGCGGCAAGTCCTGGTATTTCCTGACCGCCGATTACGCGTTCGGCCAGTCGCTCGAAAAAGATACCACCGATGTGGTCAAGGCGGCCGGCGGCACGGTGGCGGGCGCGTCCAAGCATCCGCTGTCGGCGTCGGATTTCTCGTCCTTCCTGCTCAAGGCGCAGGGCTCGAAGGCGCAGATCCTGGGGCTGGCCAATGCCGGCGGCGACATGATCAACGCGGTCAAGGCGGCCAACGAGTTTGGTGTCGGCAAGTCGATGAAGCTGGCCGGTTTGCTGGTGTTCATTAATGATATCCACACCCTGGGCTTGAACACGACCCAGGGCATGTTCCTCACCGATGGCTGGTACTGGGATCAAAGTCCGGAAAGCCGGGCCTGGTCGAAGCGCTATTTCGCCAAGATGAAGAAGTCGCCGTCGATGTTGCAAGCCGCCGATTACTCTGCCGCGACCAACTACCTCAACGCGGTCAAAGCGATCGGGACCGACGACAGCGAGAAGGTCATGGCGCAGTTGAAGAAAACCAAGATCAACGACATGTTCACCAAGAACGGCGAAATCCGCCCGGACGGCCGCATGGTGCACGACATGTACCTGATGGAAGTGAAAAAGCCGGCGGAATCGAAGTATCCGTGGGATTACTACAAGGTTGTCGCGACCATTCCTGGCGCGCAGGCGTACACGACCAAGGCGGAAACGAAGTGTTCGTTGTGGAAGTAAGCTAGGTCGCGTTCGAGCACCCACCGTCGTTCCCGCGCAGGCGGGAACCCAAGTTTGCCGAGTCAACGTAACGACACGAACTTGGGTTCCCGCCTGCGCGGGAACGACGGCTACTTTTTGCGGATACTCAAATCCCCCGATACAATTTTACGAACTGAGATGCCATGGAAATATTCGGCGTTCCCCTGCAGGCGATGGTCAGCCAGCTTTTGCTCGGCCTGGTCAACGGCTCCTTCTACGCCATGCTCTCGCTTGGCCTGGCCGTTATCTTCGGCCTGCTTAATGTGATTAACTTCTCGCACGGCGCCCTCTACATGATGGGTGCCTTTGCCGCCTACATCGGCGTCACCACGTTCGGCCTGAGCTACTGGGCCATGCTGGCGCTGGCGCCCCTGCTGGTCGGCGTGTTCGGCATCATCGTCGAAAAATCGATGCTGCGCTGGCTCTACAAGCTCGACCACCTGTACGGCCTGCTGCTCACCTTCGGCATCACCTTGCTGCTCGAAGGCGTGTTCCGCTCCTTCTTCGGCAACTCTGGCCAGTCGGTCAGCGTGCCGGAACTGCTCCAGGGCAGGACCGACCTCGGCTTCATGGAACTGCCCAACTACCGCCTGTGGGTCGTGTTCGCCTCGCTCAGCGTCTGCCTGGCGACCTGGTTCGTGATCGAAAAGACCAAGCTCGGCGCCTACCTGCGGGCCGGGACCGAGAATCCAAAACTGGTCGAAGCCTTCGGCATCAACGTGCCGTTGATGGTCACGCTCACCTACGGCTTCGGCGTCGCCCTGGCCGGCTTTGCCGGGGTGCTGGCGGCGCCGATCGTCAACGTCACGCCACTGATGGGCTCGAACCTGATCATCGTCGTGTTCGCCGTCGTGGTGATCGGGGGCATGGGGTCGATCATGGGTTCCATCCTCACGGGCCTGGGCCTGGGCGTGATCGAGGGCCTGACCCGCGTCTTCTATCCGGAAGGCTCGGAAGTGGTGGTGTTCGTGGTCATGGTCGTCGTGCTGCTGCTCCGTCCCGCCGGCCTGTTCGGCAAAGAAAAGTAACCGAGAACTGGAGCCATTGATGAACAAAAATATCGCTTACGGCCTGGCGCTCTTCATTGCGTTGGCGGCGCCGTTTGTCGGCTATCCCGTGTTCCTGATGAAGTTGCTGTGCTTCGGGCTGTTTGCCTGCGCTTTCAACTTGCTGATTGGTTACACGGGCCTGCTGTCCTTCGGCCATGCCGCCTTCTTCGGCTCCGCCGGCTACGTGACCGGCCACGCGCTGACCGTGCTCGGCTTGCCGACCGAAGTGGGCATCCTGCTGGGCGTTGCGGCCAGCGCGCTGGTCGGCCTGGTCATGGGCATGGTGGCGATTCGCCGCCAGGGCATCTACTTTTCCATGATCACGCTGGCATTGGCGCAAATGGTCTACTTTGCCGCACTGCGCGCGCCCTTCACGCATGGCGAGGATGGCTTGCAGGGAGTTCCACGTGGCAAGCTGTTCGGCGTGATCGACCTTGGTAACGACCTGACCTTGTACTTCGTGGTGCTGGCCATTGCGGTGGCGGGCTTTGCGGTGATCGTGCGCACGGTGCATTCGCCGTTCGGCCAGGTGCTCAAGGCGATCAAGGAAAACGAACCGCGCGCCATTTCGCTCGGCTACGACGTCGACAGGTACAAGCTTGTCGCCTTCGTGCTGTCGGCGGCGCTGGCGGGCCTGGCGGGCGCCACCAAGACGCTGGTGCTGGGCTTCGAGACGCTGACCGACGTGCACTGGACCATGTCGGGCCTGGTGATCCTGATGACTCTGGTGGGCGGCATGGGGACGCTGTCGGGCCCGATCCTCGGCGCCTTCATCATCATCACCTTGGAAAACAAGCTCGGCGATATCGGCACCTTCCTGGCGACCCACACGGGCGTGGAATGGTTCAACACGCTGGGGGAATCGGTGGGCATGGTGACCGGGCTGATTTTCATCCTGTGCGTGCTGCTGTTCCGCCGCGGCATCGTGGGCGAAATTGGCGCCGCGCTGGCCGCCTACGGCGTTCGTAAAAAATCCGTATGATTGCTTAAAATGCACCGTTGCAGGCCGGGTCGCATGACCCGGCTTTTTTTTATCCAATTTTTTGCGGAGGAACGATGGAACAAACCTTGAGCGTCAATGGCATCGCAATGCACGTGGTGACCGAAGGCGAGGGGCCGGCAGTGCTCTTGCTGCACGGTTTTCCGGATACGCATGCGGTCTGGCGCTTGCAGATCGACGCGCTTGTCGCCGCTGGCTACCGCGTCATCGCGCCGGACTTGCGCGGTTACGGCCAGACCGAAGCGCCCGGCAACGAGGACGCCTACGCCATGGAGGCGTTGCGTGCCGACATGGTGGCCCTGCTCGATGCGCTCGGCGTGGACCGCGTGCTGCTGGTCGGGCACGATTGGGGATCGGTGGTCGGCTGGAACCTGTGCATGTACGCGCCTGAACGCGTGGAACGCTTCGTGGCGCTGTCGGTAGGGCATCCGGCTGCCTACACCGAGGGCGGGACGCTGCAGCTCCTGAAAGGCTATTACGTGCTGGTATTCCAGCTGCGTGGTATCGCCGAATCGATGATCAAGGCCTTCGACTGGCATGCGCTGCGCAGCATGGCCAGCACGCCACGCCAGTTTGAAGAATGGCGCTCCCATCTCGACCGCCCGGGACGCTTGACCGCCGCCCTGAACTATTATCGCGCCAACCTGAAAATGTTCAACGCGAGCACCTGGCCGACGGTAACCGTGCCGGTTCTTGGCGTGTGGAGTTCGAACGACGTTGCCCTGACCGAGGCGCAGATGCGTGGTTCCGAAAAATATGTCGGTGATACGTTTCAATTCGAGCGCATCGAGAAAGTCGGACACTGGCTGCAACTCGAAGCAGCCGAGCAGGTCAACGCCTTGATACTGAAGTTTTTCGACGCGGAGGCTGAAAATGCTTCACGTGAAACAATTCCATCAAACTGATTGCATAGCGAACTATTATCCGCTATAGTGAATGCATGTTTGATCACTGCCTCTATTTCAATACCACCGCGCTGGCCAGGGTTCTGGAGCGAGAGTGGACCCGCGCCTTCAAGCCGTTCGGGCTGACGCCGTCGCAGGCGTTCATGCTGCGCGCAGTCCTGGCGCGGCCCGGCTTGCTGCAAAGCGAGCTGGCCCGGGAATTGGTGATCAGCCGCCCGACCGCCACGCGCTCGCTCGACGGTTTGCAGAAGCTGCAGCTGATCGACCGCCGCGCCACCGGTGGGGATGGGCGTGAATGCGCGGTCTTTCCGGAACCCGATGCGCTGGCCATCCATGACGAACTCAACGCCGCCAGCGGCGCCGTCACCGCCCGCCTGAAGCAGATTCTGGAACCGGAACAGTTTGCCGCCATCGTCGGTTCGCTCAAGCAGGCGCGGGCGGCGGTGGCCTGATTTTTTTTACCCAAGTAGTTGCATAGCTAACCAATGGAGACGTACATGCCTATCATCAACATCAAAGTCAGTGCCGTGAAATCCCCCGACATGATCCGCCAGGTTGCCGACCTGGTGCTCGGCAAGACCATCGGCATTCTCCGGAAGAAGAGGGAGCTGATCTCGATCGCCATCGATTTCGTCGATCCGGACTGCTGGATCGTCGGCGGCGTGTCGCTCACCGAGCAAGGCAAGCACAGCGTCTACGTGGATGTGAAAGTGACCGACGAGACCAACACGAAAGATGAAAAGGCGGCCTACATCGCCGAGGTCTTCGCCGGCTTCGGCGCGCTGCTCGGCGAGCTGCACGAGGAAAGCTACATCTACGTCGACGACGTGCGCGCGACCGCCTATGGCTATGGCGGCCGGACGCAGGAGTACCGCTACCAGCATCCGGCTGCCTAGCCAGGCGTTGTCAGCCGCCCTGGATACGCCGGCACCGAAATGCCCGCCCGTCTGGCGCCGCATCTCTTTCGGCGTCACGCCCTTCGGGCGGCGGGGAGGCGCTTTAGCGCAGGTTGAGCAGGGTTCCCACGGACGGGCCCTGGTCCAGCACCCAGCTCAGTTTTGCCGCGCCGGCCGGCAGGTCGGCGTGCAATGGGAGTTGCATCTCGAAGCTGACGCTGGAATTGGCGGCAATTTGCGCGCCGCTTGCGGCGCAATTGAGACGCATGGTATTGCTCACTATCTTCCCATCGGCGTAAAACGATTGGGTGTAGGCCGGGCAAGGAGACAGCGCCACTGATGCAGCCGTAGGATTGGTCAAGGTCACCATGTAATGCACGGTGGCGCCACGGTTCACGTGATCCGGCGCCGTCACCACGCCGCTCAGTTGTGCCAGCGGAGCCTGGCCACGGCCCATGGGCGAGCGCTCGTCGAGCCCGGCGCCGTTGTGGGGAACGGTTTCGAACCGCATCACGGATGCGCCGCCGCACAGCGTGTCGATATGGACCCCGTCGAGTTTTTTCACGCCACCGCCAGGCAGCGCCAACTGCATGTTGGTGACGACCTTGCGCCCCGGCTTCGTCGCGGCCTCGCACGCACCCGGGGTCCCGATCAACAGCATGCCGCTCTGGCCAGGCGCAAGGGAAATCGCCTGCGTTGCCAGCTCGCTCGTGGCATCTTGCACGCTCACGGTTTGCGGCGCTGCATTGTCGGGCAGTATCTGGGTCTCGGGAATACCGGCAATCGCGCACGGTTCGGCGCTGCGGTTACTCAGACGGATTTCCTGCGTCGCAAAACCATGACGGGCTCCTTGTTGTCCAAGGATGATGTGCAGGTCGGCCGTCGTACACGCGCGCAGCGGCGCGGGCAAGGCCGCCTCCATGTTCTGCGCTGGCGCGGGAGCGGGTTGATTGAGCCATGGCACGATGGGAGGTGCGCTGTACGCCGGGCCGCCAAGCAGCGTGCCCAGTGCAAGTGCCACGGCGGACAAGCCTTTGCGGCTTGGGCCGGCATTGCTGTTCTTGATCGCGTTCGAATGGATTGACATTGCGAAACTCCTACAGTGGTGTGATGAACGAACGTTGGATGCGCCGGACGCGCGCGGCCTAGTTGCAGATTGTCGAGGCCAGGCTGCCGGTCGGCGCCATGGGGCCGTTGGCACAATTGCTGTCGATGTTGATGGTCACGCCACCCCAGGTTTCATTGTGACCTCCGCGGTATTGCTTGATGCGCTGATGATTCGTCCAGTATCCGCCGTTCACGCACGACAGGACCGAGGTGGACTGGTTACCGTCCCACTGGGCCGCCACGATAAAATGAGGCGGGCGCGCCAGCGAGGCGAAGTCGTTCAGATACGAGGCGCATGCCGATCCATACACCCCTGGAACCTGCGCCGGTGCCACGCGAAGCTGGTCGACCCAGCCTTGCATGAAGGCTTTTACCGCTGCCCGGCATCCTGCATTGTTGGGGTAGGCTTCCAGGTCGTAGACCACCGGGGTACCGAGAGCGGTGCCGAAACCGAGGTCGCGCAGCGCCGCATACGCCAGGATTGCCTGGTTCCGGCCTTGTTGATTGGCGGTCGTGGTATTGCTGCTCATGCGGCTGGCGTAGGTGGTGCAGGGCGCCTGGGGCCCAACCCACAGCAATTCATAGCGCCAGCCCTGGGCGCGCGTCGTATTCATCCAGGTGGCCGTCAGATTGGGCTGCGAACAGGCGCGCGCGCTACCGCCGATATAGACCCCGACAAACGACCATGGCGTATTCGTCCACCAAGCCTGCATGCGGGAGACCGAGGGCGCGGTGCAGGCGTCGAATCCCTTGCCGTTGAATGCCCCGCCGCCGGCACTGATGGCTTGGGCGGACGGACTTGCCAGAATGGCCGAACAACCTAGCGCAACCGACGTGATCACTGTTGCGATTGAGGAAATGTGAATGGCTTGCATCTTTTTATTCTCCATAAGCTTGGCTAAGCGAACTGAAAAGGGTATGAGCTTTGTCTCGTGTTGATTCCTCCTGGAAAGTAAAGAATAAAATCGATGCGCTCCGCTCCCATGAGATCAATTCGTGGAACGGAAACAATTACGTAACGATAAGAACCGGGATCGCCCTGAACGTCGGTGGTCGAACTTGAATCGACCCTGGCGGAGGTGGAAAGATGTCGGCAAGGCGGGCATTGTCCTTGTCGCACATTTAACAGTCTGACGAACAGAGCTTCAGTGAAGTGTCCTGATGCGGGCTGTGCTGTTGCACACTTGTCATTCTACTTTTGCCCTGGCATGGCGGCTTGATCTAGCTTGAGATCATCAAGAACCGCAGAAGATGCGTGGACATATGCCGCGACGGCCTATGGCTACCGGGAGGGGGACGCAGGAGTACCGCTACCAGCACCCGGCTGGCTAGGCGTCGTCAGCCGTCCTGGATGCGCCTGCGCCGAAGCGACCGCCGGCCTGGCGCCGGAACTCTTTCGGCGTTACGCCCTTGATCTGCAGGAAGCGGCGGTTGAAATTGGCCACGTTCTGGAAGCCGACGTCGTAGCAGACATTGGTGACGTACTGGTCGGTGTTCATCAGCAACTGGCACGCCTTGTTCACGCGCAGCCGGGTGACGAAGTCGGTGAAACTGTTTCCCGTGGTCTTGCGAAAAAAACGCGAGAATTTGCTCAGCGACATGCCGAGCTGATCAGCCAGCGCCTCGGCCGAGATCGGGTCGCGGTAGTTGTCGGTGATGTAGCTCAGCACCGCGTTGACCTTGGCCAGCGTGCCTTCGTCGTCGTACGAGCGCATGGTTGCGCTCGACAGCAGGCGGTATTTGTTGTTGCGCGCAAGCCGGCACATGAAGTTCACAAAGTAGCCGAAGCGCTCGGCGCCGCCGCTGCCGCGAATGCGCAAAAAATCCTGTTCGGCCTCGGCGCCGATGTCGAGAAACTCGATGCCGTAGATCGAGCGCTCCAGCAGGGGCAGCAGCTCGCGCAGCTCCGGGATCAGCCGCGATGCCTGCTCCAGCGGCTCGTGGGCAAATTGCAGGATCATGTCGCGCAGGAGCACGCCTTCTTCCGGCACGCTGCCCGAGATCCAGTTATGCGGCAGGCGCGGCCCGGTCAGCACCAGGTGGCCGGGCGAAAATTCGCCGATGTAGTCGCCCACGAACAACTTGCCGCTGGTCGAGACGATCAGGTGCAGCTCGTACTCGTCGTGGCAGTGCCAGCGCACGCGCGGGCTGGGATAGCCGTGCTCGATGTAATGGACGATGCCGTCGTAGTTTTCGCGTTCGAGCTCGGGCGGCTTGAGCTGGAAGCGCTGCGGTTCCACGTGGCGCGTCTGAGGCAAATTGGTCATGCTGTCGTCCCCGTTTTGTATGCTCGCCGCTCTTCGGTGGCAGCGTCTCCATGGTCGTTCACTTTGCCGTTGCCAGCAAGTGCGCCAGCGCGGCCCGCGCACCAATCTTGTACAGCCGCGCCAGCGCATCGGCCACTGCCGCGACGAAGCGCGGCGCCTCGCCCAATTCGCCGAACAGCTCGCGCAGCGACAGCAGCGCGGATGGATCGTCGCCGCCGCGCAGCGCCAGCTCGCGCAGTTGCCCGGCGAGCGGGTCGATGAGCGCCAGCGGCCGTCCCTCTTCGTCGCTGCCGTTCAGGTAGCGGAACCAACATGCCACGGTGAAGCTGAGCAGATCGATCGGGCCGCCGCGCAAGAGCTGGTCGCGCACCGACGGCAGCACGAATTTGGGCATGCGCGCCGAGCCGTCGGTGCCGATGCGCAGCAGCTGGTCGCCGATGGCCGGATTGGCGAAGCGCTCGATCAGGGTGCGCTTGTACTCAGCCAGGTCGATGCCCTCGACCGCCGGCAGCAGCGGCGTGACTTCGATGTCCATCATGCGCGAAAACAGCTGGCAGATAGCCCCGTCCGCCATCGCCTCGTGCGCATACTCGTAGCCGAGCAGCATGCCGATGTAGCACAGCGACTGGTGGCCGGCGTTGAGCAGGCGCAGCTTCATTTTTTCGTAGGGCAGCACATCGTCCGTCATGTGCGCGCCGACCAGTTCCCAGGCCGGACGCCCGCCGGGAAAACGGTCTTCGATCACCCAGCTTTTGAACGGCTCGGCCATCACCGGCCAGGCGTCGGCCAATCCGAACTGCTCGCGCAGCAGCAGGCGGTGTTCGTCGGTCGTGGCCGGCGTGATGCGGTCGACCATGCTGTTGGGGAAGGCGCAGTACTCGGCCAGCCATGCGGATAAGGCCGGATCGCGCAGCCTGGTAAAGGCCAGCAGCATCGCGCGGGCGACGTCGCCATTGCTTTGCAGGTTATCGCAGGACATCACCGTGAACGGCGCCAGTCCGCGCTCGCGGCGCCGCGCCAGCGCCTCGGCCAGGTAGCCGAAGCAGCAGCGCGGCGCGTGCGGGTGGGCCAGGTCGTGCACGATGTCGGGGTGCGCCGCGTCGAAGCTGCCGTCGCCCTGGTTGACGTAGTAGCCGCCTTCGGTGATCGTGAGCGAAACGATGCGGGTGCCGGGATCGGCCAGCTTTTCCAGCACCGCCTGCGGGTCGTCCGGTGCGTACAGGAACTCCAGCAGCGAGCCGACCACGCGCGCCGTGTCGCCGCGGGCGCTGCGCTCGACCAGGGTGTACAGGCAGTCCTGGGCCAGCATGGCGTCGCGCATGACCGCGTCGTGTGGCAGCAGCCCGACGCCGCAGTAACCCCACTCGGTGTTGCCGGGCAGGCGCAGCAGGTCGTCCAGGTAGAGCGCCTGGTGCGAGCGAAAAAAACCACCCACGCCGATGTGCACGATGCTGGGTACTTGCATGCTGCGCTCGTACCCGGGGCCGGGGATGTGCGCCGGCAGGTGGGCGAGGGCCGCGTTGTTCAGAGCGACCGCCATCAGCGCGCTCCCTGCGTCGGCGTGCCGCACGTGGAACCAAGGCGGTCGAAGTGATGCACGAAGCCGTGCTCGAACGCGAGATGGGTGCGCGCGCCGGGCTGCAGGGCGATGCGTTCGCTGCCGCGCGCGACCACCTGCACGTTATTGTCCAGGCGTGCGTAGACCAGCGTTTCGACGCCGAGCGACTCGACCATGTCGACCGTGGCGGGCAGGCTGTCCGGTTGCGCGGTGCCCAGCACATGCACATGCTCGGGACGGATGCCGACAAAACCGTCGGTGGGGGCCGCGCCGCCGGACAGCGCGGCCAGGTGCGGCAGGCCCGCCGCCGGCACCACGTTCATGCTCGGGGTACCGATGAACTGCGCCACGAAGCGGTTGGCCGGGCGGTCGTACAGCGCCAGGGGCGAGCCGTGCTGCTCGACCTGGCCGTCGCGCAGCACCACCACGCGGTCCGCCAGAGTCATCGCTTCGACCTGATCGTGCGTGACGTAGATGGTGGTCGCGCCCAGTTCGCGGTGCAGCTTGGCGATTTCGATGCGGGTCTGCACGCGCAAGGCCGCGTCCAGGTTCGACAGCGGTTCGTCGAACAGGAACACCTTCGGGTCGCGCACGATGGCGCGGCCGATGGCGACGCGCTGGCGCTGGCCGCCGGAGAGCTCCTTGGGTTTACGTTCGAGGTAGTCGCCCAGGTTGAGGATGGCGGCAGCCTTGTCGACCTTGGTGCGGATGATGGCGGGCGCCACGCCGGCCAGCTTCAGCGCGAACGACATGTTCTGGAATACCGTCATGTGCGGGTACAGCGCGTACGACTGGAACACCATCGCCAGGTCGCGCTTTGACGAGGGCAGGGCGGTGATATCGCGCCCGTCCAGGTGCAGGCTACCTTCGTCGATGGGCTCCAAGCCGGCGATCAGGCGCAGCAGGGTCGACTTGCCGCAGCCCGACGGGCCGACGAAGACGACGAACTCGCCCTTTTCGATCTCCAGGTCGATACCCTTGATGGCGTGGTGCGCACCGAAGAATTTTTCTATGTTGTTCAGTTGAAGGTAAGCCATGATGTTGATGTCCCGTTGTTGTTCGCTTCGTTGTCTTATTTGACCGCGCCGAATGTCATGCCTTGCACCAGCTGCTTCTGGCAGAACCAGCCCAGCGCCATGATCGGCGCGATCGCCATCAGCGAGGCGGCCGACAGCTTGGCCCAGAACAGCCCCTCGGGACTGGAGTAGGAGGCGATCAGCCACGCCAGGGTGCCGGCGTTCGAGGCGCCCAGGTTGAGCGACCAGAATGATTCGTTCCAGGCCCACACCATGCACACCAGCGCGGTCGACGCGATGCCGCCCACCGACAGCGGCAGCACGACGTAGCGGAACTCGTGCAGGACGGTGGCGCCGTCCATGCGCGACGCCTCCAGGATCTCGCGCGGCAGCTCGCGCATACTGGTGTAGAGCAGCCAGATCATGATCGGCAGGTTCATCAGCATGAACATGATGGTCAGGCCGACGCGGGTGTCGAGCAGCCCGGCATACTGGAAGCAGACATAGATCGGCATCAGCGCGCCCACGCCCGGCATGTAGCGCGAGCTGAGGATGAACTTGAGCAGGCCGACGGTGCCGCCAGTAGGGAAGAAGGCCATCGAGTACGCCGCGGGAATGGCGATCGCCAGCCCGAACACGGTCGATAGCACGCTCGTGATGAGCGAGTTGAACGCGTAGCCGGCGTAGTGGTCGCGCGCCATGACTTCCTGGAAGCTTTGCAGGGTCGGCTGGAAAAACAGCAGCGGCGGCGTGGCGATCGCCTGGGCCTCGGTCTTGAAGGCCATCAGCCCGAGCCAGAAGATCGGGAAGAACAGCAGCAGCGCGAAAAACCAGGCGGCGGCCGTGCGGGTGTGCAGTGCGAGTTTATTGTTCATCAAGTGTTCCCTATTTGGCCAGGTTCTTGCCGATGACGCGCATCAGGAAGAAGGCCGCGATATTCGCCAGCAGCACCGCGAACAGGGCGCCGGCCGACGCCGCGCCGATGTCGTAGGACTGCAAGGCCTGCTGGTAGATCATGAAGGTGATCGTGGTCGTCTCGAACCCCGGGCCGCCGCCGGTGGTGGTGAAGATCTCGGCGAACACCGACAGCAGGAAGATCATTTCGATCATCAGCACCACCGATACCGCCCGTCCCAGGTGCGGCAGGTACAGGTAGCGCAGCTGCTGCAGGTAGTTGGCGCCGTCCATGCCGGCCGCTTCCAGCTGTTCCTTGTCCATCGACTGCAGCGCCGTCATGAAGATCAGGCAGGCGAACGGCAGCCACTGCCAGGACACCATCATCACGATCGACAGCAGCGGGTAGTGCGAGAGCCAGTCGACGGGCGTGGCGCCGAAGAACATGCTCACGTGCGCGAACAGGCCGTAGATGGGATTGAGCAGCATGTTCTTCCACATCAGCGCGTTCACCGCCGGCATGACCAGGAACGGCGATATCAGCAGCACGCGCACGATGGCGCGCCCCGGGAAGGCGTCGTTGATCAGCAGGCCGAGCGCGATGCCCAACACCACCGTGATCGCCATGACGGAAAACATCAGGACGAAGGTGTTTTTCAGTGCCGGCAGAAAGGCCCCGTCGGTGAAGAAAAAGATGAAGTTGTCGAGCCCGTGGAAGTCATGTTCGCCGGGTGCGAGCATGCTGTAGCGCACGAACGAGTAGTACAGGGTGATCAACAGCGGGACGATGGAAATGACGGTGATGGCGAGCACCGCAGGGGTCAGCAAGGTCCGGGGCAGGAGTCGTGTCATAAAGTTCCAGGTGCGGCGAAGGAACGCCGCCGGCCCGTGGGCGGCGACGACTGAAAACGCAGGTGATCGGGGCAGGCCCGCTTACATCGGCGGCGTGCTACTTGTAGTAACCGCCCTTGCGCATCTCGCGCTCGGCCGCCTGCTGGGTGACCGCCAGCGCCTGCTCGACCGTGACCTTGCCCAGCAAGGCGGCGCTCATCTGCTGGCCGGCAGCGACCCCGATGGTCTGGAATTCGGGAATCGCGGCGTACTGCACGCCGACGTAGGGCGAGGGCGGCAAGGTGCTCTGGTTCGGGCGGCTGCTGGCGATCGCTGCGCCTTCGGCGGCGGCGAACTTGGCCGCCTTGATGAACTCGGGCGCGGCGTAGGTCGACTTGCGGGTGCCGGTCGGCACGCTGGCCCAGCCGGACTCCTTGGCGACGAGCTTGATGTAGTCCTTGGACGTGGCCCAGTTGATGAACTTTTGCGCCGCCTCGGGCTGCTTGGAGCTCCTTGGAATGGCCAGCGACCAGGCCCACAGCCAGTTGGCGCCGCGCTCGGTGGTGGCGATCGGCGACTGCGCGAACGCGACCTTGTCGGCCACCTTGCTCTGCTTCGGATCGGTGACGAACGACGCCGCAATGGTGGCGTCGATCCAGATGCCGCATTTGCCTTCGTTGTACAGCGCCAGGATTTCGTTGAAGCTGTTCGAGGACGAACCCGGCGGGCCGTAGTTCTTGAGCAGGTCGACGTAGGTGGTGACGGCGTCCTTCCACGGCTTGCTGGTAAATTGCGGCTGCCATTTCATGTCGAACAGCTGGCCGCCGAAGGAATTGGCGATGGTGGTGATCAGCGCCATGTTGTCGCCCCAGCCCGGTTTGCCGCGCAGGCAGATGCCGTACACGCCGTTGGCCGGGTCGTGGATCTTGGCGGCGACGGCGCGAATGTGGGCCCAGGTCGGGCGGTCTTCGATGGTCATGCCGGCTTTTTTGACCAGGTCGCTGCGGTACATGATCATCGAACTTTCGCCGTAGAACGGCGCGGCGTACAGCTTGCCGTTCAGCGACAGGCCATCGCGGATCGAGGGCAGGATGTCGTCGATATCGTAAGCGGCGTCTGCCTTGAGCGGAATCAGCCAGTCCTTCCTGGCCCAGATCGGCGTTTCGTACATGCCGATGGTCATCACGTCGAACTGGCCGCCCTTGGTGGCAATGTCGGTGGTCATGCGCTGGCGCAGCACGCCTTCCTCCAGGGTGACCCATTTGAGTTTGATATCGGGATTGGCTTGCTCGAAGAACTTGCCCATCTTTTGCATTTCGATCATGTGACCGTTGTTGACGGTGGCGATCACCAGGTTGGTGGCGGCCAGGGATGTGCCGCCGACACAGAGTAGGGCCGTGCACAAGGCACTGCTTGCGAGTCGTTTCATGCTGTCGTCTCCAAATTTTTTTAGTTTTTTATTCAATGCAAGGTTTGCACCGTGTACAGAATGTAGCACCAGACTCCGATACTTTCTGATACTGCCACTCCTACTGTCGATACTTTTTTGCAACCGGCTCTGGCGTCTGTGCCGCTGTATGGCCCACCGATGCAACCTGGATAAAAGTATCGACTATTGCGTACGCCGTATCAGGCCGGCTGCCCGAACGTTGCTAGACTTTTCAGCACGACCCACACCGAAGGAGATTGAAGATGATGTTCAAGCAGCGTGACAGCATGAACCGGCTCGCATCCAGGCACGCCCTGCTGACCGGGGCCGGTGGCGGAATCGGGCTGGCGGTGGCCGAGGCTTACCTGGCCGAGGGAGCGCGCTGCAGCGTGGTCGATCTGGCCGCGACGGCGCCGGCGGCGCTGGCGCCGCTGTTGACGCGCTACCCGGAGCAGCTGCACTACCTGAGTGCCGACGTGCGCGACGCCGCCGCGGTTGGCGCCATGCTGGCGCAAGCAGCCGAGCGCTTCGGCACCGTCGACATCCTGTTCAACAATGCAGCCGTGTTCGACATGGCGCCGTTGCTCGAATCCGACCTGGCGATGTACGAGCGCATCTTCGACGTCAACGTCAAGGGCATGTTCCTGGTGATGCAGCAAGTGCTGCGCATGATGGTGGAGGCGGGCCGGACCGGCGCCATCATCAACCTGGCGTCGCAGGCCGGACGGCGCGGCGAAGCGCTGGTGGCGCACTACTGTGCCAGCAAGGCGGCGGTGATCAGCTACACCCAGTCGGCCGCGCTGGCGATGGCGCCGCACGGCATCCGCGTCAACGCCATTTCGCCGGGCGTGGTGGATACGCCGATGTGGGACCATGTGGATGCGCTGTTCGCGCGCTACGAGCAGTTGCAGCCCGGCGAGAAAAAACGGGCGGTCGGCCTGGCCGTGCCGCTCGGGCGCATGGGCACGCCGGACGACGTGGCAGGCGCGGCGATTTTCCTGGCCAGCGACGAGTCGGCTTACATCACGGCCCAGACGCTCAACGTCGACGGTGGCGCCGTGATGAGCTAGGTTTTTAGTACGCCGCGCTGTAGATGCCGTGGATATCTTCCCGCGTCAGTTCGCGCGGGTTGTTGCCGAGCAAGCGGGTTTGCAGCATGGCGTCGTCGGCAAGACGGTCGATGTCTGCCGCGCTCACGCCCACCTGGCGCAAGGTGGTCTGGATGCCTGTGTCGACGGCAATCTTTTCCATTGCATTGACCAGCGCATTGGCGCGCGCCTCTTCGCTGCCGCTCGCGCCGGGATCGATGATGCATGCCAGCTCGGCGTAATGCGCGCTGGCATGCGACAGGTTAAAGCGCAGTACATGCGGCAGCACCAGCGAGTTCGATAAACCATGTGGCACGTGAAATATGCCGCCGATCGGATAGGCGAGGGCGTGCACCGCCGCCACCGGTGCATTCGAAAAAGCCTGTCCCGCGAAGCAGGCGCCCAGCAACATGGCCTGGCGCGCTTCCAGGTCGCCGCCGTGTTCGCACGCACGCAGCAGGTTGCGCGACAACAGTGACAGGGCCTGGCGCGCCAGGTTGTCCGACATCGGGTTCTTCTTGTGCTTGCTGGTGAAGGCTTCGATCGCATGCACCATCGCATCGATGCCGGTGGCGGCCGTTACCAGGGGCGGCAGGCCGAGCGTCAGTTGCGCGTCGAGGATCGCCAGATCCGCATACAGCTGCGGTGCCACCACGCCCATCTTGGTGGTGGCGCCGGTGGTAACGATGGCGATATTGGTCACCTCCGAACCGGTGCCGGCGGTCGTCGGAATCTGTACCAGCGGCAGGCGTTTGCCGCGCACATTGCCGATCCCGTAAATCTGGCTCAGCGGCTGGTCGCTGCCAGCCAGCACCGCAATCAGCTTGGCCACATCCATCGAACTGCCACCGCCGAGACCGATAATGAGATCGGTCCCGTGCCGGCGTGCCACCTCCACCGCTTCCAGCACCACCGATTCCGGTGGGTCGGCCACGACATCGGACCAGACATGGACGGCGATGTTTTCCTGTTCGAGCGAGCGCTGTGGAGCGCCGACCAGGCCGGTTCCGAGAAAGCCCGGGTCGGTCACGATGAGCGCGCGGCGGGCATCGGGGAAGTGGCTGCGGATCAGGGAACCGAGCCGGCTGCTTGCGCCGGGACCGGAAACGAGGTGGGGAACGGTACTGAAACTGAACTCGGCGGACTGGGTCATTGCGCACCTGCTGGTCGATGGGAGATGACAAAAGCTTACACCATTGGCGCACCGGGCAGGAAAACGGCCGGTCGAAACATTGACCGGATTTCTTACGTACAATATCTGGCTGTGCTGTTCAGTTCCCTTGTTCAGTTCCCTATTCTCTGGAAAATTCATGATCGATTTCGCCTTACTCGGATGCGCGGCCTTTCTCGCCGGCTTGGTAGATGCTGTTGTAGGCGGAGGCGGGTTGATCCAGGTGCCGGTGCTGTTCTCGGTGTTTCCACGTGAAATACCGGCGACCTTGCTGGGAACGAGCAAGTTCGCCGGCATCTTCGGTACCGGCGCGGCGGCCGTCAATTACGCGCGCAAGGTAAGGGTGGCATGGAGCGCGGCGGCGCCGGCGGCAGTCTCGGCCTTGCTGCTGTCGTTCGCCGGGGCGTACACGGTGACCAAGGTGCCGGCCGATTTCGTCCGTACCATGTTGCCGTTCGTGCTGGTGGCCGTCGCCGTCTACACTTTCCGCAAAAAGGATTTCGGCAGCGTGCACGCGCCACTGCACAGCGGCGCGACCGAGCGCTGGGTGGCGGTTGGCATCGGCGCCGCCATCGGTTTTTACGATGGCTTCTTCGGCCCGGGCACCGGCAGCTTTTTGCTGTTCCTCTACGTGCGCTTTTTCGGCTTCGACTTCCTCAGTGCCTCGGCTGCCGCCAAGGTCGTCAATGTGGCCTGCAACTTGTCGGCGTTGATGTGGTTCGGCTACAGCGGTCACATCCTCTGGCAGTTGGGCTTGCTGATGGCGGTGTGCCAGGTTGCTGGTTCCCTGGTCGGTACCAAGCTGGCGATCAAGCACGGCAGCGCGTTTGTGCGCAAGCTGTTCCTGGTGGTGGTGAGTTTATTAATTGTGAAGACCAGCTACGACGCCATCGTAAAGTGGTGACTGTTCCACGTGGAACAGCCGGGATGAGATGACCTACGTTCCACGTGAAACAACGCGCATTCGTCAAATACGACGTTCCACGTGAAACATTTCGTTGCCAGGAAATTGCAGATTCTGGGTGTAAAAGAGTCGGGGGTCTGAAAAGACTCTATAATCGGGCCTCATATCCCTCGCTCTACACTCCATCATCATGCTATTTCCAACTGAATTCGACGTCATCGTCGTCGGCGGCGGCCATGCCGGCACCGAGGCTGCGCTCGCTTCTGCCCGCATGGGCCAGAAGACTTTGCTGCTCACCCATAACATCGAGACGCTCGGCCAGATGTCTTGCAACCCGTCCATCGGCGGCATCGGCAAGGGCCACCTGGTCAAGGAAGTCGACGCCATGGGCGGCGCCATGGCGATTGCCACGGACGAATCCGGTATCCAGTTTCGTATCCTTAACTCGTCCAAGGGGCCGGCCGTGCGCGCTACCCGCGCGCAAGCGGACCGCATCCTGTACAAGCAAGCCATCCGCTCGCGCCTGGAAAACCAGCCGAACCTGTGGCTGTTCCAGCAGGCGGTCGACGACCTGATGCTCGAAGGGGACCGCGTGGTTGGCGCCGTGACGCAGATCGGCATCAAGTTCCGCGCCCGGGCGGTGGTGCTGACGGCGGGCACTTTCCTCGATGGGAAGATCCACGTCGGCCTGCAGAACTACTCGGCCGGCCGCGCGGGCGATCCGCCGGCGATCTCGCTTTCGGCCCGTCTGAAGGAAATGAAGCTGCCGCAAGGACGTCTCAAGACCGGCACGCCGCCGCGCATCGACGGGCGCAGCATCGATTTTTCGCAGATGTCCGAGCAGCCGGGCGACCTCGATCCGGTGCCTGTATTCTCTGTCATGGGCAACACCGCGATGCACCCGCGCCAGGTGCCGTGCTGGGTCACGCATACCAATGCGCAAACGCACGACATCATCCGCGCCGGTCTCGACCGCAGCCCGATGTACACCGGCGTGATCGAAGGCGTCGGCCCGCGTTACTGCCCGTCGATCGAAGACAAGATCCACCGCTTCTCGGGCAAGGAATCGCACCAGATCTTCCTGGAACCTGAAGGGCTGACGACCAACGAATTCTATCCGAACGGTATCTCGACCAGCCTGCCGTTCGACGTGCAGATCGCCCTGGTGCGCTCGATGAAGGGCATGGAAAATGCCTTCATCCTGCGCCCGGGCTATGCCATCGAATACGATTATTTCGATCCGCGCGGCCTGAAAACCTCGCTCGAAACCAAGGCCGTGCAGGGCTTGTTCTTCGCCGGCCAGATCAACGGCACCACCGGTTACGAAGAAGCGGCAGCCCAGGGCATGCTGGCCGGGATCAACGCGGCGCTGCTGACAAAAGGAACCGATGCCTGGGTTCCCGGCCGCTCCGAAGCATATCTGGGCGTGCTGGTCGACGACCTGACAACGCAAGGCGTCGCCGAGCCGTACCGCATGTTCACCAGCCGCGCCGAGTATCGCCTGAGCCTGCGTGAAGACAATGCCGACATGCGCCTGACCGAGATCGGCCGCAAACTCGGCTGCGTGGGCGACGCCCAATGGGAAGCGTTCGAGCGCAAACGCGAAGCGGTCGCCGTGGAACTCGAGCGCCTGCGCACCACCTGGGTGAACCCGCGCATCCTTGCCGGTGCCGAGTCCGAGCGTGTGATCGGCCAAGCCATCGAGCGCGAATACTCGCTGGCCGATCTGCTGCGCCGTCCCGGCGTGGACTACGACAAGCTGATGGGCTTGTCGGGCATGGAAGGCCAGGCGCTTGCCGGGCCGGGCGTGGAAGATCCCGCGGTCAAGGAGCAGGTCGAAATCCAGCTCAAATACGCCGGTTATATCGACCGCCAGGCCAAGGAAGTGGAGCGGCACGACCACTACGAAAACCTCAAATTGCCGGCCGGATTCGACTACCTCGACATCACCGCGCTGTCGATCGAGGTGCGCCAGAAGCTCGACAAGCAGCGTCCTGAAACACTGGGCCAGGCCTCGCGCATCTCGGGCGTGACGCCGGCGGCGATCTCGCTGCTGCTGGTGCATCTGAAAAAACGGGGCGCAAAAGGCTTTGCCACCCTCAACGAGGAGTTGGCAGGATGAAGTTTTTCGACCGTAACGCCATTGCGCCGGTACTGGCCAATGGCATCAAGGAACTCAAGCTCGACCTGAGCGAACAGCAGCACACCCAGTTGCTCGATTACCTGGCGCTGCTGCACAAGTGGAATTCGGTCTATAACCTGACCTCGGTACGCGATCCGATGCAGATGGCGACCCACCATGCGCTCGATTCGCTGGCCGCAGTGTCGGCATTCGAAGGCGCGACGAGCGTGCTGGATGTGGGGGCAGGGGGCGGCTTGCCCGGCATCGTGCTGGCGATTGCCCGGCGCGATATGAAAGTGGCCCTGATCGACACCGTGCACAAGAAAACCGCCTTCCTCACGCAAGTCAAGGCCGAGTTGGGGCTGTCCAACGTGACCGTGCATACGGCCCGCGTGGAGGAGCTGCAGGTGCCGCACAAATTCGACGTCATCACCTCGCGCGCTTTTGCCGACCTGTCCGACTTCGTGAACTGGTCGGGACATCTGCTGGCCGAGGGCGGCAAATTCATCGCCTTGAAAGGCACGGCACCAGCGGACGAACAGGAACGGCTGCCGAGCGACTGGAAAGTGAGCGAATTGCGGCCTATCCAGGTTCCAGGACTGCAAGCAGAGCGGCATCTCGTTTTCATCGAAAAGAACGAGAAAACAGTATAAATCATATAAACGGTTTATATTAAACACACCGTATAAATCGAATAAACGATTTGTACGGTTAAAACAGTATAAATTGTTTGCATCAAAACTATCATAAGAGCATACATGGCGAAAATATTTTGCGTTGCAAATCAAAAGGGCGGCGTAGGCAAGACCACCACCAGCGTCAACCTGTCCGCGGGCCTGGCCAAACTGGACCAGCGCGTGCTGCTTGTCGACCTGGACCCGCAGGGCAACGCGACCATGGGCGCCGGCATCAACAAGGCGGGCCTGAAAGCATCGACCTATGAAGTCCTGCTGGGCGAGGCCGAGGTAAGCGAGGCGCGTACGCGTTCGGAAGCGGGGCGCTTCGACGTGCTGCCGTCGAACCGCGAACTGGCCGGCGCCGAAGTCGAGATGGTCGACCTGGAACACCGCGAGCGCCGCCTGAAGGACGCGCTGGCCTCGGTCGACAAGGACTACGACTTCATCCTGATCGACTGCCCGCCGGCCTTGTCGATGCTGACCCTGAACGGCCTGTGCGCCGCGCATGGCGTGATCATTCCGATGCAGTGCGAGTACTACGCGCTGGAAGGCTTGTCGGACCTGGTCAACACCATCAAGAAGGTGCACGCCAACCTGAACACCGACCTGAAGATCATCGGTCTGTTGCGCGTCATGTTCGATCCGCGCATGACGCTCTCGCAGCAGGTGTCGGCCCAGCTGGAGCAGCACTTCGGCGACAAGGTCTTCAATACCATCATCCCGCGCAACGTGCGCCTGGCCGAAGCGCCGTCGTACGGCGTGCCGGGCGTGGTGTTCGATCCCTCCTCGAAAGGCGCGCAGGCATACATCGCCTTCGGCGCCGAGATGGTCGAACGCATCAAAACAATGTAAACAAAGGCATCACACATCATGGCAACCAAAAAACTCAAGGGGCTCGGTCGCGGGCTCGACGCGCTGCTGGGCGGCGACGCCGAGGGCGCCAAGCCCGACACGCCGTCGGTGCTGGCCGTGCACCAGATGCAGGCCGGCAAATACCAGCCGCGCACGCGCATGGACGAAGGCGCGCTCAACGAACTGGCCGCCTCGATCAAAACCCAGGGCATCATGCAGCCGGTGCTGGTGCGCCCGATCGGGCAGGACACCCTGACCGGCGCGGTGCGCTACGAAATCATCGCCGGCGAACGGCGCTTCCGCGCGGCGCAGCTGGCCGGTTTGAACGAGATTCCGGTGCTGGTGCGCGATGTGGACGACCAGGCCGCCGCCGCGATGGCGCTGATCGAGAACATCCAGCGCGAAGACCTCAATCCGCTGGAAGAGGCGCAGGGCATCCATCGCCTGATCTCGGACTTCAATTTCACGCACGAGCAGGCCGCCACCGCGGTCGGGCGTTCGCGCAGCGCCGTGTCGAACCTGCTGCGCCTGATGAACCTGGCAGCGCCCGTGCAAACCATGCTGATGGCCGGCGACGTCGACATGGGCCACGCGCGCGCCTTGCTGGCGGTGGATGCGGCCAGCCAGATCACCTTGGCCAACCAGGTCGTGGCGAAACGGCTGTCGGTACGCGAGACCGAAAAGCTGGTGGCCAGGGAGCTCGAAGAACAGGCCAACCCGGCCACCACGCGCCAAAAAGAAAAATCGGGCGATATTGCCCGTTTGGAAGAAGAGCTGTCCGACAAGCTGGCCACGCCGGTGCTGTTCAAGATGGGCGCCAAGGGCAGGGGACAGATGATCATCGACTTTGCCGACCTCGATATTCTGGACGGCGTACTGGCGCGTTTGCGGGCGTAAGCCGACAATGTCGTCGTTCCCGCGCAGGCGGGAACCCAAGTCCGGGGAGCCA
>DASVVC010000092.1:0-40535 GCA_036386755.1 Telluria sp.
TAGAAATTGGATCAAGTGCGACTACATTTAAGATTCAACTTCAGCTTTGTCGCGTACTACCTTGAAAAGATTGAAGAAATTGTCGGTCGTCTGCTGCGCCACCGTTGCCAGGGGCACGTCCTTGAGCGCGGCCAGGTATTCCGCCACGTGGCACACGAAACCGGGCTCGTTCATCTTGCCGCGGTGCGGCACCGGCGCCAGATAGGGCGAATCGGTCTCGATCAGGATGCGCTCGAGCGGCACGGCGCGCGCCACCGCTTGCAGCTCCTTGGCGCTTTTAAAGGTCACAATGCCCGAAAACGAGATGTAGAAACCCATTGCGATTGCGGCCTCGGCCACTTCCAGTGATTCGGTAAAACAATGCATTACCCCGGCCACACCGCCCTTGTCGGTCCCCGCGCCCTCTTCCTGCATGATGCGGATGGTGTCCGCGCTGGCGGCGCGGGTATGAATAATCAAGGGTTTACCCGTGATTCTTGAAGCGCGGATGTGCACGCGGAAGCGCTCGCGCTGCCACTCCAGGTCGCCCTGAAGGCGGAAATAGTCGAGTCCGGTTTCACCGATGGCGACGATTTTGGGATGCTTCGATAATTCGACCAGCTGGTCGACCGAAGGTTCCGGCGTGTCCTCGTAATCGGGATGCACGCCGACCGAGGCGTAGATGTGGGGATATTCCTTGGCCAGGGCCAGCACCTGCGGAAAATCCGGCAGGTCGACCGACACGCACAGGGCGTGGGTGACCTTGTTGTCGGCCATTTTGGCGAGGATCTCGGGCATGCGCGCGGCAAGCTCGGGGAAATTGATATGGCAGTGGGAATCGATATACATCCCGCCATTGTAAACGCTAGGCGATACGCTTGCCCAGGATGATCAGGTCGCGCTCGATGCCGTCCAGGTTGGCCACGCGCGGCAGGTTGGCCCAGGTATCGAAGCCGAACTTCTTGAACAGCGCCAGGCTCGGCACATTGTGGCCAAAAATGAAGCCGAGCAAGGTATGCACGGCAATATTCGGCGCGTAGGCGATTGCCTGCTCCAGGCAATAACGTCCGGTGCCCTTGCCGCGCCAGCTTTCGGCGATGTAGATCGACAGTTCTGCGGTGCCCGAGTACGCCGGGCGGCCGTAGAAGTTGGAATACGACATCCAGCCGACCACGGCCGGGCTGGCGCTGGCGTCGTCGGCCGCGTGCAGCACCCACAGCGGGCGGCGCTCCGGGTCATGGTCGTCGAACCATTGCTGGCGCGACGCCACCGACACCGGCTCGGTATCGGCAGTCACTTCGCGCGAGGCGATGGTCGAATTGTAGATGTCGACGATGACAGGCAGGTCGTCGGGGCGGGCAACACGGTGAACGAAAGACGGCATACGGCGAGCGGTGACAGTCAGGTTAAAGGAATTACAAGGTGTGCGTGGCGCGCGAGGAGCGCAGGGCCGCGCCCAGGATTTCTTCGATGCGCAACCTGGCGCGCTGGCCGGTCTCGTCCTCGGGGAAATGCACGCCGATGCCTTGCGCCTTGTTGTTGTTGGCGCCCGCAGGCGTGATCCAGGCGACCTTGCCTGCGATCGGGTACTTGTTGGTATCGTCCATCAACGCCAGAATCAGGTAAATCTCATCGCCGATCTTGTACGGCTTCACGGTGGGCACGAACATGCCGCCGTTGCGCAGGAAAGGCATATACGCGGCATACAGCGCCGCCTTTTCCTTGATGGCAAGCGACAGGACCGAGGGACGCGTGATTTGCGGAGCGCTCGGGTCGGTGGGGTTGCCAGACATTAAAATCCTTTCAGGTACAGCATGTAGTGTAATCAAGCAACAGGTCTTCGACAAACAATTTCGGCGACAGCGGATGGTCCGCGATCGCGCGCCGGTCGTTTGCGTTTTTCATCGCGCGCAGCAGGTCCGCCGTGTGCACTTTGCCAGCAAGCACGGCGAGTTCCTTCTGGTAACGTGGATAATACCGGATACTACCCGCTAGTTTGTAGGAAAACAGATCGTAAAGCCAGCGCTGCATCCAAGAAACCAACGTCGCCAGGGGGGCTTTGCTCAATCTTTCCGCAGTTCGCAGCGCGCCGTCGACGCTGGGATGCGCCAGGCATTGTAATAATGCTTCCAAATCGTCGCGGTTGCCCGTCTCCGACTGCGCCAGCGCGGCCAGCGGCGCGCCGCCCTGCTCGCGCAGCCAGCTGTCGGCATCAAGCAGGCCCTGCTCCTTGAGCCAGGCCAGCGCGGCCGCCTCGTCGGGCATGGGCAGGGCGAATTTGCGGCAGCGCGACAGGATCGTTGGAAGCAGCCGGTCCAGGCTGTTCGACGCCAGCAGGAACACCGTGCCCGGAGGCGGCTCTTCCAGGGTCTTGAGCAAGGCATTCGAGGCCGGCATGTTGAGCGCCTCGGCCGGATACACCACCACCACCCGCAGCCCCTGGCGGTGGGTGGAAATGTTCATGAAGTCGGCCAGCGCGCGGATCTGCTCGATCTTGATCTCTTTCGAGGGCGCCTTGGCCGACTTGGCCTTCTTGCCGCCGTCGGCTTCTCCGCCTTCCTCCCCGTCAAGCGGCGCTTCGTCTTCCAGCGCTTCCGGACGCACGCGGCGGTAGTCGGGATGGTTTTGCTGAGAAAACCAGCCGCAGGAACCGCAGGCGCCGCAGGCATGGCCATCGGGACGCACGTTTTCGCACAGCAAGGACTGGGCAAAGGCTTCGATAAAATCGGCCTTGCCGGTGCCGGCCGCGCCGTGGAACAGGATCGCGTGCGGCAAGCGCTCGCGCATCAGCTGCAACTGCTGCCACGCATTCGCCTGCCAGGGATAAATTGTATTGCTCATCGCGACATTCTTATTTTAATCAATCACTTGCATGAGAAACCTCATGCAGTTTCGAACCGCTTTTAAAGTAGTTTCTCAAGTATGCCGATCAAAGTTGCCTGGATGTCCGCAATCGATTTTGTGGAATCGATGACGATAATGCGATCAGGGAACTGAGCGGCGCGGCGCAAGTATTCGTTGCGGCATGCTGCAAAAAAATCCGCCTTTTCCTGCTCGAACTTGTCCAGGGTACGGGTTGCGTCGAGGCGGGCCCGGGCGACATCGAGCGGCACGTCGAACAGCAAGGTCAGGTCCGGCTGCAGATGCGGATGCACCCATTGCTCCAGTGCTTCCATCTTGGCCCGGTCCAGGCCCCGTCCGCCGCCCTGGTAGGCAAAACTGGCGTCCGTAAAGCGGTCGGAGATGACCCAGTCGCCACGCTCCAGGCCGGGCGCGATGACCTGGGCGATATGCTCGCGGCGGCTGGCGAACATCAGCAGCGCCTCGGTTTCCAGGTGCATCTTTTCGTGCAGCAGCAGTTCGCGCAGCTTTTCGCCGACCGCGGTGCCGCCTGGTTCGCGCGACGACACCACGCGCTTGCCGCGCGCTTCCAGGGTCGCCGCGACAAAGCCGATGTGGGTGGACTTGCCGGCGCCGTCGATGCCTTCAAAGCTGATGAACTTGCCTCTTGAGGCGGTACTGTCGGTCATGGAACGGGAAACGCCTATCGTTGAAATTGATTCACTGCCCGGTTATGGTCGGGCAAATTACTGGAAAACTGACTGGTGCCATCCTTGCGCGCCACGAAATACAGGGCGTCGGTCTTGGCCGGACCGAGCGCGGCCGCCAGCGATTGCACGCCAGGCAGGGCAATCGGCGTCGGCGGCAAGCCGGTGCGCGTATAGGTATTGTAAGGCGTGTCGGTTTCGAGGTCGCGTTTGCGGATGTTGCCGGCATATTTGTCGCCCATGCCGTAGATCACGGTCGGGTCGGTCTGCAACATCATGCCGAGGCGCAGACGGTTCACGAACACGCCGGCGATCATGGCGCGTTCCGACTTCTGGCCGGTTTCTTTTTCGATAATCGAGGCCATGACCAGCGCCTGATAAGGGTTTTCGTACGGCAGGCTGGGATCGCGCTTTTCCCAGGCGGCGCCGAGGCGGTTCATCATCAGGGTGTGCGCCTGCTTGTAGATCTGCATGTCGCTCGACCCCTTGGCAAACAGATAGGTGTCGGGGAAGAACAAGCCTTCGGGCGCCTTGTAGTCGGTGGTGATCCTGGCCAGCAGCTCGGTATCGGACAGTTCGGTCGTATCGTGCTTGAGGCCCTTGTTGGCGGCCACCGCCTGGCGCATCTGCTTGAAGGTCCAGCCTTCGATGATGGTCAGCGATTCCTGGGCGAACTCGCCGCGCACCAGCTGGTCGAGCAGGCGGCGCGGCGAGGTGCCGGGTTTGAGCTCGTAGCTGCCGGCCTTGATCTTCGAGGCGGTCTGGGTGGCGCGCGCCAGCAGCGAGAGCATGTAGGGATTGACCGGCACGCCGGCGTCGGCAATCTCCTGGGCCGCCGTGCCCACGCCGCTGCCGGGCTGGACCGTGAACGGAATCGCCTCGCCGGACGTGATGATCGGCTCCTTGGCCCAGTTGAAGAAGTACGCCATCGCTGCCGTACACAGCAGGAGGATCAATATGAGTAATTTTTTGAACAAGACGGTGCTCGATTCTGTGGTTTTGCGCCGTGTCCGGCGCGATTATCGCGACATCTCTATAATGAGCCCGTAATGATAAAGCTTAAATCAGGAAATATTTGGAATTTATGAACAACTGGAATGAATATCTCTCGTCGCGGGGCGCGCAACTTGCCGCCGACGGCTCCGGCCATGTGTCGGACTTCGGCCATGCGCTCACCGCCGCCGAGCTGGCAATGGGCTTCGTTGCGCCCATTACCGACCAGGGCCTGATCGCGGTGACGGGCGACGACGCTGCCACGTTCCTGCACAATCAGCTGACCAACGACGTCGAGCACCTTGGCCTGGCGGACGTGCGCCTGGCGGGCTACTGCACGCCCAAGGGCCGCCTGCAGGCGACGTTCCTGATGTGGCGTACGAGCGAATCGGTGTTCCTCCAGCTGTCAAGCGACATCGCCGCGGCGCTGCAAAAGCGCCTGTCGATGTTCGTGCTGCGCGCCAAGGCCAAGCTCAGCGATGGTGGCGCCGGGCAGGTGCTGTTGGGCGTGGGCGGCGCTGGCGCCGACGCCGCGCTGCTGCCCCTGTTCGGTACGCTGCCAACCACGCCGTATTCGCGCATCGACCACGCGCTCGGCACCCTGATCCGCGTGGCCGACGCGTTCGGCGCTGCGCGCTACCAGTGGCTGGCAACGCCCGAGGCGGCCCAGGCGGCCTGGCCGGCGCTCGAGGGCGCCTTGCGCCCGGCCGGTACCGATGCCTGGCGCCTGGCAGAGATTCACGCCGGCGTGCCGCAGGTGACGCTGCGTACGCAAGATCAATTCGTTCCGCAAATGGTCAATTTCGAGTTGCTGGGCGGCGTCAACTTCAAGAAAGGCTGCTATCCAGGCCAGGAAATCGTCGCCCGTAGCCAGTATTTGGGCAAGCTCAAGCGCCGCACTGCGCTGGTCACGATCAACGCGCCGGCCAAGGCCGGCGACGAAGTATTCGCCGTGGACGACCCTGACCAGCCATGCGGCATGATCGTCAACAGCGCCCCGAACGGCGCCGGCGGCGTCGATGCGCTGGTGGAAATGAAGCTCGCGGCCATCGAACAGGGCAACGTCCGCCTTGGCTCGGCCAGCGGTGTGCCCTTGCGCATGTTGCCCATGCCCTACGCGCTCGACGCCCTCGACCTCTAGCCTGCCATGGTCGACCTCTATATTTACTACAAGGTGCGCGACGAGCACGCGGCGCAGCTTGCTCCGCGCGTGCGCGCCATGCAGGCCGGGCTTGCCTCGCATGCGGGCGTGACGGGGTCGGTCAAGCGCCGTCCCGGTTCGTCGGACGGCCGCCAGACCTGGATGGAAATCTATCTCGCCACCCCGGACGGGTTTGACAACGCGCTGGCAGCGGCGGTTCAACATGCCGGACTGGATCAGTTCACCGATGGCCCGCGCCACACGGAAGTTTTTACGGATATAAGCACATGTGCCTGATTGTCTTTGCCTGGCAGGTCGTCCCCGGCGTGCCCCTGATCGCCGCCGCCAACCGCGACGAATTCTACGACCGTCCGACCGCGCCGGCGGGCGTGTGGCCCGAGCATCCGAACATTTATGCGGGGCGCGACCTCAAGTTCGGCGGCAGCTGGATGGGCATCACCCGAGACGGCGCCAACGGTCCGCGCTTTGCGGCCCTGACGAACATCCGCGCGCCGGAAGAGCGCCGTACCGACGCGCCATCGCGCGGGGCGCTGGTGGCCGATTACCTGGCCGGCACGATGACCGCCGCCGACTACATCGCGCAGATTGCCGATGGCAGCGCAGCGTACAACGGCTTTAACCTGGTGCTGGGCGACCGCACCAGCATGGTCTGGTTCTCGAATCGCGGCGCCGGCGATGCGCGCAACGGGCACGCGCTGGAGCCGGGCATTTATGGGATTTCCAACAGCTTGCTGGACGCGCCGTGGCCGAAGGTGGTGCGTACCAAGGCGCAGTTCGCCAGTTTGCTGTGCCAGGGCGCGCCGGAAGATGCGTATTTTGAAATGCTGGCCGACACCACGCGCGCGGCCGACATGCGCCTGCCGGACACCGGCATCGCGCTCGACCTGGAACGCGGTCTGTCGGCGGTGTGCATCGAAATTCCCGGCTACGGCACGCGGACGTCGACCGTGGTCAAGCTGTATGACGACGCCCCGGCCGAATTGCACGAACGCATGCTTGCTTGAAGGCTCAGCCCGGACGCCTTTCGCTTAGCCTATCCGCCCAGCTGGCTTGCTAAACCGGCGTTGGTCGGTCCAGGCTGGAGCTTTGAGCAGAGATATCCCGATTTGCATCAAAGGATAGAGAAAGCGCCTGGTTGGCGAAAAGACTGCGGAATGTGGGATCATCATGACATACCAAAGGCGTAATATGGTCGGTAGTCTGAGCAGCCAAGAAAGGATGCCATCATGAAGACCCTCATCATTGAACATGTCGCGCTCACCGACTTGCCTGCAGCCTGGCTAGCCCACCTGCCTTTGGCGCCGAACACGCGGGTGACCGTGCGCATTGAGGAAGAGCAAAGCGAAGAGCAAAGCGAAGATCAAAGCGAAGAGCAAAGCGAAACATCGCCATTGACCGCCAATCCTCTGTTCGGGATGTGGAAGGACCGTGAGGATATCGCCGATGTAGCAGTCCATGCGCGCCAGTTGCGCGCTGCGCGCTATAAACTCGATGGCTCTGGCAGCGAGGGATGATCAGTGTCGGTTCTCATCGATACTGATGTGATGATCTTCATGATGCGAGGCCACCTGCGCGCCATCGCACGCCTTCAAGCGGAGGCGCACTGGCGCATCTCTGCCGTGACCTATATGGAGTTGGCCCAGGGTTGCCGGAACAAGCTGGAACTGGCAAACATTAAGAAAGGGCTGCAGATGCGAGGTACGGACATACTGCCTGTCGAGAAGGCCGTGTCAGACCTCGCGATGCGACTGATCGACACCTATGCCCTTTCGCATGCCATGCAAATGGGCGATGCGCTCATCGCCGCGACGGCGTTGGAGCATGGTTTGACGGTTCTTACCGCCAACGTCAAACACTTCGGTGCGGTCGCTGGCTTGCCACTGGAGACATTTTCTCCTTAGAGCCAACCATCAGCAAGCGGATCCCGTTTCCGAGCCGCTATCCGAGCCGCTACCGATCGGATGAATACCGCTTGCCGCCTTGTTTTTCCGGAAATACGCCCTCAGTGGCGCAAGCTGATGCATCGCGCCGCAATAGCGACGGCATCGGGCCGCATGCTTCCACGCACTTCTCCAGATTGGGACAGACCTGTCAGTGTACCTGACGGGACCCGCCCCGCGCCAAGCTTTACCCCTTCATTTTCGCCCGCAGCATGTCACGAATATGCGGCGCCGCCTTGTACGGGTCGCCCGGATTGCTCCCCTTGACGATTTCCTCCATCCGCTCGCCGACATTGCCCAGCGCACCCGGATGCGAATAGATGTAGAACTGCCCATCCCGGATCGCATCAAACGTCATCTGCGCCACGTCGCCGGCCGACACCTTGCCCGACTCGACCGCCTTGACCGTCATGGCCTGCGCCGCCTTCTGGCTGGCGGTTGGCCCGCCCGTCATTTTCACGTCCTCAGGCCGGTTGCGGTGCGACTGGCTGATGCCGGTCGGTACAAAATACGGACACAGCACCGACGCACCGATCGGCGCCTCCACCAGCTGCAAGTCGTGGTACAAGGTTTCCGTCAACGACACCACCGCATGCTTGGAGACGTTGTACACGCCCATGGTCGGCGCGTTCAGCAACCCCGCCATCGACGCCGTGTTGACGATATGCCCTTCGTACTGCGGATCTTGCTTGGCGCATTCCAGCATCAGCTTGGTGAAAATACGCACGCCGTGGATCACGCCCCACAGGTTTACGCCGAGCACCCATTCCCAGTCGGCCTCGGAATTTTCCCAGATCAAGCCGCCCGAGCCCACGCCCGCATTGTTGAACACCAGATGCACTGCACCGAAACGCGCCATGGTCGCGTCCGCCAGCGCCTGGACCTGCTCGCCCTTGCGCACGTCGCAGATCATGGCCAGCACCTGGGCGCCCTCGCCTTCGAGCTCGGCTTGCGTGGCGTCGAGCGCATCCTGCTGCACGTCGGCCAACACCAGCTTCATACCCAGGCCGGCGGCACGTTTCGCGAATTCACGGCCGAGGCCGCTCGCGCCGCCGGTGATCACGGCGACTTTGTCTTGGAAGTTTTTCATGTCAGATGAGCTTTACCAGTTGTTTGCCGAAGTTGCGGCCCTTGAGCAGGCCGATGAAGGCGTCCGGCGCCGATGCCAGATTCGGCGCGACGGTTTCGCGGTACTTGATCTTGCCGCCAGCGACCAGCTGGCCCAGTTCGCCCAAGCCTTGCGGCCACAGGTCCATGTGCTCGCTGACGATGAAGCCGCGGATCGTCAGGCGGCTGGTCAGCATGTAGCGCATGTTGCGGATCGGTACGTCGTCGCCGTTGTAGCCGGCGATCAGGCCGCACAGGGCGATCCGGCCGAAGGCGTTCATGCGCGGCAAGGCGGCGTCGAAGCCGGCGCCGCCCACGTTTTCGAAAATCGCGTCGATGCCGTCCGGCGTGGCGGCGGTCAGATCCTCCGCAAGATTGCCGGCCTTGTAATCGATGCAGGCGTCAAAGCCCAGTTCGTCGACAACGTAGGCACATTTTTCCGGCCCGCCCGCGATCCCGACCGCGCGGCAGCCTTTCAGCTTAGCCAGTTGGCCCACCGCGCTGCCGACCGCGCCGCTGGCGGCCGATACCAGGATGGTCTCGCCTTCCTTCGGCATCATGATCTGGTTCAGGCCGTACCAGGCGGTCATGCCCGGCATGCCGACCACCCCCAGGTAGGCGGACAGGGGAATGTGCGTGGTGTCGACACGGCGCAACACGGCGCCGTCGGCCACGCCCATCTCGGCCCAGCCGAGCATGCCGACCACCATGTCGCCAATGGCAAACTTGGGATGCTTCGAGGCCAGCACTTCGCCGGCGGTGCCGCCGATCATGGTCTCGTCGATTGCTTGCGACGCCGCGTAGCTTTTCGCTTCGCTCATGCGCCCGCGCATGTACGGGTCGAGCGACAGGTAATGGTTGCGCACCAGTACCTGACCCTCAAGCAGCTCGGGCAGCTGCGCGCTCTCGATGCGGAAGTTCTCCGGCTGGACTTCGCCGCGCGGGCGCGACGCCAGCACCACGCGCTGGTAAGTGGCGCCCGTCATACCGCCGATACTCCGCCGTCCACCGCCAGCGTCTGGCCGGTGATGTGCTTGCCCGCGTCGGACGCGAACAGCACGGTGACCCCTTTCAGATCCTCATCGTCGCCGATGCGGCCCAGCGGCGCATCCTTGGCCAGCGCGTCGGCGCCGAAGGTTTCGAGCACGCCCTTGGTCAACTTGGACGGGAAAAATCCCGGTGCGATGGCGTTCACGGTGATGCCGTAGGTACCCCACTCGCCCGCCAGCGTGCGGGTGAAGTTGACCAGCGCGCCTTTCGACGTGTTGTAGGCGATGGTTTTCATGGTCCCCGGCGCATTGCCGGCCAGGCCGGCGATGGAGGCGATGTTGACGATGCGCCCGTACTTGCGCGGAATCATCGACGCCTTGCCGACCGCCTGCGTCACCAAAAAGATGCTGCGGATATTCAGGTTCATGACCTTGTCCCACGCCTCGACCGGATAGTCCTCGGCCGCCGCGCCCCAGCTCGCGCCGGCGTTGTTGATCAGGATATCGATGTGGCCAAGGCGCTTCATCGTTTCATCGACCAGCGGCCCGATATGCGCTTCCTGCGCCAGGTCGGCGGCAATCGCGCTCGCGTCGATGCCACGCTCCTTCAAATGGGCGACAGCTTGGTCCAGGTCGCCCTGCTTGCGCGAAGAGATGACGATTTTGGCGCCCTGCTCGCCCAGCGCTTCGGCCATTTGCAGGCCCAGTCCGCGCGAGCCGCCGGTGATCAGTGCCGTTTTGCCGGCGAGGGAAAATAATTCTTGCGTAGTGCGCATCGGGAATCCTTTGTTCAACTGTGTTATCAGATGTCGTAATCCATGCATTGGCGTGCTTCACGAATGGCGCCAAAGAATGGTTTGAGTGCGTGGTGGGCCGGATGCTCGCCGTAAGCCTTTAACGCTTCCTTGTCGGCGAACTCCGAGTACAGCACCACGTCGTAGGTTGCTTCCAGGCCCGGCTGGGCCAGCGCTACTTCAAAAGCGAACATACCCGGCACGATGCCCTTGCAGGCGTCCAGCTGTTCCTTCATCTTGCGCGCGTTGGCGGCGCGGTCGGCGCCTTCGGCGAAGTCTTTCAGCTTCCACATGACGATGTGTTTGATCATTGTTCGGCCGGTCCTCAGAACCACGCGTCCTGCATGTCGAGCGTGGTGGTGTCGATGCTGGCCAGCAGGTCGAGCTGTTGCTGGACCTTGGGCAGTTCCCAGTGAAAGAAATAGCGGCAGGCTTGCAGCTTGCCGTTGTAAAAGTTGCTGTCGTCAAGCGAGGGCGTCCTCGACGCCAGCGCCTGCGTGGCCACCAGCGCCTGTTCCAGCCAGATCCAGGCGACAACCGTATGGCCGACCGCTTCCAGGTACAGGCTGGCGTTGGCCAGGGTCTTGTTCATGTCGCCGGCCGCGTACAGCGCTTTGGTGACGCTGGCGATACGCTGCCACTCTTCTTCCAGCAGGTCGGCATTGGCGTGCAGATCGACCGATACGTCGGCCGCGCGCACCCTGGCGATCGTCGCGGCAATTTCGCCGCCGATGGCCTTGAACAGCGCGCCCTCCTGGATCGACGCCTTGCGCCCCAGCAAGTCGAGTCCGTGGATACCGTGCGTGCCCTCGTGGATGGCATTCAAGCGGTTGTCGCGATAAAACTGTTCGACGTTGTATTCGCGCGTGTAGCCGTAGCCGCCATGGACCTGGATCGCCAGGCTGTTCGCTTCCACGCACCACTGCGACGGCCACGACTTGGTGATCGGGGTGAGAAAGTCGAGCAGGCGCCCGGCGTGCGCGCGCGCCTCAGGGTCGGGCGCGGTGCGCTGCTCGTCGACCAGCCGCGCCGAATACAGCACCAGTGCCAGCGCGCCTTCGGCATAGGCTTTCTGGGCCAGCAGCATGCGCCGCACGTCGGTGTGCTCGATGATCGGCAACTGCGGCTTGACCGGGTCTTTTTCGGCCGGATGGCGCCCTTGCGGACGGCTGCGCGCGTAGTCGAGCGCGTGCAGGTAGCCGGTCACGCCCAGCACGGCCGCGCCCAGCCCGACGCCGATGCGCGCTTCGTTCATCATGTGGAACATGTTCGCCAGGCCCTGGTGCGGCTGGCCAACCAGGTAGCCCACCGCGCCGGCCTTGCCGAGCGGCTTGAAACGGCCTTCGCCGAAGTTGAGCAGGCAGTTGGTGGTGCCGCGGTTGCCCATCTTGTGGTTCAGGCCGGCCAGCACGACATCGTTGCGCTCGCCCGGTTCGCCATCGTCGCCCACCAGGAACTTGGGGACGATGAACAGGGAAATGCCTTTCACGCCGGGAATCAGGCGTCCGTCCGGGCCGGGAATCTTGGCCAGCACGAGGTGCACGATATTGCCTGCGAGGTCGTGTTCACCGGCGGAAATCCACATCTTGTTGCCGGACAGGCGGTACTGGCGCTCGCCGTCGGGGCCGTCCACGGGATCCGGCTCGGCGCGGGTGGTGATGTCGGACAGGCTGGAACCGGCCTGCGGCTCCGACAGGCACATCGTGCCGAAGAACTTGCCTGCGAACAAAGGCCGCACGAAGCGCTCGATCTGCTGCGGCGTGGCGGTTTTGAGTAAGGTGTTGGCGTTGCCGATGGTCAGGAAAATGTACGCGGAGGTGGCCACATTGGCCGCCGTAAAGTACGCGCTGACGCATTTTTCTAGCACGCACGGCAGCTGCATGCCGTCGAACTCGTAGTCTTGCCCGGCCGCCATCAGGCCAGCGGCGGAAAACGCGTCGAGCGCGGTTTTTACTTCGGGAATGATCGTCACGCTGGTGCCGTCGAAATGCGGCTCGTGCTGATCGTTCTTTTTATTGTGCGGCGCGAACAGGTCGGTGGCGATCTGCTCGGCGGTATCGATGGCCGCGTTGAAGGTTTCGCGGCTGTGATCGGAAAAGCGCGGACGCGCGGTCAGCGCCTCCACGTCCAGCCATTCGTACAGCAGGAAGTCGAGGTCGCGGCGCGACAGTATTTTGGATTGCATCTTGGGCCCCGGAAAGACTAGGAAAGCGGGGCTGCGCCGGAGCGGCGCGCCCCGGCGTGGATCAGACGACTTCGAACAGGCCGGCAGCGCCCTGGCCGCCACCGATGCACATGGTGGCAACCACGTACTTCACGCCACGGCGTTTGCCTTCGATGAGGGCATGGCCGACCAGGCGGGCGCCGGAAACGCCGTAGGGATGGCCGACAGCAATGGCGCCGCCGTTCACGTTGAGGCGGTCCATCGGGATGCCGAGGCGGTCGGCGCAGTACAGCACCTGGACCGCGAACGCTTCGTTCAATTCCCACAGGCCGATGTCGGCGATCGACAAACCAGCCTTGTGCAGCAGCTTGGGAATCGCAAACACCGGGCCGATGCCCATTTCGTCCGGCTCGCAGCCGGCCACGGCAAAGCCGCGGAAGATGCCGAGCGGCTGCAGGCCGCGCGCTTGCGCCACGTTGCTGCTCATCAAAATCGCGACCGAGGCACCGTCCGAAAACTGGCTGGCGTTACCGGCCGAAATGACGCCGCCCGGCACCGCGCTGCGGATCTTGGACACGGCTTCGAGCGTGGTGTCGGCGCGGATGCCTTCGTCCGCGCCGATGGTCACTTCGCGCGTGACCAGCATGCCCGAGTCTTTGTCGGCCACGCCCATGGTGGTGGTCATCGGCACGATTTCGGCGTTGAACAGGCCGGCGGCCTGGGCATTGGCGGCGCGCTGCTGGCTCTGCACGCCGTATTCGTCCTGGCGGTCGCGGCCGATGTTGTAGCGCTTGGCGACGGTTTCGGCCGTTTGCAGCATGGGCCAGTAGATTTCCGGCTTGTGTTCCTTGAGCCACGGATCGGCCAGCATGTGCTGGTTCATTTCCTGCTGCACGCAGGAAATCGATTCGACCCCGCCGGCGGCATAGATGTCGCCCTCGCCGGCGATGATGCGCTGCGCCGCCAGTGCGATGGTTTGCAGGCCCGACGAGCAGAAACGGTTGACCGTCATGCCGGCCGTGGAGACCGGGCAGCCGCCGCGCAAGGCGATCTGGCGCGCGATGTTCGCGCCAGTGGCGCCTTCGGGATTGGCACAGCCGATGATGACGTCCTCGACCTCGCCCGGTTCGATACCGGCTCGGGCGATGGCGGCCTGCAGCACGTGGCCGCCGAGAGTGGCGCCGTGCGTCATGTTGAACGCACCTTTCCACGATTTGGCCAGGCCGGTGCGGGCGGTCGATACGATGACGGCATCTATCATTTGTGTCTCCTGAGTTGGATTAATATGCGCATGGCGCTGTGTTGATCGCTACGAGAATAGCACATTTTAGTACGGTCGTTCGCAAAATTATTCGTGTCGGTCGCGCCCCGTCCCAACGCCCTGGAAAAGCTGCCCATGAGCATTGCCGAACAAGTGAAAAAGACCCTCGCGCCGCTTGCCGACGCGGCCCAGGCGGCGCCCATGCGCGCCTACATGCGCGACCAGTTCGCGTTCCATGGCATTCCCACGCCAGCGAGGCGCGCGGCGCTCCAGCCGCTCGTGCGCAGCTTTGGCGGCGTGGATGCCGGCGTGCTGCTCGATGCCGCCGGCGATCTGTGGCGCGAGCCCGAGCGCGAATGCCAGTACGCCGCCATCGACCTGCTTGCCGCGCACGTGAAGCAATTCGATGGCGCGCACATCGAGGCGCTGCTCGCCCTGGCGCGCCAGCGCTCGTGGTGGGATACGGTCGATGCGCTGGCGGTGCTCATCGGCACAATCGTGCGCACGGACCGTCCCGCTCGCCAGCCGCGCATGGACGAGGCCGTGCACCATGCGGACCTGTGGACCCGCCGCGTGGCCATGCTGCATCAGCTTGGCTGGCGCGGCGATACCGACCCGGAGCGGCTGTTCGGGTATGCCGCGCAACTGGCGCATGAGGAGAATTTTTTCATCCGCAAGGCCACCGGCTGGGCCTTGCGCGACTACGCCCGCCACGATCCGGACGCCGTTCGTGCGTTTCTGCTGGCGCAAGGCGACACCTTGTCCGCCCTGACCCGGCGCGAGGCGGGCAAGCACCTGAACAAGCAAAATTGAACTCGTGTTAATCTTGATTTTCTGAAAATTTCCGTTGCAGACCATGACCCGTCAGCGCCGCCTCGCCATGCCGCTTGCCGCGCTGACCGCCGTCGGCATGCTGGCATCGGACCTGTATCTGCCGGCGCTGCCTGTGATGCAGGCCCGGCTGCATGCCACGATGACCGCCGGGCAAGGCACGATGGCGATTTTCATGCTGGCACTGGCCTTTTCGCAGTTCGGATGGGGTTGGCTTGCGGACCGTCATGGCGACCTGCGCGCGATCGTGGCCGGGACCATACTGCTGGCCGCCGGCAGTGTGCTGTGCGGCCTGGCGCCGGACATGGCCAGCCTGCTGGCCGGCCGCCTGCTCCAGGGCCTGGGTGCGGGCGCGGCGACCGTGGCGGTGCCGGCGCTGATCCGGCGCCGCTTTTCCGAGGCCGACAGCGCCGGGGCGATGGCGCTGGTGGCCACCATCGAGTCGACCGTGCCGGCCATCGGGCCGGTGCTGGGCGCGGCCATCGCGCTGCACCTGGACTGGCGCGTCTCCTTCTTCCTGATTGCCGCTGTTGCGGTGGGCCTGCTGCCGCTGGTGTCGCGCATTGTCGGGCGCGCGGCTCCGGCATTGGACAGCCCCGCAGCCGCCGGTGTGCGGACAGCATGGATCACGTGGCGCTTCGCGCGGCACGCGCTCGGCTACGCAACCATGTTCGCCGCGCTGCTGATGTACGTGGCCAGCGCGCCGCATCTGGTGACGGCCTGGATCGGCATAGGGGTGGGCGGCTTCGCCGTGCTGCAATTGTGCGGGGTCGGCGCCTTCATGCTGGCGGCCACAGGTGGCGCGAAGCTGGCCGGGCGCTACGGCGTCGAGCGGGCAATGTCAGCGGGGGCCTGCCTGCAGTTGCTGGCAGCGGCGATGATGCTGACGCAAGCCATTGCCGATCTGCGTTCACTGGCGGCACTGATCGCCGCGTGGGCCGTGTTTTGCGGCGGGCTGGGCTTGCGCGGGCCATCGCTGATGTCGCGTTCCCTGTCGCTGGCGGCGGGCAATCCTGGCAAGGCGGCCGGCGTGGTGATGACAGCGGCGTTCGGGATGACGGCGCTGGCGACCATGGCCGTTGCGCCTTTCCTGGCCGGTGGCCTGCTGCCGGTGGCGCTTGGCGTGGCCGTTCTCGTGCTGTCGAGCATGTTGCTCGTGCCTGAAGCCTTCCGCCTGCGCCATGTCCGGCCCGAATCGGCGCGGCCCTGAACGCGTATTCTCGCTGACAGGTTCGTAACACTGCTGCCGGAAACTGGCAGTAGCGCCACCTATACTTTTCCGTACATCAACCAACGAGAGAAGTTCCATGGCCATCCACACCGTTACCCACCTCAACTTTCGCGGTGACGCCGCTGAAGCCCTTTCCTTCTACCAGGCGGCATTCGGCGGCGATAAAACCTGTGTCACCTACAAGGACGCGCATGCCGTCACGGACCCGGACGAAGCCGGCCAGATCATGTGGGGCCAGGTTGTCTCCGCCGACGGCTTCCGCATCATGGCCTTCGACGTGCCGTCGGCAAGGCCATGGAATGCAGGGGAAATTCCGGTGTTCGTCTCGGTGCGCGGCGATGACGCCGAGGCGCTGACCCGCTACTGGAAAGCGCTGTCGGAAGGTGCGAGCATCGTGCAGCCGCTCGGGCCGTTCAGCTACACGCCGCTGTACGGCATGCTCAAGGACCGTTTCGGCGTTACCTGGGTGCTGGACCTGGCGGTCGAGTACGCGCCCGGATAAACCCCGTTCAAGCCAGACAATGGCGGCAGTGCGATGACGCCGGTATGATGGCAAGCATGTCCCTTACGCGCATGTCCCTTACGCGCATGTCCAGATCCGAACGCCTCCTCGCGCTGCTCCAGGTACTGCGCCGCTATCACACCCCCGTCAGTGGACATGCGCTGGCGCGCGACACGGGCGTGAGCATCCGGACCTTGTACCGCGATATCAACAGCTTGCGGGCCCAGGGCGCCCCCATCGAGGGCGAACCGGGCATCGGCTACATCATGAAACATGGGTTCATGCTGCCGCCCATGATGTTCGCCCTGCAAGAACTGGAGGCGCTGGTGCTCGGCATGCGGCTGGTGGCAGAGCAAGGCGACAACGCCCTGGCGCAGGGAGCCCGCACGGCGCTGGACAAAATCTCCGCCGTGCTGCCCGCGCAGCTGCGGCGCGAACTGGACGCATCAGCGCTGCTGGTCGGCGCCGGCCGGCAAGTCCACGCGCACGCCGTCGACATCGACCTGTTGCGGCGTGCAATTCGCAACGAGCGCAAACTCAGGCTGACCTATCGGACTGCCGAGGGAACCATGTCCGAGCGGATCGTGTGGCCGTACGCGTTGGTGTATTTCGACCTCACGCGCGTGCTGATGTGCTGGTGCGAGCTGCGCGGCGCCTTCCGAAATTTCCGTACCGACCGCATCGGCGCGTCCGAACTCCTCGAAGAACGCTATCCCAAAAACCGGCAAACGCTGCTCGCGGAATGGCGGCGCTCGGAATTCGTCGCGGGACGCAGCATCCTGCCGGAATCCAACCGGCCATAGGGAAGGCGCCGCGCCTCGACACTGCCGTCCTGACATTGTTTTGGGCGCCCGCCAGTTTCTTCCTCCCACTTCATCTTGCCGGGCAATTACCCTCTATAAATACTAGATTGTATTTACACAAAACACCTGTTTTTTTGCCATGAGACAAGTAAGGTTCGTGTAAGTTTAGTGCAAGCATCGCGTAAGTTTGGGAGTCCACACTCAAATCTGGCTGGATACATACGGCTATTCCGATGACGCAATAACTATATTAAACACGGAGACACATATGGCAATCACACCTGGCAACACGATCGACGGGCGCAAGGGGAATCCCGCCGACGTGGGGATGACCAAGGAAGAGCGCAAGGTCATCTTTGCTTCCTCCCTGGGCACGGTATTCGAATGGTATGACTTCTACCTGTACGGCTCGCTCGCTCCGATCATCGCCAAGCAGTTCTTCGTCGGCGACCCGACCACCACCTTCATTTTCGCCCTGCTTGCCTTCGCCGCCGGCTTCATCGTGCGTCCGTTCGGCGCGCTGGTGTTCGGCCGCCTCGGCGACATGATCGGCCGCAAGTACACCTTCCTGGTCACCATCCTGCTGATGGGCGCCTCGACCTTCATCGTCGGGCTGTTGCCGAGTTACGCGTCGATCGGCATTGCCGCACCAATCATCCTGGTGACCTTGCGCATCCTGCAGGGCCTGGCACTGGGCGGCGAATACGGCGGCGCGGCAACCTATGTGGCCGAGCACGCGCCGCACGGCAAGCGCGGCTTTTTCACCTCGTGGATCCAGACCACCGCCACGATGGGCTTGTTCCTGTCGCTGCTGGTGATCCTGGGCACCCGTACCGCCCTCGGCGAACCCGAGTTCGCCGCCTGGGGCTGGCGTATTCCGTTCCTCGTTTCCGTGCTGCTGCTGGCCGTGTCCGTCTGGATCCGCCTGTCGATGAACGAATCGCCAGCGTTTGCCAAGATGAAAGCCGAAGGCAAGACGTCCAAGGCGCCGCTGTCGGAAGCCTTCCTCCAGCCAAAGAACGCCAAGATCGTCTTCCTCGCGCTGGTCGGCCTGACCATGGGCCAGGCCGTCGTGTGGTACACCGGCCAGTTCTACGCCCTGTTCTTCCTGACCCAGACGCTCAAGGTCGACGGCGCCGTTGCCAACATCCTGATCGCCATTTCGCTGCTGCTGGCTACGCCGTTCTTCATCGTGTTCGGTACGCTGTCGGACAAGATCGGCCGTAAATGGATCATCCTGGGCGGCTGCGCGATTGCGGCAGTGACTTACTTCCCGATCTTCAAGGGCATCACCCACTACGCCAATCCGGCCCTGGAAGCTGCGCTGCAAAGCTCGCCGGTGGTCGTCGTGGCCGATCCGGCATCCTGCCACTTCCAGTTCAACCTGACCGGCACCAAGAAGTTCCCGTCGTCGTGCGACGTGGCCGCAGGCATGCTGACAGCGGCATCGGTCAGCTACACCAAGGACGACGCGCCAGCCGGCTCGATCGCCAAGGTCCGCATCGGCGACAAGGAATACACCTCGTTCAACGCGGTCATGACCCCGGACGGCCTCAATTTCAACGCCGACAGCAAAGCCAAGGAAACGGCGCTCAAGGCGGAGATTGGCGCTGCGATCAAGGCGGCCGGCTATCCAGCCAAGGCCGACTCGGACCAGATCAACAAGCCGATGGTCGTGCTGCTGCTGTTCATCCTGGTGCTGTACGTGACGGCCGTGTACGGTCCGATCGCGGCTATGCTGGTCGAAATGTTCCCGACCCGCATCCGCTACACCTCGATGTCGCTGCCTTACCATATCGGTAACGGCTGGTTCGGCGGCTTGCTGCCAACCACCGCGTTCGCACTCGTTGCGTACAAGGGCGATATTTACTACGGCCTGTGGTATCCGATTATCGTGGCGCTGATCACGGTGGTCATCGGTGGCCTGTTCGTCCGCGAAACCAAGGACAACGACATCTACGCCGCCGACTAAGCTCGTTGGCGTCCCCATGAAAAATGCCGCTCTTCGGAGCGGCATTTTTTTCGTCCCTATACCAGGTGATCGATGCACTCAATCGAATGCCGTTTTCACTCTCCGGCCAGATAGTTGTTTTTCACGCGGACATAATGCTCGGCCGAGTATTTGAGGAAGGCCAGTTCGGCTTCCGTCAGGGCGCGCACCTTGCGCACCGGGCGGCCGACATACAAATAGCCGCTATCGAGCACCTTCCCCGGCGGCACCAGGCTGCCGGCACCAACCATCACGCGCGATGAAATGACGGCATCGTCCATCACGATCGCGCCCATGCCGACCAGGCACTCGTCTTGTATGGTGCAGCCGTGCAGGATCGCGTTATGCCCGATGGTGACGAAGTCGCCAATGACCAGGGGCGATCCGAGCGGCTTGCCGGGATGCTTGTGCGAGACATGGCACATCACGAAATCCTGGATATTCGAGCAGCGCCCGACCACGATGTGATTGACGTCGCCGCGCACCACCGCATTGCACCAGATGGACGAATCGTCGCCCAGCGTTACGTCGCCGATGACCTGCGCCGAGGCGTGGATATACGTTTGCCCGCCCACGCGCGGATGCGCACCGAGATAAGAAGACAGTGCCATTCAAGCCGCCTTTTGAATGAGCATCGCCATGCGCTGCAGGTCGATATTGCCGCCCGAGACGATCACGCCGACACGTTTGTTTTTGAAGTCGTAGCGCGGATTGAGCGCCACGGCCGCGCCCAGGCATCCGGACGGCTCCACGGTGATTTTCATATGGCCGGCGAAAAAGGTCATGGCCTCGACCAGTTCGGCGTCCGACACCGTCAGGATATCGTCGACCCGCTCGCGGATCACCGCAAACGTATGCTGGCCCAGGTGCTGGGTCTGGGCGCCATCGGCGATGGTGTCGGGCGTGGCGATGTGGACGATCTCGCCGCTGCGAAAACTGCGCTGGCCGTCGTTGCCCGCTTCCGGCTCCACGCCGAACACGCGGCAATCCGGGTTCATGGCCTTGGCGGCGGTGGCGCAACCGGACAGCAGGCCGCCGCCGCCCAGCGGCACCAGCAGCACGTCGAGCGCTCCGGCGTCTTCGATCAGTTCCTTGGCGGCGGTGCCCTGCCCCGCCATCACGTGCACGTGGTCGTAGGGCGGAATCAGGGTCAGGCCGCGTTCAAGCGCCAGCGCGTTGCCGATCGCCTCGCGGTCTTCGGTATAGCGGTCGTAGGTGACGACCTCGGCGCCGTAACCGCGCGTGGCCGCCACCTTGATGGCGGGCGCGTCGAGCGGCATGACGATGACCGCCTTGATGCCGAGCAGCCTGGCGGCCAGCGCGATGCCCTGCGCGTGGTTGCCGGACGAGTACGTGACGACGCCGCAGGCGCGCTGCTCCGGCGAAAACTGCGCCAGCGCGTTGTAGGCGCCGCGGATCTTGAAGGCGCCGGTGCGCTGCAGGTTTTCGCACTTGAAGAAAATCTGCGCGCCGGTGCGCTCGTTGGCGGTGCTCGAGGTCAGCACCGGGGTGCGGTGGACCGCGGCGGCGATGCGCTCGTGCGCCCGTACCACGTCGTCGAAGGAAATCGGAAGCTGGGTCATGGCGATGGATCTTTCTGTGGAAGATAGGAATACACGGTGGGCCGGGCGACGCCGAGCATGGCCGCCACGACCGCCTGGGCGTTCTTGAGGTCCATCAGGCCGGCTTTGGCCAGCTGATGCACGGCTTCGCGCCGCTGGGCAGGGGTGAGCGCATGCGGAGTCTTGTTCAGTGTCGCGGCAAAACGTTCGAGGCTGGCGCGCAGCTCGTCGAGGCGGGGCGAGGCCAGCGATTCGCGAATGTCGATCGCCTCGGCCTGGGTTTGGGCCAGCTGCGACAGGCTGGCGGCAACGCTGGTGAGCAGCGATACATCCACGTTCAGGCACAGCGCCGCCACGTACTCGCCGGCGCTGTTGCGAAGGCCAATCGAGGTGCTTTTGGCAGGACGGCCGTCGGGGAACTGGTTGGCATAATTTTGCAGGACGTCGGGGAAGTCGGGGTTGGTGATGCGCGCCATGCCGATTTCGGTGGTCGGGTCGCCCACCTCGCGGCCGGACAGGCTGTTCGAGATCGCGACGATGGACGAGGCCGGGCGGGTCAGGTCGTGCAGCACGACCTCCACCATGGGCGCCAGGGTACGGCCGAGGGCTTCGACAATTTTCTTGCCTTCGCGCAGGAGCAGTTCGTTTTCGGTGATGGTCATGCTCGACATTATGTCAGAGTCGGACAAAATGTCAACATATGCCGTTCAGCGCGGTCCCGGGCCCATCAGGCCGGGCCGAAAAATGCTTGCGATGCGGCGGGCACTGGCCCGCATCCGGCTTGGCCCTGCGCAAGCGGGCACCTTGCGGCAATACCGGCCGGCTTGCTGTAACCGTAAAGTTACTTACGCAACAATTGGGCCCCGCATACAGTCAGCGCATGGCCACCCGCATGACAGCCGCCCGGCTGGCATGCCGTGCGGTGGCTGCAACCGCAGTATCGTCGGGAGACCCAAATGAATGCTTCCTCATCGCACGCCATTGCCGCCACGCCGGTTCCGCTGGCACTGGTCCAGCAATTCGCGCCAACCATCACCTTCCATCCGGACGAAATCTTCTTGCCGTGCACCATCGAGCACATCCTTGCGAACGCGACACTGAAAGCCAATCCGGCAATGCCCATCGATAATCAGTTTATCGCCGGCGACAACGGATCCCACGGCGCCATTCCCACCTACGCCGCCTTGGGCGATACGCTCTACCTGGCGTACCAGGCGCTCGACAAGAATATCTACATCACGTCCTCGTCCGACGGCATGGTCAGCTGGTCGCCGGCGCGCGCCGTCTGTACTGGAAACAATCCCTCCCTGGCGGCGCATAGCGACGGCAAACTGTGGATGGCGTACACCTCGGACGAGACGATCTACGTGACCTGTTCGCAGGACGGCATTACCTGGCAACCGTCCTGGTCGATTCCCGACCAGGCCACCGTGTACCCGATCCTGGCCTCCTTTCAGGAAAGCCTGTGGATCGTGTACACCAGTAACACTTCGTCCCAACTCTACATCACCAATTCAAGCGACGGCCACGCCTGGAACTGCTGGGAAATCCCTGGCGGCACCTCGGTTCCGGCAGTAACCACATTCAACGGCAAACTGTGGCTGGTCTACTCGGATTCCGACGGTTCCCAGCTGTACTGCGCCAGGTCGGCCGACGGCCACGCCTGGGACACCAACGAGATCGACAACCAGTACAGCTCGGTTCCAGCGCTGGCCGCGTTCAACGGCGCGCTGTGGATCGTCTACTCCAGTTCGACCGGTTCCGACATGTACGTGTCCACCTCGTTCGACGGCGTCAGCTGGACGGTCAAGCCGCTCCCGAACCAATTCACCTCGGTGCCGTCGCTCGCGGTGCTGGGATCGTCGCTGTGCATGGCCTATCCCGACTCCACGCCCGAATCGACGCCTCAAGGAAACCAGCGCCAGCTGTGGGCCAGCAAGTCGGCGGACGGCTGGAACTGGCAACCCGATGACATCGACAACCCGACCCAGCAGGACATGGCGGACAACTACAGCGGCCAGTACTACCTCGACATCGCCGAAGCGGCCTTCGGCGGCGAAGGCCTGACCGCGCCGATGTACTACGCCACCCAGGTGTTCGCCGACCGCACCGAAATCACTTACCTGCTCTTCTTCGGATTCAACGGCTGCCAGACCGTGCATATCCCCTTCTTCGGCGAGAACGACTGCATCCTGTACGACTACGCGCGCCATCAGGGCGACCTGGAACGGGTGACGATTTGCATCTCCAACGACCAAGCCAATCCGCAGGTGCTCGGCGTGGTGACCGAATCGCACGGCGACGCCAGCACGTGGACGTTCGAGCAGGTCAACTTCGTCCCGGGCACGAGCAGCGCCATCATCCATTCTTCGCTCAATGCGCATGGCACCTTCCTTCAAAACCAGCAGGGAACCTGGATCAGCAAGGAGAACGTCATTGTGGCCGATTTCGGCGATGCACTTGGCGACGGCGCTATCTGGACGCCAAGCCAGTTCCGGCTGGTGGGCCTCGACAGCGAATCGCACCCGGTCAACGACCAGGTATGGGCCAAGTTTTGCGGGCGCATCGGCGCCCACCTCGACAATCACCTGACGGCGGGTACCGATTACCAACGGGACAATTTGTCCGGGGCGCTGTGGGCCTACATCGTCGCCACCAACGCCGTGGCCGCCGGCTTCGGCCTGATGCCGTCCGATGCGACCTCGGGCGACGGACCGCACGGCCTGGGCACGCGCCCGTATATCAGGCCGGCCAGTGCCTCATCGGCACAGACGTTCGCTGCGCACCAGGCGCAGCCGGCGGAGCAGCTGGCGGATAAGTTGCCGGGCGAACTGCTCCGGGCGTAAAGGATCGTCCGGCATCGCCGTGCCGGCGCATCGGCACGGCGGCTAGCCCTTAGGCGGCGGCCTGAGCAACTGCACCACCGTGTTGATCTCGGCCTCGCTCATTTCCGGCGCGCCGATGGCGGCGTGGCCGATAAAGGCGCAGTAATTCCAGCGCGCGATCACCGGCGCCTGCTCGGGCGGCCAGCCGCTATCGATCAACAGCTTGGCGACATAATCGACCCGCTTGCGATCGACACGCTGCTGCACTTGCCTCACCTGTTCATTGGTCATGGACCAGGCGCGAATCGCCCGGCCAAGCGTGAACAGGTGCGGCGGGCCGCCGGTAAACAGCTTGGCCAGCTTGCTGCCGACGTCGATATCCTCCTGGTCGACAATCTCCATCACGCGCTGGGTGTGCACCTGCTCCCACTCTTCCATGACGGCGGATTGATAATCTTCCAGGTTCTTGAAATGCCAGTAAAAACTGCCCTTCGTCACCCCCATCTTTTGCGCGATCGTCATGATGCGCAAACCGTCGGGGCCGTCGTCGGCCAGCGCCTGCAAGCCGGCGCTGAGCCAGCTCTGTCTGTTCTTTTTTTCGTCCATGGCGTTATCATACCGAATGGCCTTGACAACTCCAATGCTTGATGTAAAGCTATCCATACCTCACAGTATGGAGAAATATCAAGATGGGTTCATGGACAACGCGTCTGACCGACCGGCTTCTGGGCATGGCGATGGCGGCGCAATGCAGCTCGGCGCGCATGGCGCAGGCCAAAGTCGCGGTCGATCGCAGCGACATCACGTACCTGCGGCGCGGTGCCGATCTGTCTGAAGCGATTGTCATGCTGCATGGCGCGGCCAGCGACAAATCGGCGTGGCTGCTCATGGCGAAATACCTCACAACCGGCATGAGCGTGCTCATTCCCGACCTGCCGGGTCATGGCGCCAGCCTGGGGGCGGCGCCGTCGAGTTACGATATCCAGTCGCAGACCGACCGCATGCTCGGTTTCCTGGCGGCGCTCGGGGTCCGGCGCGCGCACCTGATCGGCAATTCGATGGGTGGCGCCATCGCGCTGCGCATGGCGGCCGATTCGCCGGACAATATCGCCTCGCTGGTGCTGATCGACTCGGCCGGCGCCGAGACCTCGCCAAGCTGGTTGCGCCAGCAGTTCGCGGCATCCGGAATCAATCCGATGGTGGAGATTCATAACACGGCCGACTATCGCAAGATGATCGGCCTGGGCATGGAAAAGCCGCCCTACATTCCCGGCTTCCTGCTTGGCGCGCTGGCCAGGAATTATATTGCGCGACGCGACATCAACCGCCAGATCGCGCGCGATATCGATACCGACCTGGACCAGCGCCATGTGCTCGGTTCCATCAGTGCGCGCTCGCTCATCATCTGGGGCGCGCAAGACAAGATCGTGCACGTCGACGATGCGCAAACGCTCAAGACGCGCCTGCGCAACAGCGAAAAGGTGGTGCTGCCGGGACTCGGCCACGTACCGATGGTGGAGGACCCGAAACAGGTGGCGGCCTTGTGCGACACCTTCTATGCCACCCTGCGCGGCTGACACGGCAACGCCGTGGCATCGATCGCCCGGCCCCCAGTTTATTCCAGGCGCACTTTCAGCACATCGATCGCGCCGTCCTTGCCAAAGCCGATATTGACCAGCACCGCATGGTCGGCGTAATTGACCCGGTAGCGGTAACGCCGCTGTTCGCCGTCGGTCGTGCGTGCCAGCGCATCGACGGAACGGACAGCGCCCCATTCGCGCCCTTCGATGGCAAGGCGCTTGAGGAATGCCGGCGAAAACTGCTCCTTGACGGTGTCGTCGAGCCCCGGCGGCAAGCGGCCCGCGGCCAAGGTCTCCACGACGTTGCGCACGCGTGCGGTGACGCCAGGTTCGGTCTCGACAATGGCCGGGTCCGGTTTGCGCGCCAGCGCCGGCGCATAGTAAGCAGCGATGATATTGGTAAATCTGGCGGGCCGCGCCGCCGCCGAATTGGCGAGCACCACGATGCTCAGCTTGTCGTCGACATAACGCACCAGATCCGCCTTGAACCCCTGCCACGAACCGCTGTGACTGATGACCCGGTGCCCGTTGCGCGTATCGACAAACCAGCCATAGCCGTACGGCGCGGACTTGCCATCGTTGAGCTTCGCGGGTGTCCAGCTGGCCGCGCGCACGCGTGCGTTGAGGATCTTGTCGCCGTACAGCGCCAAGTCCCACAGCGCCAGGTCATGTGCGGTGAGGTACAGGCTGCCGTCGGCCGTGGTGTTCAGGCGCGGCGCCACCCATTGCTGGTTCTTCAGGACACCGTCGACCCGTTCGTAGCCACGCGCCCGGTGCGGCACAATGTCGCTTTCGCTGATGGTGCGCGTGCCCATGCCCAACGGTGCGAAAATGCGTTCGCGCAGCTGATCGCCATAGAACTTGCCGCCCGCCTTGTTGCAGATGAATCCCAGCAAGTGATAGCCCATATTGCTGTATGACCACTTCTCCCCGGGGGCCGACAGGACCGGGATGGCCGCTTCCAGCGCGATCAGTTCCTCGTCCGTGTAGTCCTTGTGCAGGTCGAGGCTGGCGTACGGATCGCCCAGGCCCGAGGTGTGGGTGAGCAAGTGGCGAATCGTGATCGCTTCCCATGCCTTGGGCGTATTGGCCAGGTGGCGCGAGATCGGATCGTCAAGCGACAGTTTGCCGTCTTCCGCGAGCAGCATCACCAGTGCGGCGGTGAACGTCTTGCCTACCGAGCCGGACTGGAACACTGTCTGCGGCGTCACGCGCACCCCGTGTTCGACGTCGGCTTCGCCGTAGCCCATTTCCTTGATGATCTTGCCGTCCTTGACGACGGCGATGCCGACGCCAGGCACGTGGCCGCGTTTCATCTCGGCGACGATGGCGTCGTCGAGCGGATCGGCATGCACGCAGGCAGTGCTGACAAGGGTGGCAAACAGAAACAGCAACTTCGCGCGCATGGATTGTCCTTTTGGAATTATTTCGGTACGGATATTCTACCGTCAGGCGGCGTATAGGCGGTCGGCAATCGCTTTCAAACCGTCATCGGGGATGAACTGGTCGGAGATCGTCAGGACGGCATACAGATTGCGCTTGAGCTCATCGGCCGAAAGCTCGCCGTCGCGCAGCGCAGTTTGCAACAGGTGCAGGGCCATGTCGGCAAGCAGTATTCTCTGCTTATCCGTCCAACCGCCTTCACCGCGCGTGGATGCGTGGTTGCGGTAGGCAGCCTCGGTCAGGTCATGCGCCTTGCGCCCTAACGCGACAATTTCCTTCTTGATCGCCTCATCCATCGTACTCAACCCTATTCAAAATTTGATGTTACATTGCAATTTAAGCAGGATACCTGCTTCCAACCACTTTTTTGGATGATAACCGCATGAGCACGATTCAGATTCGCCAGGCCGTACTTGCCGATCTCGACGCATTGTCAGTTTTATTCGATGGCTACCGCCAGTTCTATGAACGCGACAGCGATGTGGCCGCTGCGAAGCGATTCCTGACGGACCGGTTTAATCACGGCGAGTCGGTCTTGTTTATCGCGCACGACGGATCGGAGCCAGTCGGGTTTGCGCAGCTCTATCCGAGCTTTTCGAGCGTTTCCCTCGGGCGCATCTATATCCTCAATGATTTGTTCGTCAATGCGCTGGGGCGTTGCAAGGGCGTCGGGTCCCAGCTCATTTCCGCGTCGGTCGACTTTGCGAAGACGGTCGGGGCAATCCGACTTGCGCTGTCCACCGCGCATACCAACGCCAACGCGCAGGCGCTGTATGAGGCAAAAGGCTGGAAGCGCGACGATGACTTCTTTTACGTCTACACCATTCCTGAATAAGAGCGCATCACAAAACCGCTGGTATTGGCCCAGGCGTTACGCCGCCCGGCTCGACAAACTGGCCAGGCATGGCATGGTCACGGGCAAGCAAGGCATGGTGCACAGGGAGTTTTGCCCCTCCTCAACAAGGCGGAAATGTCGCTAGCGTGGCATTATCGCTGTGACCGTCGCTGACGGCTCGCAGCGCCCGTATGAACTCATCGAGCTGCGCTGGCTCGGTAGTCAAATACAATGCGCTTTCGCGTGCGACGTGCTTTTTACCGAAATCGAAATAGCCGGACTGGGCACTAACAGTGATGTACAAGCTGCCATTCTGAAAATGCAGTCGGGCGTGAAATGCACCGGATGCATATTCAGGGCCGAACTTCCCGAACCGCATGTCGTAAATGCCGCCGTAGACCTGGTCCTTAAACAGGTCCAATCCCGCGACGGTATCCTTCAGGTGGCGATGTCCTACATACACCTCGTTACTGAATGTCGACGCACCATCACTGGCCTCGATACGTAAGTCAACCATATCTTCATCGGACCACATCTTGACGAAGCTCATTTGTGCATCCATATTTGACCTTTGCTGGCACTTCGACCCACGCCGCTTACCGGTGACCTGGGCATTGACGGCTGATGTTCGCCTGCGGATATTCGGAAAGGCCCAATCTTCGGAGATTGTTGCTCGAAAAGCAAGCTAAAGGTGCGATCAGGCGCAAGCAATCCCGATGCGCTTCCAGTACAACAGGGTGCCAGTCAGCCCGCCATGGGGCTTGAGTGCGAAATCCGGAATTTCTCCGGTCAGCATGAAGCCGTGTTTCTCGTAGAGCCCGGCAGCGCCGCCCTCGCTGGCGGTATCGAGCACCAGCAGGGTCTTGCCGCGCTCCACGGCGGCCGCTTCGGCCGCGTGCAGCAGGGCCGCCGCGATGCCGCGTCCACGGCAGCGCGGCAAGGTCATCATCTTGGCGATCTCCGCGCGGTGCGGCTGGTTGGACGGACAGTCGAGCAACAGGCTGACCGTTGCCACCAGCCGGTCATCCTCGAAAGCGCCGAACACGATGCGCTGGCCATCGGCAGCCGCTTGCAGCGCGCGTTCCCAGAAGGCGTGCGCTTCCGGGCGGGACAGCGGATGCATGAAGCCGACCGAGCCGCCCTGGGCGACCACCTCCACCAGCAATGCCGCAAGGGTGTCGATCAGGGCGGGGGCCGCCTCCAGCGGACGGATTTGGATGTTGCGCATGGTCATTAGCTCCTTGAAAGTACAACCAGGTAACGGCAGGCATGCGCGCCGTCGTTGGAAATCGTTACCTCCGACGGCGGCCCGAAGCCGAGGCAGTCGCCATCTTCCAGGCGATGCTGCTCGCCGCCCTCCGCCACCATCAACGGCCCCGCCTGCACCCAGATCGCCTGGCGGATATGCGCGTAGGACGACGCTGGTAGCACCACGCGTTGGCCGGGCGGCATGTCGACCTGCACGATCTCGACCGGATGATCGGGGCGCGCGTAGATTTGCTTGCGCACATAGCCACTGTCCGGATCGCGCCACTCAGCCTGCTGCGCCGCGCGCATGACGCGGCTGTCATGGCCCTCCGCGCGCAGCAGCAGGCCGGCCAGGGTCAGGTCGAAGGCGCCGGCCAGCCGCACCAGGATGACCGCCGTGGGGCTGGTTTCCTCACGCTCGATCTTGCTGATGGTGGCCTTGGCCACGCCGGACCGGCCCGCCAGGTCCGCCAGCGACCAGCCGCGCGCGTCGCGTTCCAGGCGCAATCGGCGGGCAATCGCCGCGCTTGTTTCGTCTTTTACTGTATCCATTCGTCCATTTTAGTAGACGATTGCCATCGCCGCAACACATCACGCAAAAAAAGGCAGCACCGGGATGACCGGCGCTGCCTTTTACAGGGGACAAGCTATCTGTCGCGTACGGCGCGGCGGCCCGCGCCTTCTTGGCCGTCGTGCTTACCGATAGCTGACCAGGATCTTCTCGCTGGTAGCACGGGCCGCAACGGGCACCATCAGCTTTTTGGTGTCGCTGTTATACGACCAGGCGCTGTTGGGCAGCGTGGTGCCATTGACCGTGACCGCCTGCGGCGGCGCTGCATTCAAGAACACCGCCGTCCAGGCGCGCTGCGTCACCTGGCCGGGGAAGGTGCCTTTTGCCGGGCCGATCAGCAAGTTATAGCCGCCCGCTTCGCTGTACGCGATCGTGGTGGTGGCGCTTTCGCTCAAATCGGTGGTGCTGCCATTGTCTTCATAGAGCTCGAACTGGCCCGATGCGCCGCTGGCCACGGTCAAGACCACGCTGCTCAACGGGTGCTGGACATCGTTCGGCGCATTGTCGGCCCGGCTCGGGACGATGGCGCCGGCCCTGAGAAAGACGGGCATGGTGTTCAAGTCCGCGCTGACGCTGCGTACGCCGCCAACATGGCTTTTGCCCGTGAAGTAATCGACCCATTTCCCGGGCGGAAACCATACCGAGACCGAGGCTGGGTTGCCAGCGCTGGTAATCGGCGCCACCAGCAGATCCGGGCCGAAGAAATACTGGCTGCCGGCGAAGCTGTAAGCGGCGGCCTGATCAGGGTAGTCCAGGTACAAGGCGCGGACCACCGGTACGCCGGTGCGCACGGTATCGCGCGCCAGCGTGTAGATGTAAGGCACCAGCGCCCCGCGCAGCCGCAAAAACTTGACGGCCGACGCCTTGGCCGCCGCGCCATATTGCCAGGGCAGCCGGTCGCTGTGGTCGCCATGGAGCCGGTCGATCGGCTGGAAGGTGCCGAACTGCACCCAGCGCGCGTACATCTCGTCATCCATCTTGTAACTGCCCGGCTCGGCACCAGCGGCTTGAGCGACCCGGTTAAAGCCCCCGATGTCATGGCTGACGGCCGACAATCCGGTCGCGGCCGACTCGGCCGCCGTGTAGCCGACCTCCGCGGCCAGCATACGCCAGGTCGAATAGGAGTCGCCCGTGAAATGCACCGTGCTGCGCTTGTCGGCCCACGGGCCGCTCGCCTCGTTGGGCTGGTTGTTCCACGGTCCCAGGCCGTAGGTACGCGACAGGGTAAAACCGCGGCCGATGGCGCGCTCGGCATCTTGCGCATAGTGGTGGTTGATCCATGCATCGGCGGTCAGGTCGGTGCGCCGCGACTGCGACCCGTCGCAGCAAAAGTCAAGCCACCAGAAATCGACGCCCTGGCCGTTCATGGTTTGATGCAGCTCGAAGTAGGCCGCGAGCTGGTCCGGATCGGCCCAATCGAACCCGTAGCAGCCCGCCGGATCGCGGTTGGCCGGATCGCCGCAAGCGCCAGTCCTGGCCAGCTTGTTGTTGGCGGTGGCCTGGGCGCGCGGAAATTGCGGGTCCGAACCGGCAATCGAGGGATGGATGTTAAATGACGTATGCAGGCCCTGGCCGTGCGCCCAGTCCAGGAAGGCTTTCGGTTGCGGAAACTTTTCAGTATCGAATTCCCAGCCATTCCAGGTATTGGGCGACTTGAAGTCGGTGTCGGTCACCAGCACATCGAGCGGGACGCGTTCGGCGCGGAACCTGGGCAGTATCGTATTCTGGTACATGGCGGAGGTGCGGTCATAGTACTGGGAAAGCCACACGCCATAGGCCCACCGTGGCAACAGGACGGAAGGACCGGTCAAGGTGGCAAGATCGGCCAGGGCTTGCTTGTAATTGCGGCCATATCCGAACAGATAACCGTCCTGGTAATCCTGTGCCGAGCGCGCCGGCCGCTGGGTCAGGCTTGGAGCGCCGTCGGCATACAAGGCGGTCGCCGTATCGTCGAGCAGATACCAGCCATCCCGGTACAGCAAGCCGGGCGTGGTCGGCGCGACGCCATCGATCAGGTCGACGCTGCGGCGGTAGCCTCCCAGGGCGGGACGCAGCACCGCTACCGTGTCGACATTGATGTGGCAGCTGGCCGCGTCCGGGCAGGCGATCAAAAGGTCGTTGGTGCCGGCATGGAGGGCGACAGGCTCGCTCGCGGCCACATTCCACGCAGCCCAATGGTCGGTCCTAGGCAGCGACAGGCGCTGCTCGATGCCGTTGGCAATCACGCTCGCCGTTCTGGCCTGGTGCAACTGGTCGCCGCCGCTGCCGTTGGCGTAGCGCAGCTGCAGCACATACTTGCCCGCCTCCGGCACGTCGGTCACCTGGACGGCGACGCTGGCACCCTGGTTCAATTCGGCGACAAAGCCGGCGCCTCCATAACCGTCGTGGTTGGCCTGCACCTGCGCCGAGCCGGCGATGGCACCATCCTCGGCCTGGCACACAGTGCCGAACTGGCAGCCGGCGGCGGGCAGGCTGGCACCGTCCTGCACCAGGGCCACGCTGTCGACGTTGACGTTGCCCGAATCGCCCTGGCCGCGTGCCAGGCGGATGGTATGCCGCCCGGGACGAAGCTCGATCGCAGCCGAGCGCGCCGTCCCCCAGGTATCCCAGTCAGCGGTTGGCGCCAGGGACAGGGAGCGGCCGGCGGCGCCGTCCACCGACAGGGTCAGCGTGCGCACCTGATGCTGGCCATCGGCGGGGATGCCGTTGGCATATTGCAGCGCGAACTGGTATGCGCCGGCCCGCTCCACGTCCACCTCCAGGGTCAGGGTGTCGCCCACATTGACGTACCCGGCCAGAAAGCCTTCGCCCGTGTAGCCCCGGTGGTTGGCATTGATGCTCAAGCCGCTGAACGACAGGTTGCGCGCCGCTTTTTCAGCTTCGCAGCGCTGGCCGACGGTGCACAGCAGGCGGCTCCACGGCCGCCCCTTTACGAGTTCGGTACCAGCCAGTAGTTCGACACTCAGGTTTTGCCGCGTGAACGGGCCGGAGCCGACCTTGTATTTCATCGTCAACGCGGCAGTCTTGATGCTCAACCAGCCATCGACCGTGCTGGTGGTAAACGCCGGCCTGTCGAAAGCATCGCGGCCAATGGCGTTAAACGTCGCCGTGTCGAGAAATTGGCCATCGGCAGCGTACTCGGTGCGTATCAGTGTCGGCGACAAGACCTCGAACCGGGCCTGTCCCGAGACGACAGCCGAGTCGGTTGCGGCGGCCATGGCGGCCGGACTGATTAAAACAGCCAGCATTGCACTGGCCCAACGGGGATGTATCTTCACCTGGCGTCTCCTTGTTATTGATGTACATGATTGAGTTACAAAAATATCATGTATTGGCAACGTTTCCATTCAAATGTATTCGGGGATGGCCGTGATGTTTATTTTTGAATTAAATGGTGCGGCATGACGCTGCCAGAAGACAAATTAGCAAGGCGCAGTGTGGAAAAGAAGATTAATCGTGGTGCCGATGGCACAGATCGCGGAAGCGAAAACCCGGTGCTGGTGCACGCAGGCGACGATGTTCAGGCGCGGAAAAGCGCGCATTTGCGCGACAATCCCATTGCTCGCATAACATTGATTCAGGCAATAAAAAAGGCAGCGCCCGATTGCCGGGGGCTGCCTTTTGCGGACATGACGGTCGATCAGCTATTAAAACCCTTGCCTTCGGCGGCCAGGCGCACCATCAGCGGCGCGGGCGCCCATGCGTCGCCATGGCGGCCCTTGGCGTATTTCTCCATCGCCATCAATACATTGGCCAGGCCGACCGTATCGGCATAGAACATCGGACCGCCACGGAACACGGGGAAGCCGTAGCCGGTCAGGTAGACCATGTCGATGTCGGAGGCGCGCATCGCAATGCCCTCTTCCAGGATGCGTGCGCCTTCGTTGACCAGCGAATACACCAGGCGCTCGACGATTTCTTCATCGCTGATCTTGCGGCGCTCGACGCCGATGTCGGCCGAGTGCTTGACGATCATGTCGTTGACGTCTTGGGAAGCGTAGGCCTTGCGGTCGCCCGCCTTGTAGTCGTACCACCCGGCGCTGGTTTTCTGGCCGTAGCGGCCCATCTCGCACAGCAGGTCGGCGGTTTTGGAGTAGGTGATTTCCGGCGACTCGACGTAGCGGCGCTTGCGGATGTACCAGCCGATATCGTTGCCGGCCAGGTCGCCCATGCGGAACGGTCCCATCGCAAAGCCGAATTTTTCCACGGCTTTATCGACCTGCTCCGGCAAGCAGCCTTCTTCCAGCAGGAAACCAGCTTGGCGGCTGTACTGTTCGATCATGCGGTTGCCGATGAAGCCGTCGCACACGCCCGACACCACGCCGGTCTTGCGCAGCTTTTTCGACAGCGCCAGGGTGGTGGCCAGCACGTCCTTGCCGGTCTTGGCGCCGCGCACGATTTCCAGCAGCTTCATCACGTTGGCCGGGCTGAAGAAGTGGGTGCCGACCACATCTTGCGGACGGCTGGTGAAGTCGGCGATCTTGTTCACGTCCAGGGTCGAGGTGTTCGACGCCAGGATCGCGCCGGGCTTCATCACCGCGTCAAGCTGCTTGAAGACCGATTCCTTCACGCCCATGTCTTCGAACACGGCTTCGACGACGATGTCGGCCTGGGCGATGTCGGCATAGTTCAGGGTGCCGCTGATGAGGCCGACGCGCTGTTCGAACTTCTCTTGTGTCAGCTTGCCCTTCTTCATCGTGTTTTCGTAATTCTTGCGGATCGTGGCGATGCCCTTGTCGAGCGCTTCCTGCTTGGTTTCGAGCAGGATGACGGGAATGCCGGCGTTGACGAAGTTCATGGCGATGCCGCCGCCCATGGTGCCGGCGCCGATGATGGCGGCCTGCTTGATCTCGCGCGTCGGCGTGTCGGCTGGCACGTCCGGGATCTTGCTGGCGAGGCGTTCGGCGAAGAAGGCGTGGCGCAGCGACTTCGATTCCGGCGTCTGGATCAGGTGCAGGAAGCGTTCGCGTTCGAACTTGATGCCGTCTTCAAATTTCTTGGTGACCGAGGCGGCCACGGTTTCCACGCATTCCAGCGGCGCCGGAAAGGCACCCGACATGGCCTTGACGGTGTTGCGTGAAAATTGCAGGAACGCTTCGTGGTTCGGGTAATTCACCTTGCGGTCGCGCACGCGCGGCAGCGGACGCACGTCGGCGACCTTGTTGGCAAAAGCCACGGCCGAGTCGATCAGGTTGGCGTCGGAGGCGAAGACCTCGTCGAACAGCGCGGTGCTGGCGAATTTTTCCGACAGGACCGGGGTGCCTGAGACGATCATGTTCAGGGCCATTTCCAGGCCGACCACGCGCGGCAGGCGCTGGGTGCCGCCGGCGCCCGGCAAGAGGCCGAGCTTGACTTCCGGCAGCGCGATTTGGGCGCCCGGCATGGCGACGCGGTAGTTGCATCCGAGGGCCAGTTCGAGGCCGCCGCCCATGCAGACGGTGTGGATGGCAGCGATGACCGGTTTGGTCGAGCTTTCGGCGACCTGGATCAGCGAGTGAAGCGATGGTTCGGTGAGGGCCTTGGGCGAATTGAATTCCTTGATGTCGGCGCCGCCGGAAAACGCCTTGCCGGCGCCGGTGATGACGATCGCCTTGACGGCGTCGTCCGCCAGCGCGCGGCGAATGCCGGCGACCGCGGCGGTACGCGTCTCAAGACCCAGTCCGTTGACCGGTGGATTGTTCAGTGTGATGACGGCAACGCTGCCATTGACCAGGTATTCGGCGCTCATGTCTCTTCCTTTGTTAGTGGGTTCAGCAGTCTTCGACTATACATCATAATAGAACGGTCGTATTATTTTTTGTGAGGGGATAAAATTGCGAACTTGGGTTCCCGCCTGCGCGGGAACGACGAATATCTCTACCGTTGCCCTCAAAACCGTCGTTCCCGCGCAGGCGGGAACCCAATTTCGTCGATCCGCCACCTCCACCTAAACCTCCAACCACTCCTTCCTCACCCCCGCATCGGCCCTCAACTCCTGCGGCGTCCCCTCGAACACGATCGCCCCATGCCCCATCACATACACCCGCTGCGAAATCTCCAGCGCGATGGCCAGTTTCTGTTCCACCAGCAGCACCGAAATCCCCTTCTCTTTCAGCGCCAGCAAATACTCGGCCACCAGCGCCACGATCTTCGGCGCCAGGCCTTCGGTCGGCTCGTCGATCATGATCAAATCTGGATCGCCCATCAAACTGCGGCATAAAGTCAGCATCTGCTGCTCCCCGCCCGACAAAAACCCGGCTGCCACCGTACGCCGCTCCAGCAAGCGCGGGAACATCTTGTACATATCGTCGAGCGACCAGCGCCCGACCACACCGGTCTTCTTCTGCCCCAGGATCAGATTCTGCTCCACCGTCAGGGTCGGAAAAATATCCCGGTTCTCCGGCACATACGCCAGCCCCTTATGCGCGATCTGGAACGCCTTTAAGCCCAGCACTTCCTCGCCCTTGAACAGCACCGACCCGGTCGCATTGACCTGTCCCATGGCCGCCTTGACCAAAGTCGAGCGCCCTACTCCATTACGCCCCAGCAGGCTGACAATCTCGCCTTTACCGATCTGCAGGTCGACGCCGTGCAAAATATGTCCCTTGCCGTAGAACGCATGCAGGTTTTTAATCTCCAGAATGGCGCTCATGCGGCTTCCTCGCTGCCTTCGTGGCCCAGGTAGGCCGCCTGCACCGCCGCATTCGAGCGGATATTGGCCGGCGAGTCGCAGGCAATCACCTCGCCATACACCAGCACCGCGATTTTATCGGCCAGCCCGAATACCACGCTCATGTCGTGCTCCACCATCACCAGCGACTTGCCGACGGTGACCTTGCGGATCAATTCGACCGCTGCATCGGACTCGGAACGGCTCATGCCGGCGGTCGGCTCGTCGAGCAAGATCACATCGGCCCCGCCGGCAATCGTGATGCCGATTTCCAGCGCGCGCTGTTCGGCATACGTCAGCACCCCGGCCAGTACCTTGCGCTGGCGCTGCATGCCGATCTGCTCCAATACCTCTTCCGCGCGCTCGTGGGCATCGCGCAGGCCGTTCAAACGCTGCCAGAACGAATATTTATACCCGAGCGACCACAATACCGCGCAGCGCAGGTTTTCATACACCGACAGTTTTTCGAACAGATTACTGATCTGAAAGCTGCGCGATAAACCGAGCCGGTTGATTTCGAACGGCCGCAAACCGTTGATACTGTTCCCGTTGAGGCAAATATCGCCCGAGGTAATCGGAAAGCGCCCCGATACCAGGTTGAACAAGGTCGATTTACCGGCGCCATTCGGTCCGATCACCGCGCAGCGCTCGCCTTTTTGCACGGTCAGGCTGGCGCCGCGGATGATCTCGGAACGGCCGAAACTCTTGCGCACGTCTTTCAGTTCAAGCGCGGCGGTCGTCATGCGACACCTCCGCGCTGTTGGGCCACGATTTCTGCATTGACGTCACTCCAGCCTGCGTAATATCCCGGCTGAAAGCGCCGGTAGCCAACAATGCCCGCCAGCAGGAACGCGCCGGCCACCAGCCACGGCGCGGCCGATCTGGTGTCGATCGCCTGCCCGAAGCGGGTCATGACGCTGCCATTGGCGGCGTCCAGGGTCAGGTGATACAGCATTTCGATGCCCATCACCATGCCGACCAGAGCGACCAGCGCGCAGGCGGCGACCGCCAGCAAGGGCTTGCCGATGCGCCCGAACTTGCGCGCGCCGGCCACCCGCAGCAGCATCAGAATCAGGCTCGACAGTCCCGCCGGGGCGTAGCGCACCAGCAAGATGAAGAACAGGCCCAGGTACAGCTGCCACGCCGGCGTGAAGTCCGACAGCATCACGGAAAAGAACACGCCGACGATGGTGCCCAGCAAGGGCCCGAAGAAGAAGCCGATCCCGCCGATGAACACGAACAGCAAGATACTGCCCGAGCGGATCGCGCTGACGTTCTCGGCGCTGACGATTTCGAAGTTGATCGCCGACAGGGCGCCCGAAATTCCCGCGAAAAAGGCCGACAGGATCAGCGTCAGGTAGCGCACCCACTGCGTGTCGTAGCCGATGAATTCGACGCGTTCGGGATTGTCGCGCACGGCGTTGGCCATGCGCCCGAGCGGCGTTTGCGTAAAGGCGAACATGGCGACCGTGCTGGCGAACAGCCAGGCGGCGATCAGGTAATACACCTGCACCTGCGGTCCATAGGTGATGCCCATGACAGCCTCGCCGCGCACGCGGTTGGTGGTGATGCCGCCTTCGCCGCCAAAAAAGCCGGGAAACATCAGCGAGCAGGCAAACACCAGTTCCACCAGTCCCAAGGTGATCATGGCGAAGGTGGTGCCGGATTTCTTGGTCGTCACGTAGCCGAACAGCACGCCGAAACCCATCCCGGCGATGCCGCCCACCAACGGAATGAGGGACGTCGGCACCAGGGCACCGATGCCGCTGCTGTTCATGGCATGGATGGCGAAGAAGGCGCCCAGGCCGGAATAGACGGCGTGGCCGAACGACAGCATGCCGCCTTGCCCCAGCAACATGTTGTACGACAGGCCGAAAATCATGACCGTGCCGATCTGGGACAGGATCGACAGCGCCGCGCCCCTGGAAAAGATCAGCGGGGCCAGCACCAGGAGCAGCGCAAAGCCGCCCCACACGAGGTAGCGGCCCAGGTTCAGGGGAGTATAGGTGAGCCTCATTCGCGCGTCCCCATCAAGCCCTTCGGGCGGAAAATCAAAATCAGCACCAGCAGCAGGAACGGCAGGATGGCCGCGCTTTGCGAGATGCTCAGCTTGAGCACCTCGTAGCCGGGCGTGTCCATGGTGATGTTGGCGCCGAGGCCGTTGAACAGGCTCATCAGCGAATAATCGAGCGCCACGGCGAAGGTTTGCAGCACGCCGATCAGGATCGAGGCATAGAACGCCCCGGCCAGCGAGCCCATGCCGCCGACCACGACCACGACGAAGATGATGCTGCCGACCGTGGCCGCCATGCCGGGCTCGGTCACGAAGGCGTTGCCGCCGATCACGCCCGCCAGCCCGGCCAGCGCACAGCCGCCGCCGAACACCCACATGAAGATGCGCGGCACGTTGTGGCCGAGCGCCTCGACCGCATCCGGATGGGTCAGCGCCGCCTGGATCACCAGCCCGACCCGGGTACGCGTGAGCACCAGGTAAATCGCGGCTAGCATCGACAGGGCGACGAGCATCATGAAGCCGCGATACATCGGAAAACTGGTCGAGAACAGGGTGAACAGGGGGCCGTCGAGTTCCTTGGGGATCGGATACGGCACGGCGGCCCGGCCCCAGATCAGCTGGACCAGCTCGACGACCAGGAACGACAGCCCGAAGGTAAACAGCAGTTCGGGAACGTGGCCGAATTTATGCAGCGGGCGCAGGCCGTAGCGCTCCACGAGCGCGCCGATCAGGCCGACCGCCACCGGCGCGAGCACCAGCGCCGGCCAGAAGCCGAGCACGCTGCTGATGGTGTAGGCAATGTAGGCGCCGAGCATGTAGAAACTGGCGTGCGCAAAGTTGAGCACGCCCATCATGCTGAAGATGAGGGTCAGCCCGGACGAGAGCATGAACAGCAGCAGTCCGTAACTGATCCCGTTCAGCAGGGTGAACAGTGTAAATTCCATAGGTGTGATCAGGTTGGGTGGGCGTGCGGGCCCCACCGTGGTCGACAACGTGAAGGTGGTGGACACGCGCGCCGTCATTACCGGACCGCGCCCGTCCACCCTGCAGTCTTGCCGGGACAGGGCCGCCCGGCTTGTGGCCGGACGGCGCGCCCCGCGGCCGTGGCGTTACGCCCCGGGCCGCTTCATCTGGCAGGAAGTCGGCTGGTTCGCCAGGTAGGCGTCGATCTTCTTGTCCATGCGCCAGCCGTAGCCGGTATTTTCCTGGTCGTACTTGACATCCTTGCCGTTGGTCTTGGTCCAGGTGCCGATGTAGAGCGGCTGCTGCAACTGGTGGTCGGCCTTGTTCATGATGACTTCGCCGTTGATGCTGGTGAACTTGGCGCCTTCCATGGCGAACGCCACCTTGACCGGATCGGTGGACTTGGCGGTCTTGATGGCCTGGGCCAGCATGCCGATGCCGCTGTGGGTCTGGGCGGCATAGTAATCGTCGTTGTATTTCTTCTTGAATGCGTCGACGACCTCCTTGCCGGTAAACTTCTCGTTGTTGATCATCCAGTTGCCGACGATCTTGACACGGTCGGCGCCGGCGGCGCCCATGGCGGTCGGCACCCCGGTGGTGATACCGTAGTACGTGTAGAAATTGGCCTTGAGGTCGGCGTCCTTGGCGGCACGGATCAGCAGGGCCAGGTCGGCGCCCCAGTTGCCGGTGATGACGGTGTCGGCGCCGGAGGCCTTGATCTTGGCGATGTAAGGCGAGAAATCCTTGACCTGGGCGATCGGGTGCAGGTCGTCGCCGGCGATCTTGATGTCCGGCCGCTTGCGCTTGAGGTACTCCTTGGCGGCGCGGCTGACGGCCTGCCCGAAAGCGTAGTTCTGGCCGATGATGTAGACGCTCTTGATGTCCTTGTTGGGCGCCATGTAGGACGTCAGCGCCTCCATTTTCATGTCGGAATTGGCGTCGAAGCGGAAGTGCCAGAAGCTGCACTTGCTGTTTGTCATGTCCGGATCGATGGCCGCGTAGTTCAGGAACACGACTTCCTTGCCCGGATTACGCTCGTTATGCTTGTTGATCGCGTCGAGCAGGGCCAGGCCGACGCCGGAGCCGTTGCCCTGGGTGATGTAGCGGTAGCCCTGGTCGATCACGGTCTTGAGCAGGGTGAGCGATTCCTGGGGGCTGGCCTTGTTGTCGAAGCCGACCACCTCGATCTTGTGCTCGCCAGCCCATTTTTGCGTGCTGGCCATGTCGGCGATCAGCTGGAAGCTTTTGAGCTGGTTCTGCCCGACCGGCGCGAAAGGGCCCGATAAAGGGTCGATGAAGGCAATCTTCACGGTGTCAGCCTGGGCCGAAGCCGACAGCAATGCAAACGAAACAGCCAGTGTCAACGGGCGAATAGTCTTGATCATGCGTCTCCATCCTTCTCTATTGTCTATGCGGGTCTGATGCCCTTGCAGCGAGTGCTGCCCATCCTGGTGCTGAAAACCTTTTCTTTAAACGTTGGTCATACGGCTGCGCTTGATTACACCGCTATCCGAAAAACCGTCGCCCCCGCGCAGGCGGGGGCCCAAGTCC